>DAHUZP010000018.1 GCA_027306505.1 Thermoplasmata archaeon | reverse complement strand
CAGCGAGTGCGGGTGGAGGCCACCTGGTGGTCGAGAGAAGCTCGGAACCCGGGAAAGATCCGCAAACGGCTCCCTCCTGGGAAGGAGACGGAGGCGATGCTCAGGGGTGTCGTGAGGAACCTTCGGCGCCTCTGCTACCCGTGATGGCTGGAGCGGGACACGACGTTCACGTCCTTCGCCCCTATGGCCGGCTGACCATCAGGACACCCCACCGGGAGGTTCTGTCCCAAACTCTCGTTCGAAGAGGAAGGTCTATACACGGGTTCCCATCGGGAGGACCATGTTCGGTCCGGTCTCCCACCGATCTTCGACCTTCGCCGCTCTCGCCTTGGGCGTCCTCGTCACCGGCCTCGCGGTCTGCATGGTCCTGCCCTCGAGCGGACCCTCGCTCACCCCGATCCTCCGAGAGACGACCCCCGCGACCGGCTTCGCGGATGGGAAGTCCCACAAGGGCGGCGGCTCCTGCACCGGCGGCGGGACCGTGACCCCGACCACGAGCTCGAACTGGGGTGGCTACGCGGTCGAGACCTGCCTCAACTCTCCCGCCTCCGGGGTCGTCTCGGACGTGAAGGGCACCTGGACCGAGCCCTCGGTCACCTGCACCGCCGGGGAGACGGCCTACTCCTCGTTCTGGGTGGGCATCGACGGCTACTCGAGCGGCACGGTGGAGCAGACCGGGACGGACTCGGACTGCCACTCCGGGACGCCGACCTATTACGCCTGGTACGAGATGTACCCCAAGTCCTCGGTCAACATCGCGCTCACCATCCTGCCGGGTGACACCATCTCGGCGGAGGTCCACTACCAGGGCTCCGGGAACTTCGTGCTCACGCTCACGGACGTCACCTCCGGACAGACCTTCCAGACCACGAAGATGCTCAAGCACGCGGACCGCTCCAGCGCGGAGTGGATCGACGAGGCCCCTTCCGGGGGAGGCATCCTTCCGCTCGCGGACTTCGGGACCGTCCACTTCTCGAACTGCGCCGTGACGCTGAACGGGGTCTCCGGGTCCATCGTGGGCTCCGCCTGGCAGACCGCTCAGATCACCATGTCCAGCAGCGGGACGGTGAAGGCGACCACGAGCGCGGTCACGAGCCCGTACACGGCCTTCAGCGCGACCTGGGTGTCGAGCTAGGGGAGGGGGGTGAGTTAGGGCCCACCGGGGCCCTGACGCTCCGGGAGCGCGAGCGGTCCCCCTCGGGAGGGCCTTCGCCTCGCCTGCCGCCGTCGGACCTGGGCCTCGGCCACGTCTCCCTCCACGTCGAGGAAGGCGCGGGCGAGCCACGAGGGCCAGGAGGGGTCGACCTCTCGACCGAGGCTTCTCGCCTCCTCCTCGACCCATCGGAGCGCCTTCCGCTCCGCGCCCGGGGCGCTCTCGGGGGGACGCTTCAGAAGGCGGAGCTCCAGGTAGAGCTGCACCGCCCGCTCCAGCAGGGGGTCGCCCTCCGACAGGAGGAGGGCATCCTCCGCGCTCTCGCGCCCCTGGTCCTCCATGTGCGCCATGAGCGGGGGGTGGGGCCCCTTCCTCCTCCGAAGGGTCGCCAACGCGACCGGACGGGCCCTACGCGTCGGCCACGTGGTAGCCGAGGGTCGCGAGCTTCTCCTTCGCCCTTCGGCCGTGGTCGCCCAGGAGGACGATCTCGCCGTCCTTGCCGGTGCCGCCCGTGGCGAGAGCGGTCTTGAGCTGCTTCGCGATGGAATGAAGGTCCGCGTCCTTGGGGAAGCCCGAGATGACGGTGGTGGGCTTGTTGTACCGACGCCGTTCCACGCGAACGGTCAGGACGGCTTCCTCTCGGTCGAGTTCTTGGGTGACTTCCCTTAGGGGGTCATACTCTTGCACAGCGTCAATGGTCAATGGGGGTCGGTATATCAAAACCTTCCCCTGGACCCGCGAAGGCGGGTGCTGGGCCCATGGCACGGCCCGACCGACACGGAAGAGGGGAGTTCGACCCCGATACGTCGGCATGCATATGTATCGGCCGCCGGTCACCCCTAGCGTGCCCGAGGTATCCCCCCGCCTGCGCGCTCTCCTGGTAGGGGAGGACCCCATGATCCGCTTCCTCGTGCGGGAGTCCATGGCGGCGGAGGGGGTCCAAGCGGACGCCGAGGCCTCCAAGCCGAGGGAGTTCTCCGCGAAGGACCGCCACGAGCATGCGACGGGGGTCGTCGTGCTCTGCTTGAGCGGGCCACCCGAGATCTGGCGAAGGACCATCGAGGAGACCCGCCGGACCCTGCCCGGGGGAAGGGTCGTCGCGGTCACGTTCGGCTCAGAGAGCCCGGGCGATTCCCCTTCCACCACCGACTCGCGCCTGGGCGCGGACACCCAGGTCGCCGCCCCGGCGAAGCCCTCGGAGCTCCGGGACGCGATCCTGAAGGCCCGGTTCGAGCGTCCCCCGGAACCCGCCCAGGGCTGAGCCCTCCTCGAGCGGCCGGGCCGTTCGTTTACACATTTCCTGTCGGGCGGGCTTCCCCTCGAGAGCGGACGACACCCTTATGAAGCGACACCTGGCTCCGCGACCCGGGTAGGGACCATCGTGGACGGCGGCGCGGTCCTCCAGAACCTAGGGCTCGCCTGTTTCACCGTCGTCAGCATCGGCCTGGTCCTCTACCTGCTCTACGCGATGGTCCGCCCCGAGCGCATCTGATCGACCCGCGAAACCTGGAAGGTAGGCCTTGTCCTCGATCTACTCCGTTTGGGACGTGGGCCTCACTCTCGCGGTAGGGTTGGTCCTCGCCCGCTGGCTCGGCCCCTACATGGCCCGCGTCTTCATGGGCCGGCCGACGCTCCTCGACACCCTCCTGGGGCCCTTCGAGCGCGGCCTCTTCCGGCTGCTGGGGACCAACCCGCGCAGCTCCATGGGCTGGAAGGAGTACGCGGTCTCGCTGATCCTGCTGAACGGCCTCGCGATGGTCTTCGTCTTCGCCCTGCTGATCATGCAGGGGGGCCTTCCGCTCAACGCGTGGGGAGCCCCCGGGATGAGCTGGGACCTCGCGCTGCACACTTCCGCCTCCTTCACGACGAACACGGACTTCCAGCACTACGCGGGAGAGACGCAGCTCTCGCTGCTCTCCGCGCTGGCGGGGCTGGAGATGCTGATGTTCCTCTCTGCCGTCACGGGCCTCTCCGTCATCGTCGCCTTCATCCGGGGTTTCGTCCGACGGGACGGCACGATCGGGAACTTCTGGGTGGACGCGACCCGGGCCGCGACGCGGGTCTTCGTCCCTCTTGCGCTGGTCGCGGCCCTGGTCTTCCTGCTGCTGGGGGTGGAGCAGACCCTCTCCCAGAGCACGTCGGTCTCCCTCCTCAACGGCACGGTGGAGGCGGTGCCGGCCGGTCCCCTCGCCTCCTGGGGAGGCATCGAGCTGCTGGGCACGAACGGCGGCGGGTTCTTCGCCTCCAACTTCGGCCAGCCGCTCCAGAACCCGACCGCGCTCACCAACGACGTGGCGGTGGTGATCATGATGCTTATCCCGTTCACGACCCCCTTCATGTTCGGGGAGATGGTGCGGCGCCCGAAGGAGGCGCAGCCGCTCATCGCGGCAGTCCTGGCGATCTTCGTGGTCGCGCTCGGGCTATTCTTCGTCTTCGAGATCGCGAACCCCGCGCTGAACGGCCTTCCCGTTAGCCAGGCCTCCGGCTATGCGGTGATGGGGGGGGAGTCCCGCTTCACCCTGGGGGAGACGAGCCTCTTCCAGGTCACGAGCATCTACGCGAACGTCGGGGCCACCTCCATGGCCCTCCAGTCCCTGACCCCGGGAGCGCAGCTGGTCCTCCTCTGGGGGATGTTCCTCCAGGATGCCCCCGGCGGTGTCGGCACCGGCTTCGGCATGTTGCTGGTGAACGTCCTCCTCGCGATCTTCGTGGGGGGCCTCATGGTCGGACGCACCCCCGAGTACCTCGGGAAGAAGGTCGGCCGTAGCACGATGAAGTGGGCCGCGGTGACGCTCCTCTCCCACCCCTTCGCGATCCTGATCCCGCTTGCGATCACCGCCGCTTGGCCGGGCCTCCTCGCCCAGGCGACCGGGGCCGGCTCCGGCTCCCAAGGGTTCACCCAGGTGCTCTACGAGTTCGCGAGCGAGTCCGCGAACAACGGCAGCGGCATGGGCTTCCCGCTCGGGGCCGGCGACGCGACGCCGTACTTCAACGTCGTCGGAGCGATCATCATGCTGGTCGGCCGCTTCCTCCCGATCCTGGCGATGCTCGCCGTGGGCGGGGCGCTCGCGCGGGAGCGGATCATGCCCCCTGGACCGGGAACCCTCAAGACCCAGTCCGCGACCTTCACGGCCTACTTCATCGTCTTCGTGCTGGTCGTGAGCGGCCTGCTCTTCCTCCCGGTGCTCGCGATGGGGCCCTTCTCCTCCGGGGTGACCCCACCGTGACGCCGGCACCGGCCGAGCTGGGGGTCGAGCATGGGGCGCGCGTCAGCGTCCGTCGCCGCTCGCACACCAGCGTCGCGCTCGTCCTCAAGACCTCGCTCAAGAAGTTCCACCCCCGCGAGCAGGCCCGCAACCCGATCATGTTCGTGGTCTTCGTCTTCTTCTTGCTGCTGCTCGCCCTCGCTCTCTTCCCCGAGTTCTTCCCCGACATCATGCGCCAGGGGTTCGACCAGACCTACTACCTCGAGATTGACATCATCCTCCTCCTGACCCTCTGGTTCGCTAACCTGGCGGAGGCGATCGCCGAGGCGCAGGGCAAGGCGCAGGCGGACACCCTGCGCACCATGCGAAGTGGGCTCCAAGCCCGTCAGATCCTGCCCGACGGACGCCGCTCCTGGACCGCCCCCTCCCACCTTCACGTGGGGGACCTGGTCGAGGCCCGGCCGGGGGACACGCTCCCCTTGGATGGGGACGTGGTGAAGGGCGGTGCCCTCATCGACGAGTCGATGATGACGGGGGAGTCGGAAGCGGTCCTCCGGGAGAGCGGGGGGGACCGAACGAGCGTCCTCGGGGGGAGCCGCGTGCTGAGAGGCACGATCGAGGTCCGCGTGACGGCGGAGCCGGGCACCAGCTTCCTCGACCGGATGATCCAGCTCGTGGAAGCGACCTCCCGGGACAAGAGCCCCAACGAGGTTTCCCTCACGATCGTCCTCACCGCGCTCACGGCGGCCTTGCTGGTGGTGGTGATCACGCTCGCCTACCTGCTCCGGTTCACCGGGTTGGGGGTGCTCAACCTGGGCTCGCTCATCGCGCTCGTGGTCTGCCTCATCCCCACCACCATCGGAGGCCTGCTGTCCGCGATCGGGATATCCGGGGTGAACCGGGTGGGACGGTCGAACGTCATCGCGAAGAGCGGCAAGGCGATCGAAGCGGCAGGGGACCTGGACGTCCTCATCCTGGACAAGACCGGGACCATCACCGTGGGGAACCGCCTCGCGGTGCAGTTCGTGCCGGCCCCGGGGATCGCCCAGGAGGAGCTGCTCCAGGGGGCGATCCTCTCCTCGACCCTCGACGACACCCCGGAGGGCCGCTCCATCGCTCGGCTCGCGAACCTGCGCGGGGCCCGGCTCGACCCGCACATCAAGGTCCAGGAGGGGCGCGTGGTGCCCTTCTCCCCGCAGCGGCGCATGAGCGGGTTCGTCCTCGCGGACGGCACCGAGGCGATGAAGGGCGCCCTCTCGGCCGTGGAAGCCTACGCCGGGGCGCTGCCGCTCCCCCTCCGCCAGGCCGCGGCGGACGTCTCCCGACAGGGCATGACGCCCCTCGCGATCGTCCTGCGCAAGAAGGCGCTGGGGCTCGTGGTGCTGAAGGACGTGGTGAAGCCCGGCATCCACTCCCGAATCCAGGAACTGAAGCTGATGGGCATCCGCACGATCATGTGCACCGGCGACAACCGCCTCACCGCCGCCTCCATCGCCCGGGAGAGCGGTGTCGATGACTTCGTCGCGGAGGCGAAGCCCGAGACGAAGCTCGAGCTCATCCAGCGCGAGAAGCGCTACGGGCACCTCGTCGCCATGACGGGCGACGGGACCAACGACGCCCCGGCCCTCGCCCGGGCGGACGTGGGGCTCGCGATGAACAGCGGGACCTCGGCCGCGAAGGAGGCCGGGAACATGGTCGACCTGGACAGCGACCCCACGAAGGTGATCGAGGTGATCTCCATCGGCAAGCAGCTGCTCATCACCCGGGGCGCCCTCACCACCTTCTCCATCACGAACGACGTCGCGAAGTACTTCGCGATCGTCCCGGCGATGTTCATCGGCAGCGCGAACGTCGCGGTGCTCAATGTGCTCGGGCTCGCGAACCCTCAGCTCGCGGTCCTCGCTACGCTGCTCTTCAACGGCCTCATGATCCCGGCGCTCATCCCCCTCGCCCTGGTGGGCGCTTCCTTCCGCCCGGCGACCGCGGTGGAGCTGCTCCGGAGGAACCTCATCCTCTACGGAGGGGGCGGTCTCGTGAGCGCCTTCGTCGGGATCAAGCTCCTCTACATGGGCCTCTCCGCGGTCCCGCCCAACGCGCTCTCCCTGTTGATCGGCGGCCTCGGGCACTTCCTGGGGGGCGCTTGACCGAGGACCCCGGGACCCCTGTCGCCGAGGAGCCGGTGCCGACCGGGAAGGGCCCAACGACCCCCGCCGCGACGCCGACCCCCGCCCCGAGCGGCGAGACCGCCGTCCCCGCACCCCGCGCCGGGAAACCGCGCGCGCCTCCGGGCCTTCCCTTGGGGCGCGCGCCCGGGGAGCCCGCCCCACCGCCCTCCGGGCCGATCGAGGCGGACCTCCTGGACCCGGACGGCGTGCCCGAGCCGCCGTTCCGCCTGCCCTCCTTCCGGGCGGCGGCGCTCTTCCTGGTCATGATGGTCCTCGTGAGCGCGGTGGTCTACCCGGGGGCCGTGACCCTGGTCGCCCAGGCGCTCTTCCCGGTCGACCCGGCGCACGTCGCGACCATGATCGGGGAGAACATCTCGAACCCGGCGCTCTTCTGGCTGCGCCCCTCCATGATCGACTGGCAGCCCTACACGGGAGCCGGCGGAGAGAACCCGTACGGACCGGTCTCGGGGGCGTTACGGAACACGACCCTCCACTACATCCGGGAGTACGGGCTCCTCAACACCACGGTGCCCCTCGACCTGGTCTCTCCCTCCTACAGCGGCCTCGACCCCGACCTCTACCCCGATGCGGTCCTCATCCAGATCCCACGGGTCGCCCACTTCTCCAACGTCTCCTCCTCGACCCTCTGGTCCCTCGTCAACGCGAGCCTCGTGCAACCGCAGGCGGGGTTCATCGGTCCCGATTACGTGAACGTCGTTCAGCTCGACCAGGCCCTGCTCCAGCAGCCTCAGCTCGCGGGAGCGTGGGTCTGATGGTGCCTCCCCTGGCGCGAGGGGCGAGGTTCGGCGAAATGTCCTCATACCGTGAGCGCGTCCCCTTCGCTCGGGGGAGGGGCGCCGGGTCCCGGGGAGGTGCGTAGGTGTACCGCAAGATCTTGATCCCGGTCGCGACCCCACAGGAGGTCGAGCCGCTCCTTCGCTTCGGGGCGGACCTGCTCGACCCCAACGGGGAGCTCCGGATCCTCCACGTGATCCCGTCGGTGACCATCCCGGAGGTCACCCGTCTTTGGCGCTCCTCGGTCAACATCGTGATCCCCGCCCACGAGACGGGGGCCGCGCTCGACGTGCCGGTGGAGCCAGAGGTGCGCTCGGGCCGTGACGTGCCCTCGGAGATCCTGGAGGTCGCGGAGAGCCACAGCATCGATGCGATCCTCTTCACCCTGCGGGGGGAGCGGCGGGGGCACGCCCCCTTCGTGGGCCACACCGCGACCGCGCTCCTCCAGCACGCCCCCTGCGACGTGCTCATCGCGAACCACCTCGCCCTGACCGGGGCGCTCTACGACAAGGTCCTGCTTCCCTCCATGACCGGGCACCCCCCTCCGAAGGCGATGCTGCTCGCCGAGCAGGTCGCGGTGCGCCGGGGCGGCATCCCGCTCGTGACGCTCGACCTCTCCACGGGTGGCCGGCCGGGCGACGCCCCCCAAGGAGGGGGGAGCGACCGGCGCACCTCGATCATCACCCCACGGGGCATCGCGCATCAGCATCGTCGCGTGTACCTGCCGAAGCGGCTCCTGGTGGGGAGGAGCCGGGTCATGAGCGAAGTGATCCTCGCCGCGGCGCAGCGTGAGCGCTACGGGTTGCTCCTGATCGCCGAAGACCCCCAGCGGGAGGAGGGGCCGCTCATCACGCGGCGCCTCGTCGAGGAGGTCTTCCGCAACGCCCCCTGCCCCGTCGTGGCCCTCCGGGGCTAGTGTCCCCGCCATCGAGCGGTGGCGTGGACTGCGCGGCGACGCGTCCGCTCGATGGCTCGGGGGGCTGCCCCCCGACCGCGCGGAGCGCCCCGGGGGCGATCGCGCGCTCAGATCGTAGAGGTGGGGGGAGGCGCCGCGGTGGGGCTCGAGCCCTGACGCAGCTTGCGGATGACCTCGGGGCGGACGCGGCAGCGCTGGCAGTAACCGGTCGCCTGCGAGCGCACGGCGATGAAGGGCTTGTTGCAGCGGCGGCACTGGTCCGCGACGGACGAACCGCTGCGGATCGTGAGGAAGTCGCCCACCGCCATGAGGGGAGGGATGCTCATGACCGCGGTCGCGAGCCCGGTGAGACCGAAGATGATCGGGAGGTAGAACGCTACGAAGACGCCGAAGGGGGTCGAGCTCACCCCGTTGATGAACAGCCACGGTGCGATCTGCGGGGAGACCAGGTCGGTCGATCCGGTGAACAGGGAGCTCACGGTGAGGATGTCGAAGGTGGCACTCCCGAAGGACTGTGTCACCCCCACGCCCACCGCTGCCGAGAGGATCACTCCGATCCCGCCCCACATGAGCAGCTCGGCCACGATCGGTCGGTTCTTGATCGGCTCGACCTTGTCGAACCAGGCCCAGCCGAAGTAGGCGAGCGCGGGCAGGAACTGCAGGACGATCACCAGGGCGAGGTCCCCGCCCGAGAGCACGGCCCCCCAGAGGATGGCATTGAGCGCCATCACCGCGCCCATGGAGAAGAGCACGGTCAGGAAGACCAGGGTGCCCCCCGTGCCCTCCTCGATGAACCGGGCGACGAAGACGGTCAGGACCACGGCGGGGATCAGGCCCAGCGGTAACATGACCGCAGGGGCCCAGGTGCCGAAGTAGGAGCCCAGGGCCGCGAGCGGCCAGAACACCACCCCGAAGAGCAGGTTGAGGTAGAAGATGTCCAGGAGCTTCGAAGGGTCGCGGAGGTTCGAGGGGCGAAGGACGGAGAAGATCGTGAAGACCACGAGGAACCAGACGATGGCGAGGTCCACGAGCAGGCTCCACTTGAGGAACCCGAAGTAGGGGCCGATGGGCAGCGAGCCGATCGGGGTGGTGGTGTTGTTCGCGGGCCGGAGCATTTGGTTGCCGCTCGTGGTCGTCCCGTTGGGGTTGGTCGTCGTGGTCGTGGCGTTGTAGCCGTTCTGGACCTTGGTGAAGACCATCTGGGACTCGCCGATGCCCGTCGCGGCGTAGACCGTGTACCCGATCGCCGTCACGAGCAGCAGGGCGATGATGACGAACGAGAGGGTCTTCGCCCGGCGCAGCAAGGCCGCCTCCGCACGGCGCTGGAGGTCCTTCGAACCTCCCTCGCCCCCCGGTGCGGCAGGAGCGGGAGAGGTCGGAGCGGACGGGGCGGGGGATGCGAAGGAAGGGCTCTCGGGCTGGGGGGGTTCGGTGGGCATGGAAGCGAAGCCGGGACCCCGGGGAGAGACCGCTCCTCCATAGAAGGGGGCGCTGGGCGGTTCCGGTGCAGCAGAAGGACCCGAGGAGCTCACGTTCGCAGCCGTGGGGGGAGGTGCGCCCTCGGGTTTAAGAGTATTTCTTTTTGCGGCTCGGACCCCGGCGGGGCGGACCCGCCTGCCGGAGGGCATGGGAGGGGGGGGTCGGGCCGTCCCCGGGAGCCGCCTGGCCACGCTCCCCAGCTCGGGCGCGCGGTAGAAGGGGACCCGGGGACCGCCGCCTTCATCCCCGCCGCACGCTCCATCGGCGGGGTCCCCCTGTGAGCGAGCTCCTCTTCGTCGGACTCGGGCTCTTCGACGAGAAGGACCTCACCGTGCGGGCCCTGGAGGAGCTCTCTCGCTGCGAGGTCCTCTTCGCGGAGGAGTACACCTCCCGCTGGGGAGAAGGCGCCCTCCGACGGCTCTCCGAACGGCTGGGGCGTCCCGTCGAGCTCCTGGAACGGGAGCAGGTGGAGGAGGGCGGAAAGGTCCTCTCGGCCCTGGAGGGTCACTCGCGGGTCGCCCTCCTCGTCGTGGGCGAGCCTTTCGCCGCGACGACACACGTGTCGCTCCGTCTCTCGGTGGAGGAGAAGGGGCACGCCTGGCGGGTCCTGCACAACGCGAGCATCCTCACGGCCGCGGCGAGCCTCGCGGGCCTCAGCCACTACCGCTTCGGCCGCACGGTGTCGCTCCCCCGACCGGTCCCGGGCTTCCGCCCCACCTCCCCCTACGACCTCATCCTCGCCAACTGGCGGGCGGAGCTCCACACCCTGGTGCTCCTCGACCTGGACCCGAAGGCCGGGGTCTTCCTCCTCGGGGGCGAGGCGCTCCAACGGCTCGCCGAGATGGAGCGGGAGAAGAAGGGCGGGCTCTTCGTGCCCGAACGGCGCGTGGTGGTCGTCGCTCGCGCGGGCTCGCCCACGGCCTCCGTCCACGTCGGCCGTCTCACCGAACTGGAGGGCAAGGACTTCGGGCCCCCGCTGCACTGCCTGATCGTGCCCGGGCCCTCGCTGCACTTCGTCGAGGAGGAGGCGCTCCGCCGCTCTGCGCCGACCCAGGGGACGGCGCCCCAGGGACCTGTGGGCTAGGCCTTGGGTCCCCGGTCGGCTGAGACCCTGACGCCCCAGGTGGGGATGCCGGCCTCCAGCAGGAGGGCGTTCAGCGCCTCGTGGTAGCCCTTCGCCGGAGCGGCGAGGAGCTTGCGGGCCGCGGGGGCGAGGGCCTCCCCGAACTCCTTCTCGGTGTCGGAGAACCTCCAGGCCTGCTGCCCCTCCTTCCCAAGGGCGAGGAGGAAGGCCCACGCGAGGCCCCGCACCTTGCCTTCGGGGGGGGACTCCCGCGCGATGGACCGCTCCACCTCGGGTGCGCCGGCGGTGCGCATCAAGCGGGCGAGACGGTCAGCGAGGGCCGCCTCGGGGGCGAGGTCCCGGTACGAGGGCAGTTGGGCGACCGCCTCCTCCTCCTTGAGATGCTGGGCCATGCGGTTCAGGACCTCCGCGACACGGCCCGGGGCGCTGCGGGCCTCGGCCTCCCGGCGGCGGGCCTCCTCAGAGGAAGCCCCTGCCGCGGTCAAGAGCTCCATCGAGTGGTCCTTCCACAGGAGCTCGACGACCTTCCCGGCCCGGGCCTCCGGGCAGATCAAGGGTCGGCCCAACGTGGGCAGCACCTCGGAGAGCGCGGCGCGCTCGACATGGGTGGGTCCCAGGGCCTCCAGGAAGTCCTCGACATTGCCCTCGTAGCAACGGCCGCCTGCGACGAGCACCGTGGAGCGGACCGATTCCAGGGAACGGTCCACGTCCTCCCCGAAGGACTTGAGCAGCGAAGCGTCGCTGAGACGGCCGGCGCGGTAGCGCTTCTCCAGGGAGGAGGAGAGCGACGGGAGGGAGGTGAGCGCGCAGGCCCCCTTGTGGGCGTGGTCGATGGGCAGGGTCGCCTCGACCTCGAACTCGCCCTCCAGGCTCGGGATGGCCATGCTCTCTGACAGCGCGGAGAGCAGGTGCGTGTCCTCCCGGGCACACTTGCGGCAGATCTTGAGCGTCCGGTCGACCGAGGTCCACCGCACGATGAGATGGGCTTCCGCGTCGCCCCGTGCGAGATGGGGGCAGATCATGACGTGGGAGGAGGCGTCGCGGCGCCCGGAGGTCCCGGCGCCGGCCGCCTCCCCGGCGGCGGGGGCGATCCGGTAGGGCAGGCGCTCGAGCGTCGCCCGGACGAACTCGGGCGGAGGGGCGGCCTCCTTGCCCGTGCACAGGATCTCCCGCTCGAGAGCGTAGAAGTGGAGCCCGCCGCCTCCGAAGAACCCCCCTCGCGCGAGGTGGACGTAGCCGAGGAGGAGACGGCGCGGGTCGTCGTAGTACTGGACCGCGATGAGCGATTCCTTGGAAGCGTTCGCCAGAGGAAGGAACGGGATGTCACCGGTCGGATGTCGGGCGACGGCCGAGTTGAGGTCGGGGTGCTCCTCCGCGTAGTACAGGAGCCCCGCGAGCGACCGGGCGAGGTCCTCCCCCTTGCCGGAGAGCCGGTGGAGCTCCTTCGGGTCCTGCTTCGCTCCCTTCACCGTCTCGAGGTCGCGACGGATACGCTCGAAGGGGGCGTCCGGGCACCCCTTGGCGAGGCGGGGCAGGAGGAGGGTCGGGTCCTTCCGGAGCGCCTTCGCCCGGATGAGCAGCTCACCCTCCTTGCCGCCCGAGGTGTATCGTACACGTGGCATGACCTGCTCCTGCTTCTGCGCGGTAGGGGGGTGCGCCTCCCATAAGCCTGAGGAGGGCCCGCCCCGGTGGGGGGGGAAGGTGGAGAAATCCTTAATCTCTCGGAGGTTGCCCGGACCCCGTGGCCAGCTTCGCGATGTTCCTCGCCTCGATGCTCCTCATCGTGATCGGGTCGGTCCTGATGTGGGTCTACGAGGCTCCCGCGGGGGCCTTCGCGTTCGTCATCGGGCTCTTCGTGGTCATGGGCGGCGCGATCCTCTTCGCGATCTCCCTCAACTACGGGCCCCCACCCGACACCCGTCCGCTCCCCCCGGTGGATCGCTCCGCCCCCCTCGGTGCGGGGGGATCCTCGGGCAGCCCCTGAGCGGACATCGACCGGACGACCTCGTGGGGCCCCCTGGCCCCGGGCTCCTTGCGGCCCCTCTGGCCGTCTCAAGCATCAGCTGGGGGAGACTGAGACGAAGGTGTGGGTCGAGCCGAGCGATCCGGGGACATTGGTCGCGTTGACCCAGGCCTCGAGCGCGAAGGCCCCTTCGCGAGGGTAGGCCGCGTTCGGCGCTCCCACGAAAGAGACCGGATAGTCGTGCTGCGGGGCGAGGGTGAGCGAGGTCACGTTGGAGATCCAGTTGCCTCCGGGGATGGGGAGGTCGCAGGAGCCCCCGGCGGGAAGTCCGGGCAGGGCCCTCACGGCGAAGCTCACGTTGACCCCGGGCAACAGGCGGTCGCTGGTGTTGATCCACAGGGTGAAGCCTTCCGGTGTGAAGGTCCCGTTCACCGGCGACGGGAAAGCGCTGTCGCGCGCAGCGAGGCTCGCGTTGGGGCTCGACCTCGTAGGGGGCAGCGCCCCGATCGTGCACGGGACGCTCGCGGTGGGGGAGGGGGCGGGGGAGGAGGGCGCCGCGAGGTACCAAAGGGCGAGCGTACCGACGATGAGCACGACACCGTAGACCACCATGAGGTAGACGACGAGCCATCCCCGGCGCCCCGAGAGGAACGGGGCCCTGCCCGGAGTGCGACGGCCTGGCCGGTCCCGAGCCTCGGAGGAGCCCCTCCCCCGGTCCTTCGCTTCTTCGCTCGTCTCGACCCTCCTCCTGCAGGACCCCTTGACCCGTGAGCGCCGCTTCGACCCGATCGTGAGGCGCTTCTGCTCAGCGCCGGCAGAGCTTGAGGAAGTTCTCGAAGAACTGGGTCCCGTGCTCGGTGTGCTCGACCTCGGGATGGAACTGGAGCCCGTAGACGGGCCGGGTCCGGTGGCCCATCGCCTCCACCCGGCACGAGGGGGAGTGGGCGAGGACGTCGAACCCCTGAGGGACCACGCTCACCTCGTCGCTGTGGGAGGCCCAGACCTGCATCGTCGCGGGGAGCCCCTGGAAGAGCGGGGAGTCCGGGCGGTCCACCGTGAGCGCGACCCGACCGAACTCGGGGGAGGTCGCGCGAGCGAGCGCTCCGCCGAAGTGCCTCGCCAGGAACTCGTGTCCCAGGCATATCGCGAGCACCGGGACGCGGCAGCGTTCGAGGTACTCCCCTGCCCGGCCCAGGGGATCGTTCGTCCCCTCCAGCGAGAGGGCCCCTCCGCTGAGGACGATCCCGTCCGCGTCCAGCTCCTCGAACGGGGTCGAGTTGGGGACGATCCGGGTCTCGGCCCCCAGGTCCCGGAGGACCCGCCACTCCCGGTGGGTCCACTGCCCGCCGTTGTCCACGACCGGTACCTTCACGGCACCACCTTCCCGCCACGAGGAGCGGGGGCGACCGTCGGGGTGGAGGGCGCAGCGGGCACCGGGTCGGACCCCTCGCGCGCGGCCGAGGCGGAGGGGCCCTTCTGGAAGCTCTCCGAGGACCTCCGTCCCTCCGGGAGCAGGAGCTCCACGGTGCGGTGCAGGTCCGCGACCTCCTGCCGCATCTTGAGCATCTCCTCCTCGAAGGGGCTGAACCCCTGGGGGGAGAGGATGCGGTGGGCGATGAAGACCCCCACGAAGACCGCGCCCACGAGGGCGAGGACGGTCACGAGGAGGAGGGCGAAGACGAAGCCGATCACGTTGCCGAGCACGGAGGCGAACCCGAGACGGAAGAGGTTCGTCACCTGGGCCACTTCGAGCAGCACCAGCCCCACGATGATGACCAGCCAGAACAGGATCGCTCGGGTGATCCTCATGCTTCCCTCCTGACCCTCATGGCACGCTCCTCGGGGTGGGTAGGGTGCCCTGGGCGAGCGGGAGCGCCTGCGGCAGGTCGACCTCGGGCCAGACGGCCCGGGCGGAGCCCCCGGGGAGCGTCATCGCCCCGTGCAGGGGCCAGATCGGATACACCGTGAGGACCGCGGTCGACCCAGAGCCTTGGAACCAGAAGGCGAAGGTCCCTTCCGAGAGGGTGGAGGCGGTGGTCGCGGTCACGTTCACCAGAAAGGCCCCGCGGTCCGGAGCGGAGAGGTTCGTGACCTCGAAGACCACTGCGAGCACCGAGGAGCTGTTGATCCAGTGGTCCCAGGTCCAGCGGACGCTCGAGTTGCCGGGGAAGCTCGAGCCCAGGAGGTAGCCCGAGCCGTTGAGGCCGATGGAGACCGTCTCGTACTGGACCTTCCCCTGGCTCTCGAGCGCGAAGGTGAGATTGTCGTTCCCCGAGATGCCCACCAAGAGGCTCCCCTCGCTGAGGAAGGTGCTGCCGGAGGAGGCGTTCCCCTCGAGGAGCGAGGGGGTGAGCAGGTTCAACAGGAGCAGGAGGAGGGCCATCCCCGCGAAAGCGAAGTGCACGTTCGCACCGGAACCCAGCCATACGCGAGGTCGATCTGGCACGGACCTTCCACGCTCCTACGGGGCGGCCTCGTCGGACTTCCATCCGCGATAGAGACGGTGGGGGATCTCGAACTGATCGAGGATCTTCCCGGCGAGGTAGGAGACGAGGCCGTCCACGGTCTCGACCTTGAGGTAGTAGGGTGGGGAGGCCATGAGCACCACCGCCCCGGCCTCGGCCACCCGGGTCATGTTCCCGAGCACGATGGTCGACAGCGGGGTCTCCCGGGGCACCAGGACGAGCGTTCGACGCTCCTTGAGGTGCACCTGCGCCGCCCGGGTGATGAGCGTGTCCGCGAAGCCGAGGGCGACCTTCGCGAGGGTGTTGCCGGAGCAGGGGACGATCACCATCCCGCGCGATCGGGTCGAACCGCTCGCGATGCGGGCGGCGGAGTCTCCGTCGTCGTAGGTCACGTCGACATACTGCTCCAGGTCCCGGGGATAGAGGCCGCACTCCTCGCGGAGGACGGTCGCACCCCCGTCGGAGACGACCAGGGCGACCGGGACATCGGTCTCCGAGAGGGTCTTCAGCAGCTTCAGCGCGATCGGTCCGCCGCTACCTCCGGTCACGCCCACGACGAGCGGACGGTCGGGAGAGGGGGTCGACATGGTCTTCCGAGGGGCTTGCTCCGGCGGAGGAGGGTTCATCTGAGCAAGCCTCTCGCCCTAAAACACTGCTCGGGGGTCGTTCCCCGGGTCCGAAAGGCACGCTCATGACGGGAAGGACCAACCGGGTCGCCGTGGTCGGGGCGGGCCAGACCGCCTACGGCGCCCTTCCCCATCCCCCCCGTGCCCTCCTGCGGCAGGCCCTCTTCGAGGCGCTGGGCTCCGTCGACCATGGCCTGTCAGCGGAGGACGTGGGGGAGGGCTACCTCGCGACCCTGGGGTTCGGAGGCTGGCAGATCGGGAACCCCGCGAGCCTGCTCGCGGAGGAACTGGGACGCCCGGGGCTCCCCGTGAGCCACGTCGAGAACGCCTGCGCGAGCGGCTCCACGGGGCTCCGGCAGGCCCACCACGCGCTGCGCAGCGGGGCCTGCGACGTGGCCCTGGTCGCCGGGGTCGAGAAGATGACCGATCAGCCCTCCGCGCGGCGCCGGTTCTGGCTCGGGGTGAGCGGAGAGACGGAGTGGGAACGGCTCGCGGGCCTCACCTTCGCCGGGGTCTACGCGCTCCTCGCCGAGCGCTATCTCCACGAGCGTCACCTCTCCCCCGACGTGCTGGGGGCGGTCGCCGTCAAGAACCACGCCCACGGCGCGATGAACCCCTTGGCCCACCTGAGGAAGCCGGTCACGCTGGACCAGCATCGGGCGGCCCCCCGGGTCGCGGACCCTCTGGGGCTCTACGACTGCTGCCCCGTCTCGGACGGGGCGGCGGTGGTCGTGCTCGCCCGGGAGGAGGTGGCCCGCCGCTACACCGACACCCCCGTGTGGATCGAGGGGAGCGGAGGCGGGAGCGACTACCTCGCCCTGCAGGACCGGACGAGCCTCACGACGCTTCCCGCTTCACGCAAGGCGGCGGAGGAGGCGTTCCGGCACGCCCCCTTCTCCCGGGAGAAGGTCCAGCTCGCGGAGCTGCACGACTGTTTCACCATCGCGGAGCTCCTCGCCCTCGAGGACACGGGGCTCGTGTCCCCAGGCGAGGCCCCCAAGGCGACCTTGGAAGGGCGGACTCGGATCGGGGGCTCTTTGCCGGTCAACCCGTCCGGTGGCCTCAAGTCGAAGGGCCATCCCCTCGGGGCCACGGGGGTCGGCCAGGTGGTGGAGGTCTTCCACCAGCTGAGGAAGGAGGCCGGGCCTCGTCAGGTGCAGGGGGCCGAACGAGCGCTCGCGCACAACGTGGGTGGGAGCGGTGCGACGGCCCTCGTGCACCTCTTCGGTGTGTGAGGGTCGAGAGCGAACGTGGCTGGAGGGGAGAGGAGGATGAGCGCCTTGCATGCCTCAGCGGTGGTCCTCCCTGCGTGGGAGCGAGGAGGCGTTGCCGTGGAGGGGCCCGACGAGGACGCCTTCACGCTGCTCGTGCGCGTGGGAGAGCTCCTGCGCCGCCACCAGCCCGCGCTCCCTCGGGCCCGTGTCGAGGTCCAGTCCATCCGACTCATCGCGTCGATGCCCGGCGAGGAGCGCTCGCAGCTCCTGGAGGCCTGGGGACTGCCCGCCGTGGAGATCACGCCCTATCCCGAAACGCCGGAGGGCGCCTCCCGCGCGCTCTCGGACGCGCTGGACGAGGGGAACGGCGGGTCCGATGGCATCTCCTGGGTGCTCACGGTCCAGCTCGCTTCCCCCGCCGGTACCGGGATCGTCGACCCGCCCCCCCAGAGCGCGATCGCGGTGGGGCTCGCCTTCGCTCGAGGGCGCGAGGCGACGGCGGTGCCCTCTCCCGGGGAGGCGAACGGTCCCACGTCCGCACGGACCCCCTCCTCCTGGGTCACCGGCTCGGGCGCGAAGGGGGGCCAGCGGCCCACCCCCTTCGTCGGACCGCCCGGCTACCGCGCTCCCCCCGACGCACCTGCGACCATCCTCCTCTCCCTGGTCGAGGCGGCTTCCCGCGCGGACGCGGGAGCGCTCACCCACTGGGTCCACACCACCGCCGAGCGAACGGCGGTGCGGACGGTCCTCGACGGCCGGAAGGTGCCCATCGTCGGTTACCCGGTCGAGGAAGGGCGACCCTGGCTAGCGGTCCCAGACGAGGCTTGGAGGGCCCGGGCCGGTGCCCCGATCTCCTCGCTGAGCCAGGGGGCCTACCTTTCACGCGAGAGCTACCGCGCCTCGCTCCCCGGACGGTGGCGCCTGGAAGGGGAGCGGTGCGGGGCGTGCGGAGGGTTCACGCTCCCCCCCTCCGGACACTGCCACCACTGCGGGGCCCGGGAGAAGCTGCGACGCGACCGTCTGCCCCGCTCGGGGGCCGTGATCGAGAGCGCGACGGTGATCCGCAAGGGAGCCCAGCCCACCGAGTTCGACTGGCATCAGGAGACCTACGGGAACTACACGGTGGGGCTCGTCCGGTTCCGGGACGGGCCGACGCTGACCTTCCAGGTGACGGACCAGTCACCCGCCGTGCCCGCCGTCGGAGCTACGGTGGAGCTGGTGCTGCGCCGGCTCTACCCCCAGGAGGGGACGTGGCGCTATGGGCTGAAGGCGGTCCTGCTCGGGCCGGCCCCGGCCGCGGCCGCGGCCACAGCGCCGGTCGCACGGGACGGTTGAGCCGAAGGGGACCGGCCGCTCAGGCGAGGTCCTTCGCCATCACGACGTTCGTTTCTCGGTAGCCCAAGGCGAGATAGAGCGTCCGGGCCGCCGTGTTCGAGCCGAACACGTGGAGCGAGATGCGAGGGCATCCCAGTTCGCGCGCGACGCCCTCGGCGGCAAGCATCGTCGCCCGGCCGTAGCCTTCCCTACGGTGGGACTCGACGATCTTGAGGTCGTAGACGAACGCCTCCCCTGGACGCTTCGCGACCCAGAGGAACCCGACCATCGGGCCCTTCGTGCCCGCGTGGACGGTGAAGAGCCGATGGCCGAGCGTCTCGGGACCTTGCGGCAGGAGGTGCTCGACCTCCAGGCGGGCCTCCCTCGGGGCCTCCTGGGCGGTCCACCGACCTCCCGTGACGTGGGAGGCCGCGTACTCCTCGATGAGAGCGTCGAGGTAGGGCCCGTACTCCTCCCGGGTCATGGGGCGGAGCACGACCTCGGGTGACGGGCTCATTCCGAGGAGTTCCCCTCGGCGGCGTTCTTCTCCGAGTCCTTGCCCTTCTCCCGGCCCTTCTCCTTCCCTGGGTCCTTCTCGGCGCCGGCCTTGGGGCCGATCTCCTCCCACTTCGCTCCCAGCCAGTCCTCGGCGATCTTCCGGGCCTCCGCCGGCGCGGAGGGATCGGCCTTCAAGGTCCACTTCGAGGGCGGAGCCTTGCCGAGCGTCACGTCGACGGTCCGGAGGAGGCCGCGACGGAAGATCGTGAGCTTGACCTTCTCTCCCGGCGGGAACTTCTTCAGCATGTCCCCGACGGAGTCGTAGGTGACGCGGTACTGGTCGAAGGCGAGGATCTCGTCCCCAGGCGTGAGGCCCGCCCTCCGGCCGGGTCCGCCGTCCAGGACGAAGCTCAGGCGGGGGCGGTCCCCCTCGCGCTTGAACTCGACGCCGAGGTAGCCCGGGGCCTCGGGGGCGTCCTCCCCCTCGGTGGCCTCCTCGTCCTTCGCTTCGAGCAGGAGCCCCGCGCGTCGCAGGAAGAGCGAGAAATCGATCTCGTCGCGGCCCCGGACGTAGCGGTCGAAGAAGGAGGAGAGGTCGACGCCCGTCGCCCGCTCCGCCTCCTTCTGCCAGTCGCCCTCAGGGATGCCGACGGACCTCTTCCCGAACTCCTTCCAGAGGTGGCGCATGACGTCGTCCAGCGAGCGCTGGTTCCCGCTCTGTCCCCGGATCTCGAGGTCCATGCAGAGCGAGACCAGGTTCCCCTTGAGGTAGTAGGAGATCGAGATGTTGCGGGTCTCCTCGTGGGGCCGGTAGAGGTCGATCCAGCTGTCGAAGCTCGCTTCCTCGAGGCTCTGCTGGTTGCGGCCCGGGACGTCACGATAGCGTTTGACCTGCTCGGCGACCTTCTCGAGGTATTTCCGCGGGGCGTAGAGCCCGGAGCGCCGCAGGAGGAGGTAGGTGTAGTAGTCCGTCAAACCCTCCATCGCCCAGAGCATGCGCGTGTAGTTCTCCTGCTCGTAGTCGAAGGGGCCCAGGACGCGGGACCGGATGCGCTTCACGTTGAACAGGTGGAAGTACTCATGGCAGCTCACTTCGAGGAAACCCTCGTACTCCTTCTTGGGCGCGAAGACCGTCGAAGGGAGCGTGATCGAGGTGCCGGCGAGGTGCTCGAGCCCTCCGTCCCACCGGTCGTTGAGATGGAAGAAGAAGGTGTACCGGGGCATCGGGAGCTCCCCGAAGAGCCGGTAGGTCGCCTCCACGATCTTTCGGAGGTCCTCCTCGACCTTGTGGGGGGAGAAGTTCCCCTGCTGGCCGCAGAGCAGGACGCGGTGCGGGACGCCCGCCGGTCGGATCGAGAGCTCGGTCGGCGTGCCGGCGTCGAAGGGATAGTCGACGAGCTCGTCGAAGTTCGCTGCCCGGTAGCGCGGAGGGTTCTTCCCGATCTCGGGCAGCTCGCTGTAGGCCTTCCACCCGGAGGGAAGGTGCACCACGAGCTCCATCGGCTCGTCCTTGTGGCCGTCGACGTAGCAGAAGAGGGGCGCCCCGTTGAAGTAGAGGTGCTCCTCGGAGAGGTCGATCCCCTCCACCGAGATGTCGTGGGCGTAGACGCTGTAGGAGAAGGTGAAGGAGGTCTCCTTGCCCTTGAGCACCCGCCACCGGTTCTTGCGGACCTTCGTGACGGAGAGGGCGCGACCGTCCTCGCCCACGGCCTGGACCCGGCGGACCAGGCGGGCGAACTCCCGGACCAGGTAGGACCCCGGGGTCCACACGGCCATCACGAGGTCGAGTTCGCTCTCGCCGGCGGGGGCGCCGGTGACCTCGATCGCCACGTGGATGTAGTGGGAAGCGACGTCCTCCGCGCTGACGACATATCGGGTCTTCATGGAAGTGCTCCGGGATCGGACCGGACCCGTGGGACCGCCCGGGCTCTTTACCGCTAGCGGACCACGGCCTCACGGACCGGGGGGGCCCTTCGCTAGAGCCCCCGATTCCGAGGGCGGCCCCCGAGCGCGACGACAGAGGCGAGAGCGGCCAGGGACCTGCGGGGGCCGAAGCCCCTCGAGGGAGCGGCCTCGGGCCTCGTAGCCTCTGAATGGATATGCCACCGGGGGGGCCCGTTATCTAGGGCCGCGTCCCTGTGTAGGCTGCCGCCACCGGTGCCTCCCCCCTGGGGCACCGGGCGGTATCCATCATCGGGGCTCCCCCCTTCGCCTGAAGAGCCGGGGGACGGGCGGCGTCGCGAGGTTTCCTACGAGGGCGGCGGCCGCTGATAGGGAGAGGGCTCGTTGGAACCCTCGGACGAGAGGGAGCTGGGGTCCGAAGGGGAGGGGCCCTCCGTGCGAGGGTCGCGGGCACCCTCTGGCCGGTCGTCGGTGGAGGAGGGCGTTCGCGCGGACTTCGATGACCTGAGGGCGATCCCGAGCAGGAGCACCAGCACGCCGAGGAAGAGGATCGGCACACCGTAGTACCCCTCCGTCGCGCTCGCGCCGATCAGCACTCCGCCGGTCGGCGTGACATCGAGAGGACCGGAGGCGGAGGTGAAGCCCGCGATGACCACCCAGTGGCCCGCCGGAGCGCTCACCGAGAACGAGCCGGACGAGCCGGTGCCCGAGCCCAGGAGCGCTCCGCTCGACCCCCCGCACACCTGGGTGAGGCCGCTCGTCTGAGAGATCGGCCCCGGCTGGCTCGCTCCGCAGTCCACGGCTGCGACGTAGTCGGAGTTCGACGCCCCTCCGGACCAGTGGACCACGTAGTGCGAGTCGAAGAGGATCGACTTCGATTGGATCTCGGCCGCGCCCGTAGCGCTTCCGGCCGATAGGAAAGGGAGGAAAGTGAGCACGGCGCCGAGCACGACCAGCGCGACCCCTACGATGAGAAGGCCTGGTCGCATGCGTTGCACCGAGGGAGGAGGACGTGGCCGCTAGTACTTGAAAGTCGGCGAGCGAACGAAGGAAGGATGGAGCGAGGGAGGGAGGACCCCGCCTCCGCGAGGGAATCCAACGAGCGGAGCGAGGCTCCGAGGATTCCACCCAAAGGGAAGGGAGAGAAAGGGTTCGCGCGAGGGACCCGGGAGGGGCTGACGCCCCTCGCCCCGGGTGCTCACCTCTGCGGCGGGGGCTGCTGCCAGGCCTGAGGGGGGGCTCCAGGGGCAGATCCCGCGGGGGGTGCTCCACCGGGTCCAGGGGCTCCCCAGGGTTGGGGAGGCGCGGACCGTGCGGCCTTCTTCTTCTTGGAGGTCGTCGCTGCGCCCACGATCAGGAGGAGAAGCCCGACGACCAGGATGACGAGGCCAAGGAGGGGCTCCGTCGCGGTCAGCGTCGAGGATCCGGTGACCGAGGATGTGCCTGCGGATATGCCGAAGAACACGAAGCTGCCTCCGGAAGGGATGGTGAAGGTGTACGTGCCACCGGTCCCGGTGGTGTTCGCGATCACGTTGGAGGTCCCGCAGGCCGCGTTGAACTGGGCGGTGGTCGTAGCGCTGGAGAGCTGGCTACCGGAGACGGCGTTGGTGCACGTCACGGCGTAGAAGAAGATGGTCGAGGGAGCGGACCAGGTGAACTTCGCCGAGGTGCCTCCCAGGAGCGAGGGGCTCGCCTCGTAGATGTTGTAGGAGACCTGACAGGTCGCCTGCGACACGCACTGGGTGGGCGAGACCGCGGAGAAGTTCGTATTCCCCGGGAGGATGGGGATGAACAACAGCACCGCTCCCAAGATCAACAGTATCAATCCGACGACCACGAGGCCAGTTCTCACGTGTTCCACCTGCGGAGGGAACGCACGGTTCGTCTACATGAACGTCTCGCTGGACGGGAGGGAAGGGTAGGGGCTCTCTTCTGGGCGCTCGCCCGACGCGTGCCCCCGGTCCCCCCGAACCTAGGGGGTAGGCCGTGGGGGACGATTCCGGGCGGTCTATCCGAACCCGGGGGGAGGGTCACGCCGCGAGCTCGAGCTGCTGGAGCCGCCGCCGGAAGGCCGGTATCCGTCGGTCGCAATGCCCATGTGGACCGCGAGGGAGCGGAAGGTCTTCGTGAGCTCCTGCACGCTCTCCACGAGCGCCTCCTGCTGGGTCCGGAGCGCGTCGACTTGCCGCTTGAGGTCCTCGAGCCTCACGGAGAGCTCGGTCCAGGCGTCGTCCGTCATGGGTTCAGCTCCATCCTGAGGGGAAACGTACGGACATGGTCCGGCCTCGTGGGGCCCACGACTACCCTTCGCCTACTTCAGCCTGCTTCAGAGGGGCTCAGGGGTGAGGAGGGGCGTTCCCCTTGCCTTGGTCGTTCGGTCCGAAGGGGGAGGCGGACCGGCCCTTCTCGCGGAAGGGGGTCCAGCCCTTGCGCTGGTTGTCGAAGTCGATCCGATCGAGCTGCACGACGAACTTCTCCAGGGTAGGGGATGCGGCCGGGAGCACGACCACCGCGTAGGTGTAGATCCCGAACTCCATGAACTCCACGACGCGCTTGAGCACCTCGGAAAGGTGCTCACGGGGGACCGTTGCGGAGACCTTGGTCTCCCCCAACATCTGGCAGAACTCGTCGATGTCGAAGGGTCGCTCCAGTCGCAGCAGGGGGGTGCTGGACGGGGCAGGCGCCGGGGGAGGGGAGGCTCCCCCGCCCTGAGGTGCCGGGCGGGAGGGTACCCCGGCCCTCGAGGAGGGCAGAGAGGCCCCGGTTCCAGTCGTGCGGGGGGGGTCCGAGGCGGAACGTCCGGGTGCGGGGGTCTTCTTGGCAGAAGGGGGTGTGGTCGGCTTCGACGACCTCCGGGTGCGGGAGGATTTCGGCATGTTAGGGACCTCGATAGGAGCGGGAGAATCCCTAACGCATAAGGGCGACGGCGTACAGGGGTGGTCCCCCCAAAGGGGGTGGTTTGAGTTGTCGTGCAATTAGCGACAAACGGGTTATGAGGCGGAGGTGGGGTGGGGGAGCTCAAGGCCGGCCCCAGGCCGAGCCCCACGAAGGAAGGAAACGAACATGCCCGCCCGAGTCATGAAAGAGTTCCAAGCCCCGCGTGGACTCCCCCGAAAGACCGCCTCGGTCTGCCCCGAGTGCATCAAGGTCATCCCTGCCGTCGTCCGCGAGAAGGAGGGACGCGTGGTCATGGAGAAGACCTGCAGGACCCACGGCTACTTCTGGGACGTCATCTCCAACGACGTCGACTTCTACCTCCGCATGGAGGTCTATGCCCACGACGGGGTCGGCTACGAGAACCCCTACTATGACAAGTTCAAGGGATGCCCCGACACCTGCGGGATGTGCACGCACCACAAGTCCCACACGGGCCTCGCCCTCATGGACCTCACGAACCGGTGCAATCTGAAGTGCCCGGTCTGCTTCGCGAACGCGAACGCGGCGGGTTACGTCTACGAGCCGTCGCGTGAGCAGATCTACTTCATGCTGAAGACCCTGCGGGAGCAGAAGCCCGTAGGCGCGGTCGCGGTCCAATTCTCAGGGGGGGAGCCCACCCTCTCCCCCCTGTTCCTGGACGCCTGCAACATGGCCTATCAGCTCGGGTTCAAGCAGATCCAGGTCGCGACGAACGGGATCCGCATGGCGAACGAGCCCGGCTTCGCACAGGCCTCCCGCGACAACCACCTCCACACCCTCTACCTCCAGTTCGACGGGCTGGACGACGAGATCTACCGGAAGGTCCGGGGCGTCCCGCTGCTCAAGGTGAAGCAGCGCGCGATCGAGAACGCCCGTAGGACGCACTCCCCGGCCGACGAGCTCGCGGCGGGGAAGCCGGACAAGCCCATCTCCGTGGTGCTCGTCCCTACCCTGGTCGGTGGGTTCAACGAAAGCCAGATCATGCCCACGATCGACTTCGCGCTCGACAACCTGGACGTGGTCCGGGGGGTCAACTTCCAGCCGGTCGCGCTCACGGCACGTATCCCCGACAAGGACCGCTTCGCGATGCGGTTCACCCAGAGCGACCTGGTCCGGATCCTGTGCAACGAGGGGCCCTTCGACAAGTCCGACTTCTTCCCCGTCCCCTCCGTCGCGCCGATCTCCGAGCTGGTATCGATCATCCACGGCGAGGAGAAGATGACGCTCACGACGCACCCCGGCTGCGGCTGTGCGACGTTCGCGTTCGTCGACCAGAACCGGAAGATGACGCCGCTCACCCGCTTCATGGACGTCGACGGGTTCTTCGAGAACGTCGAGGGGCTCATCGAGAAGTACCGCGAGGCGCGCTTCGCCCGGGTCCGCACGGCGATCGCCGGGGCCCAGCTCATGCACAGCGTCGCGAAGTACTTCGACTTCTCGAAGGCCCCCGAGGGGATCAACGAGAAGAACGTCGTGAAGGTCATCTCCGGGATCTTCACCGAGGGCTCCAAGGACGCCGTGGGCAGGTTCGCCTGGAGGGCGCTCTACATCGGCAACATGCACTTCCAGGACGCCTACGACTACGATATCCAGCGGCTGATGCGCTGCGATATCCACTACTCGGTGCCCGACGGGCGGATCATCCCGTTCTGCTCGTACAACTCCGGTCCGATCTACCGGACCGAGGTGGAGCAGAAGTTCTCCATCCCGGTCGGCGACTTCCAGAAGCAGAAGGGACTGGACAAGGTCAAGTCGAAGTCCCTGGACACGATGGGGGTCAACGGCGAGGTCATCGTGGACGCGGACTACTACAAGATCCGGGCGCTCAAGGGTCAGCCCGGCATGAGCTCGACCTAGACCGCCCCACGCACCACGGCGCGCTCCCAAACCCCTTCCTCCCTGCCCGCCCCCACCCTGGAGGTGGGGGCGGAGCGGACCACCCACGGTGACCTTCGCACCCCTGCTGAAGGAGAGGCGGGTCCCCCCATGCCCTTTGTCCGGACTACGCTCCTTCGGCTCCGGGGCCGCGGGCGCTGGAAGTGGACCGGGCTCGATCTTCTTGCGGCCACGACTTACGCCGCCTGGGTGCTCCTCAACGCCTACGTGATCCCTCGCGTCTACGGGGTCGACACCCTGACCCCGCTCTGGCAGGCGGCGACCCTGACCGAGCCCGCGGACCCGGTCTTCCCATTCTTCTGGGTCCTCACCCTGGCGATCGTGGGGATCGCGTGGACCCTCTTCCGCCCGCTCGGGGACCTTCGGGCGTTCTTCCTCGCGGGCACGATGTACCCTCTGCTCGAGGAGATCGCGGAGACCCCCGCTTTCCTCCTCGCCGCCGCCCTCCATCCCGGGCTCGATGGGTGGTGGGCGCGGCCGGCGATGCTGGTGATGTACGCTAGCTACACCCTGCTGGGCTTGACGACCTTCCCGCTCTGGCGACCGACGAGGTGGTCGTGGATCTCGGGCGCGGCGATCGTCGGGGTGCTCCTCGCCTGGGTCGCTATCGGCCTGCCCGCGAACATCGCTCAGACGATCGGCTCGGAGGTGGTCCAGCCGACGAACTTCGTCATCGAGGTGGGCCTCAAGCTGATGGCCTTCCTCGTCCTCGTCTCCCTCGTGCTCGAGACCGGGATCGAGAGGACGGAGGGCGGTTGGAGCGTCTTCAGGACCCCTAGTACCGGGTCCACCAAGCTTTCGAGGGGCCCCTCGAGGTGTGTCCGCAGGGCTCGCGAGCCGGGACGGGCCTGAGGACGGGCGTCACCGCTCAGACCCGCGGTCCATCGTGAGCGCGCGCCCGTGCGCCGCGCTCCGCAAATACCGAGAAGGCCTGTGAGGTCCGTGGAAGCTCCATACCCGCCGGGGAGGGATGGGGGCCGAGGCCTTCTCACCCTGGTGATGGTCGGCTTCGCGATGCTCCTTGGAGCGATCGCACTCCCTCTCCCCTCCGGGCTCCATATCGCCCCTCCTGCGGCGTTGCCCGACCCCGTTAGGCACGATGCACCGCCCACCGCGCGAGAGGTCACCTCCGGAGCGACCGTGGGCGTACCCCCCCACCCGGGGATCTCATCGATGGGGGCGCGAGACCCCTGGTCCGGAGGGTGGCCGAAGAACTCCACCCTCTTCGGGGCCCTTCCGTCCACCGTCAGAGGGGCCTCCACCGCCGCCAGCGGCATCTCCTCCCCGACCCCATCGCCCGTCCTCGGCCCCTACGACCCCAGTGCCTTGCTCGTCCCGGTGGGCGGCTCCCGACCGCTGTCCCCAGAGGCGCTCCTGTGGTCCGGGGATGGGGACGCCTACGCGTCCGGGGCGAACCTCACCTGGAACGTTTCCCCGACAGGGCTCGGGACCGTCACACCAGGAGGGTTCTTCGTCGCGGGGGCGGAACCGGGGAACGGCACGGTTACCGTGTTGGCCAGCTGGAACCAGACCTCGTCGAGCGACCAGGTCCCGGTCGTCGTCTACGCACCGGCGTGCGTGTTGCTGAGCCTCGACCGGCCCGCGTTCGTGCTCTCCGAGACCGGCTCCAACCTCTCGCTGAGCGCGAGGCTGCTGGACCAGACCGGAGCACCGTGCAGTGGGGCTCCCGCTCTCACCTTCTCGGTGGTGCCCTCGAGCTTCGGCGAACTCACCTCGACCGGCGCAGGAGCCGTGGTGCTCCACGTGAACGCGACAGAAGGCGTCGCCTGGGTCAACGCGTCCGTCAACTCGGGGGGGCAGCTCCGCGCAGCATCGATGGAGGTCGAGGTCCCTCCGGTCTCGGCGGGGGTCCTCTTCCACGTCTTTCCCCAGGACGCGGAGGTGCCGGAGGGCGCCATGCTCCCCCTTTCGGCGAGCGCCCTGGATGGTTGGGGGGTGCCGCTCTCAGGGTCCTACGCGTGGACGCTCAGCCCCGCGAGCCTCGGAACCATCTCCGCCACCGGCTCGGACGCATCGTTCTTCGCCTCGTCCGCACCGGGGACGGGGTGGGCCAACGTGACCTTCCAGGGACCGCGCGCAGGGACCCTGGTCGCCTCGATCCAGCTACGCGTGCTCCCCATCCCCCCCCCTTCCGCCTCGACGGCGGTGGGCCTCCTCGCCTCCTTCCTGGACGTGCCCCCCTTGTACCCCGGGGAGGGCGTGCCGCTCTCGCTCCAGGGAACGGACGCCCTCGGGGACCCGCTCCCCTCTTCCCTCAACGTCACCTGGAGCCTCCACCCCTTCGGTCTGGGGAACCTCTTCGCCTCGGGTGCCCAGACCGAGTTCATCGCAGGGCAGCACGTCGGGAACGGCAGCGTCGTCGCCACGGTGCACCGACCGGGGCTCCCGGACCTCATCGTCCCCTTCCCAATCTCCATCGTGCCGGTCTCGCTCAGCACGGTCTCCCTCTTCGGAGGGCCCTCCGATCACGTCCCGGTCGGAGGGGCCACCGCGCTCGAGGGCGTCGCGCAGGACCGCTTCGGGAACCTCCTCCTGGCCGGAGGGTTCTATGGGCTCCAGTACGCAACGATGAGCACCCGATGGACCGTGGTGCCCTCCACGTTGGGCACCGTTGTACCCAACGGGAACGGGACCCCCAACGACCTGCCCGAGCAGGCGATCTTCTACGCCTCTTCAGCCCCCGGGACCGGGGTGGTCATCGAGTCCATCGCTTGGGCGGGGCAGACCTGGAACGTGAGCTTCCCGATCGTGGTGGACCAGCGCTCCCCCGCGGCCGTGGTGGTCTTCGCTCCGGTCGGACCGGGCCCTTCTGGCGCGCTCTACGAGAGCTCCTCGGTCAGCCTGTCGAGCTTCGTCCTCGACCAGCGAGGGTATCCCTCAGGGACCGTCGGGAGCTTCGCGTGGAGGTTGGAGGGAGGGTCGAGCGCGAACCTCACGGGCTCCACCGTGCAGAGCGCGGTCCTGCTGGAGACGTCAGACCGACCGGGATGGGTGCTGGGGAACCTCACCTGGACCGACGCCGGGCGGAGCGTGACGGTGGAGTTCCTCCTCGACGTGGTCCGGGCCCCGACGACAGTCTCCATGCTCTCCATCACCCCGGGGGGGCCATCGGGGAGCGCGGATGCCGTCGAGGGGGACGTCAGCGTTCTCGCCCCCACCGCGAGCCTGGTGCTCTCCCCTCCCCGATCCGGCCTCACCCTCGGGACCTCGGCGGTACCTGGCGCGACCGGCAGTCCCAACTGGACCCTTTCCCCGTCCTGGCTCGGCTCCCTCTCGAACACCGCGGGGTCCGAGGTCAACCTCACGCTCGGCCCCCGGACGGGGAACGGGTGGCTCAACGTCAGTGTGCGTGCCCCCGACGGCACCTGGCTCATGGCCTCGGTCCCCATCTCCATCTACCAGCCTCGACTGACCTACCTGCTCGATCTCACCGGACCATGCTCTCAGAGCTGCTCTGGCGGCCTCGCGACCTTTGCCGGGAACTCGGCCTTCCTGGGGCTCGAGCCGCTCGACCAGCTCGGAGCACCGCTCGTGCCGGTGAACTGGTCCGCGTCCGTGAGCCCTTCCTCCCTCGCAGGGGCCTCGGCCGCGTCGTGGAAGTTGGGAGCGGGATCGGAGCTCGTCGAGGTGCAGGCGAACGCGAGCGCTGGCAACGGTAGCCTCGAGGTGGATGCGGAGTTCGGAGGAGCGCAGGTGGGGCTCTCCTTGCCGATCGAGGTGGTCGCTTCCCCGGTGCCCCTTTCCCCAGGCCCTCCGTCGAACCTCACCGTTCGGTCCACCGGGAACCTTCTCGCGCTGCGATGGCAGCCTCCCGCAGACCCGGGGGCGGGGCGTGTCGTGAACTACACGGTCGAGTGGGTCCAGGGCAACGGCTCCGCCCTCCCGCAGTACCTCGGCACCTCCACCGCGTTCCTCAACCTGAGCCGGCTCTCCCCGGGCATCACCTACCACCTGCGGGTCCGTGCCTCCAACTCGCTCGGCCTCTCCGGACCGTGGAGCCTCTGGGTGGAGGTGACGACCTCGCGCCTGCCGTCCCCGGTCGTGCTTCCGTGGTCGGGCCCCGACCTGTCGACGGGGGCGATCGCGGTCCCGCTGGTCCTAGGCACGGCCGCCCTCTCCGCGGCTCTTGTTTCCCGTGGGAGGAGGGCCCGAGGGCGCACCGAGCCTTCCGGGCTCAGTCCGTCCCCGCCAGTAACCGCCCCACCCTACGCAGCGCGATCCCCAGCACCGCTGGGTCCGGGGGCGAAGGGCCCTTGAGCAGGGCGAGAGCTTCCTCTTGGGCGCGCTCGATCTCTGCCCAACCCGGCGCGATGCGCTCGAGCTCTGAGGGTCCGCGCTCGAGGCCGGGGGGAGGAGAGATCGCTGCCTGCGCCAGCGTCGCCTCCAGGTGCTTGCAGGTGCCCAGCCCTCGCGTGAGGAAGTCGGGGCAGCTGCACTGGGCCCCGTCCCGGTCGGGGAAGGCCGGGACCAGCACGCGATAGTGCTGACCGCTCCCGCTCCCGATCGTCCACGTGGGCACGCCCAACAGGGTCGGGGTGTAGGTCACGTCGAACTTCTCCGAGCTCGCTCGGGCCTTCCGAAGCTCCGCCGGAGTGAGCGGGTGGCCCTCCTCCGTCCCGCCAGGGATCAGCTTCGCCGTTCGGTGAGCGGGGCGGGCTACGTCCGCGGTTCCGGACCTCCGCCGGCGGTTGGAGGGAGAGGAGGGGGTGGATGGAGACCCGTGCTGGTCGTCCGAGGTCATGGATGGGGTGGGGAGGGGGCCGTCGCACTTGACCCTGCCTGCGTCTGAGCATAGGGAGAGGTCTCTCCAGGGCGCGAGACCGCTCCGCCTTGGGGCGGTGCCAGGTCCCTCCACGTGGCCGTCGCTCCGCAACGTTATGATGGCGAAGGAGGTGCGCGCGCCTCTTGTCCAGGGTACGGATGGTCGGGACGGTCCCGCTCTACGGTCATCGTCCCCTTCGCCTGGTCTCCTTCGACATCGACGGGACCATCGCTGTGGGTCACGGATGGCGAGCCATCGCCCGCTCGCGAGGGATGGCGAAGGCCTTCGACCTCGCCCAGGTCGCGTTCCAGGAAGGGGGCGTCTCAGAGAACGACCACCTGCGACGGCTCCTCAACTTCGCCCAGGACATGCCGCTCCGGGACCTGGAGAAGGTGTTGGAGAGGACCCGGCACGTGCCCCACCTCCGGGCGACGGTGCGGGCGCTCCACGCCCGCGGGGTCGAGGTCGCGCTCCTCACGCACAACCCGCTCTACGTCTGCGAGTGGTACGCGCGTCGCTTCGGCTTCGACCTGTGGGCGGGAGTGCATCAGCGCGTCCAGGGCGGACGGATCGAGGGCGTCCGAAAGGTCCAGGTCGACAAGCGGGAGGGGCTCCGTCTGCTGCTGGAGGCGACGGGGGTCCCGGCTTCGGAGACCGCCCACCTGGGGGACGGGCTCGCTGACGCGAAGGTCTTCCCGCACGTCGCGAGCGGCATCGCCCTCAACAGCCGGGTGCCCGAGGTCCGTCGGGCCTCCGACCTCATCGCGGACACGATGGACGCCCGGGCCCTGCTCCCCTACCTCCGTTGGGGGCTGAAGCTCCGCCCGCGTCCCCTCCCTCGAGGGAACCCCGGCCCCGACCCGGGGTCGTTCCGGTTGGGCCGGGCCAGGACCGCCTAGCGAAGACCTCATAAATTCTGAGGAACCTCATATTCAAGGTTCATCATGCGCGAGGAGGGGTGGGTCGTGCTGCGGGCCGTGCATCCCAGCTGGTGCACGGCGCAGCTCCCCGGGGAAGTGGCCGACCTGCTCGGCTGCCGGGCCGAGGAGCTCGAGCGGCTGCAGAGGCCCGGAAGGGCGATCGCGTTCCTGGACCGGGGACCGGAAACGCTGCGGGTGATCGGCACCCACCGGTCCGCGGACCTGCTCGCGAAGGAGATGGCCTCGAACCGCGTGGTGGGGATCTCCCAGCTCACCCAGAAGCTGGTCTTCAACCTCCCGGACGACGTGGAACGCCACCTGGGGATCACGACCTACCCCCGAGGCGAGCACGGGGCGAGAGGCACGGACGACACGCTCCTTTGGTTCCTGCCGAGCGAGGAGTACTACGCTTACCGCGAGGCGACGCGTGGAGGGGCGGAGTATCACCACCCCCCGGCGAGCTTGGTCCCCCACCTCTACCTCGCGAGATCGCTGCTCCTCAACCTTCGACCCCCCCTCTCCGAGCTCGAGCGCTCCGGCGGACGCACCTCGCGGAGCGCGCCCGTCTCGTCCCGCGCGCGACGCCCCCCCGTGCCCCAGGGCTGAGGGCAGAAGCTCCCCGCGAAGACCCCCGGACGACGGACCGAGGAGCGCGCAACCTACAAGGTGCGGGAGGGGCCTCCGGTGAACGAGCCGACCATGGCCCTCTCTCGCCCCTCTTCCGTCGCACGTCCGCGCGCCCCGATCCGGGCGGCGGTGCTCCGGGACCTCGCCCGGGACCGGGACGAGGTGCGTTCGAGGTCCACCACGCTCGCCACCTGCATCGTGGGCGGCCCGGACTTGGGCAAGGCCTGGGTCGTGGGGGCGGCACGTCGGGAGGCGGAGCTCGCCGGCTTCGAGACCCTGCTCTGCCGGGCGGAGCGCGACGACGCGCTCGCCCCGCTCTCGCTCTTCCGCGCGGCGCTCGGCTCCTGGCACCCTAGCAGCTCGGGGAACGACGCGGATGGCGGCCCCACCCGCCCGAACGGCTCGGAAGCGGGAGGGAGGGAGGAGGGGCTCTCCCGGATGGCCATCTCCCCCGGGGGCAGGTTCGAGCTCTCGACGCTGGTGCTCGGTGCCGGGATCGCTCCCGCCGAGGCGAGGGAGTCCGCCGGCTCCGGGCCCTCCGCGCAGGCCGAGTACGAGCACCTGGTCCGTTCGCTCGCCGACCCGAACCAGATCGCCCAGGAGAAGCGCGCCCGGCTCCTGACCCAGATCCGCCAGTTCCTGGTGGACCGGGCCCGGGAGGCCCCGCTCCTGCTCGCCCTGGAGGACCTCCAGCTCGCGGACCACGTCTCCGCTGACCTCGTTGCGGTGCTGCTGGAGTGGCGGACGGAAGCGCCCTTGTGGATCCTCCTTACCTACACCCGGGAGGAGGACCTCTACCCGGCCCTCCAACGGGCGCTCGAGCGGACCTTCCTCTCCCAAATCGCGGTGCGTCGCCCGCTCTCCCCCTTGCCGGAGGGAGAGCTCCGCTCCTTCCTCGAAGAGCAGGAGCGAGGGGGGTCCCGCTCCGCGGTCCCTGAGAGCGTGGTCACGGAGATCGTCCGTCGCTCGAACGGGCTCCCCGGGCTCGCGACGCGCCTGTATCGGAGCTACCAGACCCATGGTTCGCTTCCCGGGGACCCATCGGGCGGAGGGGAGCGCGGTCCCGCGGAGGACCCCATCGCCCATCTCACCGAGGAACAGGAGCGGGTGTTCGCGATCGCCGCGGTCGCCGGCCCCTCCGTGCCCTTCGAGCTTCTCCGTCGCGCCGCGGGCGAGGAGGAGGAGCGCATGGCGGAGCTGCTGGAGGAGCTGGTCCATCGGGGCCTCCTCGAGGAGCAGGGAGGGACCATCTACGGGTTCGTCGAGGACACGACGCGGGAGCGCGTGTACAAGGACCTCACCGCCGCGCGCCGCCGGGTGCTCCATCGCAAGGTCGGGGAGGCGCTCGAGTCCTTCCCCGCGTCGCGCGACCCCACCCGGACGTTCGCTCTGGCCCACCACTTCTCTCAGGGCAGGGTCGACGAGAAGGCCCTCACCCATCTCCAGGCGGCGCTGGAGATCGCCCGCAGCATGGGCTCGCTCCCCAAGGAGCGCGAGCTGCTCGAGCAGGTGCACACCGTCCACCAGCGCTCGGGACCTCAGGACGTCCGGGGCGAGGCCGCGATCCTGCACCAGCTGGGGTCGACGGCCTATGCCCTGGGGGCGGACGACGAGGCGATGCAGGCGCTCTCCCGTGCGAGGGACCTTCTGGGGAACCTCCACGAGCGCGGCTCTCCCTACGGCGGAGTCCTGCTCGATCTCGCCCGGGTGACCGCCCGCGGGAAGGACCCGGCGGTCGCCCGGTCCCTCGCCGAGGAGGCGCTCGCCCGCTTCGAGGAGGCGGGCGACCTCCTCGGGGTGGCCTGGGTCCGACGCTTCCTCAGCCGCCTCGACTACACGGCGGGGGACTACCAGAGCGCCCGCGCGGAGCTCCAGGGGTGCCGGGAGGCGCTGGAGAAGGCGAAGGCGCCCCGGGGAGAGATCGGCCGGACGCTCACGGCTCTCGCGGACGTGGAGTTCATGATCGACCCCGAGACGAGAGAGGCATCGACGGCCCTGCTGGAGGCCGGCATCCGCGAGCTGCTCGCGGACGGCGACAAGACCGGGGCGCTCTTCGCTGAGCTCGGCCGAGCCGCGATCGAGCACTCCCTCAACGACCCGGAGGCCGCCCGGGTCACCATGGACCGGGCCCTTGCCCTCATCCCCGAGGTGCCGGAGGCCTGGAGGCTCTTGGACTCCCTGTTGAGGAAGGCCTCCAACCACGCGGCCAAGGGAGAGATGAAGGAAGGGCTCGCGGTCGCGGAGGCGCTGGTCGACCTCTCCCGGGCGCTCAAGGACCGGGAGCGCGAGGCCCGTGCCCTCCTCACCTGCGCGGACCTCGCCGGACGGATGGTGCTGCTCGAGCGGGGGGAGAAGGCCGCGCTCGCTTCGCTCGAAGTGGGCCGCGCGATCGGTCAGCGCCGGGCGCAGGCCGAGGCGCTCTACCGTCTCGCCTTCGCCTCCAACGCCCGCGGTGACCTCCGTGAAGCTGCCGAGCGGCTCGCGGAAGCGGAGAAGCTCTCCCAGGGCGAGGAGCTCTCCCGCACCGCGCAGTTCCTGCGACGGGAGCTCTCCGAAGCGCTCCAGGAACATCGGGACTGAACCGAACGTCACCCACCATGACGGGCACATGGGTGGGGTGAGGCCCTTCCACGGGACCCCATGCCGTACCTGACGCCGAGGACGTGGGTCTCACCGGTCACCTCTGGGACGGGAAGGCCCTCCCCGCCTTCCTCGAGCAGAAGTTCGAGGCCGACCTCGGGGCACGTCAGTGCCAGCGTCTCTTCCGTCAGCTCGGGTCCCGTCCGCGAAAGCCCCGTCCCGAGCTCCACCACACCGGTCCCATCGTTCAGGCGGGGGCCCACAAAAGAAACTCCAAGCGGTGGACCGAGATCCCGTGTTGGTCCTCTGGGCCATGGACGAACGGGAGGGCGGCCGAGGTGGTGGACAGGTTCGAGCCCTCGTTCCTCCCCGCGGCCGGTCCCCAGCTCGACCCCAGCGAGCGAGGGTGGAAGCTCACCCGACGGCTCTGCCTCTGCAACCGCTACTTCCCCAAGCCCGAGGAGGTTCCGAGAGCGGTCGAGCCCGTCCCCGGGAGCGGGGGGATGAGGCCATGCTACCTTGCGAAGGCGATGTGCAATGACCCGGGACGCGCTGTTCAGGGCGCCTCCCTCAGCGCTCCGGCGGCCCTCCGCCCCCGAGCACCCGGAGGAGGGCTTCCGCCGTCCGGAGGTCCCTGCGCTGCCGGGCCTTCAGCCCTTCGATCTCGGAAGCTGGGACCTTGGGCAGCAGGTCGCCGAGCACCCTCAGAGAGCGCTCCAGCTCGGGGAGCAGGAGCGTCGGGGGAGGAGTGAACGGCGAGGCGAGACGCCGCCGGATGACCTCGACCTGAGGGTACGGCTCGTAGCCGACCCCTTCCATCCCGAGCGCCTCGCAGGCCCGCAGCGTCGCGCCGGTCCCGGCGAAGGGATCGAGCGCGCGCGCCGCACGAGGAACGCAGCGGAGCGCCCGCCAGGGGAGCTCGACGGGAAAGGGAGCTTCGTGCCCCTTCTTCACCCGGGCGCCGGTCGTCTCGTTGTAGGGGACGAACCAGACGTTCCCTGCGTCCCTCAGGTCGACCTCGCTGTACCGGCCGATGTTCGACTTGTCGGCATAGGGGATCCCCACGGCCTTCACGTCGAGCCGGGGGCGGCGTCCCTTCGCGAGGAGGAAGACGTACTCGAAGAGGTTCGAGAAGCTACGGCCCCGCCCGCTGGGCGTGAAGTGCCCCTTCCCGAGGAGCGACTTCACCCAGACCAGCGTCTGGACCCGAACGAACCCGGCCTCCTGGGCCCAACCGACCACACGCTCGCTCTTCCCCTGGTCCCCGGCCGCGTCGCCGATGTTGAGGAAGAACGCTCCCTCCGGGGCGAGCACCCGATGGCACTCCCGGAAGATGCGGAGGAGCAGGCCTCGGTACTCCGTCTCCGGCAACAGGTCGGAGTAGAGCGGGTGGTAGCGCTTGCCGCGATTGTAGGGGGGGCTCGTGACGATGACGTCGACGCTCCCGTTCCCGAGCTCGGGCATCGCTTCCGAGCTGTGGAAGTAGAGGCGCTGCCGACCGACCTCGAGGTCGCCGTGAGGCAGCGGCATCGACGAGGGGATCGATGCCGGGCCTTGAGGTTGGCCCGTGGGGGCTCTTCCGGGCTCCGAAGGGCGAACGCGGGTGGGGGGGGGCGACCCGGGCCCTCATGGTCCTTCTCAACCAGCTCGAGGCCCTCGAGCGCCGCACGCTCGGGTGGGTCGGTAAGGTCGGGTGGCCTGTCCTTCCCCACCTCGGGCTCAAATAGCCCCTGATGGCTCGCGACGCCCACGTTGGCTCGCCGTCCCACCCCACGGCTCCTCGCCCTGGGCGGACTGCTCGTCGGCTTGGTGCTCCTATCCTCCATGGGGGGGCTCGGAACGGCCGCCGCACCCCGGAGCCAGGGTTCGAGCTCGCTCCTCCCTACCCTGGCCCCCGCGACCTCCTCCTCCCCCAGGAGCCCGTCCAACCTGCCGCTCCCCAACCCCGTGAGCTACTCTGCGCTGGGTGACTCGATCACCCCCGCCTACGACGCGAACGGGAGCGCGATCAATCTGGGCATCCAGCCGTACTACTCCTATGCGGTGGGCTGGGACACGTCGGTCTTCTCCCTCTGGAAGCGCCTGGAGAGGATCTACGGGCCGAACTCGATCACACCCCACCTTTTGGCCGTGCCCGGGGACAAGGCGAGCGACATGATCTGGCAGGCCGAGGAGGCGGTCATGAACCGCAGCGGGTTCGTGACCATCCTCATCGGAGGGAACGACCTCTGCCGCCACAGCGGGAGCACGCCGACGCCCACCACGGTGGACAACTTCTCCGAGTCGCTGAACCACACCTTCCGGATCCTGAGGACCCAGCTGCCCCCCTCGACCGTGGTCGCGCTCGCGAACGTCGTCAACGTGACCATCCTCTGGACGCTCTTCGGCGGGAACTCCCAGGCGGAGCTCGTCTGGCAGAGCACCTGCCCCGCGCTCCTCACCTCCTCGGGCCGGGCGATGATGGACTACATGGACCGGGCCTACAACCACATGGAACAGCTCATCACGAAGCAGTACAACGTGACCGACTGGGACCTCGGGAACTTCAGCTTCTCCGTCGATGACGTGAACCACCTGGACTACTTCCACCCGAGCCCCATCGGCCACCAGGAGATCGCCTCGCAGTGGTGGGCGGCGCTGCCCTACGCCTCCATGCTGCCCCGCTTCACCTCGACCCCCGCGCTCCCGGCGTCCCTGCCGGTCGCGACACCGCTGAGCCTCCAGGTCGCGGTGCAGGACGTGGTCGCCCCCGACGTCGATGTCACCTACAAGGACTCGGGAGCGTTCTTCTGGTCGACGGTCCCGCTCACCCTGAGCTCGGGCCTCTACTACAATGGCACCTTCGGCGTGACGCTCCCCTTCAACGCGACCTCCACCGTGGGGACGCTCGAGCTCTACCTCTCCGCGACGGACCTCGCCGGGTACCGCACGGCCCTCCCCGGCAACTCGCCCACCTCGACCTTCGTGGTCCTCGTCACCTCCCCCAGTAGCGGGGGAGGGAGCCCGCTCACGTCAGTCGCCATCTCGCCCACGTCCCCACCGGACCTCGCGCCCGGCGGCACCCTCGCGTTGCAGGCGCTTGCGTCGAACGGAAGCGCGGAACCCGGGGGCGTCTCGTACGACTGGGCGCTCGTTCCGAGCTCGCTGGGACAGCTCATCCCCGAGAACGAAGGGGCGGCCGCGCTCTTCGTCGGCGGGGTGGTCCCGGGCAACGGCACCGTCACCGTGACGGCGATCTCGGGGATCCTCACCGTGAGCTCGACCGTGTCGGTCCACATCGTGTCTGGGCCTTCCGCCCCCGCCCATCCGCCCCCCTCGACCCCCCCGGCGACACAGGAGTTCTCGACCGGAGGGACGAGCTGGGGCCTGCTCATCGTCGCGGCCCCCGTGGGGTTCCTCGCGATCATGGCCCTCCTGGGCCTTTTGCTCCGACACCGCTACCTCCGCGCCACCGCCCGGAGCTCTGCTCCTCTCCCCGCTCCGGCGAGCACCGGCGCCTCGGAGGCACCGAAAGCCTCGACGGGAGCGTCCTCGGGGAGCGACCCCAAGGCCTGAGGACCTCTCCAGGGCCTTGGCCCCCGGTCATCGTGGGGGCGCCGGGGGCCATCGGACCGGAGCGCGAGGGGCCCGACGCTTCAGCCCCGGAAGATGGGACGCAGGTTGAGCCGCGTCGGGAGGCCGAGGGGCGCGCGAGGCTTGTCCCCCTGTCGGCGACCGACCTCCTCGAAGAGCTCCGGGGCCGATAGGGAGAGCGCAGGGCCATCGCGGACGCGCACCTGGAGCTTCGCGCCTCCAGCCTCCTTCTCGCCGTAGACCAGGATGAGCGGCACCCATTCCCTCTCGGCGTCCCGGATCTTCCGGCCGATCCCCTCATCGCGGTCGTCCACGTCGACACGGGCCCCCGTGCGCGACTCGATCTCGGAGGCGAGCTTCAAGCACGGCTCCACGAACGGGTCGGAGACGGGCAGGACGCGGACCTGGACCGGGGAGAGCCAGAACGGGAAAGCGCCCTTCTGGCCCTTCGCCATCTTCTTCGCCTCGTTCTCCAGGATCGCGTAGAGGTTCCGCTCGATCGCCCCGGGGATGCTCGCGTGGAGGATGAGCGGGTGCTTGCGCTTCCCGTCGGAGTCGGTGTACTGGATCCCGAAGCGCTCGCCGTTCTCCACGTCGATCTGGACGGTGGAGAGGGCCGCGGCCCGTCCCTGGGTGTCCAGGGGATGGAACTCCATCTTCGTCACGAAGTAGAAGAACCGGTCCTCCCACATCTCGACCAGCATGGGCCGTCCGTTCGCCTTCGCGAGCGCCTGCACGAAGTCCGGGTTCTCGTCATAGAACCCCCGCACGAAGCGCACCGCCGCGTTGTAGGGGACCCCCAGGTCCGCCATCCAGCGCTGACAGAGCTGGAACTGCTCGAGGAACTCGTGCTTCGCTTGCGCGTAGTCCGCGACGAGCGTGTGCATGTCGGGCATGGTGAAGGTCCGAAGCCTTCGCAGCCCCGAGAGCTCCCCGGTCTGCTCCCGCCGGAACGAGTAGTGGGTGAGCTCGTAGAGACGGGCGGGGAGGTCCTTGCGGCCCATCACCATGTCGTGGAAGATCATGTACTGGCCGAAGCAGGCGGCGAAGCGCAGGAAGTAGTCCTTGTCCTCGGACCTGAGGACGTACTGCCGCGCCGGGAAGCGGTCCAGGTAGCGCTTGAGCGCGGGGTGCTCGTAGTCGTACATGATGGGGGTCTCCACCCGCATCCCCCCCGCCCGGCGGATCACCTCCGAGCACTGCTCCTGGAGCAGTCGCTTGATGAGCTGGCCCTTCGGGTACCAACGGAAGTTGCCCGCGTCGGAGGCGGGCTCGTAGTCGACGAGCTCGAGCTCCCGCATCAGGCGGACGTGAGGAGGCTCCTCGCCGGCCTGGCGCGTGCCCTGCGTCTCGTAGCGGTAGAACGCCCCGAACTCCGGGTCCTTCGTGAAGTCGTACTCCGTGACGGGGACGAGCTTCGCCTCGGGGGTGAGGACGAACCACTGGGAAACGAGCTTCTTCTCCCTGGTGAGCGCTTCGCTCTCCTGCATCGGGGGCGCCTTGGCGGGGGGCGCTGACCCCGGGGCTCCCTTGCTGGGCTTGTTCACCAGCGAGACGCCCGGGGCCGCGCCCGCGGAGGCGACGCCCACCACGCTGCGCGAGAGCTCGGCGAGAGGGTGTCCCTTCGCCTTCAACTCGAAGGCCTTGTAGTATCCGAAGGGGGCCGAGACGATCGGGACCTTGAGCCGGGCCGGGGCCCCGGCCTTGAGCAGCTCTCCCGCCTTCTGCGCCTCGTTGGGTGGAGCCAGGTTCTGGGAGAGGTGGGCGTAGGGGTAGAGGACCACGCGTTCGGCCTTCACCTGGCCCAAGACGTTCTCGACCTCGGCGAGCGTGCGGTCCACCACGAGCGGGAGGTCCGGGACGTCCCCCGCCTCCACGCTGTAGAAGACCACGAGCGCCTCGTTCGCCTCCCCCTTCGCCTCCTCGGGCGCGAGGGGAGGGGCGGACCGAAGGGCCGGCTTGCGGGCCTCGAAGCTCAACCGGTCCGCGTGGATGAACAGGAGCTTCATGGCCAGCGAAGCCGCGAGCGTAGGGGGGATAAATACTGACAGGGGAACGCCTGCACGGCAAACGTTTACGAGCCCGGGACAGCTCTGGGTGGGCAGGTCGGGACCCGACCGCCCAGGTACCCCGTGGATCTTCCTCCGTTCTCTCGGCCCCCCAGCTCCAGGTCGACCTACGGGAGCTCTCCCTACGGCGGCAATCCCTACGCGACCGCCCCCTACCCTCCGACCCGCAAGCTGCCCATCTTGGTGGGCCTTCTTGCGGTGCTGGTCGCGCTGGTCGGGATCTTCTTGCTCTTCGTCGGGCTCTTCGGCCTGCTCTGGGGCCTGGGGATCCTGCACATCTATGCCGGAGGGCTCTCCAACTCGGTCGTCGGGAGCCTCGTCATCGCGGGAGCGTTCTACTTCATCCTGGGGATCGTCCTGCTAGCGGTCGCCCGTGGGCTCTGGGACACGGAGGCCTGGGCCCTCTACACCACGGCGGTCGTCGTGGTCCTGCTCTTTGTCTGGGCCTGGCTGCCCCCCACGGACCTCTTCACCGTGGTCCTCTGGGGGCTCCTCCTGGCCTACCTGATCGCCGTGCGGAAGCACTTCGCCTGACGGGACCGTGGTCGGTCGAGAGCCGACCTCGCCCGCCATGCCTAGGGACCGACGCGGGCGACGATCCGGAGCAGGTCCGAGACGGCGCGTGCCCGGACCGCGCTCCCCAGCCCGACCTCGACCTTCCGCAGGCCCCTTCGAAGCGATGCCCGAAGCAGGTCCCGTCGGAACTCCTCGTCGTCGGAAGGGCCCTGGAGCCAGAGCACCACCGCCCGTTCCGGGACCGCGAGAAGGACCCGTACGCCCTGAGGGGTGAGGCGGAACGTCATGAAGGGACGTCGATCGAGCAGCCAGCAGAGCTCCCAGTCCGCGCTCCCCCGGGAGCGCTGGACCTGAGAGCGGGCCCCGAGGTCTTCCGCTTCACGCCCCAGGCGCTGCACCCACTCCCTCGGCCAGGCGGGAAGGGGGGAGAGGAGCTCGCCAGCGGTCGGCCGCTCTTCCTCGTCGTCCTCCTCCTCGTCCTTCCTCCCTACCTGGGGGTGGGAACGGGAGGTCGGGACCATCGGACAGCCATGGACCCAAACGTTGAAACGTCCACCCCCTCGACCAGAGGAGCATGCCCCGAGGAGGCCCGTCATCGCTTGCGCCCGACGCAACACATGGGAACGAGGGCCCAAGAGGCGGGGCTTCGTCCGGGCGGCGGAAGGGAAGCTCCCTGTCCGGCGTGAAACCTCTCTCTCATTTCCTCGAGCGGACCCCTCTGCTCTTCGAGGCGGTCCCCCCGGTGCGCCGGGCGAACCCCCGGTCGGTCGATGCGCTCCTCTCGAAGCTCGAGGCCCCCCTCCGAAACCTCCACCGCCTCTCCGCGATCAACATCCCCGAGGTGCTGGACGAGAACCACATGGGACAGCCCTTCTACCGCAACATGGACCCCCGCACCTTCGCGGAGCTCCTGCGGCCGCTCGTCCCCCGCGACATCGTCGTGAACAAGGTGGTCGTCCATTCGTCCTCCCGCGGTGCCTTCGTGCGATGGGCACGGGAGACCGTGGTGAAGCACCAGGTCCGCAACGTGGTCCTGGTGGGAGGGGCGAGCTCCCTCCGCAAGTACCCCGGCCCAGGGGTCGTCGAAGCGGCCGGGATGGTCTCCCACCTCTACCGCTCCTTGACGGTCCCCGAGGGGCTGGTGGGGTCGATCGCGATCCCGTCGCGTCCTCATGAAGCGGAGCGTCTGTTCACCAAGACCCTCTCCGGGGTCCGGTTCGCGACGACCCAGATCCTCTTCGATACGGACAGCCTGAAGGGCCTGCTCACCGAGTATGACCGGCTCTGCCGGGAGTTCGAGATCGCACCCCTCACCGTGATCATCAGCCTCGCCCCGATCTCCGACATCCACGACCTGGAGTTCGTCCGGTGGCTGGGAGCGGAGGTTCCCGAGGTCGTGGAGGAGAGCCTCTTCTCCCACGACCTGGAGGCCGCGAAGGACCGCTCCATCGACATCGCGGTCCGGGTCTGGAAGGAGATCTCGAGCTTCGTCCGGCAGCACGGGATCCGGGTCCCCCTCGGCCTCAACGTCGAGCAGGTCTCGCACCACAACCTGGAGAGCGCGGTGGAGATGGCCCAGCGGCTCTCCCGCGCCATCGGACCGGACTGATCGAGACGCCTGCCCAAGGAGGGACGGGCAGAGGGGACCGAGGCTCGGGGGAGCGCAGCCTCCCGGAGCGCTCTCGGCGAGAACAATGGTTCGCGCGCCTAGTCATTTATACCGTCGACCTGTGAATCTTCGCGTCATGCCAGAGGACGCTATCTCGGCCGCCGGGGTCCGCAAGACCTACCGGGCCCGCGGGCAGCCTCCGGTCGAGGCGCTCTCGGGCGTCTCGCTCCGCGTCGGGCGCGGTGAGAGGGTCTCGCTGCTCGGCCGGAACGGGGCCGGCAAGACCACCTTCCTCCGTATCGCCTCCACCCTCCTCATGCCGTCCTCGGGCCGCGTCGAGGTCTTCGGACGGGACGTGGTGCGCGACCCGGAGGGGGTCCGCCCTCTCATCGCGGTGGTGCCGCAGGAGGGCAAGCCGTTCTTCCACCTCACCCCCCGCGAGCAGATCTACACGTACCTGCGGTCCCGGGGGTTCCAGCGGGAGACGGCGAAGAGCCGGACAGAGGAGGCGCTCGGGCTGATGGCCCTCGAGGAGGTCGCGGATCGCCTGAACGCGACGCTCTCCGGCGGTCAGAAGCAGCGGGCGATGGTGGCGACCGTCATCGCGACGCAGGCGCCGCTGCTCTTCTTGGACGAGCCCACGATCGGCCTCGATCCCTTCGCGCGCCGGGGGGTCTGGGAGTCCTTGCGGCGGCTCACGCGGATGGGCTCAACGATCCTGCTCACCACCCACTACCTCGACGAGGCCGACGTGCTCTCCGACCGCCTCTATGTCATCGACCGCGGCCAGGTGGTGGGGCAGGGGACCTCGGAGGACCTCAAGCGATCGACCGGCGGGACGCTCAGGGTGAGCTTCCGGGGACCGTTCCCCGACGCGAAGGCCCTGCGCGCGGAAGTGCAGGGCACGGGACGGATCATGGAGGACGACCAGTCGCTCCACATCATCACCTCCCCCGAGCGGATGGAGGAGCTGCTCGCGATCGCGCTGCGTCGCAAGCTCGCCGCGACGGTGGGACCGGTCACGCTCGAGGAAGCGTTCCTCCGCCTGGTGGGCCGCTCCATCGAAGGAGAGGAGCATGTCGGGAGCTGAGGCGAGCTTCCCACCCCTCGATGTGACCACGGGGGCGAGGTCCCTCCGCTCGCGCTGGCAGGGGGCCCGTGGCTTCACGGAGACGGAGGTGCGCGTGCAGACGCACGAGACGCTCGCCCTCGCGACCTCCATGATCGTCCAGACGGTGTTCATCGTCTTCGTCTGGCTCCTGGACCGGTCGATCCTCCCCTTCGCCATGGTGGGGGCGGTCATCTTCTCGGTCTTCCAGATCGGGGAGCGGGTCACCAACGAGGCGGCCTACATCCGGATCGATCACCGGCTCACCGAGCTCTACCATGCCTCGCCTCTCACCCCTGAGGCCTACTTCCTGGGCATCGCCGCCGGCATCATGATCGCCTACCTCCCCCCGGTCGTCGTCCTGGTCGTGCTCGCGGAGATCGTCCACCCGATGGGCCTCCTCGCGGCGGGGGTCTTCGCGCTGAGCCTGGTCGCGATCTGGCTCTTCGCGGCCTCCCTGGGCTACACGTTCTCTACGCTCTTCCACGATTCGCGTGCGATCTGGCCGTACTCGAGCCTGTTCTACAACGCCTTCGGGGTCCTCCCCCCGGTCTTCTATCCCTTCGTGGTCTGGAAGGCGATCATCCCCGCGGCGGTGGTGCCCGCGGGTCTCCTGGTCCCCCCCAGCGCGGCGGCGGCGCTCATCACGTGGGCGGAGGGCCTCACCCCGCTCTCCACGGGGGAGGTCCTGACCGCCGCGGGCTCGCTCACGTTCTTCGCGCTCGCGACCTTTGCCTTCGCCGTGCATTGGGCCCGCCGGATGGCCCGGGAGCCGTGAGGGGCATGGCCGCTCCCTCCCTGCCCGTCGCCCAGGACTTCTCCTCAATCCCCCGGCACGGTCGCGTGCTCCCGGCCTGGAGCATCATCGGGTGGCGGTGGATCTCCCGGAACCCGGCGGTCGCGATCGCCCCGGTGCTGATCCCGTTCATCTTCCTCTACTTCCTCCGCTTGATCTCCCCCGACGCGGACTTCCCCGGGGAGATCGTGGGAGCGATGCTCTTCACGGCCCAGAACACCGGGAACTGGGTGCTCGGCGACTCCGCGTGGTACCGGATCGAGAACGCGCTGCAGGACCTCTTCGTCGCTTCCCCCATGGGGAAGTTCCGCTACCTGCTCGGGATCGCGGTCTCGAACCTCATCGCGGCCTCCCCCGCGCTCCTGGTCCTCTCGGTCCTCCTCGCGGTGCAACCGGGAGTGTCCATCCCGATCACGGGGTGGTTCGTCCTGCTCGCGGTGGTGCTCCTCCTCTGGGTGCTCTTCGCCGCGGTCGGGATCACCATCTCGAGCCGGATCCGCTCCCGTCGGGAGGTCTGGCCGGTCGGGAACCTCGCCTTCACCGCGGTGGGCATGATCTCTCCGCTCTACTATCCGATCAGCATCCTGCCTCCTCTCTGGCAGGACGCGGCCCGGTTCCTGCCCGGGACCTACGCCGCCGAGCTCGCGAAGGGGGAGCTCGGACTCCTCTCTCCCTCCCCGGGGATCGGCCACTACGAGCTGGACGTGCTGCTCCTCTCCGTCATGTCGGTCGTAGCCCTCGGGCTCGCGCTCTGGCTGTACCGATGGAGGGAGGACGACGGCGTCGGGATGGACCCGTCGGGGCCCGAGACGGAGAACCACGGGGCTCCCAACGAGGAGCCCTGAGCCTCCTCGTGCTTCGAGCGGCTCCCTAGGCGCGGTTGGGGTCGCGGAACCAGCGGCCCGCGCGGACCCCGAGGCTCATCTCCCACGGGTCGGCGAACCGGCCGGCGGAGACCTCCCATCGCACCGCGTAAGCGTCCTCGAAGAAGAGCGAGTCCCCACCCTTGCTGAGGACCTGACCGCCCAGGCCCCAGACCAGGCGCTCCAGCCGCCGGATCTCCCCTTCGTCCCCCTCGAGCCCGATCCGGTCGAGACGGTCGCCCGGGACCACGCGGTCCCGGGCCTCCAGGCTGAGGACGAACCCTTCCCGGAAGAGGACGGAGCGGCCGATGCGTAGGTGCCAGGCCCCTTCCGCGTCCCAGCCCGAGCCGTCCGGAAGCGTGTACCAGCCGTCGTTCGTGGAGATCTCCCGGTAGGCCACGGTGAGGTCGAAGAGACGGACGTAGTGCTCCTCCGCCTTCCGTAGGGAAGGGACCTTGAGCGCGATGTTCGACAAGCGGCGCAGCACGCTCGACCCCGCCCCCCCGTGGGGGATAACATCTTGGGGAGGGCTCCTGGGCGCGGTCCGTGGCCACGCGGGTCGGGCAGTTCTATCCCCCCCTCACGTCGTCCGCGGCCGGAGGGCGCGCGACCTCGCCCACGACCTCCTCTGCGAAGGCCCGCCGGACGATCCGGGAACTGCTTCGCTCGCCCGAGCCAGCGATCCGCTGGCGCACCCCGTGTGGGGGTCCTCCAAGAACCTCGGGAGAGCCCCCGGGTGAGGGCCCTGGAGCAGGAGGTTCGAGGCTCGGCCCGGGTGAGGGGGCTGCTCCTTCACGAGGGAGCCCGCTTCCGGTAGGGCACGTCTCGCGCGGTCTACGGCTATTGGCAGGGCACGCACTGGGTCCTCGCTTCCCTCTCGGAGCTGGGCTATCCCACGGGAGACCCCAGGCTGTTCCCGCTCCGGGAGAAGGAGCTCGCCGTATGGCTGAGGCCGGGCTATGAACGGAGCTACGTCCTTGGTCCCTCTGGGCGGGAGCGCTTGACCCAAGCGGCCCCGATCATCGACGGACGACACCCTCGCTGCGCTTCCCAGCAAGGGAACGCCCTATACGCGCTCGTGAGGCTCGGCCGCGAGGACGAGCGCGCGGACCTGCTCGCGGAGCTCCTCGGGAAGTGGCAGTGGCCGGACGGGGGCTGGAACTGCGACCGACGCCCCTCCGCCGACACCTCCTCGTTCATGGAGACGCTCACCCCGATGATGGGTCTCGCTGCCTACGCCGACCGGACGGGATCGCGGGCGGCGCGCAGCGCCGCTCGACGCGCGGCGGAGGTGTTCCTCTCGCGCCGCCTGTTCCTCGGTCGCCAGAGCGGGAAGGTGATCCACCCGGACCTCCTGCGACTTCACTACCCGCGATACTGGCACTACGACCTCCTGGGAGGGCTCAAGGGGGCCGACCTCGCCGGGAGGGCCGAGGACCCTCGATGCGGGGCCGCCCTCGACTGGCGGGAGGAGGGCGAGCTCCAGGGCGGGGGCTGGAGCGTGGACGGGACGTACTACCGCGTGTGGGACCGCATCCACTGGGACGGGGAGTACGTGGACTGGGGGGGCGCCGAAGCCGGACCGACGGAACGACTGGGTCACGACGGACGCCCTCTCGGTGCTCCGTGAGGCCGGCCGGCTGGACCTCTAGTCGGATCAGCGGCTAGGGACCCCCCCCGCGCCCGCTCCGGGCGGAACTGACGACATCCCACCGCGGGCACGCGCAGGGTGGCCAGATCGAAAGTGCCGCGCCGCCCCTCTGGCGAACGACGCCCAAGGGCCGAGAGAGGAGCTCGAAGGAAGGGAGGCGGAAGAGGGAGGGCGTCGGATGCGGACTTGCATGAGAAGCAATTATAACGTAGGTAATCCATTTATACAATCGCTAACATTCCGATTACGGCCCGGTAGCTCGGGCCGAGAAGGAACATGACGACCAAACTAAGCCTGAGAACCAGCGCGACCCCCCACGAGATCTCCGCTCCTGCGAACCCTTGGGTCCACTTCGACAGCCTGTTCGACGACCTGCACGGGCAGCTCTTCTTCCCCTTCGGCCAGGTCTTCACGGGCGAGAGCGGGGGCCAGGGCTTCCTCCCTGCCTTGACCGACATCGAGGACAAGGGGAAGCACTACGAGGTCCGCACCGAGCTCCCCGGGGTCCCCAAGGAGAAGATCGACGTCCGGGTCAGCGGGAACACGCTGGTGATCCACGCGGAGTCCGACACCGAGACCGAGACCGAATCCAAGGAGAAGAACTACGTCCGGCGCGAGCGCACCTACCAGGGCTTCCACCGGAGCTTCGAGCTCCCCGAGAACGTGCTCTCCGACAAGGTCGAGGCCCGCTACCAGGACGGGGTCCTCGCCGTGACCGTGCCGAAGGCCAACCCGGTCTCCGAGCGCAAGGTCTCGGTGAGCTAGGCCCCTTCGCTTCCAGACCGCCCCCAGCCCCGGAGCGGGTCACACCGGACCGCTCCGGGGCAACCCCTTCAAGTCCTTCCTCCGTGTGGAGACCCCGTCGTTCTCGCGCCGATGCCGGGCGCGCGAGCGGCCGAACCAAGGCTCCACCCATGTCCCGCGCGAGCCTCCAGGGACTGCTCCCGCTCCAGGACCTCCTCCACCCCGCCTCGGGGGAGCGGGTGCCTCTCCCGCCCGTGCTCCGTCACCTCTACGGAGAGCTCAGGCTCGCCAGACCGTCGAGGCGCCCGTACGTCCTGGCCAACTTCGCGAGCACGTTGGATGGGGTCGTCGCGGTCGACGGTTCGACCTCGGGAGGGTCCGAGGTCAGCGGCTTCAACGACCACGATCGGATGGTCATGGGCCTGCTCCGTTCGGTCTCCGAGGTCATCGTCGTGGGGGCGGGCACGCTCCGCTCCGTTCCTCGGCACCTTTGGAGCCCCAAAGGGTTCTTCCCGGCGCTGGACCCGGCCTTCCAAGAGGTCCGGGCGTCCCTCGGTCTGCCCCCCTCGCCCCGGCTGGTCTTCGTCTCGGCGCGGGGGGAGGTCGACCTCGACCTTCCGGTCTTCCGGACCGGCACGCGAGAGATCTCGGTGTTCACGACCCCTTCGGGCCGAGCGCGCCTGAGCGAGCGGGAGCTTCCTCCCGGCGTGGACCTTTGGGTGGCGGGCGAGGGCCCACGCTTGCGACCCAGCAGCATCCTGCGGGGCCTCCAGCGCAGGGCGAGGGTCCGGACCGTGCTCGTCGAGGGAGGGCCCTCGCTCTTCGGGGACTTCCTCGAGGCGGGGCTCGTGGACGAACTGTTCGTGACGCTCGCACCGTTCGTCGCTGGGCGCGACGCGGCCCATCGGGACCGAGGGCTCGTGGAGGGCCACCGGTTCTCCCCTCCGACCTCTCTCGGAGCGAGCCTCGTCGGCCTCCAGCGAGGAGGGAGTCACCTCTTCCTGCGCTACCGTTTCCCTGCTCGGCGCTGAGCGTCCCCACCCTCGCGGGGGGAGCTCCGGTCGACACCCATCGGACCGACCCGACCCGGGCGCCCCCCCAGCAGGGGCACGCCTAGCCTCTCGCATCGGCCGTCGTGCGTATTCTGGCGCTCCTCCTTCCTAGCCCTCCGCTACCCTTTTCCACAAGCTGTACGTCAGGGAGCCGTGGCCCAGGGGTTTCCCGGGGGGTACGCCCCAACCGGGGGGGAGTCCGCCCATCCGCTGGAGTTCGCGCTCTGTGAGTTCTGCGGAAGGGAACTTCCGGCGCGCATGATGGACACCCACAAGAACCGGGTCCACAACGTTCCGCTCCCCAGGGCCCCGCCACGGCCCCCCGGAGCTCCGGACCCCTCGATCCCACCCTGGATATCGGACCAGGGGCCCGGCCGTGGGGCGTCCTACGTCCCACCCGGCGCCACACCTCGCTTCCCGCCCAGTGCGGCGACCGCGCTCAGTGCGACCCCCCACGGACCCCCCGCTCCCAGCACGCCTTCGACCCCGTCGCCGAAGGCGACCGGTGCCCCCGTGGCCGCGCCGCCGCCACCAGGGGCCGCCCCTCCGGCGGAGGAGCACCCCCTCCCGCCTCCACCTCCTGACTGGGTGCCTCCATCGGAGGCGACCCCGCCCGCTTCGCCGGAACCCTCAACGACCCCCGGCCCCGAGCGGGAGAGGTCGGAGGGCTCCTCGGACGTCGAGGTCGCCCCCGCAGAGGAAGCGCCCGTCGCCGAGACCCCGCCGGTGCTGACGGAGGAGGGCGCGGTCGCGCCCGAGGGCGAGCCCGCTCCGGTCCCTGAAGCGGACCCCGAGCAGGTGGCCGGCCTCGTCGCGGAAGCTGGGACGGAGGTCCCGGCCCCGGAGCCGGAGGCGGAGGATGCGGACCGCGAGGAGCCCTCCTCCGCGTCAGCCGAGGCGGACGCCGAGGTGGACACTTCGAGCACGGACGACGAGCCGACCGGAGAGGGCCGAGCTACCGGCCCTGCTCTGCCCCCGGGGGAGGTCCCACCCCACGAGCACGAGGTCCCGGAGCACGAGCACGAGATGCCCGAGCATCAGCACGAACTGCCCGAGCACCAGCACGAGCTCCCTGAGCACCAGCACGATCTGACGGAGCACCAGCATGACTTGCCGGAGCATCAGCATGACCTGCCGGAGCACCAGCATGACCTGCCGGAGCACGAGCACGAACTGCCCGAGCATCAGCACGATGTCTCAGAGCACCAGCACGAACTGCCCGAGCACGAGCACGAGGTCGCCGAGCACGAGCACGAGCTACCAGCCCACGACCACGAGGACTACAAGGGGCTCCTCGACACGCAGGGCGCCGACCTCGAGGCGGTGAAGCATGTCGTCCACGACCTCACCGGGCGGCTCCAGGACCGGGAAGAGGAGATCCAGCGACTGCGCAAGGCGATGGACGAGTCGGAGCAGGTCCGGGCGGCGCTCGCCCGCGAGGTGGCGCTCGCCCGGGCGGACCGGGAGAAGATGACCCAGTCGCTGCCGGTCGTCCTCTACGACGCGGAGGAGAAGCGCGTTGCTTCGGTGAACCTCTTCGCGTCCGGTCACGGCGAGGCTCTCGAGAAGCTCATCGGCGCCCTCATCCACTCCTGGCAGAACGAGGGCAAGAACGTCGACGTGACCGGCCTGCCGCCCAACATGGCGGTGAAGGTCCGGGACGACCCGCAAGGACGCGGGTTCGAGCTCTTCCCGAGTTCCGTCCTCTTCCTACGGGTCACCAGCAAGGAGCGCGAGGCGATGGGCGCCCTGCCGCCCCTGGTGAGCCAGCCGGAGCGCAAGGAGAAGCGCGACGGGAGCTCGGAGAAGACCTGAGGGCCCGGCGGGTCCGCCCGGTCCCCCGGGGACCTCGTCGCTCCCTCTCGGCTCTCGAGCTTCTCAACGGTAGGCCCAGATCACGGCCTGGTTGAAGAACCGCCAAGGGGTGTCCAGATGGACGAACCCCGCCTCCCTGAGCCAGCGCAGCTCCTGGGAGACCGTGACGGGCCGGTCGAACGCCTCGTGCTCCTGCCAGACCTTCTGCAGGCCCTTGAGGCCCCCCTTCACCTCGTGGGCGGTCACAAGCGCGCCCGCGAGCGCGCTGAACCGCTCGTCGAACCGCGAGTCCTCCGGCAGGTGGTCGTCGCCGTCCCCGAAGTAGCCTCCAGGGGCGAGGGCACGGTGGACCCGTCGGAACAGAGCCGCCTTCCGCTCGTCGGAGAGATGGTGGACCGCGAGGCAGGAAAGGATCACGTCGTAGCGCTCCTCCCCGGGCCAGTCGTCGAGCTCGGCCACCACGAGCCTCACGCGGCGGCGCCACCGAGCGGTCTTCCTTCGGCAGATCGCGATCATCGCCGGAGAGATGTCGACCCCCGTCACCTGGGCATGGGGGAAGGACCCCGCGAGCAGCCCCGTCAGGTTCCCGGTCCCCACGCCTAGCTCCAGGATGGAAAGCGGGCGCGTCCGCAGGTGCGGGACCCCCCAGACGAGCATGCGGTGCAGTTCGTCGTACTTCGGCATCGTCGCCGGAGCGGTCCGGTCGTAGGCCCTCGCCTCCCGGTCGAACTCCCGCTGGGGCGCGGAGCCGGCGGGACGGTCGACCACCTTCGGCACGGGCTCCCCTTCTCCTCACGCAAGGTCAGCGGAGCGGTCCCACCAGGTCGCAGGACCGGCGGCTTCGGGGAGCGATACCGGGCCTCGCCCGTCCGCCGTCCCTCCCCGAGGGGGTCATAGACCGGGCACCGCCTGGATCGCGTAGCCGATGAGGTAGCCTGCGATCCCGCCCCCGAGCCCGATGAGGACCATCTGCAGGCCGTTCTGCCACCAGGAACCGACGGAGATCTTCGCCTCGTACCAGCCCGTGATGAACAGGGCGATGGCGCTGAGGAGGATCGCCGTCACCGCGCCCAGGAGGACGTTGGCTCCGACGACCAGGAAGGGGGCGAGTGGGATCAAGTGGCCGACGACCGTCGAGGCGCCCACCACGTAGCCGCTTCGGCGAGGCTCGTCCTCCTCCACCGGGGTGAGGTGGAGCTCGAAGGCCAGCATGAACTCGAGCCAGGCCTTCGGGTTCGCGCAGATGCGGTTCAGGAGGTCCTCGAGCTCCTTTCCCTTGTAGTCCCACTTCGCGAGGATCTCCCGTACCTCTTCCCTCTCAAGATGCGGGACGAGTTTCATCTCGTTCAGCTCCCGCCGTACCTCACCTAGGTAGAGACGCCTACGCGAGCGGGTGGACGTGTACGCGACGGCCGCCATGGCGATCGACTCCGCGCCGAGAGCGGCCAGCGCCGCGATGAGGACGATCTTGGCAGCGGTGTGGGCCGCGACCAGCCCCAGGATGATCCCCAGGACGTTGACGATGCCGTCCTGGCTCCCCAGAATGAAGTCGGAGAGCAGCGTGGGCTTGGGGTGGGCCTCGGTCCACACCTGTTGCATCGGGCTGCCAGGAGGGGGCGCGGGCGGCGCCTCGTGCCTGGGAGGGGTTCCCCCGCCCCCGGCCGAGGGAGATGTCGACCCCGTGGGGGTCGCGGACGAGGAAGCCGGCGTGGAGGCCATGGCGTCGCCAGCCGGGAGGGTCTACAACCCTTTCGTGTCACGCCAAGCGTGCGATGCGGGTGCAGAGGACCGACGTGGCTGCCCCTTGAGAGGGCTCCCAACGGGTCCAACGGGTCCAACGGGTCCAACGGGTCCGATGGTGCCGGGCTCAGACGCGGTGGACCGCGGTCGCCTTCACGTACAGCACGGCGCTCGCCCCACGACGGAGACCGAGACGCCGGACCGAGGCAGGGGTCACCGCGACGGGGATCTCCATCCGCCCCACGCGCACCCGGACGCGACACTGCCCCCCGGGGGCATCGTCCACCCGGGCCACCCTCCCGGTGAGGACGTTGCGAGCGCTCGTCGGGAACCTACGCTGGGAGATGAGGATCGTCTCAGGGTCGACGGTGACCCGTACGGCCTCCCCTTCCGCGGCCTGGAAGCCCACGAACCAAGGGGGCCCCCCTCCCGAGAGGTCCACATGCGGCTCAGGGTGCCGGTGCCAGGTCCCGCGGAGGACCGCGCGATCCATCCGGCGGGCACCGTCCGGTTGCTGCCCCAGAGGGCCCGTCCCCCGGCGGAGCAGGGAGCGGCCCAGAGGCGTGAGGCGGGTCTTCCCCTGCGGATGCCCTCCTCGGGAGGCCAGGGTGACCGGGCCCCCGGCGAGCTGCGAGAGTCGGCGAAGCCGGTAGTTCCCGCGGTCACGTCTCACCCCGAGGGACCGGCACGCGCCCACCAGGCTTCCCTCGGCGGAGATGGCCTCAAGGAGGGCGAGGTCGAGAGGGGTCAGGAGATGCTCACGGACGGTTCGAGGCAAGGTCCCCCCCAGAGCTCTCGGCCCCCATGGGGTGCAGGTCGCTCGTGGATATGGATACCGTGAGAGGAGAGCCGATGGCGGGGGGGCCTTCCTTGGGAGGCATGCGCAGGACGAGGTGGTGGCCGTGTGCCTGCAGCCCGACGACCACGCCCTCCGGCGTCCAATGCACACGACGGACGCTGCAGGCTATCTCCACCTCTTTCCGTTCCCCGGCGCCCACCTTCAGGCTCGATGCGGAGAAGGCGAGCCCCCACGGTCCGCTGTGCTCGAGCAAGGTCCGGCTCCAGGCCGTGGGCTCGCCGAGCAGCACCGCCCGTTCCCAGACGTTCTCGTACCCCGCAAAGCGGGCACCGAAGGCGTCCGGGGGACTCCTGAGGAAGTCCCCAGGGGTCCCCAGGAAGCTCACGGTCCCGGAGGAGAGCACCAAGAACCGGTCGGCCAGGGAATAGGCCACCGAGGGGTCGTGGGTCACCAGCAGGAGCGATGGCCCGCTCGGGCCCGTGACCTCGCGGAGGACCTCGATGAGGTCGTCCCTCGCGACCACGTCCAACGCGGAGAGCGGCTCGTCCCAGAGCAGGACGCGGGGACGGGAAGCGAGGGCGCGGGCCATCGCGACCCTCTGGCGCTGTCCATAGCTCAGCTCCCGCGGATAGCGGTGAGAGAGGGGAAGGAGACCGAAGCGGTCGAGCAGGTCCCGCACCGCGGCCCCGGTCCTTCGTTCGCCGTCCAGCAGGAGCGGGAAGGCGACGTTCTGCTCCACGGTCCGATGAGGAAAGAGCGCGAGCCCCTGGGGCACGTAGCCCATCCGCCGGTCCTCGGGTTGCGTCCGCGTGATCGCCTGGCCCTCCCAGAGGGCCTCGCCGTCCAGGAGATGGTCGAGGCCGGCGACCGCCCTAAGCAGCGTGGTCTTCCCGCTCCCGCTCGGCCCCAGCACGGTCACCACCTCTCCGGGAGCCAGGTCGAGCCCGATCGGCCCCAGCCGAAAACCGGGGTGGGAGCCGACGAGGCCCTCCAGACGGAGCGTGCCCGGCGTCATGGCTCAACCCCGGACAAGGGGGCCCTCCGGCGGGCCCATAGAAGGTCCAGGAGGTTCGCCACCAGGAAGATCCCGAGGGCGATCAGCAAGAGGAAGGCCGCGACGGCGAACGCCTCCTCCGGGTCGATGAGGTAATCGTTGTACACGAGGATCGACAGGGGGCTCCAGACCGGCTGGTGGGAACCCGTGGGCCAGGGGTAGACCGCGTATCCCAGGACCAAGAACCCCCCGATCTCGCTGAGGGCCCTGGCCCAGCTGAGGGCGGCACCCCCGAGGATCGCGCGCAGGGAGAGCGGCAAGGTCACCTCGAGGAACGCGTCGGCAGGGCTCGCCCCCAGCGTCCGGGCGACCCCGATCATCTCCGGGTCCACACGGCGGAAGGACGCCTCGCTCGCCTGAACGAGGTAGGAGGTGCTCACGTACACCATCACGGCCACCACGCCCCAGAGCGAGCCCCAAACCGGGAATCCCGCGGCGGCGAGCGCCCGCCCCAGGGACGTGTCGGGACCGAAGACCAGGAGGAGGGCGAGACCGGCCATGAGGTGGGGAAGGACGAGCGGGAGCAGAACGACCGACTCGACCAGACGCCGACCGCGGAACTCCCGACGGGCCAGGAGGTAGCCGAGGGGCACACCGAGGCCCAGCGAGACCAGCAGGGCGAGGCCGCTCGCCAGGAGGGTGTAGCCCAGGGAGACCTCGACGGCGGGGTCCAACGCCGCGTTCGCGATGGCCGAGGGGGGCACGCTGAGGGCGAGGGCGGCGAGCGGAAGCACGAGCAGGACCACGAGCAGTCCCGCGAGGCCCACCATCGCGACCGAAGGGGCCGAGATCCCCCGGAGCCCCGCGGAGCGTGGGCGGGTGGCGTGCCCCAGCAATCTCCCTCCCCTCCCCGCCCCGGGCCGCTCACACCAGGGAGCTCAGCGACGACGGGAGCGGGACGGTCTCCGGGGCGAGGGCCGCTGCGACGTTCGTGCCTTGCGCGTAGGCGGGGGAGATGGGAGAGAACCCCTCCGAAAGAAGGATCGAGGAGCCCACGGGCGAGAGCAACGTCGTCGCGAACAGGTCGCCCAGCGTCGCGTTCGGTGCGTTCACGGGTACCGTGAGCCCAAAAGCGACGGGGGCGCCCGTGACCGACTGGAGTCCCCCCGACGTGGTCAGGACCGAGGTGGTGGCCTCTGCATCGAAGGCGATGTCGGAGGCGTTGAGTCCCCCCATGGCCACCCGCGGGTCGAACTGGACGTAGCTCAGTCCGTGGGTGATCGCGTAGGAGCGGTAGGTGATGAAGGCCTGGACCGTGTGCGAGGCGAGAAGGCTCGCCACGGCGGTCTCGGACTCGACGCGGGTAGTGGCGGGGTCAGGCACGGCGAGGGAGCCCTGGGCCCCTCCGTAGAAGTGAGCGTAGAGGGAAGGCACCGAGCCCGTGAGCAGGCGGTCCTCTAGCTCGAGGACAAAGATCTCGTTGTAGCCATTGGGGTCCGCGCTCGCGTTCGCGACCCCAAGAAGGACCCCGGGGGACTCGAGCAGCGTGGGCCAATTGGTACCGTTGATGCCCGCGAGGGCGGAGGAGGTCGGGTCGTAGGTCAGGACCTCCGGGTCGGACGCGAACACGATCTCCCAGTGGGCGAGGCCGGAGGGCTCGAGCAGCTGCGGGATGAGCCGGAAGTCAGCGCTGGCCGCGACATCGAAACCGCTCGAGACCGGAGGGAGCAGCACCCGGAGGGCGGCGACACTGCCCTGGTACTCCTGGCTCGAGGAGGGGTCCTGCACCCCCGGACTGTTGTTCACCACGACCCGCCCGACGGCAGGGAAGGCGTCCCCCAGCGTGCCAGCGGCCGTGATCGAGAGGACGGGTGACCCCGGCGCCACCCCGCCTCCCGAGGAGGCGGGGCCCCTCGCCTCGAACCCGATCAGCGCTCCCGCGATGAGGCACGCGGTGCAGAACAGTACGACCCAGGTGACGGCGAGCCTGCGCATGTCGATGTGGGAAAAACACACATCGTATCAACTTTGCTGCTGGGGCTTCCATTCGAACGTGGTGAGGCTGAACCCGCCGAACGCGAGCTCCCGGAAGACCAGACGAGGGGCGAACCCCTCGGGTAGGGCCCCCAGCAGGGTGAAGAGCGGTCCCAGGTCCCCCTCCGGCTTGAGCTTTTCCCAGATGGCCGGCTCGAGATGGAGCAGGCCCTCCACGTCGGAGGCGAGAACGAGCTCGACGACCTGCTGCTCCAGGGCCTCGCCCTCGGGCCATCGAGAGGTCGGGTCGTGGGAGAAGCGGTCAAAGTCGTGGATGATCGAGCCGGTCGCCACGAAGGCCACCCGGAGCTCGGGGTCCGCGAAGGGCCCCCGCATCGCCTCTCCCCAGCGTCGGTGCCCCTCCGGGTCCTTCTGCCGGATCGAGATCGGCACCACCGAAACCCGTGCCCCGGGGGCCAGTTGGAGCAACGGAGCCCAGGCTCCGTGGTCGAGCCCCCAGGTGATGGTGGCCTCCACAGGAACGCCCTCCCGCCGTCCGGCCTCCACCAGCCTCCTCGCGAACGCGGGGTTGCCGGCGGGCTCGTAGGGACGTTGGTGGAGCGCGGGAGGCATCCCGGCGAAATCGAAGAGCTGGCGGGGTCGGGCCCCCTCGTGCACCTGGAAGAGGTGGCGCGTGGTCCAATGAGGGGTGGAGACGACGATGACGTCCGGCCGGCAGACCTCGAGGAGCTTGAGGTCCCTCAACGCCTTCGCCGTGCCGGCGCCGACGTCCCCGAAGGAGGGGGGATCGATCAAGAACGGTGCGTTCGGCACGTAGCCTGCCCAGACCAGCGTCATCCTGGGGCTCGCCTTCCTGCCCGCTCCGGGCCCTCACGAGGTTTCGACGGCGGGACGCACGTTCGGGGGAGGGGGGAGCTCCCAGCACAGTAGCGTTAATAATACTGCCCTTATAGTGAGGGCATGACCGGTCCCGCCCTATCGATCCGCCCGACCGCGGCCGCCGTCCCTGCCTCTCGTCGCTCTCGCGGTTGTCCCATGGGGACGCTGCTCCATTTCCTCGGCAAGCCCTACGTGCTGGACCTCCTCCGGGTCTTCGCGGAGGACCCTCGTCCCCACCGGTTCGTGGAACTCCAGCACCGGCTCCAGGTCTCCCCCAACACCCTGACGGCGCGACTGCGTGACCTGGTCGAGGCGGGCTTCCTCACGAGAACCTCCTTCAACGAGATCCCGCCGAGGGTGGACTACGCCGCGACGCGCAAGGCGCGGGAGCTCAACTCGCTCTTCGAGACGCTCTCGGACTGGTCGAAGCGCCACGACCTGACGCCGGCCCCGGTGATCACGGTCGGTCGGAACCCTCCCGGTTAGTCGGGGGCGCGCCCTTTTCGGACATCTCGCGCGGCTCGAAGCGGTAGCGGAACCCGGTCCGGAAGTCCCCCTCTCGCCTCACCACGCCGTCGCCCACCCTCCACCGAGGAGGGTCGGGGGTCTTGTCCGGCTCCCCTCGCTCCAGGTCGTTGAGCTCGGAGTCCAGGTACTCGTAGTCGGTGGAGGATCCTGGCGAGAAGGTCCCCTCGGAGAGGAGGGAAGCCAGAAGGAAGAGCCCGGTGGGCCGACCTCTCCACCGTACGGCGAGGAAGCCCCGCCGTGCTTCTGCGTTGCTCGCGAGCGCCGCCCTCAGGGCGGGGTAGCCCGGGCGTCGACGATAGTCGGTGGGAGGGGCGTCCAGGCGCTGTTTCCCCGCTCGAAGGCGGGCGAGCTGGGCAGCCCAAGCCACGGGGTCGAGCTCCCGATCCCACCAGGTCCCGTCCTCCGTCCCACCGTCCTCGATGCCGCGGGACGATGGACCCTCGCCTGGAAGAGCGAGCCCCGCGGCGACCGCGGTCCCCCCTTCGAGCGCTCCCTGGACGGGCGATGTCGAATGCTGAACCACCAAAGCGTAGGACAGGGCGGGTCCGCTCGCTCCCGAGGCGGGAGGGCGTATCGCCACAAGGTCACACTCGGGATACCGGTTGGGATGGAGAAGGACGAAGGGTCCGCCCACCGGTCCGTCCAGGAGCGCCGCAAGGGCCTCGTTCGTCTCGCGCACGCCCCGCCTCTGGGCAAGTTCGCTCAACCGCACCAGGGCGATGCGATGGGACCCGGAGGACCGTGCGTGGGTCGCGAGATCGTCGAGGACGGCCTGCGCGGCGTCCGCCGCGAGGCTCTGGGTCGGCGGGCGCGTGAGCGCCTGAGAGGCCCGATGTTTCCGCCCGAGCGGTCCGAACCAACGGAGCGGGGAGGGGAACGAGGACGAACGGGGGGGCGTCTGCGAGATCGCAAGGAGGCGCCGAGCGAGCCAGGGCTGGAGCCGGCCACCGACCGAGCGGGAGTCCGCGAAGAGCCCGCCCCAGCGTGCGGTCGCCTCGAGGGTCCACTCAGGGCTCGAGGGACTCTCCCAGTACCATCGAAGGAGCAGCTCCCGGAGGAGCGAACCCGCGATCCCGAGGTCGTCCAGCTCTTGCTTCACCCGGAGGAAGAGCGCTCCGGCCAAGGACCTCACCTTCCTTCGGACGGGCGGCTCGAGCCCGATCTCGGCGCTGAGCTCCATCAAGGGAAGGGCGTTCAGCTCGAGCAGGTCGAAGTGGGAGGTCGGGTCGAGCCCCAAGAACTGACGGACATCCTCGGGCTGCAAGGGCGCGCCCGGAGGGCGCAGGGTCCGCGCGTTGCCCTTTCCAGCCCGTGAGAAGGACCCGGCGTGGACCGGAGTCGGGTCGGTGAACGAGGGTAGCGAGCGCCCTGGCGGGCCCTGAGGGAGGGTGCCCGGCTCAGGCGAGGGTTCCTCAGGTCTCATCTCCAGCCGAGGGCGCCCCGATGAGCTGGATGAGGCCTCTCGCGCGGGCGGTGCGAGCGGTCCGCTGGCAGCGCTAGGGGGTGGAGGGGGCGGCTGGATCCAGGACCGAGCACCCGCGGGGGGAGAGGGCGAGACAGACCCGTGCATCTCCGATGGAAGGGAAGATGCGACCGGCGAGGCGCTCGCATTCGGAGTGGAGCTTCGCCCCTCCGGGGCGCCGCTTGTGGCCTGTGGATCGGGGGGCGGTGCGAAGGAAGCCCGGTGCTCGGGGGCCCTCGAGGGGCGGTGACGCTCGAGCTCCCGGAGACGGGTGGCCTCCGACTCGCGGAGCCGCCGTTCCCGCACCCACTTGAGCCACTGCTCCTCGCGGCGTCGGCGGCGCTCGCTCTCGAGCAGATGTGCTGCTGAATCAGGCGACATGAGAATTCTGAGGGACGGGAAGGGCCCTCATGGAAGAGAGGGGCGACCGCGGAGATAACCGTTGCGCCTGGACCACGTCCTCTGGACGCGCTCTGGGGAGGGCCCGCGAGCGAACGGGCAGCCGCGGTGCTATACGCTAAAATACGTACGATGCCCTAGGTCCCATGACACGCGCGACCCGAGGGTTGTCGGGGAGCGCGCTGTAGTTCTCATTGAGAGCGACAGCGCGGTCCTCCGTCCCTTCCTCTCGCGCAGAATCCTGGACGGTCCAGAGGAAGGGGTGAGCCCCGTCCCTTGGGACACCGTTCGGACCGTGTTCATCGAGAAGTGGAGGGAAAGAAGATGGACCTCTGGGAGGTGGGTCTCCTGGTCGCGATCGCGGTGGGGTCCGCGCTGGGCCTCTCGGCCATCGCCTGGTCGCTCTACTCCCGGTTCCTCGTCGTAGCTCCTCCGAGCCGTGCCCTGGTCATCTTTGGCCGGTCCTCCTCCCGAAAGACCCAGCGGGACGCCTGGGGACGGGCCTCGCGCATCGGCTCCGCCCGGTATGTCGTGGGAGGGGCTTCCTTCGTATTCCCTTGGACCCACAGCTATGCGACCCTATCGCTGGGAACCTTCGACGTGGACGTCCCGGTGAGAGCTACCCTGCTCTCGAGCCCCGAGGCCACCAAGCGCGCGGACCTCCACCTAGGAGCGCAGGTCAAGATCTCGAGCGACCCGGAGGGCCTCCGAGCTGCGGCGGAGAACCTCCTCGGCAAGAGCGAAGTGGAGCTGCGCGCGCTCGTGCGCAGCGTGATCGAGGGCCACGTACACTCGGTCGCCGCCCGTCTGAGCCCCCACCAGGTGGAGTCGGAGCGCGAGCGCGTTGCCGCTGAGGTGCAGGTCCTCGCGGCGACCGACCTCGTCGCGATGGGACTGGTGGTCCAGTCGTTGGCGCTCAAGGAGATCCTGCCGGTCAGCTCCCCCGCCGAAGCGCCGGCGCCCACGTCTCTCGCGGGAGCGACACCAGCGCAGCTGGAGCAGAAGGTGGAGGAGGTACGCCACCTGATCGAGCGGCTGGAGGCCCGACTCGAGGAGATCGATCGGAGGGCACGTACACCGGAGATCCTGCCCCTCATGGCCGGCCTTGCCGGCACCAAGCGGAGGGTCGCCGACCTGCGGTGAGGGAGCGTCCATGAGCGTAGGGATCCAGAAGACCCGGGAAGCCCGCCGCGCTTGCGGACCCCTGTCCTGTGAGCGGATCCCTCGAGAATCCTCGACCCCTGATCTTCCCCTGACCCCCGACAGCGCTCCCGCCTAGATCACGCGCCAAAGCACGCCAGGAAGCCGGGTCCCCTCCCGCGAGGGCACCGAGGTCCGAGATCGAGACCTCGAGCTCCCAAACGGCGAGCAAGGGCCCGGCGGCCCTGGCGTCCTTTGCCCCGACCCTACGACCCCAGCGTTCGCGGGCCTGTCCGCACGGACGGCCCCGTCCCGACGAGCGGCGGGGGAGCCCTCACGCCCCGGATTTTTTGCGACCCCATCAGAGCCAGTCCTGCTCTGTCCGACCCTGTCCGCACGAGAGTGCCTAGCCTAGCCTCGCCAGACGACCCGAAATGAAGCAACCAACAAAGGAGAGAATGAGAACATGCCAGCAGCGATCTTGGGCGACCGTGCCTGCGGAAAGACGACCTTCCTGGGACTGCTCTACGCGGCCCAGGTGAAGTACGGAACGAGAGTGGTGGATTCCTTCCGATTCCACGCTCCCCTGCAATCGCTCCGTCTCATGAGCCAGGTGTACGAGGGGATGAAGGACGGACGCTTCCCCGGAGCGACCCTGAAGGACGAGATGACGCACATCTCGTTCATGTTCGGCTATCGAAAGGCCGTGTCGGGCCGGCTCCCGATGTACATGAAGGAACGCAACTGGGTGCATCCCTTCGCGAAGCTCAACTTCGCCGCTTACGATGTCTCGGGAGAGGACGTCCAGGAGTTCATCGAGAGCGGTGTCGCCGCGAGCCCGATCATCCAACAGCTGCTCAAGAGCCACGTCGTCGTGATCCTCGTCGACTGCAGCAAGATGACCACCGAGATCGACTCCCCTCAGTTCAAGCACATGCTGAAGTACGACAGCGAGGTCGCGAGCCTCCTGGTCTCGCTCCAGACCTACAAGCGCCAGGAGTTCAGCCGCATGCGCTCCCAGGGCGTGAGCGTGGGGGACCCGATCATCTATCCGGCGATCGTGCTCTCCAAGTTCGACTCGATACGGGACGACGTCCTGGTGAAGCTTGGCCTCCACCGGGGGGTCCCCTCGGGTGACCAGAAGCGTCGTCGGAAGGAGTACGCGGAAGCCCTGCTCCGGGTCTTCCTGCCCCAGACGCTGAGCCAGATCCGGGGAGGAAAGGTGGCGGGCGTGAACTTCGACCAGGCCGCCTACTTCTTCAGCTGGGTGAGGACCGAGACCTCCGAGGCGGGGATGGCCCCCGTGGGCCCGCCGCGCATCGTTCGCAAGGACTTCAGCGCGGAGGGAGGAGCGGAGCCCGACTTCTCCTACGAGGACTACGTGGCCTTCATCGAGCACTTCCGCAGCGTCGCGAACAAGGTGCCGGACGAGATCGTGGAGAGGGAGAATGTCCAGCAATCCCCACCTGAGCCCGTACCCGCTTGAGTCCGCGAGCCCCCTTCCGGCGGTCGTCAGTCCGTCGGAGGGGGGCGCCCCCGCCTCCCTGGGGATCTCCTCCCCACCGGTCGGCGCGGAGAGCTCGGAGATCTCGCTCGAGCACTGGATCTACGGGGTCTCCCCCGACCGGGGGTATGGGACCCGTTGCGTCTCTACGGGCCTCAATCCGCAGCTCTACGTGCGGCACCTCGCCGGCCACTTCACTCCCGTGCGAGTGGAGAAGACCACGGGAGGGTCCACCGTCATCGACGCGAGGATGGTCCACCCGGTCCAGGCCGCGGGGGAGCTCCTCCTTTCGGTCCTGGGTCGGGGGGCGGCCGACGAGTACAACCGCCCCACCATCCAGAACCACACGGTGATCGTCCCCCAGACGTTGCTGAGGAGCGGCCGGCTCGCCCTGGCCGCCGTGGAGCAGGCCGTGCTGGAGTTCGATCGGGAGCGTCCCACCGTCCGAGGGAGCATGGACCCGCTCGCGGTCCCCCTCCACAGGCTGGAGGCGACGGAAGGGGTCCAACCGACCATCCGGCGCTTGATGACGAAGGCCTCCGTGGACACGCTGGTCACCCGGCTTCTCGGGGACCCTCACGGTCGCACGCTCGTCCTGTGCCGTGGGGCGACCAACGAGGCCCGAAACGAGCTCCTCTACGCCTTGATCGAGCTCCTGTGCCTCGACGCGGAGCTGCCGCTGTTCACCTGCATCAGCGACGCCCCCACCCTGAGCGCCATGAACCACTTCCGCCTGGCCATCGCCTCGCGCGGCGTCCGGGCGGATGCGAGCTGGCTCCTCCTCGACTCGAGCCTGGAGAAGCCGGCGCTCCCCAACCTGAGGAGCAAGGCGGGGATCTACGCCCGGATCGCCCAGGCCTATGGCCCGTAGATCCGCCGAGCCTTCGAGGTCGGAGGAGGTCCGAAGGGGACAACGACCCCCATCACGCTAGGTCCGAGGGCTCTCGGACGGCCCCGGGAGAGCAGGGGCTCCCTCTCGGCCCCGCTCTCCAGGTGTTCCGCCGTCCGGGAGCCCTCCTCAACCACCGCGTAGAAGGAAAGAGGCCCATGACGAACGCCTTGGTGCTGGCCGACCGGGGGAGCGGAACCACCACGTTCCTGGGGCTCCTCTACTGCGCGCTCGTCTACGCGGGCTCGGCCTCCGGGGACGAGCTGCGGGTGCACGCGCCGCACGGCACCCTGCGGGCGCTCCGGGGAGTTTATGCCGAGATGATGGGGGGCGACTTCCCGAGCGAGGCCAACGAGCTTCCACGTGAGGAGCTCTCCTTCCTCCTGGACTTCGCTTCCCGGGCCCCTCACTGGAGGGCGCCCGGTCATCGGCCGACCGAGGTCAAGATCGAGATCGCCTCCTTGGAGGCCTTCGCGGACCTGCGATCCCACTCCTACGTGAGCGACTCCCTAGTGCGGGCCCGGGTGGCGAGCCAGATCGCGCTCGTCCTGGTCGACGCGGGCCGCCTTCCCCCCGAGCCCGACACCATGGAGGAGGGCTCGGGGACGATGTGGTCCCGGTTCGACTCGATGGTCGCCCGTGCGTTCGAGGTCCTGGAAGCCTACCACCGGTTGGACCGACCTCGACGAAGGATGCGTCTGCAGCCGGTGTTCATCCTGACCAAGTTCGACCGGCTCCCCGCCGCCCTCCGCCGGCTCACCCTAGGCGGTCTCGTGCCGTCCCCGGCCGCGACCGCCGCCCGAGGCACCTGGCTCGAGGAGGTCCTCGCCCCGCGCTTGCCCCGGGCCTGGTCCTCCCTCCGTCAGGAGGACCGGGACTCAGGTTTCAATGGGCCCGTGTGGTTCGCGAGCTGGGTGGGTCTTGACGAGCGCGACCCTGGCGCACCCCGGATCCGAAGGAGGTCGGGACCGCAGGCGGGGTCCTGGGAGGTCGACTATCCTCGGACGGAGTTCGAAGCGCTCCTTGCGCTCCTTCACAAGCTCTCCTAGCCGATAGGGGACGTTGCGGCCTCCGCCGTGCGGGGGTGACCAGGCCAAGGTGGGGTGGACCTCTAACGGGAGCGTCCGAGCCGCGCCCGGGCCTCCTCCTCGGAGAGCCCCAGGATGCGGAAGGTCTTCTCCCTGTTGCGAGCGCCGCTGAGGAGCCGGATACGGTCCGGGCGGACGGCGAGCGCGCGAGAGAGGAGGTCGACGACCGCCTCGTTCGCTTCCCCTTCGACGGCCCGCGCCTTGACGTGGACCTCCCAGGAGGTGCGCCAGGTCGCCCAGGCGATCCGCTCCTCCTTCGAGCCGGGGTGGGCCCAGACCTTGATCGTGCAGGTCGGCCGCTCGGTGGAAGATAGGGAGGAGTGGGGGGAGGAGGTGCGGGAGGAAGCGGGCATCGCTACCGAGCTCTGGCTATGGAGCGTTCTCCCGCTTCGCCGGTGCCCCGGGGGGACGGAGAGCCGCGGAGATCGCAAGCATCCCCGCGCAAAGCCCAGCGGCTAGGAAGAACGTCGACGTCCAGCCTTGCGCCTGCCCCATATCCTGGAACACGAAGATCAACAGGAAGCCCCCCGCCTGGGAGAGCTCCCAGACCCAGGAGTTCGCCATGCCCTCCGACGCGGGAGGGACGCTTTTCGAAGAGAGGTCGAGCGCGAGCGGGAGCGTCGACATGAAGAGGAAGCCCAGGAGCCCAAGGATCACCGCCTCCGCTAGAACGCCGTGCAGGAGCCCGAGCGCGGCCCAAAGCACCGAGGACCCCGCCAGGGCGATGACGATCAGGGGCCGGATCTGATGATACCGGTCGGCGAGCGTGGTCATGACCAGCGCGCCGATGATGCCTCCCAGGATCAACACGCCACCAAGGGGACCGGCCCAGCTCGCGTCCACGCCGCGGGCCCCCATCATCGGAACGACCCAATCTGCGAAGGCGTTGAAGATCCCGATCCCGATGAAGAACAGGATCGACAGCAGCAGGATGTTCGGGACCATGAGGACGCGGAAGGCCCCCCGGGCCGCCGAAACGGACCCCCCCGAGGTCTCGAGAGGCGCGCGGGGACCCCTCTCCTGTCCCAGGAGAGCGAAGACCGCGCACGCCGCGACGGCCAGGACCCCGTAGAGCTCGAAGGCGCCCTGAACCCCGGCCCCCTGAGCGACGGCAGGGGTGAGACCGATCCCCAGGGCGAGCCCGATGTAGATCGACAAGGTCCCGAGCCCGGTCGCGACCGAGGCCTCCGACTCCGGGAACCAGCCTCGCACCAGCTTCGAGATGCTGTTGAGAATGAAGGGCTGCCCGATGGCCCCGATGCCCTGGAGGGCGAGGAGGAGCGGGAAGCTGTTGGCGAAGGGACGCGTGATGCCGCTCACCGCGAGCAAGATGGAGCCCACCAGGACGGCGGCTCGGAACCCGTATCGATCGATGAAGTGGCCCACCGGTATCGAGAGGATCAGGAAGACGAGAGGGAAGATCGCCGTGAGCAGGGCCACGTTGTTCGCCGAAGGGCAGAGCGTCGGGGTGGAGCACCCCAGCAGAGGTGTGAACGTGATCCAGAGCATCTGGGTTCCAATGCCCACCGCCATGTAGGCGAGGAGGACGCGCCAGCGGCGTGGGGAGGCCACACCCGGCGTGACGGAGGCGTTGGGGGCCTCAGGGGTTCCTTCCACGTCCGATCCGTCCGATGCTCCGAAGCCGTCAGCGGAAAAGAATGTATGGTCGGGGGTTGTTCGCCCACCCCATGGACCTCGACGAGCTCATGGGTGTGCTCCAGAAGCGATTCAAGCCCTACGGTGGGGACACCCCGAGCTTCACCGCCCTCCCGTCGAAGGGGATTGCCCGCAAGGAGGTGATCACCCTCTTGACGCGCTTGCAGAGGACGGAGGGGAAGCGCTGGCAGCGGGGGCGGGTCTCGGGGGCGGTCTACCATGGGGCGCCCGAGCACGTCCGGTTCGCGACACAGGCCTACGCGCTGGGCTCCCAGTCGAACCCGCTCCATCCCGACGTTTGGCCGAGCTTGCTCAAGATGGAGAGCGAGATGGTCGCGATGACCGGCCGGATGCTCGGAGGTTCCGACACGACCCGCGGCGCGGTCACCTCCGGAGGGACGGAGAGCATCCTGCTCGCCATGAAGGCCTACCGTGACCGTGCCCGGTCCCAGCGGGGGACCCAGGTCCCCGAGGCGATACTGCCGACGACCGCCCACGTGGCCTTCGACAAGGCCTGCGATTACTTCGGCCTACGGGCCGTACGCGTCCCGGTGACCTCCGACCTCACCGCCGACGTGGAGGCGGTGAAGGCGGCCATCAACGAGCGGACGGCAGTTGTGGTGGGCTCGGCCCCCTGCTTCCCCTACGGGGTGGTCGACCCGATCCGAGAGCTCGCGGGAACGGCCAAGGACCGGGGGGTGGGGTTCCACAGCGACGCCTGCCTGGGAGGGTTCCTGCTCCCTTGGGCGAAGCGTCTCGGGCACCGGGTGCCGGACTTCGACCTCACGGTGCCCGGGGTGACCTCCCTTTCGGTGGACACCCACAAGTACGGCTACGCGCCCAAGGGGACGTCGGTGATCCTCTACACGGACCCCGAGCTGCTCCGACACCAGTACTACGTGGCCAAGGGCTGGCCCGGAGGGATCTACTTCTCCCCAACCCTCGCCGGCAGCCGGCCGGGTGGGCTGGTGACGGCGGCCTGGGCGACGATGCTGGCGCTGGGGGAGGAGGGCTATCTCTCGCTCGCGGAGCGCGTCCTGGGAGCCGCGCAGGAGCTCCGCCGGGGGATCCCTCAGGTCCCGGGCCTTTCGATGATGGGCGACTCCCTCTTCGTCGAGGCCTTCACCTCCTCCACCCAGGACATCTACCAGGTCATGGAGGCCCTGTCCTCACGGGGTTGGTTCCTGAACGGGCTGCAGCGGCCCCCCGGCGTCCATCTCGCGGTCACCCTCCGACACGCGGCCAGAGGGGTGACGCACCAGTTCCTCTCGGACCTGCGGTGGGCGGTGGACCATGCTTCGGACGCCTCCTCCGCCGAGGGTCTCGCCCCGATCTACGGGCTCGCGGGCACCATGCCCGAGGACGCCGTGGAAGAGTTCATCGGCTCGGTCCTCGACTGGATGTACCACGCCTCGTGAAGGCCGCGAGCGATGGTCGAGAGCAGAGAGGGCCGCCTGTTCCTGGGGATCGACCTGGGCACCTCCTCGTGCAAGGTCGCCCTCACCGACGCCCAGGGAGGCGTCCTGGGATCGGAGGCACGCAGCTACCCGCTCTCGGTGAAGCCGGACGGAGGGGTCGAGCAGGACCCCGAGGACTGGTGGAAGGCGGTCGGAGCGGCCAGCCTCACCCTCCTAGAGCATAGCTCCATCGACCGAAAGCGCATCCGCGCTATCGGCGCTACGGGGCAATGGTCGGGCACCGTCGCCGTGGGCTCGGACGGGCAGGTGCTTCGCCCGGCGGTCCTCTGGATGGACACGCGGGGCGAGCCCTTCGTCCGCGCGCTCACCTCGGGGTTCCCCAGCGTGTCGGGCTATCGGCTCGACAAGCTCTACACGTGGCTCAAGAGGACCGGCGGAGCGCCCGCCCATTCCGGCAAGGACTCCCTCGCCCACATCCTCTACCTCAAGGGCCGAGAACCGGACGTCTACCGAGCGACGCGTTTCTTCCTCGAACCGAAGGACTACCTCAACTACCGCCTCACTGGGACCTTCTCCGCCTCCTGGGACAACGTGGTCGTGACCTGGGTCACCGACAATCGAGACCCCGCGGCGGTCCGCTACGACGACCGGCTCTTTCGACTGGCCTCGCTCGACCCGTCCAAGTTCCCGCCGTTGCGGAGCGCGATCCACCGCCTCGGTCCCACCACGTCGGCCGCGATGGCCAACCTGGGGCTCAGCGTCCCCGCAGAGGTCGTTGCCGGGGCCGGTGACATGCAGGCCTCGCTCATCGGGACCGGTTGCACCCGCCCCTCACAGTTCCACCTCTACCTGGGAACCTCCTCCTGGCTCACCACGCACGTGCGGGAGAAGCGGACGGACGTGAGGCACAACATCGCTGCCCTCCCCTCGGCCATACCCGGAAGCTACCTGGTCGTCGCGACCCAAGAGTCCGCGGGAAGTTCCCTCGCGCATGTGCGGGAGCTGCTCTACGGGCCCGAGGAGCAAGCCCCCGCCTTCGAGGTGCTCTCTGACCTCGCCTCGCAGGCGGCTCCCGCCGAGGGCCACCTGCTCTACGCCCCCTGGCTCTACGGCGAGCGCGCGCCGGTGGAGGACCGCCACCTTCGGGGGGCGTTCTTCAACCTCGCACTGGGCACGCACCGTCCCCAGCTCCTGCGCGCCGTGATGGAGGGGGTCGCCTACAACACACGCTGGATCCTGGGACCGGTCGAGAAGATGGCCCGTGCGCGGGCGGAGCCGATCCGTGTCGCCGGTGGAGGGGCCCGTTCTCCGCTGTGGTGTCAGATCCTCGCGGACGTGCTCCAGCGGAGCGTGGAGATCGTCGAGGACCCGGCCTACGCGACCGCGCGAGGGGCGGCGCTCCTGGGCGCGGTGGGGATCGGTGCCGCTTCCTTCGACCAGATCCCCAACTCCGTTCGGACCGTCCGTCGCTGCGTCCCGAGCACCGCCTCGGTCCAGATCTACGACCGGATGTACGCCTCCTACCTCCGGTTCCACAGGTCGAACGCCCGGCTCTACCACGAGCTGAACGGACCGTCCTGAGGGTCCGGAGGGACGCTCGCGCCTCGAGCTCCTGAGGAGGGGGCCGCTCAGGGCCGACTGAGGGACCTGCCGGTCACCGGCACCAGCAGAAGGAACGCCAGCGGCACGAGGATGAAGAGGACCATCGAGGTCCAGAGATCGGCAAAGCCAAAGGTGGCCACGACCCAGCCTACGACGGCGGACACCGTCGCCCCGCCGGCGAGCTGGACCGCGTTGAGGAGCCCGATCGCGAGAGGGGTGTCCTCCTGGTCGATCCCCGGTAGGTAGGGCGGAATGACGTACATCATCGCGTAGACCATCCCGAAGGTGAAGGCGAAGAGCGTCGCGATGGAGGCGATCCCCACCACCGAGGAACGGGGAACCAGGAGGAGCAGCAGCGCCGGGAGCGCCGTGAAGATGAAGAGCTGGGTGCGCCGGTTGGTGAACTTCTCGACGAGACGGCCTCCGAGGGGCCCCCCGAAGACGCTGGGCGTCACGAACAGCGCTCCCACCGCGCCGGCGAGGACCGGACCCCATCCCAGGGCCGGCCCCTCCGCGTAGGGCACGAAGAACTGGCTGGTGGAGAGGGAGGCTCCCTCCAGGCCCACGAAGGCGAACCCTATCGCCCAGACCCCTCGCGAGCGCAGGGCGGGCAAGCTCAGCAAGCCCTTTCGCGGGGAAGGGGACGGAGAGACCTTGGCCTTGGATGTGGCGGGGGCCCCCGCGCCGCGGGGGATCACCAGTCCCCCGAGGGCGAAGAGGACCAGCATCGCCCCGCCCCCGATCGCCAGCGAGGCCTGCCAACCGATGATCGGGTCGACGAGCGCCGGCACGAACGTGCCGAGGCCCGCCCCTGCTGCGAAGGCGGAACTGAACGCGCCCACGGGGATGCCCCGCTCTCCCGGGGGATAGAGCGTCGCGACCAGAGCGATCGCCGGAGAGAAGAAGAGCCCTGCCCCTGCCCCCGAGGCGAACCGAAGGACCAGGAGGACGGGAAAGTCCGGTGCCAAGGCGCAGAGCAGCGCAGAACCCCCCAGAAGTCCCGCCCCCACCAGGGAGATCGTACGGGTGCCGTGGCGCCTTGCGAGGAGACCCGCCGGGACCTGAAGCATCGCTGCGCCGGCGAAGAACGCGGCGAGCAGGAACCCCCACTGGGATGCGGGAACGCCGTGGTAGGTGGAGGCGATGAGGGGGAGCCCCGGGCCGATGTCGAACCAATTGTAGGCGTACACCACCCGTAGTGCGACCAGGACCACCATGGACCGGCTGACGGCTGACCGCGGCAGCCCGGCCATAGGGACCCGTTCCCCGATGGGAGATGTGGAAGGAGTCTCGGCGCCCATCCCGGCCCGTCGGAGCACCAGGGCAGGACTTTACCCTCACGCCCGTCCCCCCACCGCCCCACTCTCTTGTCCCCCGACCCCTCCTCCCCCGCTTGTCCTGCGTACCCTCCCTTCCTCCCCCCTTCCAGTCGCCGCTGCCCCGGGGCTGACGGGTGGCTGCGAGTGTCCCCCCTCGGACCGCCCACGCCGCCCCCCCCGAGGCCGTTTCTACCTTCGAAGCCCCCCCGGTTCGGAGAAGCGGACGGGGCAGGTCGCCCTTGATACGCCCCCGGGAGCGAACGTGTCGTGACGCACATCGTACGAGGCTCGGCGGACGCTATGAAGGTGAAACGGCTCCAGAAGGTCGGCCTCGATGTGAACTGCTACGTCTGCGGGGGGAAACCACCCGTCGTCTTTGCGAACCGCGCCCTGGACGGGCGGATCTTCTTCACCTGCGAGAAGTGCCGCGACCGCGTCGAGTGAGGACCGGTAGACACCTCCGAAAGCCAAATAGCGGCGTGGCCTCGGAGCCTTTCACCGAGGCCGCCCACCTTCCAGGTCGCTCATGAGCTCCGATCAGCGGAACCCGGGAACGGGACCTTCTCCCACCTCGACGCCCGCGGCTCCCCCGTCCGGCCCCCCGCCGCCCCTCCGGCGCAACGAGGGGTACACCGGCTGCCGGGAGCCTCGTGCGCGTCAGGCCCTGGACCGCTTCTTCCTCGAGGCCGGTCTCACCGAGGACCAGCGGGACCGTCAGACCTTCCAGAGCCGTAGGTTCGACGCCATCCTACGGACGCTCGGCGAGATCGGGATGCGGCCGGAGTGGCGCGTCCTCGACGTGGGGGCCGGCACCGGTGCGCTCGCGGTCGCCGTCCGCTCCTGCTATGGAGGGGACTTCCAACTCGCGGACTATCTCGAGCCCACCGACCGCTTGCGACATGCGCTCGGCTCCCAGGGCATCCAGCAGTTCGCCCGCTGCGACCTCACCGCCCCCGAGCCGTTCGCGAGCCTGGGAGCCTCCTGGGACCTCGTCCTGTTCATCGAGGTGTTGGAGCATCTGCTCGTGAACCCGGTCCCGCTCCTTCGCCGCCTGGGCCTCCTCCTGCGTCCCGGGGGGTACCTGGTCCTGTCCACCCCGAACCAGGCCCGCCTGCGGAACCGGACGAGCCTGCTGCGGGGCCGCGCCGTCCGGGAGAAGGATGCCTTCCCGGACCACGACGCTCCGACCTTCGGCCATGTGCAGGAGTACACGCTGGACGAGCTCCAGGTCTACCTACGACGGGCAGGGCTCGAGCCCGTGTCCACACAGGTGGTGCAGAACCTGCCCTCTCGAACGCCTAGCCGGACCCAGCGGCTGGGGACCCGGTGGCTCAACAGCGGGCTCGCCCGCCGGTGGGCACTCGGCGACGAGACGATCGTGGTGGCGCAAGGAAACGGAGCACGCGCATGAGCCCCCAAGGAGAGGGGCAGGTCGGCCGCTCATGACCGCCCCAGGCCGGGTCCGCGTGTCCCCTCGCCCCGCCGGATCACCGTTCCAGGTGCTCATGGACTTCGACGGGACGTTCGTCGAGCCCAACGTGGCCATCGAGCTGGTGGCCGAGTTCGCCCGGGACGGAGCGCGGGTCGCGAAGGAGGTGGACCTCGACCTGCACGCGGGCAGGATCACACTACGGGAAGCCTGGGCCCGCGAGGTGGCCCTCCTCCCGATGGACCGGATGGACGAGATGGCGAGGTACACCGTCGATAACATCCCCCTGCGTTCAGGAGCCCGGGAGCTCTGCCGTTTCCTGCTCGGGAGGAGCCTCCCTCTGGCGATCGTCTCCGGGGGTCTCGACTTCTACATCACGCCGCTCCTGCGCCGGGAGGGCCTCGACGTGCCGGTCTTCTCCGACTCTGTCGATCGAGGAGGGGAGGGGGGCAAGGCCCTCCTGCGGCACCCCTATGGACACCCCACCTGCCGCCTATGCGGCATCTGCAAGGCAGAGGTCGTGCGCACGCACTCCCTCCAGGGTCCTCCGGTCGTCTTCGTAGGCGATGGGAGCACCGACCGCTACGCGGCCGAGACCGCGGACGTGGTCTTTGCCCGGCACCGACTCCTCACCTATTGCCGCGAGCAGGGGATCCCGCACGTCCCCTTCGAGGACCTGCACCCTGTTCGGGAACACCTCGAAGCTTGGATGGAGGGGAGGACCCCCTTGCCGCTGAGAGGGTCGAAGGGCCTAGCGAGCTCCAGCTGCCCCATCTCCCAGGAGCTCGCCCGCGTCCGGCCTACCGGGGCCTGAGAGCGTTCTCCCCCGGCGGTCCTCGGTGATACCGAGGACAGGTGCCCCTGGAAGCTCGCGCCCCGCTCCTCGGGGCCCTGAGAAGAAGAGAGAGAAGGGGTTCGGCCGGACCTTCACAGGTCCGGCCGAGAGCCCCCCCCGAAGGCCGGGGGGGGCCCCCGTCGCTGGTCAGGCGAGGCGACCTACCTGGTCGGAGGGTAGGCCTGGCCCGGTGCGGGCGGGGCCTGGGGCGCCGAGGGGTTGTGCGCGGGTGCGTAGGGCTGCTGCGCCGGGGCGGCGGGTGGGGCGCCAGCGGGCCAGGCACCGTAGTTGTACGGGGCGGCCTGGGCGGGCGGTGCGGCGGTGGTCCCCGCGGGGGTCTTCGGGTGTCGGCCGCGGCGGATGAAGAGCACCGCACCTACGATCACCAGGACGACCACCGCCAGGACCACCAGCGGCAGGAGCCAGGCGAAGCTCGAGGAGCCCGACTTCGGCGGCGCGAGGAGGCCGTTCGCGAGCGACTGGGCCGCGGTCGGGTCCATCGGTACCGCGTTGGTCGGGGCGCTCGCGGTCGAGTAGAGCGAGCTGCCGATGCTCGAACCGGAGAAGCCCACGTGACCCGCGCTGGTCGAGTAGTAGAGCGACCCGCTAGGAGCGGCGGCCAAGGGGGACGAGACCATCGCGAGCCCCGTGCCCGAGTGCAGAGCGTGGCCGACCGGGCTGATCGCCGAGATCGCACCGCCGATCGAGCTGGGCACCAGGAAGACGCCATCGGTGGTCCCCAGGGCACCCGTGAAGCTCAGGGTGATGACCTGGAAGGTCTGGGTCCCGTAGGCGTCCGAGACCTGGTAGGACCCCCAGTCCTGACCTTGGAGCGCGACGGAGGCCGCGCTCGGAACGGAGGAGGCCACGCCGGTGCTGAAGGTCGCCGCGTTGGTGGTGCAGTTCGCGTTGATCGTGCTCTGGTACATGCACGGGATGTAGTAGTGGTAGCCGTAGGTACCCGCCGCCGAAGCCGTGTAGCTCGAGTTCGAGTTCCAGATCAACCCCGGGTTGACCTGGGTCGGGACGAGCCCAAGGGCCGGGCTGAACGTCGCGGACGCCTGAGCGTTCACCTGGGCGCTCGCGTAGATGCTCGGGCCGGAGTAGATACCGCCAGAGACGCTCGCCGTCCCCGTCGCGTTCGCGCTCTCAGAGGCGGAGGCATCGAGCAGCCCGATCGCTGGGACCGCGGTGCCGTTCACGTTGACGGTGGAGGAGGTGGTGACGTTGGCGAACCCGTAGCCCGAGTACCACGCGACGAAGGTCCCGTTGACCGTCGCCGAGGTCCCCGAGGGGGCGTTGCCACATCCGCTGGTGCAGGTCAGGGTGGCCTGCGCCGAGGCATAGACGTAGAGGGCCTTCTGGATGGTGAGGTAGTAGACGGGGGAGTTGTTGGTCTGAGTGAAGATGACGGCCGCGCCCACGAACACGTGCACACCGAAGTTCGAGATCGAGACGTTCCCGGTGCTGCCCGCGGACATGTTGAAGCACAGGTTACCCGAGTACCCCGTCGCGGACGAGCCTGTACATCCTCCGGAATATTGCATCCCGTAGGCCCAGGTCTGGGTGTTCCCGCCGGAGGCAGGTTGCGGAGAGGCCGCGTGAGCGGTCCCCGCGGCCAAGCTCATCGCCACAAGGAGGCCAAGGGTCAGTACGGCGGCTAGGACGCTCGTGGGTTGGCGCACGTGGGGCATCAAGGGTTTCTAACTCCGACGGCACGATTGAGACCGGCCGTCTCATGGGAGAACCCGCGCTCACTAATTGAACGTTTGTCCACGACCGCTCGACACGCGGCGGGGGGGAAGACACCCTAGCACGGGAGGCTGGGGGGTGGGACCCATGGCGGGTCTGGGGCCACGGGCCGGGCCGCCCTCCCGAGGGGACAGGTGGGGTAGGGCGACCCCCTTCAGCCCTTTCGCTGGGGGACCCGGGGCTTGGGCACACGCTGAAGGAGGGCCCCGACGAGCAGGGGCAGCAGGACCGTCACGTCACCTTCCACGGTGACCTGCTGGGCGTTGGGCTTGATCTTCCCCCAACTGACGGCCTCCCGCAGGCGGGCGCCGGAGAGGGATCCGTCCCATTCCACGGCCGTGGTCACGTACACGGCGCTGTCGAGACCCCCCCGGAACTGGTTCCACCAGATCACGTGGTGCTTGGAGATGCCTCCGCCGAGGATGAGGGCATGGGTCCGCTTCGCCTCGAAGACGAGGTCGGAGAGGTCCTGCTCGTCCCGGAGGAGGTCGAAGGAGAGTTCTCGGTGGTCCTGCCAGTAGAGCCAGACCTGGCTCCCCACGGCGCCATCCGTGGGTCCGGGGATGTAGATCGGGACCTGGGATTCGAAGGCCGCCCGGCAGATCGACCCCGCCCCGCGCTTCGCCCCCATGTCCTCGCCGATGGCCCAGGCGAGGTCCTTGGTGGAGAGCTTTCGGACGCCCTTCGCCCACAGTCGGTCGAGCAAGGGGCGCATCTTGCGCTCGACGACCCCCCCGTAGTTGTCCTGAGGGATCACAACGTTCCCCAGGCGGTACACGTGACGGCGTGCGAGCTGACGGTCGTCCATCAGCCAGTCACCCTCGAAGTAGGGCTTCCACGCCCGCGCGAGGTCGTGGTCCAACGTTCCGCAGGTGGTGATGACCACGTCGACCAGGCGCCGCCGGATGATCTCAGCGAGGACACCCCGGGTCCCGGTCGCCACCAGGTCCGCTGGGAAGGAGAGGAAGATCGTCGAAGCGCGGTCCCGGGCCATCCCCTCGAGGATGTCGAGGGCTTGGGCGACACCCTTCGCTGAGAAGCCGCCGGCCTGGTCGAAGGCCCGGAGCATGTCGCTGGGGGAGCGTAGGTCCCGGGCCGTGATGTCTCGGACCGGTCGACGGCGCGCCATCGCCCGGGACCAAGGACGGGGGTGGATAAGCCCGCTGAACGGGGGTTGGGGACCCCCGTCCTCCTCCTCGCTCGGCGGGTCGACTTAAACCGGGGGACGTTCCGCCGCCCGTGCCCACTCGGGAAGGATCCCCTGCGCCCCCCTCCCGCGCCAGCGTGGCTTCCCTCCGGGGAGGCCTGGAAGTGCTCTGTGGGTTCCCCGCGGACCCCCCGCACGAGGGCCCGCCACGGGACCTTCCGGAGGTCTTGGAACTGACCTACCAGACCCTCCGGGGGCTGGGAGAGGAGATCGACCGGTTGGTCCCCTGGTCCGAGGCCTTCGTGGGGTCCTCCCTCGTCGTCCGCCTCGCCAAGGGAGCCGTGGACGACGTGGTGGGTTCGCTGGACCTCCACCTGCACCGGCTGAAGGAGCCCCCCACCACGGTCCTCGCCATGGTCGACCGTCCGGTCCGCGTCGCGCGTGACCGGCTGGAGGCGCTCGTCGCGCTCCTGCCCGGACACGTCCGGCTGGCCTCGACCATGAGCGCCCGAGAGCAGGACCTACGGGCCCGGGTCCGGGCCCTTCCGCCCCGGCTCCGGCGCCGGTTCCACCTGGGGCTCGTCCTGGGAGCGCTCTTCCTGCTCTCGGTGGTCCTGGGCGCCCTTCTGCTCCTGGTCCCTTCCATCTCCCGGGCGCTCGGAGCCTCGGAGCTCCTCTCGAGGTACGCCCCTTCGAGCGCAGGAGTGGTCGTCGTCGCGGTGCTGTTCTTCACCGGGTTCCGCCTCATCCTGGGCTCCGTCTGGCTCACCAGGACCATCTCCATCCTCCCCCAGTTCGAGGAGAAGCGTGTCCACGCCGCCCGGGCACGCCTCCACCGCCGGGAGAACGAGGTCCTGGACCGTCTCGCTCCACGGTCGGGCCCTCCGGAACGGACGGACGAGGACCCCGCTCAGCGGCGGTCCGGCCCCTCAGAACACGGGCCAGGAGATGCCTAGGGTGACGGAGTGGAAGAGCGCCACGTAGGCGAGCGCGTACCCGAGGATCCCGAACCCGTTGAGGAAGGGGAGCCCCGCCTGGGGATTGCCCCGGGAGACCAGGAACATGAGGATGGCATAGCCGAGCAGCGAGCCCGCCATGGCCGCGAGGGCGACCAGGAGGTTCGCGGGGACCCCCGGGAGGAACGGGGAGCTGTGGGCGACATAGACGAAGGAGCTCACGACGAGGACGCCGGGGATGACGACGTCGCCCAACCCCATGAACGTCGCTTCCCGCTCCTCCGGGGCCGCCTTCACCTTGGCCCGGGCCTCCTTCATCGAGGGGCTCGCGGTGTAGTCGAAGGAAGGCTCCGTCGGCATCACGAGCAGGATCGGGAGCTTCATGTCCGAGACGACGTCGGCGAGCGAGATCATGTGCTTCGTCCCGTACACCGCGACCGCATCGTAGACCATCAGCACCGCGAGCAGGATCAGGACCGGGAGGATGCCCAGCGAGATCCCCAGGATCGCGGTGAGGCTCCCCGCGGCGAGGTAGCCCACGATGTCCACGACGTACCACTGGGGCTCCAAGAGGAGCAGCAAGAAGACCAGGGCCGTCACGAAGGCGCCCAAGTAGAACCCGAGGTCGATCGAGCCCAACCCCCCCTGGAGGCTGAACGGTCCGGGGAGGATCAGGTCGAGCGAGGGACCCAGGGTGAAGACGAGGGAGAGACAGATCGCGAAGAGGATGAAGTACTTGATCATCGAGACCCGGTTCGGAGCGAACTTCGCGATCCCTAGGATGAGGAGCGGGATCGCCACGATGGCGATGATGAAGGGCAGGATGTCGGTGACGGAGTTGGGGTTCGCGTTGGTCTGCAGCCCCGCGTGGATGTAGGGGAGGGCCAGCGCGAGGGCCGTGACCTGGGAGCCCACGTAGAGGCCGAGGAGCCCCAGGCTCTGGAGTGACCGCATGGTCGAAGGCCGGTCTACGGCTCGAGGGTCCCGAATCCCGTGTTGCCGACGACCTTGGTGATCTTGACCTTCACGGTGACCCCCTTCTGCCGGGCCCCCGTCACGAAGATGACGAACCCCTCCTTTCGGGCGACCCCGTCCCCGCGACGGCTGATGTCCTCGATGGGCAGCTTGTAGATTTCTCCGACGATCACCGGGCCCTTGGGCTTCTCCGACACCGCGACGCGGCGGACGTGGACCGGGCGCTGGGCACCGCAGGCCTCGCACACCAGCATCGGGACGCGTCCCGCCTTGTCGAGATGCGTGTCGGGCCGGTGGCACTCGCTGCAGATGACGAAGCGGTCGGTGTACTCCCGGATCTTGGTGGCCATCTGGTCCTGGGAGATCTTGCTCTTGAGCACGCCGCGGGGGCCGTCCATGACCCCGGGACATCCCATCTCCTTCGCGAGGAAGTTCAGGATGTGCTCGGGCTCCCTCCTCAGCTGTTCCCCCACGTCCTTGAGGTTACGGATCACCGTGGCCTTCCCGTCGTACATGACCTCAGGGTTGGGTACGGTGAACCGCTCGGACCTCTTCGGCGTGGCTGGAAGGAGCGACCGAGCTCGGTCCAGCAAGCTTTCGTAACCGGCGGCGGCCATGATGGCGGACCGACCCGCCCGGGCTTCTTAAAGGCCCGGAGGGAGCCCTCACGGAGGGGGAAGGACCCCTCAGGGCGCCAGGACGGGGATGAGCCGGCGGAGGTCGTGCTCTTCGACCACCAGCGTAGCGTGGCGGCGGACGATGTCGTCGTCCGGCGCGAAGGCGATCCCCACCCGGGAGGCGCGGAAGAGCCCGACGTCAATCTCGGAGTTCCCCACCGAGGCGGTGGCGAGGGGAGCGACCCCCAACCTCCCTTGCAGCTCCCGCAAGACGCGCTCCTTCTGCTTCACCGGGACCCGGACGATCCCGCGAGCGAGGCCCCCCCCGTCGTGGAGCTCGAATCCGTTCGCGAAGACGAAGTCGACCCCGAGCTCCCGCTGGATCCGCTCGGCGAGCACATCCAGTCCCCCGCTCACGATGGCGGTGGTGAGCCCCCGTTGCCGCAGCCTCTCGAAGAGCTCCCGTGCGCCCCGCATGAGGGGGACGTGGGCGAGGATCTCGACGAGGTCGTCGCGGCTGATGTCCGGCTTGTGCCGCAGCCAGATCGCGAGGTCCCGCCGGGTGAACTCCTCGTCGTCGATCTCGTCGGCCATGAAGGCGCGCAACGCCTCCTCGTTGGAGTCACCGAAGTGCCGGTGGACCTCCGCCCAGGAGCTCACCACGTCCACCAGGGTGCCGTCCATGTCGAAGGCGACGAGCTCGAGCTCGGGCGGTGGCACGGGGCCCTGCCCTTTCACGGTCCCACAGGGGCCTCGCCCGCGAGGTGCTGGTCGAGCAGGGTGAGCCGCTCGCGCAGCTCCTTCGCTTTCGCGAACACCTCGTCGCGTACCTTGGGGGGGGCCCGGTCGACGAACGTCGGGTCCTTCAGTCGCTGGTCGGCCTTCTCCAGGAGACGGGCGACCAGCTCCCGCTCCTTCCGGAGGGCCTGGAGCCCTTCCGGCGGCCTCTCCGCCGTCCCCTTCGGCGGCCGGAGGAAGATCTCCCCTGACGCCGTCACGAGCGCGCGACAGCCCTCCGGGGGGGACTCGCTCGGTCCGAGGGGAGCGATCGACCCGATGCGCGAGAGCTGGACCATGACCGCGAGGTCGGCCGGTCGGCGGAAGAGCTCGAGGGCCGGACCGCTGCGCGGGCGCAGGTAGGCTTCCGGCTGGACGTCCGGGGGGATCCGAAGTTCCGCCCGGAGCGTGCGGATGCCGCGCACCAGCTCCTGCAGCGCCGCGACCTCCGCCTCCGCGACCGGGTCACGGGGAAGCTCGTCGCGGGCGGGCCACCGGGCCACCGCCATCGCGGTGCCCTTCGGCGAGAGGTGGTGCCCCAGCTCCTCCGTGAGGTGCGGAGCGAACGGATGCAGTAGGCGGAGCGTGCGCTCCAGCACGGAGAGGCCGAGTCGCCGGGTGGAGGCCTCGGTCTTCGGGCCGTCGCGACCGGCGAGGCGGTCCTTCGCCGATTCCGCCCACCAGTCGGCCATCTCGTGCCAGAGGAACTGGTGCAGCGCCCCGGCGGCCCCGGTGAGGTCGAAGGCCGTGAGCCGGGAGTCCACCTCCTCCGCGGTGCGCGACCAGCGAGAGGCGATCCAGCGGTCCATCAAAGGGGCTCCCGCGTCGAGCAGCGCCCCCTCCGCGCGGTGGTCCGGGGGCGAGCGATCGTTCCCCGGCTCGGCAGGAACGGAAGGAGCGAGCAGACGCGTGAGGTTCCACACCTTCGTGAGGAAGTTCCGCGCCCCCTCCATCATGCGCTGGGGGTCCCAGGCACCGCCCTCTTCCACCGGGATCGGGAAGAGGAGCGCGAACCGGAACGCGTCCGCCCCCCATTGCTCGATGAGCTCCAGCGGGTCGGGGGAGTTCCCCAGGTGCTTCGAGAGCTTCCGTCCCTGCCGGTCGGTGAGGATCCCCGTGAGGTAGACGTAGGGGAAAGGCGGGACGTCCAGGAACTGGAGGCTCCCCATGATCATCCGGGCGACCCAGAAGAACACGATGTCCGACCCGGTGCCGAGCACCGACACCGGGAAGTACCGCTCGAGGTCCTTCGTCCGCCCCGGCCAACCCAGCGTCGCGAAGGGCCACAGCCAGGAGGAGAACCACGTGTCGAGCACGTCCGGGTCCTGGTGGAGCTCCTCGCCTCCGCACTTGGGGCAGCGCTTCGGCGGCGCCTCGTAGGCGTCGTAGGCCCCGCAGGCGTCGCAATACCAGACCGGTATCTCGTGGCCCCAGACCACCTGGCGGGAGATGCACCAGGGCTCGAGGTTCTCCAGGAAGTTGTAGTAGGTCTTCACCCACCGCTCCGGCACGATGTGGATGTCGCCGTCGCGAACGGCGCTGAGCGCTCGCGCGCCCATCTGGGAGGTGTCCACGAACCACTGTGTCGAGAGGCGGGGCTCGATCGGCACCTCGCTGCGCTCGGAGTGGCCCACGTTGTGCACGTGGGGCTCCTCCCGCACGAGCAGGCCCTTCTCGCGGAGCTCCGAGACCACCGCCTTTCGGGCGGCGAACCGCTCCAAGCCCCGGAAGCGCTCCGGCACGAACTCTCCGGAGAGACGACCCCGCTCGTCGATCGTGTCGCGCTTGGAGGGCAGGGGTTTCTGACGCAGGGCGATATCGTGGTCGGCCCTGTCGTGGGAGGGCGTCACCTTGAGCGCCCCGGTGCCGAAGGTGAGGTCGATCGCCGGGTCGGTCACCACCGGGACCTTGCGGTCCGTGAGGGGCAACTGGACCTCCTTCCCCGCCCAGGGCTTGTAACGCTCGTCGTCCGGGTGGACCGCGACGGCCACGTCCCCGAACATGGTCTCGGGTCGGGTGGTCGCGACCACGAGGCCCTCCCCCCGACCGGCCGCATCGGGGTCCGAGGAAGGGTAGCGGATGTACCAGAGCGTCCCCCGGGTCTCCTTGGGGATGACCTCGAGGTCGGAGAGCGCCGTGAGGAGCTTCGGGTCCCAGTTGACCATCCGCTCGGCCCGGTAGATCCGGCCCTGGCGATAGAGGGTAAGGAACGCCGTCCGCACGGCCTCGCAGTAGCGGGGGTCCATCGTGTAGACGTACCGTGACCAGTCCATCGAGAACCCGTGGGAGGTGAGCTGGCGCCGGATGTAGACCTCCTTCTCCTTCCGCCACGTTTCGATGTGGCCGTGGAGCGCGTCCCGGGAGAGGGCCGAGGCGTTGACCCCCTGCTTCTCCAGGTGCTTGCGCACCGCCATCTGCGTTGCGACGCCCGCGTGGTCGAGCCCGGGGAGGAAGAGCGTAGGGACGCCCTTCATCCGTTGCCAGCGGCACAGGAGGTCCTGCGTCGTGCCCTGCAGGCTGTGTCCGAAGGTGAGGATCCCCGTCACGTTGGGGGGAGGGAACACGATGGTCCAGTGGGGGCCCCGGCCTGGGAGGTCGGGGGCCCGGAAGTACCCCTGCTCCTCCCAGTAGGACTGCCACTTCGCCTCGAACGACGAGGGATCGTAGCGCTTGGGCAGGCCTTCGGCCGGTCGACCTGCCTCCCCTCCCCCGGGGGTTTGGGGACTCCCCTCGCGCGCTGCCGTGTCCTGTGCCTTCAACGTCATGCGGCGGCCGACCTCGGTCCTCCCCATATCGCCCAGCTCGCCGTTAGCAGGAGCAGGACCGTAGCGGTCAGCGCCATCGAGGGTAGCGCGACGGCAATATCATAGATTCTCTCCCCGAAGTAGTAGACCAGCAGGGGAAGGCCGGCAACGAGCATACCGGGGGCCGTGACCAGCATCGCCCACCAGGCGCCCGAGTAGAGGTTCGTGATCGGGATCCCTTTCTCCTCCGCCTTGTGGAAGAGCACCCCGAGCTCTAGGAAGGCCGCGGCGAGGACCCCGGGCAGCTCGGCCGCCGCGAAGAGCGCGAAGGGGAGCGGAGCGGAGATGCGGGCGGCGACGAGCGCCATGACCAGGACGGACGCGGAGACGTAGATCATCAGGATGAGGGCCGCCTTCCCGAAGAGCAGGGTCCTCCGGGTGATGGGGAGCGTCCGGGTGAAGGAGTAGCCCATCACCTCCGTCGCGAAGAACGCGGGTCCGAAGAACGTCGCGAGCAGCGCCGCTACGATGACCGCCGCGAAGGCGAAGCTGTCCGCCGCGGCCGGGCTAGGCTGGGAGACGTTGGTCGAGAGCCCCAGGATGAAGGCGTCCAGCAGCGGGAGAAGGATCAGGAAGGCGTAGCCCGGCGTGCGCGAAGCGATCCGCATGTCCTTGTGGAGGATCGCCCCGGCGGGGGAGCTCGTGCGGAGCTCCGTCGTGACCTCCTCTAACTGCCGGGAGCTCCGGGGAGAGAGGAGCGCCATCTCGAGCGGCGCGGTGCGCAGCCACCTCGCGCAGATGGCCGCGAGCAGGAGGTAGCCCGCCGTGACCGCCCAGAAGACAGGGTCGCCGAGGCTCCCGTAGACGTTGAGGCTCGGGTAGACCACGACGCTCGCGAGGTAGGAGAACGGGAAGGGGTAGGCCAGCAGGAGCAGACGGAACGCGCTGGGGTTCTGGCTCTCCCAGTAGCTGAGCCCGCTCAGGATCTCGGTCGAGAAGCTCACGAAGGCCGTGATCGCGATGCTGGGGAGGCTCCAGATCAGGAGATAGACCCACCGCACGAGGATGGACCCTCTGCGCCCACCCCGCGCCCCGCTCACTCGGACGAGGAAGAACCGTGCGGTCACCAGGGAGACCGTGCACGCGAGAACCACGGTCACCAAGGTCCCCACCGCAAGGACGAGGGCCCCCGCGACGCTCCCCGTGACCCAGCCCACGGCGAGGGGGAAGAAGATCAAGGCGGTGAGCGCCGGAGCGTCGAAGATCCTCGCGAAGACGAGGAGCCCGATCCTCTGCATGTCCCTTCGGGTGAGAGGGAGGGTGGCCAGGAGGGGGAAGACCCGGGAGCCGAGGAGCGTCGGGGCGACCTGGAGCCCTGTCATCCAGAGGAGGGAGAAGATGAGCAGCAGCTCTCCGGAGATCACCGAGATCGTGTAGTCCCCGAGCGGTAGTCCCTGGCCCAGGATGCGGAAGATCGTGCTGGAGAGCGCGAACGCGCCTCCGACGATGACCATGAAGAGCAGGAAGGCGACCATGCCCTTCGACTGGGCGACGCGGGTCCTCGCCTTCTTGACGGCGTCCTCGCCGCGCTTGCCTTCCAGGAGGACCGAGGTGTTCCCCTGCTTCAGCGCGTAGATGGACTGGAAGGTGAACTCGTCGTAGACGATCCCGGCGACCCTCCAACACTGGCCCCAGGTGAGGCCCACGGGGAGGGGCGGGGTCGCCTCGGGTGGGAGGGCGTCCTGCCTCGGGGGCCTCTCGGCCGCCGCGCTCGTGCGGGGTCCCTCGGCACCCGAGGGCGGGGCTCCCGCGCCGGAGGAGGACGGGGACGGGGCGATGGTCGACACCGTGGGGCCCTCCTGCGTCCTCTACACCCGGCTGCTGAGCATCTGAGCCGCCCGGCTCACCGCCACCCCTTCGGTCGTGAGACCGAGGTAGACCTCTTCGAGGGTCGCTTCCGGTCGCTGGATCTTCTCCCGAAGCTCCGCGAGGGTTCCCTCCCCCTGTAGCTTGCCGCGGTCCAGGATCCCCAGACGGTGGCACAGTCGCTCGGCGACCTCGACCGTGTGCGTCGAGAACAGCGCGGCGCGGTTGCCCCCCCGAACATAGGCGATGAGGAGGTCCTTCATGATCCGCACCGAGCGCGGGTCCAGGTTGTTGAAGGGCTCGTCGAGGACGAGCAGCGCTGGGCGGTGCAGGAAGGCCGCGACCAGCATGAGCTTCTGGCGCGTGCCGTTGGAGAGCGTCGCCAGGGGCCGGTCCATGTCCGGGCCGATCTGGAGGGCGCCGATGAGCTCGTGGACGAGCCCCGCGTACCGGTCCGCCTTGAGCATCCGGATCGAGGCGACGAACTCCAGGAACTCCCGCGGGGTGAGCGCGTCGTAGAGGAGCGGCGCCTCCGGGACGTACCCTACCGCCGCTTTGACCTCAATCGAATTGACGGCCGGGTCGAGGCCGACCACCCGGACCGAACCGGAGGCAGGAGCGACCAGCCCCACGATGGACTTCATCGTGGAGGTCTTGCCGGCTCCGTTCGAGCCCATGAGACCGTAGATCTCCCCGGCTTGCACCGTAAGGTTGAGACGGTCCACCGCGAGGACGCTCCCGTAGGAGACCGTCAGGTTGCGGATGAGCAGGGGCGGGGGCAATGAGGCTGACATCGGGAGTCCAGGGGACGTTTGCCGAAGAGATAACCTCCGCGAAGGACTCCCCTGAACACCTCCTCTGGGGAAAGACTCCGTAAGCGACGGGGAAGGTCGCAGCCTGGTCGCGGGCCGACGCGGCCGTGGAGGGCCGGACAGGGCTCGTCCTTCTCAGGCCCAACCAGGGGGGCGCGATCGCGAAGATCGCCTGCCCTGGGCACCGAACGTCCTGGACCCTGGGTTTCCCGGCAGCGGTGGACGATGGGGCGACGCAGAAAGTCCTTTAGACCGCGAGGGTTCCATCGAACTGAGGTCGACCGACCGGTGGACGGGGGCGCCAGCAGTGCAACGGGGGCACCCCTGCCCTCCATGCACGCCAACAATTGTCCCAACTGCGGTGCGGACCTGCCTCCCGCGGGACCCGATGGGATGGTCGTCTGCCGGTACTGCGGCACCAAGTTCGCCCCCAACGCTCCCCCGCCACAACCAGCACCTCCCCCCCCGTCCGCCAACATCACCTTCGCGATGGGCGGTGCCCCGGCCCCTACCCCCAGCAAGATGGGGCGCAAGGGCAAGATCGCGGTCGCGGTCTTTGTGGTCCTGATCATCCTGGTCACGACCATCCTTCCCCTCTATCTCTCCGGGGTCCTCAATCTCCCGCTGTCGGTCAAAGCCTCAATTTCCCCCGGCACGGGGCCTCACCCCCTCCAGGTCAGCTACCAGGCGACCGCGTCCGGTGGACAGGGGCCCTACACCTACAGCTGGGACTTTGGCGACGGCGGGACCTCCAACACGGCGTCCGGGAGCTACTCCTACGTCTCAGAAGGCGCCTATACTGCGACGGTGTCGGTGTATGACAACACAGGCAACACGGTGGCCCAGACGGTCGTCGTGACCGTCCTGGGAACGCTCTCTGCCTCACCGATCACCCAGGTGCTCAACGTCTCTCTCCCTTCCGGCGTGGCGAACGCTCAGGACTGGCCCTTCCAGGTCCCGACGGTGGGACCCGTGGGCCCGGGCGGCAATGCCCAGAACGTCTCGGTCTCCGCCATCTTCCAGGTCCTGGGCTGCGCGGGGGCTCCCCAGGCGACCTGCAACAAGGCGCAGGTCGCGATCATGACCGACCTGCAGTATTCCCAGTTCACCTCCGGCGCCGCCGTGTCCCCGCTCTGGTGCCCTTCGCCCTCGGGAACCGGTGGATGCATCCATGTCTCGGGAAGCTCGGTCAGTGTCAACATCAGCGCGGAGTCAGGTCAGTCGCTCAATCTGGTGTTCTGGGACACCTATTCCGGGTCGGTGACGGTCTTCCTCTCGGAGAACTTCCAGCTCTACCAGGTCTCCTGAGCCGCCCAATCGAGCGTTCAGCCCGGGGAGACGAGGCCGCGTGGCCCGAGCAAGATCGCGTGCACGGACCAAGTGGCGAGGGCTCGCGTCCCTCCCTACTGCCCCCTCGGTCCTCTCCGTAGGACGAACCCCCCCCCCGCGCCCGCCCGCCGCGGGCTCGGCAGGGCGCTGAGAGGGGTCCGGACCACGCGCTCGCCCGAGGCCGACGCCTATATCGCCCATGCACCAAGAGGGCTCGAAGGACGACCTCGGCAGGCCCGGCGAATCCTCCGCGCGGTCCTTCCAGGCGCGACGAAGGTGACCAGCTGCCCTTCACCGGGGCTCCGCTATCCTGGACATCGACACAAGGGGATGTGTGGTTCGGTCCTCAGACCGGACATCCCGGGCTGTTTCTGCGTCCGCCCACCCTGGAGGACCATCGACACGAGATCCAGGGCTACGGGTCGACCCAGGTCCGCGCTTCACCTGCCCCTCACCGGTCCCCACCCGGTGGCCCGCAACCAGCGATCGGTGTGGGCCAGTCTCCGCATCATGCTAGAACGCGACCGAGCGAAGAGGGCTCAGGACCGAGAACGCTCGATCGTACGACGGGGCCGACGGGCGCTCTCGCCTGGATGGACAGGGATCGAGAAGAGAGCAGGCTGGACCGAAGGAGCTGGGGGCTGGCCAGGACCCTACCCGGTCTCTGGCCCGGAGGTCGTTGGGAAGGGAAAGGGTTGTGCGATGGGGCGGGTGAGCACCAGAAGGCCCTTCAGGCCTTCATGACCTTCATGTAACCGCCAGACTCGTAGACCGCGAGCCGGCGCTTCTTGAGCGTCGTTTCGAAGTCGTCCCACGCGATGGGCTCGATCCGGTTGTTGCGTCCGCGCGTGAACTGGATCCCCTTCGTGCCCTTCACGCGACCGGGCTTGAGCCCCTTCTTGTCGGCGATCTTTCGCGCGTCGGCGAGGCTGATCTTGTCCATTGCCATCGGTCGTTCACCTTTGGGCCAGTGGCCCGAGTTTTGCACTCTCGGAGGTTTATAAGCGCGTCGGCGAACTCTTCCCGAGAGAGGCGACTAGGGCCCCGCGCCGCCCGCGTCCCCCCGACCGGGGCCTTCGATGGAGGGCCCCGTGGGCCGGGCACGGGTCGGGAGGAAGAGGATCGCGTCCTTGATCGAGGAGAGGCCCAGCATCGCCATCACCAGACGGTCGACGCCCATCCCCAGCCCGCCCGCGGGAGGCATCCCATAGCGGAGCGCCTCGACGAAGTCCTCGTCGTAGGCGTAGGTCTCCTCCTGGGCGTCCGCTCCGCCAGGGCCGCTCGGGGGAGGGAGCTGTTCGCGGAAGCGCGCCTCCTGGTCGTCCGGGTCGTTGAGCTCGGTGTAGGCGTTGCCGAGCTCGATCCCCCGGTAGAAGAGCTCGAACCGCTCGACCCGGCCGGGCTTCGAGCGGTGACGCTTCGCGAGGGGGGTCGTCTCGAGCGGGTAGTCCAGCACGAAGGTCGGCCGTTCGAACCGCGACTCCACGTAGTGCCCGAAGAGCTTGTCCAGCGCGGCCCCGTGGCTCATGGAGGCGTAGACCTTCGCTCCGACCCCTCGGGCGAGCTCGAGGAGACGTTCCCGGGGAAGCTCGACGATCCCTGAGATGCCGCTCTCCTTCTCGAGCCTCTCCACGTAGTCCACGGTCGCGTAGGGGGGCGTGAAGTCCCGGACCCGCTGCTCCGCCTCCTCCTTGGGCAGGTAGGGTGCGGCCGCCCTCGCGAGCGCCTGCGTGAGGCGCTCGACGAGACCGCGGACGTCGCCGTAGTCCGCGTAGGCCCAGTAGAGCTCCATCATCGTGAACTCGGGGCTGTGGTCCGCGTCGAGGTCCTCGTTTCGGAAGACCTTCCCGATCTCGAAGACCTTCTCGAACCCGCCCACGAGCAGTCGCTTGAGAGGTAGCTCGAGAGCGACGCGGAGGCGGAAGTCCTCCTCGAGGAACCGGTAGTGGGTCACGAAGGGGTGGGCGAGCCCCCCGGACGCGACGCGTCCGAGGACCGGGGTCTCCACCTCGAGGAAGCCCTCGGCACTGAGGAGGCGTCGCATCTCGGCGAGGAGCGCGGAGCGGCCCTCGAAGCTCCGCAGGACCTCCGGGGAGGAGAGCAGGTCCACGTAGCGCTGCCGGAGCCGCGCCTCGGTGTCCACGAGACCGTGCCACTTCTCCGGGGGGGGCCGCAGCGCCTTCGCGAGGAGTTTGACCGAGCAGGCACGGAGCGAGGGCTCGCCCCTCCGAGTGACCACGGGGACCCCCTCGGCCCCTACGAGATCGCCAGGGTCGAGGGTGTCCAGCGTCCGCTGGTAGCCCGCTTCCCCCAGGTCATCGACCCGCAGGAAGAGCTGGAGCTCACCGCTCTGGTCCCGCAGGGGCACGAAGGCGGTCTTGCCGTGCTGCCGGATGGTCAGCACCCTGCCCGCTACGCGGCGGAGGGTGCCCGCGAGCTCACTGCCCGGCTCCCGCCCGGCGACCTCCGCTCGGACCGAGGCCAGGGAGACCCGGCCAGGGAACCCGTGGGGATAGGGCTCGTCGCCCCCCTCCCTCCATTTCTCGCGCTTGTGCCGACGCTCTTCGGTGAGCGCGTTCCCGGTGGGCATGTGGGCACCCACCGACGCACCGGCTTAAGACTTGGGGCCGGAGAGGAGGACCCGCAGGGGGCCCATCGAGGGGGCCCGTGGGAAGCGTCCCCCCTCCCGGAGGAGGCCTGGGGAGGCTCTCCCCAGGCCCTAGCGCTGACCGGCCCACGAAGGGACGCCGGGACGCTCACGCCCCGACGCCGACCTTGCCCTTCCCGCTGTCGTCGCCGCCGCCGCCCCCACCCATGGAGATGCGGCCCTGCAGGTAAGGCAGGAGCACGGCGAAGATGATCAGCACCAGGAACATGAAGAACACCCCGATGGTGATCACCACGCTCCAGTTCGGCGTGTCGTAGGTTAACCCCTGCCCCAGGAAGGGGATGGAGTTGTTGTAGTCCTTGGGTCCGAGAAAGACGAAGAGCACCCAGGTGATCGAGATCAGGATGATCAACTGGATCGTATCGCCTAGACCGTGCGGATAGTTCTCGTGGACCGCTCTCCAGCGTACCGCGAGGTACATCATGATCACGAGGAGCGTGATCACGAGCGTCCAGAACAGAAAGACGTTCAGCCCGAGATAGAGCACGGCGAAGGTCAGAAGGGCGAGTCCGAACAGCGGGATGTCCATGGTGCTTCCTCCTCTCCCGTCCTTCCTTCTCTAGGTGCCCTCGACGTTCCCTACTGCCGCGTCCCGTAGGTCTGGATGAAGGACTGGGCCCACTCCAGCGTCTCGGGGGTGACGGAGCTCTTGGTCTTGCCGATGGCCTCCAGCAGGTTCGACATCTTGACGCCGATGACCCGGCGTGGGCCACCCGCGCCGCCTTGTCCGCCGCGCTCGAGGAAGCTCCTGAGGTCGTTCTGGGGGCTCCCCGGACCGCCGCCACGGCCACCTCCCGGCTCGGAGCGCAGCTGCTCGCGGAGCGCGATGAGCTTCGCCTCGTCGACGATGGAAGCGATGTCGGCCCCTGAGTACCCTTCGGTCCCCAGCGCCAGGAGGTCGTAGTCGACCTCGCCGTCGCACGGGACGCCCTTCAAGTGGATCTTGAAGATGTCCGAGCGCGCCTTGAGGTCGGGCGGGGGCACGTAGAAGATCTTGTCGAACCGGCCCGGACGCAGCAGCGCCGGGTCGAGGATCTGCGGACGGTTGGTCGTCGCGACGATGATGACACGGTCCTTGGGCTTGATCCCGTCCATCTCCGTCAGGAACTGGCTCACGGCACGCGAGACCTCGGGGGTCTTCATCGACTCCTTGCTCGCGAGCGCATCGATCTCGTCGAAGAACACGATCGAGGGCGAGTTCTCACGCGCACGGTAGAGGATGTCACGCACGGCGGCCTCGCTCTGACCGGCGAGAGCGCTCACCAGCTCCGGACCGTTCACGATCTGGATCGGCACGTTGAGCTCGTTCGACGCGGCCCGCATGATGTGGGTCTTGCCGCAACCGGGGGGACCGAAGAGCAGGATCCCTCGGCCGGTCTTGAGCTTGTACTCCTCCATCAGCTCGGGCTTCGTCAGCGGGAGCTCGACGTACTCCTTGAGCGCCTTCTTGATGTCCTCGAGACCGCCCACGTCGTCCCACTTCACGACGACCTTGCGCTCGGCCCGCTGGACCTGGTGCATCTTACGCTCGAAGTCCATCTTGAGCCGCTCGTACTCCTCGATCATCCTGAGGCTGATCGAGGGCTTGATGCGGGGCATGACGGTCCGGAAGTCCTCCATCGAGATGATCGAGGCGACCCCGGTCATCATCGAGCGCTTCATGGCGATGGTCGCAGCCTCGCGCACGAGGTTCGCAAGGTCGGCGCCGGAGAACCGCTCGGTCTTCTTCGCGATCTCGGTGAGGTCGATGTCCGGGGAGACAGGCTTCCCGAACAGGTGGACCTTGATCACGTCGGAGCGCTCGTTGAAGTCCGGCGGCGGCACGTAGATGATCTTGTCGAGACGGCCAGGACGCATCATGGCCGGGTCGATCATCTCGGGCTTGTTCGTGGTGGCCACGATGATGACACCGCCCGTCTTGTCCATACCGTCCATCTCCGAGAGCATGATGGACAGCAGACGGGGCGAGACATCGTCCGCGCTGTACATGTCACGGCGCTTGGCGAGCGCATCGACCTCATCCATGAAGAGGATGCAGGGCGCGCGCTCCTTCGCGGTCTTGAACAGTTCGGCGACCTTCCCTTCGGACTCACCGTACCACTTGCTCATCAGGTCCGAGCACTTGACCGAGATCATCTCGACGCCCAGCTCGTTCGCGAGCGCCTTCATGAGCATGGTCTTCCCGCAGCCGGGAGGGCCGAACAGCAGGATCCCCTTCGGGGGCTCCAGGCCGAACTTGGAGGTGACGTCCTTGCGCATCAGCGGGATGATCATCGACTCCTTGATGTCCGCCTTCACGTCGCCCAGGCCACCCACCATCTCGAAGGAGACCTTGTGGAGGTGGCTCATCTCGGCGACCCGGGTACCGACCGCCGTCCCTCCGAGCTTGCTGGTGAAGTAGGCCTGGAAGGTCTCGCGGAGCACCATCCCTGCCGCGGTCGCGCAGAGCATCGCGGGGATGACCCCGACCACCAGGATGCCCGCCGGGCCCTGGAACTGGTTGAAGGCGATGAGCTCACCGAACGCGACGCCCGTGATGAGGCCGCCCCCGACGAGCGAGTGCTTCGCCCAGCGGGAGGGGGTCATCTTGGTGCGGTCCAGGATGAGCATATGCGCGAGCCAGGTGGCTACGCACCAGACCGCGATCATCGTGAGGGGTGACCAGAAGGCAGAGATGCCCTGGGTACCCTGAGCGAGCACCTGGCTGTTGGGGCTCGCGATGTTGGCGTAGGCGTTCCAGAAGTCACCGAAGGACCAGTTCCAACGTACCGGATTGAGGTCCTGCGGATGTCCGTTCACGAACGTGGGCAGCCCTGAATGGGCGTTCCCGACCATCCAGCCCAGCACAGGGAAGTTCCCCAGCGTGACGAAGATGGAGAGGACGATGCCGCCTGCGGCCGCGACCGCGAAGCCCAGCATGAGGGAGAAGATCATCCCCATCATGATCGGGACCACGAAAGAGAGGCCGTAAGGGGCGAGCGCGATGACGAAGAAGCCTCCGAGACCGATCCGCCAATCGACGAGCGTGGCCGCGAGGAGCGGCATCAACGCCAGCACGAAGATGAGCCCGAGCTCGGGGGCCTGGTAACCCACCTCGCCCAGCATCAGCATGCCGAGTAAGATGACCGCGAGCTGCGGCATCCTGTGCGCGACGAAAGCGAGGAAGACCGAGAAGATCAGGACCATCCACCATGGATAGAACGGCAGGAAGACCAGCGCTAAGCACGAGAGGAAGAAGACCACGATGGGTACGAGATGTTGTGGATCCTTGGTGGAGAGCTTGAAGAAGCGCTTCAGCCGCTTCGGCCACATGAGGGCGAAAGCGAACAGCCCGGCGCCGGCGACGATGAGCGCCACGAAGAGCCCGTCGTAGAGGGGCGCGGGGTAGGGCTGGATGACCGCCGGGTCCAGCGCGAACTCCTTGATGCCGCTGTAGCTGTTGGAGTAGGAGTTCCAGGTCGCGGAGTAGGAAGCGTCCAGGGTGAGGTACGGGGTCGCGTTGGGGTTCCCCGGGATGGTCGCCGAGACGACCTTGAAGGTCATCATGATGTAATCGCCGACCTTGAATCCGTACTGCCCGGGCAGGTTGCCATTGAAAACGCCAAAGAGACGCTGGGAGAGCATCAGCGTGTGGCTGTCCTGCGGCGAGATGCTGGTGTAATTGATCGAAGTGACCCCTTGGGTCGGGTCGTAGTGGATGTAGGCGATCTGGTCCAGGATGAGGACCGTCTCTCCCGGTTCTACCGTGCTCGGGGTGAGCATGATCGCCTGGGTCCCTCCGTTCGAGAGGGGCTGCGCATCGGTCGAGGAGAGGAACTGCCCGGCCGACTGGGCGTTCATCAGGAGGTTGAAGGTCGGGATCAGGAAGCCTCCGATGATGATGAGGCCGAGACCGATGGCCATGAAGACCATCTCTTCCTTCGAGTAGGACTTCTTCTTCTTGGGCGGAGGACCCCGACTAGCGGCCGGAGGACCGCCACGGGGCGGGACCGCGAGGCCCCCGGGCGGGGGACGCGCCCCGGCCGGGTAGGGCTGCATCGGAGGGCGGACCGGGACCGGGCGGTACTGGGGAGGATAGGCCCCGGGCCTACCGGCCGGTACCGGCGCGTAGGGTGACCCCTGGGGCGGTGGACGGGCCCCGGGTGCGGAAACCGGGTAGAACCCCCCCATCACGTCGTAGGGGTTCCCCTGTCCCTGGGGGCGAGGTCGGTACTGGTTCGGCGGCGTTCCTTGTCCTCCGTAGGCCATCTTCGTCTCCTTGGTGGGTTCAGTGGAATGCTCACGCCCGCTCAGAGCGTGATGCGCTTCTCCTCCGCGGCGGCCTTCCGCCGCTGCTCATACCAGATGAGCACTATGGGCAGGCCTAACGCCCCGCCCATCACCATGCCCAGGAAGAGCGGTAAGGGGAAGTACGGCCAATTGGCCGAGAACCCTTGCTGGGCGCTCGAATAGATCGGCGGGGACTGGTGGGCCGAGTTGAAGATGAACGTGAGGGTCTTGTTCGATGTGGGCGTGAGCTGGTAGGTGACCGACTGGGTCTGCCCACCGTAGGTCACCGTGACGTTGTACTCCCCGTAGGAGAGGAAGAGCGGCGTCGAGGAGAACGAAGCGTTCGGATAGCAGAACCCGAACTGGTTCGTGTAGCAGATGTCCCACCAGGTGTTGTTGGAGATGTTGACCGGCACGTTCGGGACGTAGTTGTTCTTGCCCTGGTCGTAGACGACCACGTAGAAGTACGTCCGGCTGTTGATCACGGGCGGCGGACCCTGGGCCGTATGGAAGTGATAGGTCGGTGAGCGGAGCGGACAGCCGAGCTCGTCGTACGCGACCATGTAGAGCGTCACGTTGACCCCTGGAGGGAACGGACCGATGTCGGAGGGGTCCGCGAGCTGCGTCCCGTCGCCCGTGTAGTAGGTGGTGCTGTTCGCCTCGTTCATCAGGAGGACGCCGTTCAACGCCTGCCCCAGGTAGGTCTCGTTGAAGAAGACATAGGCGTAGGCGATGGCCAGCGTCTGGTTGTTGCTTCCGAGGGAGAGGTTCAGGATCCCGAAGAAGGCCGGGATGAGGCTGTTGTTGGTCGAGGAGTCGACCACGTACTCCATCGGGTAGGGCACCGAGTGCCCCGCCGTGATCGTGACGAAGTAGTCGAACCCGAAGAACCCGATCGAGGTGAGCGACACCTGCGTGTTGTTGTCGTACCAACCGCGTTCGTGTCCGTAGGCCGTGGGACTGGTGGAGACGTTCCCCGCGTTCCAGGGGTTCTGGATGATGTCCACGAAGACCTGCGTCGTGAAGTTGACCGGCTCCGACAGGGAAGAGCTCCCCACGGCGACCGTCCCCGCGAGCGGGCTCGCGACGTAGCGCACGAAGGCCTGTCCGAACTCCGAGAGCGGGCTCGTCACGGTGTAGGCGTAGTTCGCGTTGGGCGCGACACTGAAGGTGATCGTGCTGGTGGAGGAGGAGAGGTTCTGCGTGCCGAGCAGGACCGACCAGGTGGACCCGGCGGGGAGCCCCACCTCGGTGAAGGAGACCGCGACCGTGTTGGGGGCTGCCGGAGAGGCGAGGCCCGAGGGGGACGGGGCCGCGACCGCGATGCCCTCGCCCGGGGCATCGACCATCGCCGGGTCGAGGACGTTCGCCACCGCGGGTCGGAGCGCGATGGAGGCCGCCGAGCCCAGCGCCGTGTAGACCGCGATCTCGGTCACCGGGCCGTTCAGGGTCAACGTGGTCGGGTCGGCGCTCCCTGAGTAGTTGCCGTTCTGCTGGAGCGGGTCGTGGTAGGGAGGCAGCGCGCTGCCGGACCAGCCGTAGAACTGGTAGCCGCTGTCCGGCTGGCACCACGTGCCGCCGTTCCCGTAGACGAAGGAGTAGGGTCGGGAGAAGATCTTGTTGTAGATGCCGACCTGCGTCGAGACGAACGCCTCGAAGTAGAAGTGCACGATGTCGCCCGGTTCGTACCACGGACCCACGCCCGTGGTGATGCCCCCGTAGCAGGTGACCTCGAAGGTGTTGTTGTCCCCGCAGAAGTCGGAGCCCCCGGGATGCAGCCCCGTCCGGTTCTCCATGGTGTAGTAGAGGCGGGCCCCGCCGAGCGGCCCGCCGATGGGCATGCCGATCTTCGAGGAGTTGAGATAGAAGTAGACGGCCTGGAACGGATCCGGCTGCACCCCGTTCATCACGTCCGGGGTCGCCGTGATCGTGATGTCGTTCTCGAAGACGGAACTGGGCCAGCCGTTCGAGGTGTGGTAGACCCAGGTCGGCTCCGGGGCCGGGGCGGGGACCGCGGGGTTCCAGGGGGCGTTGAAGGCGCCCACCGGGCACTGGGAGGTCCAGTTCGCCGGGTCCGTCGCGTTCTGGACCAAGCTCAGGTTGAAGTAGACCGTGGAGCCGGGAGGATAGAACTTGAAGTCGTTGAGCTGACCCGACGCATGGTCCAGGTTGTGCGGGTCCACCTTCATCCCGAAGATGGCCGGGGCGGTCGGCAACGTGGAGTTGAGCGACTGGTTGTTCCAGCCCACGGCCCAGACGGTGATGTAGGCCTCCTCGATGGGGATCTGGCCGCTCACACCGCCGATGGAGTTCGCCTTGCCGGTCCAGATGTTGATGTTGAGGGCGGTCGCGTAGCTGCTGACGGGGTTGATCGCAGGCGCGGTCCGGTTCGCGTCGAAGAGGCTGAAGGTGACGTTAACGTCCTGAGCCCAGTCGATCGCGGAGGGAGAATTGGGGGCGCACGGTCCGGTGGGGGTGCCCGAGGGTGAGGCTGACGTCGCGCTCAAGGAAGAGGGAGCGCTGGGCGAGGAGGATGGCGCTCGCCCGACCGCCGGGGCCGGGAGGAAGGGTGCGCCGATGGGCCGCGGCATGTGGGAGAGCGTCCGCGCCGCCGCGAGGGAGGCGCCGTTGCCCGCGGGGGCCCCCTGGGCGGGGAGCGCGTGCGAGGTCGCGCCACCGGCGGGCGCCTGGGGCAACATCAGGACGACCAGGAGGATCGCCACGACGGCGAGCAGGAGCTCAGCGTTACCTCGCCTCATAGGGTGATCCGCTTCTCCTCGGCTTCCGCCGCCGCGCGGAGCTTGCGCCAGGACAGATAGACCGGCACCAGGATGACGCCCGCGGCGATCATCCCTCCGGCGACGCCGATACCGATGCCGGGGGCGACCGCTTCGGAGAAGATGGGGGGCGGGGCCGCCGCGTTGATCGAGAAGTTGAGCACGCTGTTGCGGAGGGAGATGCGCCAGTTCGACTGCTGGGAGATGACGGTCGTGGTGTTCATCGTGTGGGTACAGTAGAGCGTCGTCACCATCGTATCGGGTGGCGATAGCCCCACACCGCTGAACCCTCGGACCTGGACCTTGACGGTGTAGGTGTTGTTCGCCGGCAGGAATCGCGGGGTCCACTGCTGGCCCGTCACGTTAGGGTAGGCGACCCCGTTGATGGTGGTCGTGGTGTCGATGTGGATCGTCCCGGCGAGACCGGTGATGGTGATGTTCGCGCCGTTGATCGGCTGGTTGGTGAGCGCGTCGAAGACCTGGACGTAGAAGAAGCAGTACGCGGAAGGCGGGTACACCTGGAAGGGTACGAAGAACCGGAACGGATGCGAGAGCACCGACGTCTCGTTGAAGTCGTAGGCTTTGATGAGGAAGGTGACGTTGCTACCTTCCGGTAACCCGGGGATGGCGAAGTAGTACTGATTGAGCGTGATCCGGTGCATCGTGTAGAGCGCGGCACCGGTGCCCCCCGTGGTCGCGTAGCTCACGTGGATGATGATGTAGGCCGCCTGGATCGAGATCGTGCGGTTCCAGGTGGTGATCGTGACGTTGACCGCGCTGTTGATGCCGACCCCGGGGATGCTCGGCGGGGTGGTGTTGAGGAAGCCGGTCCACCCTTCGGTGTCGATCTCGGGGGGATCCGTGGTCACGTTGAGACATTGGGTGAAGTTCCCGTTCGGGCAGTTCCCCACGGTGGAGACGATCTGGGTGAAGTTCCGTGACTGGATCATGTGGCCGAACTGGTCGTAGGCCTGGACGAACCACTGGATCTTCGTCCCGCTATGGGCGAAGAAGTCCGCAGGTAAATTGACCCGAGCGTGCCACGTGGTATTGTACGGGTACGCGAGCGGGCTGAAGGGGCTCACCCAGGAGCGCCAGTAGGTGCCGTTGGGGTACCAGGCGTTGAGGATGATGATCGTGTTGTGCGAGTCGATGAGACCCCCGGAGTAGTTCTCCACGTTCTGGGTCTTGATGTCCACGATGACGTGGTCACCGACCGCGGGGACCTTCGGGAAGTAGGAGAGGTTGAGGTTCGCCGCGAAGGCGTTGGGGCCCCCGCCCGTCACCATGTTCGCGCTGTTGGGCCCGTAGGGAGGGGTCGTGCCCAGGGGGGCGTTGTCGTAGTACCAGAAGCCCTTGGTGAAGTAGTAGAACATTCCCGGCGCGGCCGAGACCCCGCCGTTGCAGGTGGGAGCGCACTGGGTGACCCGGTTCAGCACCCCGCCGGAGCCGGTGCCGTTCCAGTAGTTCGTGGTGACGTTCCACATGACCCAGGTGCCGTTCTGGAAGTTCTCGGCCCCGTTGCTGTAGGCGGAGATGTTGAGGTCGTAGACCCAGTGGTGCAGGGGGTCACCGTTGTAGGGGTGGCCCACCGCCGGGGCCCAGTTCTGCCCCGCGTTGGCGTGCCATTGGGTCCCGTCGGTGTCGCAGTACCAGCAGACATCCTGCCACATCACGTCGACCACGGTAAGATAGAGGTAGGCGTCCCATCCATCGTACATCGCGGTGGGGCCGGTGTGGGTGCCCGAGCAGGTGCCGAGCCACGCCGGTGGGTTGTAGATGTAGCAGTTCGCGAGGTCGTAGCTCGAGAGCACCTGGAAGTGGATGTCGTCGACCGAGTGGGGGTAGAGCGACCACGAGGTGTTGAGCTGACCGGAGGAGGGGCTCGGGATGACGTCAGGATTGGAGTAGTTCGCGAGGTCGACCTGGATGCAAGCGGACTGGTTCTTGAGGATCGGCCAGCAAGGATGGTTCGCGGCCGTCATCGGGACCATGCCCGCCGGGACGCCCTTGGGGGTGGGGGTCTCGTGGGAGACCGCCGCCTGCAGCGTGGTCGTGCTCTCGCTGGGCATCGCCGGAGCGGGCGAGGGAGCGAAGGGGCTCGCGAGGGAGGAGGGCATGACGAGGAAGAGCACGGCGAGGACCAGCAGGGAGAGCCCCAGGTACGGGGCGCTGCGTGCGGGCATAGCACGAAGGAAGCGGACCCCCCGCTCAACGCCCTCGACGAGGGCGGTGGAGGGCGGGCGTCTCGGTTCGTGAGGCTCCTTCACAGGGTTGTGCGCTCCCGGGCGACGTTCCGACGTGCCTTCGCAGGGGTCGGAACCCCTCGGAAGGACCGCCGTCAACGCCAGGTGTGGCACGCCACCACACGGCATGATATAAACGTGATGCCGTTGAGCACGAAGCACGAGTGGACGCCCCCCATTTCTCGAGGTGAAATGGGGTTCAGGCCGCTTCGAGCTCGACGCGCTCCGGACGGACCGCGGGGTGCACCAGGGTGAGCGCCTCGCGAGCGCCGCCCTCAGGCTTCGCCGCGTCGTGCAGCAGGAGGTAGGTCCCGAAGAAGAACTCGGCGGTCGCGTCGCCCCCGCCGATCCCGTAGCTCACATAGTCTGCGAAGTAGACGTGGACGTAGGCCGAGTGGTGGCTCCGCAGCGCCTTCAGGAAATCGGTGTAGGTCTGGACTCCCTTGCGCTGGAGCTCCTCGAGGATGTCCCGGAGCAGCGATCGCTCCGAGAGCTTCCCAAGACCGTCGTAGGAGATGTACAGCGCCGGTCGGGGCTCGAGTCCGATCACGTCGAAGCGGGTCACCCGCTCCGCCTTCTTCGTCCGCATGGGAGGTGATGGGCAAGGGAAGGGGGAGAAAAGGTTGGTGGGAGCGGGAGTTGGACCCGAAGGCTGGGCTCCTCCGCGAAGGAGGGAGCGCGCGCCCGGGGGCCGGCTCCGCTCCCCGGTGCCTCAGGGAACGCCGGTCCTCCCCTGGGGGGGGCGGGAGGCACCCCCCTCAGGGAGATCGCTCGCTCAGTGCGAGTGCCCGCCACCCGCGGGGGCGGGGCCGGACTTCCTCGAGGCGATGACGTCGTCGATGCGCAGGACCATGTTCGCGACCTCGGTCGCGGAGCTGATCGCCTGGCTCTTGACGCGCAGCGGCTCGATCACCTTCATCTTGAGCATGTCCGTCGGGTGCCCGTTGTCCGCGAAGTTGATCCCCGCGTTGCGGTTCCCGCCAGAGGCCTCGTGCTCCTTGCGGAGGTCGATGATGGTGTTGATCGCGTCGTAGCCCCCGTTCTCGGCGAGGGACCAGGGCACCACTTCGAGCGCCTGGGCGAAGGCCTCCACCGCGAGCTGCTCGCGCCCGCCCACCGTGGGAGCGAACTTGCGGAGCCGCACCGCGAGCTCCATCTCCGTCGCTCCACCGCCGGGGCAGATGACGCCGTCCTCGATGGTCGAGGCGACCACCTTCAGGGCGTCGTTGAGCGCGCGCTCGACCTCCTGGGTCACGTGCTCGGTCCCGCCTCGGATGAGGATCGAGACGCTGCGCGCTCCCTCGCAGCCGGTCACGAAGGTCATGTGGGAGTCGCCCACCTGGCGCTCCTCGACCTGGCCCGCAGAGCCCAGGTCCTTCGCGCTGAGCTCCTTCCAGCCGGCGACGACCTTGCCGCCGGTCGCGCGGGAGAGCTTCTGCATGTCGGACTCCTTCACCTGCTTCACGGCGTAGATGCCCGCCTTCGACAGGTAGTGGAGCACCACATCGTCGATGCCCTTCTGGGAGATGACGACGTTCGCCCCGGAGGCCTTGATCATGTCGACGATGTCCCGGAAGGTCTTGTCCTCCTGGTCCAGGAAGTTCTGGATCTGACCTGGCGACTTGATGTTGATCTTGCTCTCGAACTCGGTCTTCTTGATCTCGAGGGCGCTGCTGAGGAGCGCGATCTTCGCGCTCTTCACCATCTTCGACATGCGGGGGTGGCCGCGCTCCTTGTCCAGGATGATCCCCTGGACGAGCTCGGTGTCGGAGATGGTGCCGCCGTGCTTCTTCTCGATCTGGATGAGGGTGGTGTCCGCGACCTTCTTCCCGTCGTGGGTCTCGGAGATCGCCTTCACGGCCTTCACGCAGAGCTGGGCGAGCTCCTCGCGCGAGCCGTAGACGCCCTTGCTCCCCATCGCGGTCGACGCGACGTCGACCAAGGCCTGCTCGTCCTGGGCGTTGACGGCCTTGCCGACCTCGGTCTTGAGGAGGCGTTCCGCCTCCTCCCGGGCGATGGAGAAGCCGCGGGTGATGACCGTCGGGTGCACGTTCTGCTCGATGAGGGTCTCCGCGCGCCGCAGGAGCTCCCCGGAGAGGACGACCGCGGTGGTCGTGCCGTCGCCGCACTGCTGGTCCTGGGTCTTCGCGACCTCCACCAGCATCTTCGCGGTGGGGTGCTCGACGTCGACCTCCTTGAGGATGGTGACGCCGTCGTTCGTGATCGTGATGTCACCCATGGAGTCGACGAGCATCTTGTCCATGCCCCGAGGGCCCAGGGTGCTGCGGACCGCGTCCGCCAGGGCACGTGCGGCCGCGATGTTGTTCGACACCGCGCCCTTGCCCTTCTCTCGCTCGGCGCCTTCTCTCAGTACTATGATGGGGGTTCCGGCCAACATGGTCCTTTCCTCGAGGGATTCCCCTCGATGTTCAAAAGGACTGAGGGAGCACTCGTATATGAAACCTACCCGGCGCGCCCACCCTCGTCAAAGGGGCGCTCCGCTCCACCGGGGGCGGGACCCCGGGGTCAGGGCCTCCCAGGCCGAAGGGCCCGGGGGCCCAGGGAGCGCCCCCCCGGGGCGCGAGGGGGATCGAGGGCTCTGACCCCTCAGGCGACGGAGGAAGCGGCGACCTTCTCCGTCGCGCTGCCGCCGTTGGCGGTCGGGATCGGGGTGCCCGTGCTCCGGACCAGGTCGAAGTAGCGCTGCTGGAGCTCGAGCGTGACCGGGCCGGGCTTCCCCGAGCCGATCGGGTGCCCCTCGACCGTGATGACCGGGGCCACCTCGCCGCCGGTGCCGGTCAGGAAGACCTCATCGCCCTGCAGCACGAAGTCGAGCTTGAACATCTCCGTACGGACCGGGAAGCGGCCCTCGCAGAGCTCGAGGATCGTCTCGCGCGTGATCCCCACGAGGCAGTTGACGGTGGGGGGCGTGTAGACCGTGTGCCCCTTCACCACGAAGATGTTGTCCGCGCTCATCTCCGCGACGTTCCCCTCGACGTCCAGCATGAGGGCCTCGTCGGCGCCCTTCGCGTTCGCCTCGGACTTCGCAAGGATGTTGTTGAGGTAGTTGAGAGACTTCACGTTGGGGTTGAGGCTCACCCTCGGCGGGCGCCGGACCGAGGCCACGATCGCGGAGAGCCCGGTGTGGTGCTTGTCACCGTAGAGCGAGATGGTCGAGCAGATCACGACACAGCTCGGCGCCTTCGACTTGCGCGGGTCCAGGCCGAGGTCTCCCTCGCCCCGGGTGAAGATCGGGCGGAGGTACCCGTCGCTGAGGCCGCTCCTACGGCAGGTCTCCAGGATGACCTCGCGGAACTGCTCCTTGGTGATGGGAGGGGTGAGGCCGATGAGGCGCGCGGACTCGAACATCCGGTCGACGTGGCGGTCGAGCTTGAACACCCGGCCGTTGTAGAACCGGATCCCCTCGAAGACGCCGTCGCCGTACAGGAGACCGTGGTCGAAGACCGAGAGCTTAGCCCGCTCCGGAGGATACCACTTGCCATCCACGTAAACGATCCCTTCGCGCATCGCTCTCGCCTCGGCCCCCCGAGACCCGAGCGGTATTTCCCTGTTTGCGTCGCTGTAGCACGAACGACGCTTCGGAGGGCTCTTCCCCCCCCCTCCGCGCCCTCTGGACGACGCCCGGAGATGGGCTCCTTCACCTCGGAGCGGGCGACGCCGTAGGGCGTCGCGACGGTGGCGGCAGCAGGTTCGCGAGCGCGACGAAGCGATCCGGAGCGATCTCCTCCGCGCGAAGCCGCTCCCAGCCCTGCGGCCAGTCCGCCTCTCCGACCAGCGCGGGCACCTTCTCGGCAGGCAGGGGGAAGCGTCGTGACAGCGCCCCGGGGAAACGTCGGCCCAGGACCTTGCGTCGCTGCTCGAAGGCGACCTCCAAGAGCGTCTCCAGGGTCGACCGGTCCCGGGGCGAGGGATCGAGCGGGTCCCTTCGCCAGACCACGAGCGCCCCGTCCACCGCGGGGCGGGGATGGAAGGAGGAGGAAGGTACGCGTCCTCCTCCCAGGAAGACCCCGTCCACCCGGAAGAGGACCGAGGGTCGTCCGTAGTCGCGCGAGCCCTCCATAGCGACCAGACGGTCCGCCACCTCGCGCTGCACGAGGAAGACCCCGTGCTCCATGCCCTCCCGCACGAGACGCACCAGGATCTCGTGCGCCGCCGAGAACGGAAGGTTGCCCGCGCAGACCGTGACCTGGGGGAGCGGCGCCGTGCGTGCGTCGCCCTCGATGACCCGGATCCGGCCGGCAAAGTTGGTCGCGAGGTAGGAGGCGAACCTGGGCTCGCGCTCGATGACCGTCACCCGGAAGTCCCGGTCCAGGAGCGCCTGGGTGAGAGGCCCCAGTCCGCCGCCGATCTCGAGGACCTCGGTGCCCGGCGCGACGTCCAGGAGCGCCGCCTCCCGGGCCGCGACGGTCCGGTCGACGAGGAAGTTCTGTCCTAGCGAACGGGAGGGTTCGACGCCCACCAGTTCCAGGACCGCCGCGATCTCCTCCGGTCGGAGCGGGACCGGCCCGTCGACACGGAGCGAGCGACGCGAGGTCGGTCGGGAGCGCTCAGCGCGGGACGAAGAGCCGGTACTTCTCTTCCTCACCGGAGAGCTCCTTCTCGATCCTTCCGACGATGGAGAGGACGGGCGTCTTGAGCCGGGTCCGCGACTCGATGTCCTCGAAGCTCGCGAACGGCGCCTTCTTGCGCTCCTCGATGACCTCCCACATGGTCTTCTTCCCGATGCCGGGCAGGAGCTCCAGCATGTGGAAGCGCCGGGACAGCGCCGGAGCCTCGTTGTAGACCCGCAGGAAGCGCTCGGGGGAGGCTCGCACGATCGCCTCGAGCGCGCGAGGCAGTTCCGAGCGCGCCCCCGTGGTGAGGTCCTGGAACCCGATGCGGCGCCGGACATGGTCGACCGGAGGCGGAGGGTTCGTCGAGCCCTCCACGGGCACCAGGTCGAGCCGCGCGAGCGGGCTCACCTCGGGGCCCGGGCGCAATACCACCTCGAGCAGCTTGAGCTCGTCCTGCCCCACCGCGATGGCGATGGGCTCCTTGTGCGGAAGACGGTCGGACGACCTACCGGAAGGCAGGAAGTCGAGTACCCAGGCGTAGCGCTCCACGGGGACCTCCGTGGATCATCGGAACTTCGCCGCGAGGTCCAGGATCGACTTGACCTGCTCCTCGTCGAGGAGCGTGCGGTCCTTCGACGCGAGCAGTCGGACCTCCTCGGGCCATTGGGGGAGGATGTCCGCGATCTTGGAAGCGAGGACCGGGTCCAGGAAGGGGAGCGCCTTGAGCTCCTCGAGCAAGGTGTCGGTGTCCTTGGTGCTGAGCTTGAGCGAAGCCTCAGCGTGCGCCATGGCGAGCTGGGCCTCCCGGGAGAGGGTCCGCTTGCTCGCCTCCTCGGTGAGGAGGTCCTTGACCCGGGCGAGAGGGATCGTCTCGGTCATGGCGAGCCTCCCAGCGGGACCAGGTGCACCGGGTTCGAGATGAGGACCTTGCGCTTCCCGCCGTCCAGGAACTCGACCTCGAAGCTGCGGCCGCGCCGGCCGATGACCGTGCAGACCTTCCCCTGGTAGCGGGGATGGGGCATGCCGTGCGGGTCGGCGGGCTCGAGCCGCACCAGGACCTTCGTCCCGGGCTCGAACACCCGCAGGTACCTCGTGGGGGGCGGAAGGCCACGCTCCCGGACCTCCTTCGTGAAGGTCCCGCGGCTCCTCGAGCGGAAGCCCTTCGAGCTCTTCACCATCTAGGCCACCCCCGTCGTTCGGGAGGTCTCGGAAGGAGCGTCCGTGAGCACGAGGTCATCGTGGACCTCGAGCACATCGAGAGCGCGCACCTTGAGAGGGAATCCCACGAGCTCGGAGAGGCTGGGACGGGTCCGGCCACCGTCTCCCTCCACGAACTCCTTGATGTACGTCCCCGCCTCCGCCCGCACCTCGAGGGTCGAGCTCTCTGCGTCCGACGACACGTACCTCACGCTCTTGACCGTTCGGAGCCGACGGAGGTCCGCGCGACGGTGGGCTACACGCGTCGGCGTCCGTTGCTCCAACGGGTGGCCCTCGACCAACGGTCGTACTTCATTAAGCTTCTCTTCAGGGACCCTAGGGGCCACGACGACCTGGTAGGATTTCTCCGGCCGGGAGGCCTTCACCTGCTCCACCGTCTTCCCTGTGCAGGTCACTAGAGGTGACGTCTCGACCCTCCCCCCGGCCTTGCTGGCGATGGCGCTCATAGCCTCCTCCAGGGGGAGCGTGCGCTTGCGGGGGCGGGAGATCTCCAGCACGTAGGGTCGGCCCCTCCCCAGCATCCGCGCGTCGATGTCCTCGCGCCCCATACCGTGGAACGCATGGCCCTCCCCCTGGACGAGCGCCATCACCGGCCCCCCGATGATCTCCTCGACGCTCTCCTGGTACATCTTCCCGGTTCCCTGGCACTTCTCGCACCCCTTGCCATGGCAATGACGGCAGGGCCAACGGGTCTGCGGGAGGGTCCGGTCGAGCTTGCGGTAGCGTCCGTAGAAGAAGATGGGTGAGACGGTGATGGAAGCGAGGCCCGCGGGGACGTCCGCCAAGAAGACCACGTCGGGAACGAGGAGGTCCCCCCGTCGTCCGGTACGGGAGGCGATGGCCTTCCCCAGCTCCCGGTTGAAGGCGGCCCTCAAGCTCTCCCCGTGGGCGCTCCCGAGCTGGCTCCAGAGCGTCTCCTCCCGGGCGAGGCGTTCCGGGTCGAAGCGCGAGCCGCACCGGAAGCTCTGCCACTCCCAACCTTCAGCGGCGGCGAGGCACCGGTCGACCCACTTCGGCAACCGGGAGAAGGCCCCTCCGCATAGCTCGCAGGCCTCCGCCTGCTCGGGAAGGGGCGGTAGAGGGAGACCCAGGCGCGTCGAGAGCTCCTCGAGCCGTCCCGGGTTCGTGAAGCCGTGACCCCATCGACCGAGCACCCGGCCCCGGCACTCCGCGCAGAGCGGACGAGGGTAGGCGAAGAGGCGCCGGACGACCTCCTCTGTCGCAGCGTCCAGCGCGGGCGTGTTCGGGGGCGCCGCCACGGGCGCGGGGGCGGGACCCTCCTGTCCGGAGGGGGCGGGGTCGGGTTCGGCCGTCAAGGATGGCCACCCCAACCTGGGGCCCTATCAAGATTGAGGAGGGCGCGCGGAGCCTCCGGAGGGGTCAGGTGGGCCCAAAACCCAGGGGTTCCCGCCCCCGCGCGTCCTTTTTAGTCCCGCCCCAATCTGCGCCGCGTGGGCGTGGTCACGGTCGAGGAACTCACCGAGGCGATCCGCAACACGCTGGTCGCCCACGGGAAGATCCCTGAGGAACGCGCCGAGGTTCTTGCGACGCAGGTCCTGAACTACTTCGGACCGGAGGAGATGGTCCTGGACAACGTCCTCTCCAACGAGGACCGGGACACGTTCTACCAGCTCGAGGAGGAGGGACTGCTCACGAGCGAGGAGGAGGACGCCCTCGTCGCGAAGGGCAAGACGTGGCGGATCCACTATTGGCTCTTGCGCAAGGCCTCCATCGGGGCGGCGGCGCATCCTCCGCCCCCACCGTCGAAGGACGAAGCTGGGGAGCTCTACCAGAAGATCTCCGCCGACCAGTGGAGCCACCGGGAAGAGGGACGGGCGGACTCGTCCACGCGCCCGGCCGCTCCACCGTCCTGAGCCGGACCGTCCCCCGGGGACCCGGGACGGGCGGCCCGTTCAGCGCTGCCGGTGGGCCTGGGACGACGTGTAGGCGTAGGGAGCCGTTCTCGGCGGCGGAGAGGGAGGACGGTAGATCGGCTGGGTCTCCATCTCGGTGATCTTCGTCCGGACGTGCCCGAAGGCGGCGAAAGCGAAGGTGATCGCGGCGACGAGCGCGAGGAGCGAGAGGGTGTCGGACTCCCCGGTGGAGGTCGCGAAACCGAGCAAGGACAGGATAATGGTGATGGAAGCGAGGGCGTTGAAGGAGCCGTGCATGAGCACCGCGAGGGAGTAGTAGCCCGCGAGCTTGTGCCCTTGTCCCCGTCGGAGCTGGTTCTCCGCGACGCCCAGCCCGGTCATGGCGGTCGCGCTGCCGTGGAGCAGGCTGCTCGAGATGGAGCGGATGATGATGGTCGCGAGCAGGGCGGCGAAGCCGCCGGTGGTCCACGCGCTCGCCCCGTAGAGCACGTTCTCGATGAAGGAGAAGCCGAACCCCACCGCGGAGCCGAACACGAGACCGTCCGCGACGTAGCGGATCCGCTCCCGCATGCCCCAGACCCCGAGACCCTTCATGCCCTCCTCGATGATCGGGGCGACGAAGACCGCGAGGACGATCAGGCCCAGGTACTGTCCCTGCTGGACGCTCTCGGAAGGAAGCCCCAGGTCGGGCTGGATCCAGACGTTGTAGGCCGCCTGGAAGATCCCTTCCAGGATCGCGGAGACGAACGTCCCGATGAACGCCCCGTAGCCGAAGGCCCGGAGGAGAGGGCCCCAGCCCTCGGTGTGGTAACGCTCGGTCTTGCGGATCCAGGCGAGCCAGGCGAGCGGCGCGATGAGGGAGAAGAGGAGGACGAAGAGGACCAGGACGAGCAGCTGCAGGTCGTTCATGTGGAGCGAGGGCCGCTCCCACCGGCGCCGGGCGTGTACCGGTAGAAGCCTTCCCCGCTCTTCCGCCCGTAGAGACCGGCCTCCACCATCGAGACCAAGAGCGGACAGGCCCGGTACTTCGGGTCACGGAACCCGGTGTAGAGGCGCTCGAGGACCGAGAGCATGGTGTCGAGGCCCACCAGGTCCGCGAGCTCGAGCGGGCCCATCGGGTGGTGGAAACCGAGCTTGTGGGCCGTGTCGATGTCCTCCCGGGTGGCGACGCCGTCGTGGAGCATCCAGATCGCCTCGTTCGTCAGCACCGCGAGCGCTCGCGTGGTGACGAAGCCGGGGGCGTCCTTGCTGGTGGTCACGGTCTTGCCGAGCGCCTTCGAGAACGCGACGGCCCGCGCCACCTCCTCGGGCCGGGCCCGGAACCCGGGGATGACCTCGACCAGCTCCATCGCGAGGACCGGGTTGAAGAAGTGGACCCCCACGAGACGTCCGGGGTCGCGGAGGGTCGAGGCGATGGCGGTGATCGAGAGGGAGGAGGTGTTCGAGCCTAGCAACGTCTGGGCGGGGACCACCGCGTCGAGGGCGCGGAAGAGCTCGCGCTTGAGCTCGAGGCGTTCCGGCGCCGCCTCCATGACGACGTTCGCCCCCTTCGCGGACTCGAGCACGAGGGTGCCCCGGACCCTGGCGGAGGTGCGGGTGCCCTCCTCCTGGGTCAGCTTGCCCTTCCTGACCAGGCGGTCCATGTCCTTCTTGAGGGTGGAGAGCCCGCGGTCGAGGAAGCCCTGCTGGACGTCGTAGAGGTCGACCTCCCATCCGGCGAGCGCGGCCTGGGCCGCGATGCCCGAGCCCATGATGCCGGCCCCGGCGACGAAGAGACGGCCCGGCGGCATCGACTGTGCTGGAGGGGAGGGGCCCGTCATGGTGTCCTCGGCCGACCGCAGAAGCGGTCGGCGTTCACGAGGGGTCGGAGCCAGGCACGGAGATATAAGAGTCGGGGAGCAGGCCCCTGAGGGCCTCCTGATAGGCGCACGGACGGCAGACCGCCCCTGAGGAGGGCTCTCCACAGACGGAGCAGCGCCGGACCTGGGAGGAGGTCGCGGGGTCACCTTCGAGCAGCGGGAGCAGCTTCTCCCGGGTGCGCAGCAGCGCGTGCCGGGAGCCGGGCACAGCGGCTTCGAGGTCCCAGAGCACCTCGCGGAAGACGTTGCGGCCGGCGCGCGAGGCGTGGGGGCAGGTCGCGTGGTCGAACGGGAGCCCCTCCAGCCGCGCGAACAGGTAGACCTCCCGCTCGGGGACCATCGCCAACGGTGCGATGCGCGGGACGAGCCCCTCCTGCGCCTCCGGGTGCGGCGACATCTGGCGGAGCCGGTGGGGCTCACCCCGAACGAGGTTCATGAGGACCGTCTGGGCGAGGTCGTCCAGGTTGAACCCGAGCGCGAGCCGGACGGCGCCCAGCTCCCGGGCAGCGCGGTTGAGCGCTCGCCTGCGCCAGACGCCGCAGAAGGAGCAGGGGATCTCCCCGGGGAGCGCCCGGGCGGTGCGATCGGTGGTCGACCCCACCTCCTCCTCGAAGGTGCGGACCACGTGGGGGATGCCGAGACGAGAGCAGACCTCGCGGGCGCTCTCGAGCGTCTGTGAGCGGTACCCTTCGATGCCCTCGTCGACGCTGATCGCGACCAGGCGGATCCCCCGACGCGAGCCGAGCAGCCGGTGGAGGAGCACGAGCGCGACGGTGGAGTCCTTCCCTCCGGAGAGGGCGACCGCAAGGGTCCCCCCCTTGAGGCGCGGAGCCTGCCGGTGGAGCTCCCTGCGGGTGCGCTCCACCACCGATTCCCGGAAATGGGTCCTGCACAGGTGGGTCGCGGCGTAGGGCTGGTCGATCACCGCGACCCCCCGACAACCCGGGGCGGAGCACTCCACGATCATCGGAGGCCGTGGGGGTATTTCACCCGCAGGTCGACCCCCCTTGCGACTCGAGCCCTCGCTTAAATGGCCCTCGTCGGGCACTTCCCATGGGCGTGGGTAGCGAAGCCTCACTCCCCTCCACTCTATCCTCCCCTCCGCTCGCGACCGCGAGCAGGGCGGGCGAGGGTTCGCCCCTCCCCGGCCCACGGGACGGCCGCCGGGCGGCCGGTCGGTCCCCCTTGTCGGCCCCGCACCGCGAACCTCCCCGCGACCCACAGGAGCTCTTGGACCGCTTGCAGCGTCTGATGGAGGGCGAAGGCAAGAGCCCGTGGACGGTGAAGCAGTACCTCTTCACGGCCCGTCACTTCCTCGCCTTCGTCCGCTGTCCGCTGCTCGAGGTGGTGCCGGAGGACCTCGAGCGCTGGCGAGAGCACCTGGTCCTTTCCCGTCACTACTCGAAGGCCTCGGTCTACGGCTCCATGCGCGCGGTCTCCTACCTCCTGCGCGCCTTCGGCTCACGGGGCGCGGAGGGCGTCGAGGTGCCCCGACGCTCCTCGAAGCTCCCCAACTTCCTCACGGAGGACGAGGCGCACACGCTCTTCGCGAGCGCCGCGGACGACGCGCGCGACTGCGCGCTCCTCCACGTCCTGGGCTACGGGGGATTGCGGGTAGGCGAGGTCTGCCGCCTCACGGTGGAGGACCTGGACCTCGACCAGGGGCTGCTCCGCGTCCGGGCCGGTAAGGGTGACAAGGACCGGATGGTCGTCGTGGAAGCGTCCACCTGCCAAGCCCTTCGCACCTGGCTCGGGGTAAGGAGCGAGCGCTCGGTGGGGGACACTCGCGTCTTCCCCATGTGCCGGGAGTCCGTGCAGCGGATGGTCCGCGAGCGGGCGCGGGAGGCCGGGATCGCGAAGAGGGTCACGCCGCACACGCTGAGGCACACCCTCGCGACCACCTTGCTCAAGAAGGGCCTCGACCTCCGGTTCATCCAGAAGCAGCTCGGCCACGCGAGCGTCGCGACGACCCAGATCTACACCCACGTGGACACGGGGGCCCTCCAAGAGGCCTACCAGCGCTCGAAGCCGACGTACTGAGGCCGAGCAGCGCAGGGCTGCGGTCCCTTCGACCGGCGCTACGGGGACGCGCGGTCGTCGCGTTGCGCGGAGATGGCCGGCGCCGCACGGACCCGGGCCTCGACGCGCTCGAGCCGCGGTCGGGTGATGCCTGGCACGCTGGAGCGAAGCCCGTCGCGGTCCAGACGCTCGAGGTAGGTGCGGGCCCCGGGCAGGTCGCCTCGGTCCGCGTGCAGCGAGGCCAAGTGGACCAGGGCCTGTCCGAGGAAGTGGCGGGTGCCCGACTTCTCGGAGGCCGCGACGAGCTGGAGGAGCCTCTCCCGGGCCGGTCCGAAGGCGCCTCGGGCCCCCGCGAGGCGCCCTTCGACGAGCAGCAACTGCTGGCGGTCCGCATCCATGTCCCCCAGCGAGTAGCGGTCGCACAGCTGCCGGACCACCTGGGCGAGCTCGCGGGCCTGGGAGAGATCGCCCAGTTCGATCCGTAGCTCGGCCTGGTTGCTCATGATGAGCAAGAGGCAGGAGCGGGTGCCCACGGTGCGCGCGACCCTCAGTGCCTCGGTCCCATGGCGGGCCGCCTCGGCCGGTCGGCCGAGCGCGAGCTCGACGTGGGAGAGGGCGTCCAGGACCACCGCGTTGAGGTGCGCGTCCGGGGTGCCCTCGAGAGCTTCCCGATAGGAGAGCGCGCGTTCCAGATGCTCCCGCGCTCGCCGCAGGTCGCTCATGGCCCCGCCGAAGAAATAGGCGGAGGCGGCCCCGTCGTGCGTGTTCACCCGCAGGGCGATGTCGTCGCTCTGATCGGCGAGCAGACTCGCCCGCTCGGCGGTGTCCATCGCCTCCGGCCCCCGGCCCCTCTCGCGATAGAGCAGGGCGAGGGAGGAGAGGAGGGTGCTCTCGATCTCCTTCGATCGGCCCTCCACCTGGGCGAGGGTCTTGCGCAGGAGTTCCTCAGGGTCACCTCCCAGGTGGATCTCAGCTCGCGCGAGACCTGCCACATAGCGGGCCCACTCGACCGGTTCGCCTCCTCGGTCCCGGCTGAGGGCGAGGGCGCGGGTATAGGCCTCCGCGGCGCCCTTCGCATCGCTCGAGAGGATCCGGGTCTCCGCGAGGTGTCCGTAGAGCCGCTCTTCCCATCGCTCGGCCTCCTCCCCCTTCTTGCCGTTCAGCAGCGAGAGCGCCCGCTGGAGGGCCGCTTCGGCAAGCTCCGGCGAGCCCCACAGGTCGGCCTCGCTCGCGGCCTTCTCCAGACGCTCCGCGGCCGCCACCGTCTCCCCGGCCTCGGCCAGGTGCTCCCCGAGGCGGAAGAGGAGGGCTCCCTGGGGGTTCCGTCCGAGGCGAAGGATCGTATCGCCGATCGCCCTGTGCAGCTTCCGACGGAGGGCGGGCTCCAGGGTACCGGCGAGGTCGGGATAGAGGCGGGAGTCCAGGAGCGCCCAACCCTCCCCGTCCGGTTCGATCCAACCGGCGCGCTGGGCCTCCTGGAGCGCGGCCGCCAGCCTCTCCCTCGGCCAAGCGAGGGACTCTTCCAGCACCGACTCCCGCGCCTCTGGCCCGGCCACGACGACCGCGCCCAAGGCCTCTCGCGCCGAGGGGGAAAGACCCCTAAGTCGCTCGGAGAGGGGCGGCTCGCGATGGCGGGCGGACCCCTCCGGAGGCCATCGCTCCCAGGTCGTGGAGACCTGGGCGAAGTCCCCGCGCCATCGATGATAGCTGGCGGACCCCGGGTCCAGGGAAGCGACGATCACGACCGGGAGCTCCGGCAGGCGGGGCGCCATGAACGCGAGCCAGTCGCGGCTCGCCCCGTCCAAGAACTCGGCCGCCTCGATGGTCACGAGGGCGGGGCCCTGGTGCGTCCGTCGCTCGACGAGCGAGAGGAGCTCCGTCCGCACCTCCTCGGGACCGAGGGGGGGCGGGGCTTCCTTATCGGCCCCGCCGTCCGGTCCCCCGCTCCGGCCCTGCTCGCCCCCGCTTCGTCCTCCCTCGGGAAGAACGGAGAGCAGTCCCGCGAGCGCGGTGAAGAACGAGCTGTCGAGCTGCGTCTTCGGCCGGTGGGCCCGCTCGAGTTCGGGGTCGTACCAACGGGCGAACCACGGAAGGAGCGCGGAGAAGGGCGCGACCGCGTCCAACGGGTGCACGCGGACCCGAATCGTCTCGATCCGGTTCTCCTCGGCCCGCTCCTGTATCGCTCGGAGAAGCTCCCGCCGAGCGACCGGGTCCTGACCGGTCAAGACGAGCAGCCCGCCGCGTCCTCCCCCCAGGCGACGCATCACCTCCAGGGTCGCTGGGGAGAGCGGGGAGCGGGGCCTTGCCGGAGGTCGGGGTTCGAGCCTGCCCACGGGAACATCCAAGGTCAGCTCGGGGCAAAGACCTTGGGGGTGAGAACGAGGAGCGGCCTTAGGCTCCCGTCGAGGGGGGCAGGCCGCATCGCCGCCGAGGCAAAGGTTATCCTCGAGGGCTGGGGTGTGCCCGTCCGGGTGTAGACGGGTGAGCAAGGCGTCCTCGGGTCGGCAGTTCCGGGAGTGGCGGAGGCCCCGCACCTCACGCCTCTTGCTCGTCCTAGTGCCCTTGGTCCTCCTCCTCGCCGGGACCATCGCCCTCAATCCGGACCTCACCACGCTCGACCCCAGCCATGGGCTCTGGTCGGCGACCCTCCCCTGGGGGAACCAGACGTTCACCCTCCCCGGCGTCGAGCAGCCGGTGCAGATCGTGCGTGACGGTTCCGGCACCGTCCACATCTACGCGCAGGACGATCCGGACCTCATGTACGGCCAGGGCTTCGAACAGGCCTCGGACCGGCTCTTCCAGATGGAGATCGAGAGCCTGGCCGCGCAGGGGAACGTCTCCACCTGGGTGGGGGGAGCGGGGGTCGCTTCCGACATCGCGTTCCGCATGCTCGGGCTCTCCACCGCCGCGCTCGAGGTGCAGGAGCAGATGGCGACCGCTTCCCCAACGCTCGCGGTCGACGTGAACGCGTTCTGCGCCGGGGTCAACGCCTACATCGCGTGGGCCGAGGCCAACGACCGGCTCGGCGTCTACTTCACCGGCCTCGGCGTCCAGCCGTACACCTGGACCCCCTTCGACACCTTCGCGTTCATGGAGCTCATGATCTACGGGCAGACCACCGGGATCGTCGAGCCCATCTACGCGGCGCTCGCCGCGTCGGCCGTGGGCGACAACGCGACCAACGAGATGTTCCCGATCTATCCTCAGTACTACGCGAACTTCACCGTGATGCCGGGCGACGGGTCGATCAACGGCACCTCGCTCTCCGGCGAGGGGGTCTCCCCGGCCTACGTCTTCGCCCAGGACTGGCTCGCCCCGTGGGCGACCGGCATCTCCACCTCCGAGCAGTCCGCGCTCGCCCCGCTCTACCGCCAGGCGCTGAACAACCTCAACGACCCCTACGTACCAATCCCGAAGGTCAGCGAGGGAGGAGGGAGCAACAGCTGGGTCGTCGCGGCGAACCACTCCGCCGACGGGCTGCCGATGCTCGCGAACGACCCGCACCTGCCGGTGACGCTCCCTTCCCTGTGGATCCCGACCCAGCTCACCGACCCCAACTACGAGGTCCAGGGCTGGGCGCTGGCGGGGCTCCCGGGGATCCTCATCGGGCACGACCGATACGTCTCCTGGGCGCTCACCAACTCCGCCGGTTCCACCGCGCTGGACTACGTGGAGACCCTCAACGGGAACACCTACCTCCAGAACGGGACCTGGCACCCCCTCCGGCAGTGGAACGAGACCTGGACCGTCGCCGCGAACGCGACCAGCGGCGCCCACACCTACACCCTCCCCATGGCCGCGACCGACCACGGCCAGTTGATCGCCCGGGTCGGGAGCCACGGGCTCTCGCTCGACTGGGCCGCCGACGGGCCGACGTGGGAGGCGATGGCCGAGCTCGAGTTCGATCGGGCCACCTCCGTCCAGCAGTTCATCCACATCCTCCACCGGTGGTGGACGGTCCCCAACCTCAATGCGCTCATCTCGGAGAACGACGGGAACGGCACGACGCACATCGGCTGGTCGATCCCCGCGCACTATCCGCTCGTGAAGGTGAGGATGCCCAACGGGCAGAACGTGACCGTCATCGCCTCCCGCGCGCCGCTCAACGGGGACGGAGGGTACGAGGAGGTGGGAACGATCCCGGTCTCCCAGATGCCGCAGGCCGAGGACCCCGCCCAGGGGTACCTCTACGCCCCCAACCAGCCCACCGTCGGGCAGAACTTCCCCTATCCGATGATCGGGAGCTTCTGGGACTCCGGGGGAAGGGCCCACGCGGTCGGCACCTTCCTCGAGCAGCATGCCGTGATGTCGATCCCCTTGATGCAGCAGCTCCAATCGAACGTGACCGACCAGTGGGCGCTGCTCTACCGCTCCCAGCTCATCCAGACCCTTGAGACCGTGAGCGGGGGGAACACGGCCGCGGCCGCTCTCGCCACCCAGGCCCTCCCCTACGTCCAGGCCTGGAACGGCTCCTTCAACATCGACGAGGTCGCCCCGACCATCTACACCTACTGGTACAACGAGATCGTCCAGAACTCCTACGAGCCCGCGATGAGCGCCTTCGACATCAGCTCACCGCCGGACCCGTTCCCGGACGCGATCCACTACATCTCTCAACACGACCCCAACTCCTCCTGGTTCCCTGGAGGCTGGTCCGCGCTGTCGAACCAGTCGATGGTCAGCGCGCTCGAGCTCCTGCAGGGCAAGCTCGCCGCCCAGGGCATCGCTACCGTCTCGGGCTGGACCTGGGGCATCGTCCACACGTGGGTCCTGCCATCGCTCACGGGGGAGACGATGTTCCAGGACGGCCCCTACCAGCACTGGGGCGATGGGTACACGGTGAGCGTCGCTCCGTCGACCACCGCCCTCACGGTCCCCCTGACCGAGGTCTCGGTCGCCTCCTCCCTACGGATGATCTCCGAGCCGAACCCCGACCTGCCCGACGGCGGGACGAACCTCGGCATCATACCGGGCGGCCTCACCGAGAACCCCGTCTCGCCCTACTATGACATCCAGCTGCCGCTCTGGCTCGCCCACGAGTACGTCGACACCGCCCTCGTGCCCACCGCCTCCGGGCCTTTCCCGCAGCAGGAGGTCTCGCTATGGACCCTGCAGCCATGAGCGAGAAGAAGGACGACCCCGCCTCACCGCCTCCGGGCTCCGAGGAGCCCAGGGAGGGGACGGAAGAGGGGAACGGAAAGGACCAGGTGGAGGCTTCTCCCGCCTCGGCCCGTCAGCGTTCCACCACGTTCTGGATCCTTCTGCTCTTCATCCTGGTGAGCCAGCCCCTGCTCCTCATCGTCGTGGTCGTACCGTACTGGTGGGCCTCCCTTCCGATCCTCTCGGTCTGGGGCGTGATCGGCTGGAAGCGCTCCTGGGTCTGGGCGTTCCTCGCGGGACTTCTCCTGGGACTGGGCTTCTGGGGAGCGCAGCTCCTCGCCCTTCCCTCCGGACCGCGGGCGAAGCTCGCGGTCATCATCGCCTCGGGCATCGGCCCGAACGTCCCCGCCTACCTGGCCTATGTGCTAGGCCCCCTCCTCTTCGGCCTGCTCGCGGGGCTCAGCGCGCTCACGGTGGCCGCAGGACTGAGGCTCTGGGACGACATGCGCCCGAAGGCGCCCGCCCCCGCCTCTCCCGTCGCCCAGGACGCTTGAGAGGGAGCGGGGTGGGCCGAGGCGCGATGAGCGGCGCTCCTACGTCCCGGGCCGTCCTGCCGTGGGTCGCGCTCTCGCTGCTCGCCGAGGGGGACCCCAAGGAACCGCGCATCCACGCCGTCGCGTTGGTCTCCTCGAACCTGCCGAAGGAGCCCCAGGTCTACTTCCGGGAAGAGGCGGTCGCCCATCCCAACCTGCGTCGGGCGCTCCTGAGCTCGACGCCCACGCTGCCTCAGCTCTATCCGCTCCTCCAGGGCTGGGTGCAGGAGGGCCGGGGCCTCGTCCTTTTCGACCGCTTCAGTTCCCAGCTTCGGGCGCTCGAAGCGGAGTTCGCCCGCCTGACCCTGCCTCCACTCTCCTTTGCCGCTGCCCCCACCCTGGAGGTGTACCGGTCCGTCGCGCCCCATGCCCGGGCGCGGCCGACGGTGGAGCGCCTCATCCAGGAGAACCTGGGGATGGTGCTCGCCCGGGGACGGGAGTCGATCTTGGCCATGTGGACGAAGGGCGACTTCACCGGGGCCCTGGAGGGGCTCCGACAGGACGTGACCGGGCTCTACATGCTCATCGACCTCGGGCTCAAGCGAGGGTCGGTCAAGCTCGACGGGACGCCGATCCGGGTCGACTGGGACCGTCGGCTGAGGGCGGCCGCACGCGCCCCACCCACAGGCGGCCCTCCGGGACTGCCGTTCTCCAGGCCGTAGACGCGCCGGACCTCGGGGACCACCCAGGCAGGTGGTCGGAGGTGCCTGTCGTCTCCCGAGGGCCCGATGGAGCGGGGACCTAGTGCGGTGCGGGGGCGCGGTCCCGTTGGGGCGGTCGGCCCGCGGGCACCCGCAGCCACTTGCGCACTCGGGGGACGTCGTGCACCTGGGAGAGGACCAGGACGTAGCTCCCGTCCCGGAGGACCTCTCCCACGGGGGGAGGCATCATGACCTGGAAGGCCTGGTATCCAGGTGCTCCTACCCTCGGGCGCGCGAGGCCCATGAGGAGAGCTCCGGTCGACTCCCGCAGCTTCGTGCCGGCCGCTTCGAACGTGAGGCCGATGAGAGGGTTGGGGGCGACCAGGGGGTACTCCTCCAGGGAGGAACCCTCGGAGCTCGTGGAGAGCTCGTCGAGAGCCTTCGCGACCTCCGGCTGGACGGCGGCCGCCGAGACCATACGCCCACCGAGGTCGGAGGGGCTGATCACGTAGGTGACCCCGGCTGCGTGCAGGGTCTCCCGGAGCTCTTCGCGGAGCACCGCGACCACGATCCGAAGGTGCGGGGCGAGCTCCTTGAGGATGAGCGCGGTCATGACGTTCCGAGCGTCGTCGTCGCTCGCGACGATGGCCTCCTTCGCTTCCGCGAGGTTCACCAGGTCGAGGGCGCCCCGCTCGGAATAGTCGCCGAGGCAGACGAAGACGTCGCGCTCGCTCGAGACCAGGGCCTTGAGGTCAGGGTCCTTGCGCGCCTCGCGGATGAGGTGCGTCGCGAACGACCGGACCTCCGAGAGACGGTCCTGGTGGCGGGTCATGACCGCCACCTTCCTGCCCGCGAGGAGCAGTTCCTGCAGAGCGGCGCGGGAGACCACGGTCCAACCGAGCAGGACCACGTGGCCCTTGAGCTCGGTGCCGTCCATCCCGAGGAGCTCCTCGTCACGCGCCTGGATCGCCAAGGTGTTCAGGGTGGAGATGACGTACCCTAAGACCCCTATGGTCGAGCCAGCGAGGACCATCGCGAAGACCTTCGAGAGCGTGTTGGTCGGCACGATGTCGCCGTATCCTACGGTGGACATGGTGATGATGCCCCAGTAGACCGCGTTGAAGGGCGTCACGTGCTGGGTCAGGTAGAACCCGGTCGAGCAGACCCCATAGAGGCCCGCGATGAGGGTGAGGGGCTTCCAGATACGCCGCCCGACACGCCCGAGACGCATGGGGGAGGACCAGAGGCCGTGGCTAGATAATGGTCCCGAGACCCACCCCTGGCGGGGGTCCCTCGACCCCCCCTGCGGAGGGATCGTCGGACCAGCGCCCATCGAGATGTCCTTCCGACCCTAGAACGGGCGACCCTTCCGGGTCGAAGCGGCACGTGGAGCGCCCGGCCCTTGCCTAGAGCTCGCCTGACTCGTTCGCGTGCAGCGTCTGGCGGTGCGCGTGGCGGGCTCGGTGCCCGGACCGGCGGGAAAGGAGGGGGTCATTGTCGGATTCCTCGTCCTCCTCCTCGTCCTCCTCCTCGCCCGCGGCCTGGACGGCGTGCAAGGGCAGGGCGTGGCGGCCTAGATGGCGGCGGAGGACGAGAGCGCGACGCGCGTGGCCCGACCGGTGGCCGTGCCGCGGGGCGGAGGGCTCGTCCTCCTCGTCCTCTTCCTCGTCGTCATCGCTGCGGGCGGTCGCCTTCGTGGTGTGGAGGTGGACGTGGACCTTGGTCGAGGGGGCGGGCGGGGTCTGGTAGAGGAAGCCCTGGACCGGGTGGAGGCGCCGATGCATGGTCATGAGGCTCCCGGTGATGAGCGGGAGCAGAGGGAAGTAGAACAGCAGCGGGGTGGTGTGGAGCACCTTGGTGGGAGAGGCGTATTGGACCGGGAAGAGGCTCGACCCGAAGATCGGTGGGAAGTGCGGTCCCAGGAAGACCACGGTGAGCGCGAAGATCCCGACGAAGGAGAGGGCCGGGCGAAGCTCGAGCTCGACGTACTTGAGCCCCTCGGGCCCTTCCGTCTCCAGGCCCATCACCCAGGCCGCGAGGATGAGCGCGACCACCACCGCGCTCCAGACCAGCAACACTCCCAGCGTGAGGTAGAGCAGCGCGAAGAGCGTGGCCCCGACGGTCCAGATCTTGGCGTCCATGGCGTCCTTGATGTGCATCACCTCGGGAGGAGGTCTAAAAAGGCGACGTTCCAGTCGAAGAGCGGAACGAGGCCCGAGGGCGGACAAGGCCGTCCCCCACCCCCACCCCGACCGGGCCCCGAGGGTGGCCTCTCCCCCTCCCGACCTGAAGGGGGGTGTGGCTCAGCCCATCCAGAGCCCGGTGTAGTAGACGAGGACGCGCTCCTGGCGGTCGATGGCCCCTTCCTCTCGAAGGATCTTGAGCCCACCCAGCGCGGCCCCCGTTTCGCGCGCGACCGACAGGCCGTGAAGCCCCATGAAACGGCGCACGCTCGACTCGATCGCCTCCTCCGGTACGGCCACCCCACCCCCCTTCGTCGCCCGGACCGCGGCCAGGATGTCCTCGCTCGAGAAGGGGGCGGGGACCCTCAGCCCCGAGGCCGAGGTCTTGGGAGCGGCGACGGGAGCGATGCGCTCCCGCCCCCGGCGGAGCGCCTCCACCACCGGGGCGCACCCTTCCGCCTGGGCGGCGTAGAGCCGGGGGAAATCGTGGAGCCAGCCCATCTCCCGCAGCTGGGAGAAGGCGCGGTGCATGCCGAGGAGCCCGGTGCCTCCCCCGGTGGGATAGAGGATGGCGGAGGGCATCCCTTCCCGCCCCAGCGCCCAGAACATCTCGAGCCCCATGGTCTTCTTGCCTTCGGCCCGCCAGGGCTCGCGGAGCGTGGACATGTCGAAGGCTCCCCGACGGGCCGCCTCCTCCCGACCGAGGCGCCCCGCGTCGCCGATGTGACCGGGGACCGTGCGGAGCTCGCCCCCGTAGAGCTCGACCTGCTGCCGGGCGGACTCCGGGGCGCCCTCGGGCATGTACACCAGGGACCGAAGGCCCCCCCGGGCCGCGTAGGCGGCGAGGGCGGCCCCGGCGTTCCCTGCGGTGGGGACGAAGAGGGAGCGTTGCCCGAGCTCCTTCGCCTTCGAGACCGCGATGGCCATGCCTCGAGCCTTGAAGGTGCCTGTGGGCAGGTAGCCATCCATCTTCACCAGGAGCTCCCCGCCGGGGGCGAGCTCGGGGTCGGAGACCCGGACGATGGGCGTCTCCGTCTCCCCGAGGCTTACGCGGGCCTGGACGGTGCGGATCGGAAGGATCTCCTCGAAGCGGCGAAGGTCCCCGGGCCGGCCCCGCAGCCTCGCGCGGGTCATCTTCTCCTTCGCGGCCTCCATGTCGTAGCGCGCGAGCAACGTGCGGGAGCACTCTAGACAGTAGGTGCGGGCCGGGACTTCGGAGAAGCTCCGGCGGCAGGAAGGGCAGAGCAGGTCCACTAGGAGCGAGGCCACGCGCCTGTGAGGGTCCTCCCCGCTTCAAGCCTCGCTAGGGCGGCGAGGCTACTGGCCGCGGGAGAGATAGTGCGCGAGCGGGGTGAGACGCTCCTCCGAGGTGGGATGTGGGATCGACTCGGGTCGGTCACGATGGAGCAGCCGACGCTCCATCTCCTCCGTCGCATAGCGCATGAGCGGCTCCAAGTTCTCCGTGTCCGCGCGGTTGTACTTCACCAGACGCTCCAGCGCCCCGGGCACCCCTCGACGATGGGCCTCCCACAGACGGACCGCTTCCAGCCCGTCGACGCCTTCCACGCCCTCGCGGTTCCCCAGACCCAGTCGGCGCTCGATGATCTTGAGGCCCCCCCGCTGCCCGAGTCGCAACAGGAGCCATCGAAGGTCCGCGTGGGCAGGAGGTAACCTGAGGTCGGGGAGATGGGCCTCCAGGAACGGCACGTCGAACCCCCGACCATTGAAGGTCACCAGCAGGGCGAACGGGCGGAGGACGGCCCCGATCTCCTCCAGGTCCTCGCCTTGCACCAAGCTCCGGGTCCGGCCCCCACCGTGGACCGTGAGGCAGGTCACAATGCCTTCCCTGGGAGAGAGACCCGTGGTCTCGATATCGAGGAAGGCGGTCCGCTGCGGGAAGCTCGAGTACAGACGCCAGTGCTCGGAGCCGGGCAGGTTCCGAGCGAAGTACTCCGCGTTCCCTGCCTGGAGCGCCTCGTCGCTCCGGCGCAGCTCCCGTCGCACCTGTTCCAGCCGCTGCTTGGAGAGCCCGGAGACCTCCTCGGCCCGTTCGAGGGCGCTCCAATCGGTGATCCCCCGGCTCCAGAGGAACGCCTCCGTCACGGCACCGACCCACGGAAGGTGCTGGAAGGTGGAACGGAGCATCGCGCTTCCCCGGCTCGCTTCCCCGGGAGAGGACCGCTGGGCCGGCCGAAGGGCCGAGCGCCGCAAGGGAGCGCTCCTCGCCCCCTGGGGTTCCCCTCCTGGATGGACGAACCCATAAGAACCCGCACCGAGGTGAAGGGAGCGCATGACCCGCTCAGTCCCCCCGGGCCTCCTCGTCGGGCACGTCCGTCGCCCCCGTTCGTGGGCCCTCCTGCTGTCCGCCGTTCTGCCGATCGTGCTGATGATCGCCCCGGTGAGCTCTGCCGCGAGCGCCCCCCACGTGGCCCCCCCTGGGGCGTGGGAGCAGTTCCACGGTGACGCGAGCCTGGATGGCGTCTCCTCCTCCGTGCTCAACCCGACCAACACGACGCTCTTCCCGACGGTGGACCTCACGAAGTACACCGGGGCCGTCGCCTCGGTCACCGGGAACCCCTACCCCTACCAGGCCTCCCCCGTGACCGATGGGAGCGACCTGATCGTCCCCTACGGTAACTACGTCATGGACCTCTCCGCCTCCACCGGCCAGCCGGTCTGGCAGTCCTTCACCCCGCTCCCCGGGGGCCCTGGCGCTGGACCGATCGCGGGCACCCCGTTGCTCACCCCGACGATGGTCTACGCGGACGAATCCGGCAGCCCCAACGACCTGGTCGCGATCTCCCTCACGAACGGCACGCAGATGTGGAGCTCCGCGCCGACGACCTGCGGGTTCAGCTGCACCGCTTCCTCGAGCGTCGTGGAGGGCGGAGGCTACCTCGCCGTGACGACGCAGGGGGGCATCCTCGCCTGGCACCTGCCCGTCGCGGGGAACCTCTGGAACTACCAGCACCCGGGCGGGGGGGTCGCGGTCTACACCTCCACCCCCTCCTATGCCTACCTCGCAGGCACAGGGCAATGGGCCTTCGTGCTCCCGAGCACGGCTTCCGGTCTTCAGGCCTTCCTCGCCCCTCCCACGGGCGGGAACGTGCCGGGCTTCCCGATGACCCCCGGGGGCGGGTTCCGGGAGACCCTCGTCTCCTCGGCCGCCATGGTCAACCTGACCTACCAGGGGATCACGAACACCTTCGCCTTCTTCGGCGGCGACGCGGGGACCCGCACACCGAGCTACGTCTGGGCGGTCGACATGAGCCAACCCTCGGTGCACGTCGCGCTCTCCGTGCCGGCCCTGGGGAACCCCTCGGACGGCATCTGGGACACCCCCGCGGTAGTGGTCAACGGCCTCAGCCCGAACCGAGCGGCCGCCTACTTCGGCACCCAGGACGGCCAGGTCCTGAACGCGACCTTCGCCTGGACCGGCGGGTCCCAGGTCGGGTTCACGCTCGGCTGGAGCTTCCAGGCGGCCGGGGCGATCGACGGCTCGCCCGTCGTCGCGGGCTCGGAGGTGCTGGTCGGCTCGGCGGATGCGGCGGGGACGTTCTACGCGCTGCACACCTCCGACGGGACGCTCGCCTGGAGCGCGACGACCGGATCGCCGATCTATGCGAGCGCCGCGGTCTCCGGTGGCAGCGTCTACATCGTGACCTCGGCGGGCAAGCTATACGCCTTCGGCACGAGCCCCGGCGGGGGCGGGACGCCGTCCATCAACGGACCCGGGCCCAGCACGAGCGACCTCCTCTACACGCTGCTCGCGGTCATCGCCGTCATCGCGGTCGCGGCGGTGGTCCTCGTCTACCTGCATCGGCGCGGGAAGCACCCGCCCACGACCTCTCCCCCTCCGTCCTCGGACCACATGCCCGCCTGGGCCCCTCCGCCTCACGCGGCGCACGGCGCGCCTCCACCTTCCTCACCGGGGCCCTATGCCACGCCGCCTGCGTCCTACCCCCCGCCCCCGCCCTCGACGGGGTCTCCCTCGGTTCCCGGCTCCCACGTCCCACCTCCCCCCACCACGGCCGAGGTCGGGTACGACGAGCCCGGCTCCGGATGAGCCGGCTCCCCGTCCCGCCCGGGTCGGCCCTTCGAGGGCCCCGCGCCCTCGAATGCGACGGGAAACCGATGCGGAAGCACCGGTTGGACCGAATGTCCTCCAGTGCCGCAGTCTTCTACACGGCCTGGTAGCCCTGGAGCTGGACAGGGGGGGCGGACCCTGAAGAGGAAACTGCCGGAGACGAGCCTCACCGGGGCGCTGGGGCGCCTCGAGAACGTGTCGTGGGTAAGGTCAGGCGCGGGGAAACCGACCCGAAAAGGGGCGCCTCCGCTCGCCGGGAAGCAGGAGGGGATCGATAGTCAGAGGTATATAGCGCGGGAGGAAGCGTTGGGCTATGACCTGCGCTTTCCCCCGGTGGACTGCGGGCCGAACTTCGCTCTTGGTCCTGGGAGTCCTGCTGCTCGCTGGCGCCGCCCAAGGGGTGGGAGCCGCCCACCACGCCCGACCCTCGGCGTGGGTCAACGACTTCACGCTGACCAGCTCCACCGCCAACCTCACGCTCGCGGTCAACGGTACCAGCGGGTACGTCTGGGAGGGGGCCGAGACCCCGGTCCCACCGGGGGACGGGGCGCTCACGTACGGGGGCGGGTCCCCGTGGTACTCGGACGCCATCTCTGTCAACGACACCAGCCTGGGCGGGCTCATCTACTGGGGTTCGGACTCGACCCTCGGGAACTTCGTGGCCCGGTCGGGGATGGTCTCTTCCACGCAAGGGTTCGTCGCGTGGAACACCCCTCAGATGGCCATCAACGAGACCTACACCCTGCAGCCGATGCCCGGGGTCCCCGGGGTCGGTTACACGACCTACAACGTGTCCGTGACCAACCTCGGCCCCACCTCCGACATCCGGGTCCGTTTCTACTTCGACACGCAGCTCAACTACAACGACGGGTCGCCGTTCTTCGTCCCAGGGTTGGGGGAGATCGTCAACGAGACGAACTTCTCGACCCCTTGGCCGTACATCGAGGACTACGACAGCTACACCTCCCCCACGCTCGAGGGCCTGTTCACCCCGCTCGCGGGAAGCCCTGCTCCCTACCTGACGAACATCATGGCCTGGCCCCTCTCGTCGGGGGACAACTGGACGTACGTCACCAACCCGCTCAACAGCATCACGGGCGACTCCGCCATCGCCTTCTACTATGACCTGGGCACGCTCTCGAGCGGCCAGACCTCCCACGCGGGGGTGAACTACGGGCTCGGCAGCCTCACCCAGGGGTCACTCAAGTTGAACTCGGTCACGCCGGACCGGTCCCAGTACAACCCCGCGCAGCCCTTCACGGACCAGGTCGTCGTGGGGAGCACACAGTCCCTCGCGTCCACCGGCACGGTGAACCTGGGGATCTGGGGCCCGACGGGTTCGACGCCCGCGGTGGACCTCAACCTCCCGATCACCACACGCGTGGGCACCGCCGGGGCGCCGGCCTTCACCTACCTCAACTTCACGGGGAACATGCCGACCCCGACCGGGCTCTACACGGTCGTTGCAACGCTCATCGTGGCCGGGGTGAACATCTCCTCGGTGAACGCCGTGGTGGCGGTCATCCCGTTCCTGGTTGGGGCGACGCATAGTCCCGCGGTCCCGAACGTGAACCAACCGGTCGCGTTCACGGTGACCGTGAACATCGTGGCAGCGAACTACTCGACGCTCTACCTAGACGGGACCGCGATCGGGACCTGGCAACCCGGGGCGGGCTCCTTCAACCTCGTGCACAGCCCGCTCACCGCAGGGGCGCACACGTACAACGTGACGACCCACCAGGGCCCCGGCAACACGCTGGTCTCGGGAGGACCGTGGACCTTCGTGGTCAACACCGCGAGCGCCCAGGGGGGCCCGCTCTCCGCCTCGCTCAGCCTGACCCCCCAGTCGATGTGGCAGGGGAACACCACGCAGGTGACCGTGACGCCGAACGGAGGGACTCCGTCCTACACCTACCTCTGGTCCGGCCTCCCGAGCGGTTGCTCGGCGGGGGACGTCGCGACGTTCAGCTGCACGCCCTCCTCCACCGGGACGAGCACGATCAGCGTCACGGTGACCGATAGCTCGTCGCCGACAGCTCGCTCCGTGACCGTGACCGCGCAGCTCGTGGTGACGAGCAAGCCGGGAAGTGGCACCCCTCCCGGGGGCATCCTCGGCCTGGGTGCGGTGGGAGGTCTCGTCGTGGTCGCGATCATCGTCGTGGTCCTGGCCCTGCTTTTGGTCCTGCTCCTGCTCCGCCACCGCCGAAGGAAGGCGGGCATGGGCGCGCCGGGCGCGGCATCGCCGCCCGCGCCCGAGGCGCCCGTTGCTCCCTACGCCTCCCCCGCGGCGCCCCCCGCGATGGCCCCATCTCCGCCTCCCCCGATGGGGCCTCCGCCGCCCACCGCACCGCCGCTGCCGCCTCCCCCGCCGCCGCCCCCGGCCTAACCAGGACCTCCACGGAGGGGTAGACTACTGAGGGATCCGCTCCTCGACCGACCTCGAGGCCGGCCCGGGACTTGGGTGACCCCAGGAGCTTCCCGTCCTTGGTGCAGGGGCCGAGGTAGCGGACCATCCGCTGACGGGACCTAGCCTTCGCCGGGTCCCGGTAGGACTCGTACTCATAGGCGTAGTAGCCGGGGTATCCGTTGTGGCTGGGGCAGACCTTCCGGAAGGTCGTGGACTACTCTGTCCGTACACCACAGACCTCGCTTCAACCCTCGCTTGGAACGGCCGGAGGTCCCGAGGTGGAAACCAGGGTCAGCTCAGGACCTGTGGTGTACCATCATACGGAACACAGGTCTGGGAAGGACGAGGGGGGGTGGCTACGGCCTCAACGCCGGCTCCGTGGTGGGTGGCGTGCACAACCGCGCGCCGCGGAGGGCCTCTTCTTCAACCCCGAGGGCCGACCCGAACCGGACCATCGGAGGCCTTCCGGTCGCGCTCTGCGCGCTCCACGCCGCGCGCTCGCAATCCTCAATTAACGCAGGGGCTCGCAAGCCCTCCATGTCCGGTTCCGACCCACTGGGGGTGTTCGACGAGCTGACCGTCGAGGGTGAGCGTTCGAGGATCTGTCGGATCGAACGGCTCCCAGGGCTCGAGAAGAGCGCCCTCGCGCGCCGCCCCCGGGTGGTCCGCATCCTGCTGGAGAACCTGACGCGGAACTACGACCCGAAGGTCATGGACGCGAAGCTCCTCCCCGCGCTCGGGAAGGGCGACCTGGGGGGGGACGCGGAGCTACCCTTCTATCCCGGGCGTGTGCTGCTCCAGGACTTCACCGGCGTGCCGGTGATGGTCGACCTCACCGCCATGCGCTCCGCCGCCGGGGCCCATCGGGACAAGGTCAATCCCCGCGTACCGGTGGACCTCGTCATCGACCACTCGGTGCAGGTCGATTCCTTCGGCGGCCCTCGCTCCTTATCGATCAACCTGGAAAAGGAGTACGGCCGGAACTCCGAACGCTACGAGTTCCTCCGATGGAGCCAGGGGGCCTTCCGACATCTTCGCGTCGTTCCCCCCGGCAACGGGATCTGCCACCAGGTGAACCTCGAGTACCTGGCCAAGGTGATCGAGCGCCGGGCCCCTCCTTCCGGCGGAGCTCCCTTCGCCTTCCCCGACACGGTCGTGGGCACCGACTCCCACACGACCATGGTGAACGGTCTCGGCGTCCTGGGCTGGGGCGTGGGCGGCATCGAAGCGGAAGCGGTGATGCTGGGCGAGCCCTACTTCATGTCCAAACCGACCGTGGTCGGGGTGAAGCTCTCCGGGGAGCTCCCGGAAGGGTCCACCGCGACGGACCTCGTCCTCACGGTCACCCGCACCTTGCGGGCGAAGGGTGTGGTCGAGAAGTTCGTCGAGTTCTTCGGACCCGGGGTCCCGGCCCTCTCCGTAACGGACCGTGCGACGATCTCCAACATGTGCCCGGAGTACGGGGCGACCGCGGCCCTCTTCCCGATCGACGCGGCGACGCTCCGTTACCTGCTCGGGACGGCCCGACCCGCTTCCCAGGTGGCGCTCGTGGAGGCCTACGCCAAGGCGACCGGCCTATGGGCGGAAGCGTCGAGCCCGGTCCCGGAGTACGACGAGCTCGTGGAGATCGACCTCGCGAGCATCGTCCCCTCCCTCTCGGGCCCGAAGAACCCGGAGGAGGCCCTCCCCTTGTCCCAGGTCCCCTCGGCCTTCCTCTCGGCGGCGGGCGCCTACCGCAAGGCCCACCCGACGCGCTCCGTTCCTCCCTCGACCGGGCATGCCGGCGGACACGACCCCTCCGAAGTGAAGGACGGGGCGATCGCGATCGCGGCGATCACGAGCTGCACCAACACCTCCAACCCGAACGTGATGGTGGGAGCGGGGCTCATCGCGAAGCGCGCGCACGAACGGGGGCTTCGTCCCCCCTGGTGGGTCAAGACCTCCCTCGCGCCGGGCTCCAAGGTGGTGACGGACTACCTGGAACGCGCGGGGCTCCTCCCCCATCTCACCGAATTGGGCTTCGGGGTCGTCGGGTACGGATGCACGACCTGCATCGGGAACTCCGGGCCCCTGGTGCCCGAGGTGGAGCAGGCCTTCGAGGAGCGAGACGTCTACCTGGCCGCGGTCCTCTCCGGCAACCGGAACTTCGAGGCTCGGATCCACAACTCCGTCCGCGCGAACTTCCTCGCCTCCCCGATGCTCGTGGTCGCCGCCGCTCTCGCTGGGCGGATCGACCTCGACCTCCAACGCGATCCCTTGGGCCACGACGCCCAGGCCCAGCCGGTGTTCCTGCGGGACCTCTGGCCCTCGGCGCAGGAGGTCCGCGAGATCGTGGAGAGCTGCCTGCGCCCGGAGATGTACCGTGAGAAGTACGCCCGGGTCTCCGAGGGGGGCGAGCTCTGGGAGCACCTCTCGGTCCCCCACGGCCCCCTCTTCACCTGGAACGAGGGCTCGACCTACCTTCGGGAGCCCCCCTACTTCTCGCGCCCTCCCCCGCCCTCCCCTGAAGGACGGAACATCGTCCAGGGGGCCCGGGCCCTGGCGCTCCTCGGCGACAACGTCTCCACCGACCACATCTCCCCTGCCGGGGAGATCCCCGCCCAGAGCGCGGCGGGTCGCTACCTCACCGAGCATGGCGTCCCGACGAGCGAGTTCAACACCTACGGGTCGCGCCGCGGCAACCACGAGGTGATGGTCCGAGGGACCTTCGCGAACCTCCGGCTCAAGAACGCGATCGCCCCCGACCGGGACGGAGGCTGGACCGCGCACCAGCCGAGCGGGAAGGAGATGACCTTCTACGAGGCCTCCCTGGAGTACGCCCGGCAGCACGTCCCGCTCATCGTCTTCGCCGGGTCCCGCTACGGGCAAGGGAGCTCCCGTGATTGGGCCGCGAAGGGCCCGCTGCTCCTCGGGGTCCGCGCGGTCGTCGCGGAGAACTACGAGCGGATCCACCGGAGCAACCTCGTCGGCATGGGCGTCCTTCCGCTCCAGTTCGCGAAGGGCGAAAGCTGGAGGTCCCTGGGGCTCACCGGGAAGGAGAGCTTCGATCTCGTCGGGCCCGAGGGGCCGCCCTTGACCCCGCGCGGAGAGCTCGAGCTCGTGGTGCGCGGACCGGAAGGCGAGGAGCTCCGGCGCGCTCGGCTGCGGGTGCGGATCGACTCCGCGGTGGAGCTCGAGTACTTCCGCTCCGGGGGCATCCTGCCCTACGTCCTGAAACGGCTGGTCGGCCCCTGAGCCGGGCGCGACCCCGGCTCGGAGCGCTCGGTCGGCGGGCGGAGGAGCGCGGGACGAGGCCGCCCTCCAAGACCCCCCTCTTCCCCTACCAGCGGGCCCGCGCGCGTTGTGGCATTTATACGTATGCTTGCGGAACTTCCGTCAGGGCGTCCCCAAGGTTTGAAATAACGCCCTTTAGGTGCTACCTCGTGCGGGGGGTATCGGCTCTGTCCATTCTTGGGGGATTCTCGCGTCGCCTGCGCGGGACGAGCGGCTCGACCACAGTGATCTCGACCTTGGCCTTGGCCATGCTCTTGGGGGCTGGCCTGGGGACGGGGGTGTTGATGCCGTCCCAAGCGCTCTCCTCCCTGGTAGCGCCCCAGGTGCCTTGCAGCCCCTACTTCGTCGCGGGCAACGTGAGCCTGTGGACGAACACCCTGGTGAAGACCCCCGAGGTCGGCGAGCCGGTCTGGGTCAACTGGACCGCCTTCACCAACGGCTCGGGGGGCCCCAACGGCTGGTTCACCCACTCCTGGATGACCGGCGGCAAGTACCAGTTCGACCTTCCCTGCGGCTACGTCAACGGCGACGTTCTCACGCTCAACTCCCACCTGCTCGGCAACGTGAACGCGACCGCGGTCAACACGACCTCGGTCTCCGTGAGCCCGCCGCACCCGGGGGCCTACCTGGACGCGGACCTCAAGGCGCCCGCGCTCGCGACGACGATCAGCGCCCACCCCCTCCAGGGCGAGTCCCCCCTGTCGGTGACCTTCTCCTCCACGCACACGGGAGGGAGCGGCATCTACACGTTCGGCTGGCGCTTCAAGGACGGCACCTACGCGAGCTCGCCCAACGGGAGCATCGCGCACACCTACGTGCCGATCGCGACGTACGACGCCTACTTCTTCTTCAACGACAGCCTGGGCGACTCGGTCCTCTCCAACGTATCGGCGGTGAACGTCGTCCCGCCCGTCTCGATCACCTCCTTCACCCCCTCACTGACGGCCTTCAACGACTCCGCGCTCGAGACCTTCACCACGGTCGTCGCGAACGGCCAGGCGAACTACGTGTACGCCTATCAGTCCGGGGCAGGGAACAACCCCACCCACACGAGCGCCTCCACCACCGACACCTTCGCCCTCTACTATCGTGGCCAGGCGTCCTCCACCGTCGGTACCCAGGCGAACGTCACGGTGACCGATGGCGCGGGCAAGGTGGCCGGCCCGGTCAGCTCCACGGTCTGGGTGTACAACATCAGCGCCCACGCGAGCTTGGGCCTGTCCTATCGCCCCGCGGACGCGGGACAGACGATCCAGTTCAACGGGACCGCCGTGGGCGGAGGGAACTACTACGCTTTCCACTGGCAGTTCGCTGACGGGCCCACCTCCTCCGCCAACGTGAGGAACCCCACCCACGTTTACGCGGCCGCAGGGACCTACACGGTGCGCTTCTGGGCGAACGACTCCGGGCACGCGTGCGGCTCGTCCTGTCCGTCCACCACCCTCGCCATCACCATCCACCCCGCGCTCACGGTGACGCTCGCCGCGAACCGGACCACGGTCGACGTGGACCAGCGGGTCGCCTTCAACGACACCGGGGCCCAGGGGACCACGCCCTACACCTCCTACTACACGAACTACGGGGACGTCCGCAGCTCCACCTCCGCGACCTCAGGGTTCTCGACCCACGCCTACGCGGCCGCCGGGGCCTACACCGCGCAGGGTTGGATCGTCGATACCGCCGGCGTGAACGCCTCCTCCGTGGGCCTCACCATCACGGTCAACGCGGGGCTGACCGTGAGCGGGGCCATCCAGAACCAGACGACCGGGTCGCCGACCAACGTCGCCTACGTGGGCGAGACCCTCGTGTTCCGAACGACCGCGACCTTGGGGACCCCCACCTACACCTACAGCTGGGCCTTCGGCGACGGCGGCACGGCGGCCCCCCAGAGCGGGGCCACCACCACGCACGCCTATGCCGCAGCGGGGACCTATGCCGCGGTCTTCGCCGTCTCCGACCTGGGCGGGGGCTACGCCCAGACCACCGTCGCGCTCCAGGTGGTCCCGGCCCTCACGTTCACGAGCCTCACGGGCAACCGCACCGCCGGGGAGGCCGCCTTGTCCGAGATGCTCACGCTGACCTTCGCGAACGGCGTGTCCTGGTACCACGGGAACTTCTCCCTGGGTGACGGCTCCGCCCAGGTCGCCTTCAACGGGGCGGCCACCACGGTCACTCTGGGTCATGTGTACACGAAGGTGGAGAACCTGACGGTCAACGTGACCGTCTCCGACCAGCAGGGCGAGCGGGTCTACGGCTCGCTCCACATCTTCGTCTACCCGATGCTGAGCGTGGTGATCGTCCCCGTCTTCCCCTCGGGCAATTTCTACCCGCCGCTCAACGTCACCTACACGGTGCGGATCACCGGCGGGAGCTACAACTACCCCGGCACGGCATGGAACTTCGGTGACGGGAACACTTCGGCGTTGCTCGCCCCGCCGGTGGAGACCTACTGGCACTCCGGCCACTACAACGCCTCGATCCAGGTCACCGACAACGCTTCCGACCACATGGGAGCGATCCATGCCCTCTCCGTCTGGGGCCAGAACTACTCGGTCACCTGGCAGAAGGGATGGAACCTGGTCGCCCTGCCGAGCGTCCAGACGAACTACGACCTCTGGTTCCTCTGGAAGGTCCTGGTCCTGAGCGGCGCCTCGCCGACCACGACGCAGCTCGCGATCCAGAACACAGCGGGCGGAACGCCCCTCAACTACACCTTCCAGGGAGGCGTAGGTCCGGGCGCGAACGGCCCGCAGGCCATCGCGGACGCACGCGGGGCATGGGTCTACCTGGCTTCCGGCCCCTTGGCCGTGCATCTCTCCGCGGGAGGGCCGGTCGCGTCGCTCACCGCACCGACCTCGCTGCTCGCCGGGTGGAACAACCTCGGCTGGATCGTGTCGTCCTCGACGACGGCCTCGGCGGTCGCCGCCCTCCTGCCGACCGCCTCCACCATCTCGGTGTGGAACGCCGCGTCGCAGACCTACACGGACTACATCGTGGGGTTCGACACCCCCGCCGGGCCATACGACTTCACCGTCTCTAACGGGCAGGGATTCCTGGTCTGGGTCCCATCGGCGACCAGCTTCACGGAGTAAGGGAACGGAGGAAGACATGAGATCTCGAGTGGAAAGCACGGCGATCGTCGCCTCGCTGCTGGTCGTGGGCCTGCTCACCGGGCTCACCACCTTCACCCCGGGAGTGGGGCAGGCCTCCCTGGTCCCAGCGGTAGCGCTCGCCCAGTCGGGAACTCCAGAGATGGCCTGGGTCGCGACCCCCATCTCCTGGGAGACCGGAGCGGCGACCGGCGGGACCCGGGTCGGTGCCGCGAACCTGGCCCAGCAGGCGACGATCACCGTCAGCCTCCCCCACCGTGACCCCTCGGGACTGGCGGCCTTCGATCAGGCGGTGTCGACCTTGGGGTCGCCTTCCTACGGGCACTTCCTCACCCTGCAACAGTTCGACGCCCGCTACGCCCCGAGCGCGATCTCGCTCGCCACCGTGGAGAACTGGCTCACCGGCCGCGGCCTCTCGATCGCCTACGTCTCCTCCGACCGCACGACGATCGTCGCGAGCGGCAGCCTCGCGGAGATGTCGGCCTCCTTCGGCGTCTCCTTCTCCAACTACGAGACCGCCCAGGGCGGCACCTACTGGGCCCCGGACTCCGCCCCGAGGCTGCCTCCCTCCGTCGCGCCGTGGGTCTCGGGCATCGCCGGGCTCACCGACCGTCCCTCGGGCATCCACCCCGAGGACGTCGCCGCCCCCGCGGTCTCCGTGATCCGGCCGTTGGGGAACGGTGTGGGCGTCCAGGACTCCCCGGTCGACAACCACGCCATCTTCCAACTGGACCCACTCTACAACTCGACCGGCAACGCGACCGCCGGCGTCCAGCCGAGCTACCCCATCGGGGCCAAGGTGAGCCAGACGCTGTGGGCCGCCCGTGGGGACTGCGGCTACTCGACCACGGACATGAACACGTTCTTCAACGCGAGCGACGGATATCCCACGGGGGTCCCCAAGCCGATCATCCAGCCCCACTACAGCGTCCCCGGCTACGTGGTCGCGACGCCCCCGGCCACGGGTGCCTGTGGGGACACGGAGCTCACCCTGGACATGCAGTACTCCGGCACCGACGGGGTCGGGGCCTACCTCGACCCGACGTGGGTGTCCGCCTCCAAGGGCGGTGTGTCGAACGCGGGGTTGGAGGCGCTCCTCTCCTGGCTCCTCACCAACGTCCCTGACCTCACCGCCATCACGCAGTCCTGGGGAGGCCAGGACGTGAACATGACCGCCGGGTCGTTCGAGGCGATTTACGAGTCCGACTACCAGACCGCGACCGCGCTGGGCATCTCCCTCTTCGCCTCCTCGGCGGACGGGGACGGGACGCTGAGCGGCACGTGCGCCGCCCCAGGGACCCCCGGCCTCGACTACCCGGGCTCCTCCCCCCAGGTGATGAGCGTCGGCGGGGCCGCGAACTACGCCATCGGGACCAACACGGCGGCCGACCTCTCGGGCACCGACGTCTGGAACTGGTGCTCGGTCTACAACAGCCTGGGTGGCAGCCAGGGCGGCGTCAGCGCCGCGTTCCCCAAGCCGGCCTACCAGATCGGCTACGCGGTCAACTCCAGCATGGCGAACGCGATCGCCGTGACCCAAGCGAACGGCGGGACCGTCTGGTCCGCCTCCTCCGCCCGCCCGGACCCCGACTGGAGCGGGCCTGGGGCGAACATGGAGCTCTACGTCAACGCGGGATGGCTCACCGGCTACGGCGGCACGAGCTTCTCCTCGCCCGCGACGGCGGGGATGACCATCGCTCTCGAGGCCTTCGACGGCCACCTCATGGGCCCGATCGGCCCCGCGTGGTACAGCCTCATGTACCGATATCTCAAGGGCAACTCGGGCCTGCTCCCTCCCTCCTATCGGGTGGAGAACGGCAGCAACGCCTGGTTCGCCGGCGCGACCAACTACAACACGTCCACCGGCTACGGCGTGCCGATGGCCTTCAACCTCGCGCAGGACCTGGGCAAGCCCTGGGTCGCGACGAACCCCGAGGGCGAGCCGCAGGTGGGGGCGAACTACGCGCTCACCGCGACCGTGAAGGACATTCAGCCCGTCCGCTGGGTCAACGCGAGCTACCTCGCCCCCGGCGGGACCTGGTCGAACGTCTCCCTCTCCCTCGCCTCCGGCACGGCGACCAACGGCGTCTGGTCGGGGGCGGTCCCTGGCATCGCGCTCACCACGACGGGCACGCTCCAGTACTGCCTCTACGCGACCGACCAGTACCTGGGCAACTCCTGGAGCCCCTACAACCGGTCCGCGTGGGTCGCGACGGGGGTCCAGAACCCCACGAACGGGTTCGGGTGCACGGTGCCCTTCAAGACCTATGTTGCGGCGGCCGCGGGCGGCGGTCTCAACCCTGGGACGGTCACGCTCAACCGCACCCTCTGCGAGACCACCTGCTCCATCGCCCTCAACGCGACCTACACCGGCGGCACCTCGACCTACTCCGCCGCCATCCGCTGGGACGACGGCTCCGCGACGCAGACCATCACGGGCCTGACCGGCCTCGTCGCCTTCGCGACGCACCATTACCTTCTCGCGGGTAGCTTCACCCCCAAGGTCTTCATCAACGACTCCGCGGCCCACGCGATCATCGAGAGCCCCGGTTCCGCCGTCACCGTCGACGCCCACCTCGCCGTCTCCTCGCTGGTCCCGTCGACCTGGCGAGGTCCCACGCCCGCCAACGAGACCTTCTCCGGTGGGGTCGCGTCGCTGGGGTCCGGCGGATACACCTACGCGTGGACCTATCCCTTCGGCAACACCTCCGCCGCCGCCGGGGGGGCCCCGTTCCAGATCTACCTCAAGCCCGGTAACTACACGGTCTCCGTCGCGGTCACCGACTCCCTGGGCTACCACATGGGAGCGTCGGTGTCGTTCTCCGTCTGGGGGAACTCCTCCTCGTCCCTCGCCCTCCTGCCCCGGTGGAACCTGGTCGGGCTACCATTGGGCGGCAACGACTACTCGCTCTTCGAGCTCTCGCTCGCCCTGGGCGCCCCGCTGCTCTCGTTAGAGGACCTCCATGGTGCCGCCGCCACCCCCTTCGCGAAGGGCGGAGCCACCGGCAACACCCTCGTCCCGGCGGGCGACGCCCTGTGGGTCGACCTCTCCGCGTCGAGCTCGCTGCGCGTCTTCGGGACCTACGGCACCACCGTCACCTCGCTCTACGCGGCGGGTGCCTGGTCCGGGATCGGTTGGTCGATCGCCTCCTCTTCCTCCGCGAGCGTCCTCGCCGGCCTCACGGGAGCCACCGCGGTCTCCTTCTGGGACGCGTCTACGCAGACGTGGTCCACCTACGTGGTCGGATTCGACAGCCCCGGTGACCTCTACGACCAGACCCTCTCGACCGGCACCGCGGTCTACCTCTGGGACTACTCCTCCGGGTCCTTCGCGGAGTGACGGTCCGGAAGGACGGTCGACCTTCACCGGACATGTTGAGAACTCCCGGGCCCTCGCACGCTCGCCTCCTCGACCGCGGGGCGCGACGAGGGTCCCCGACCTCGAGACCCGGATCGAGCGTGGTGAAGCGGGCGCGCTCCCCCGGGCAGGGCGCCCGAGGGCCCACCGGTAGCTCTAATAGGCGGGTGGAGTTTCTCTATCTCGTCTCGGCGAGCGCGAAGTTCGGAGGACGGTACCACCGTCCACGGAAGGGCGCTACCTGCGAAGTGACGGAGGGGTGAGGAAGAGCTCGTGAACTACCGTTCGCTCTCTCTGGCCGCGCTCCTCTTCGTCCTTTTGGGTTCCCTCCTCGCGTTGCCCGTGGTCCACGGGCTCGCACCTCTTCCTGCGAGGGGCGCCGCGCCTCCCAACCCCTACTCCGTCCAGGGGACGATCTACCAGCCGGGAGGGAGGCTGCCCGCGCCGGGCGCCAACGTCTGGGTCAACGACACCACCCGTGGGTTCTCGCTCACGACCACCGCGAACGCCACCGCCCAGTACCAGGTGGACCTCTCCTCGGGGACACCGAACTACAAGAACGGTGACTCGATCAGCGTCACGGCGATGTACCTCCCCTACGCGGGGACCAACACCACCAAGGTCGTGACCACCCGATCAGGTTCCTATTGCAACGTCAGCTTGGCCGCGAGACCGCTCAGCGCGAGCCTGACGCCGCTCCCGTCGACGGTCTACGCGGGGCAGGTCACCACGCTCTGGGGCGCCGGAGCGGGCGGGGTCCAGCCCTACACCTACAACTGGACCTTCGGCGACGGCACCCCGCACGCGGCGACCGCGGCCAACCGGACCCAGCACATCTACTCGGCGGCGGGGACCTACACCGCGCAGCTCATCTTGAACGACAGCGCGGCCAACACGGCCACCGCGAGCGCGACGATCACGGTCGTGGCCGCCCCCGCCCTCGCTCTCGCCTGCGCGCCGGCGGCCCCCCGCGTGTTCACCCCGGTCACGTTCAACGGCACGCTCTCCGTCGCGGGGAACGGCTGGAGCTACTTCTTCAACTTCGGTGACGGGTCCAACTCCGGCTACACCGCTCCGGGAACGAACGGCTCCATCCACGGCTACTCCGCGAGCGGGACCTACACCGCGAACGTCACCGCCTGGAACGTCTCGACCGGGTTCCGGGTCGACTCCGGCCCGGTGATCGTGACCGTCGCTCCCCGGCTCGGCGTGGCCCTCGCCGCGACCCCCTCGACCACCGAGGTGGGCTACAACACCTCCTTCCTCGCGACCCCCTCCGGGGCCCAGAGCGCGGTCAGCTACACGTTCGCCTACGGCGACGGCATGAGCAGCGGCCCGCAAGCCTCCGCGAGCGCACTGCACGCCTACGCCTCCGCCGCGAACCTCACCGCGAACGTGACCGCGACGGACACCGGGGGACCCGCCGGGACCGCCTTCGCCACCTCGCCCGTGACCGTCGTGAAGGCGGTGGGCGTCGTCCTCGCTCCCAGCGTCACCAGCGGCTCCGCTCCGCTCACCGTGACCTTCGTCGCGAGCCCCTACGCCGGGGTCGCCCCCTACAAGTTCAACTTCACCCTCGGGAACGGCGTGGTCATCCTTGGGAACGCGACGGGGCACGCGAGCGCGACCTACACGACCCCGGGGACGTACACCGCCTCGGTCCGCGTCCTGGACGCGCTGGGGGTCCACGCGTGGGCATCGGTCACGATCACCGTCAGCTCCACCCCGCCACCGCTGGTCATCTCCGCCTACGCGACCCCGCGCACCGGTGCCGCACCGCTCCACGTCTCCTTCGGGGTCTGGGCGAGCGGCGGAGTGACGCCCTACACCTTCGCCTGGGTGTTCGGTGACGGGAGCGCGTCCTTGGCCCAGCGCTACGCGAACCACACCTACACCTCGGCGGGCACCTTCACCGCGGACGTCTGGGTGAACGACTCCTCGGGGCTCTCCCAGGAGCAGAGCTTCACCCTCGTCGTGAGCGTCCTCCAGGCGAAGCTCTACGGCCCGATCGCGTTGCAGGTCAACAGCGCGGGCACCTACACCGTCGACAACGTCACGGGAGGGGTCGGCCCCTACACCGTCGCTTGGAACTTCCATGACGGGAGCGCTTGGGCCCACACGCAGGGGACCAGCTCGTCCATCGCCCACACCTTCACGGCGAAGGGCACCTACGTCATCACCGCCTATGTCAACGACAGCGAGAGCCCCGCCCGCAGCGCCTCCGAGAACCTCACGGTGGTCGTGAGCGCGGCATCTTCCCCCACGTCCTCGCCGCCCTCGCTGGTGAGCCAGCTCATGCCCGGAGGCTCGCTCTTCCCCCTGCTGCTGCTCCTGGTCCTCCTCCTCGTGGTCGTCCTGGTGGTGCTCGCGGTCGCGCGCCGCCGGAAGAGACAGCGAGAGGGCGAGGAGGCCGCGGTCGCGGCGGGCCTCGCAGCGGGCACGGCCGTGGAGGCCCCGAGCACGGCCCCCGAAGGGGAGGCCGCACCCGAGGAAGGCTCCGGAGCGGCCGACGCGGAAGCTGGGAGCGAGGCCGCCCCCGAGGGAGAGCCGCTCGCGGAAGGCGAGGCGAGCGAGCCCTCCGGAGAGCCCACCGAAGGGGAGGCCGGGAACCCCGTGGAGATCGAGGAGCCTCAGGCAGAGGCGCCACCCGAGGAGGGGTCCACCGACGAAGGCTCCGACCCGCCGGAGGGAGGAGAGCAGCCACCGGAGGAAGGGGCGCCTTCCGGCGAGGAAGCGCCACCCTCCGAAGAGGAGCCCTCCCAAGAGGAGGGTTCCCCCGACGAGGATTCCCACGGCGGCAGCGACGCCTGAGCCCGGGCGACGCCATCGCTCGTTCCCCTTTTCTCTCTCCGTGCGCTCTTGGGCCCCCTGCCCATGAGGGACCACCTCTACCGAGCGCTCTCGCTCGACCTCTGGTTCACGACCGTCTCCTTCTCCCAGGGCACGCTCCAGCGCTGGCGCGAGGCCCGCGAGCGGGTCCTTCGCTCGGTCCTGGAACTGCCCCAGGGGCTCCCCGATCCGGAGGAGCTCCGGCGGGTCCAGCGGGAGGTCCGGCGGGCGCACCACCAGGACGGGCTGTGGGGCGAGACGATGGACCCCGGACGGTTCGTCGCGGCGCTCGCCGAGGGGTTGGGAGGAGGGCTGCGCGTCCCGAGGGAGGAGGCGGGCGCCCGGTACTCCGACGCGGGCCTCCGGGAGAGCCCTCCAGAGGTGAACCCGGAGGCGGAGGAGCTGGTCCGGGCCCTTCGGGAGCGCGGAGTGCCCGTCATCGCGGTCACCAACACCGGGCGCAGGGAGCAGAGCTGGCGGCGCTTCTTCGAGTCCCGGGGGGGTCCCCTCTTCCAGACGATCGTCACTTCCTGCGAGGTGGGAGAGGGGAAGCCCTCCCCGGAGATCTTCCGCGTCGCGGGGGAGCGCCTGGGGGTCCCCCCAGGAGACCTGCTCCACGTGGGGGACCGCTGGGACATCGACGTCGCGGGCGCGCGAGCGGCGGGAGCAGGACCGGTCCTCTACTCTGGCCTGTGGGAACGCTACACCGTGGAGGGGGACGACGATCCCGAGCTCAACCGCCGGCTGGACGACGGGGGGAACGACGTCCTACGGGTCCGCTCGCTCATCGAGGTACTGGAGCGTGCCCGTTTCGCCGCGGGTCCGGTCGCGCCGTCCGTCCCGAGACCCTGAAGGGGCCTCCACCGAGGTACCTATCGGGTGCCCTGCCAGTCGTAGGTCACCTTGGTGGTGACCGAACGGCGGTCGTTGGGGTTGTCGGTCCGCACCTGGAGCTTCTCGGCGAGGACCGCGACGAGCCTCTCGAGGCGAGCGACACGGCGTTCCAGGTCCTCCATCGTGTTCGGAGCGGGGTCGTCAGGGGTCATGTTCCCTGAACGTGACGCCAGGAGAGAAGGAAAAGCTACCGTCCGGGCCCGGTGCCCGACGGGCAGGGGGCGTGGCCTACTCCCGCCAGTGGTCTTCCTGGTACTCGGAGAGGTCGTAGACCATGAGGCGAGGGACGTACTTCGGGGAGAAGCGCGAGGGCGAGGGGGCCTTCCCTCCCGTGGAGGGGAGCAGAGCGTTCGGGGAGTTGAGGAGAGGGGGAGGAGCGGGGGGGGACGGAGGGTGGTTCTTCCGTGGTGACCGCTCGTCGGTCGCGCTGGGCATCTTGGGGTCCTCGCGTTCTCTGGGCGGTGAGGAGCATATCAATCTTGGCCATGGTGGTTCGCCCACGGGCACCTCCGTCCCCCGCCGGCCTTGGCTCCTGGCGAGTGGGTCCGAGGCCCATGCGCCCCCCTCGCTGTTCCTTTGCGCCGGGCCTTCTTCTCGACCCCTTGTCGGGGGTGGGAAGGGAGGCTCGGTGAGGAGGGGGGGCGCCCAGGACCCCCCGGCCCTCGCCTCGGGGGTGGGGAGCCGGCTTCAAATGGGACCCGGGCCCTCTTCCCCCATCCCCCATCCCCCTGGGCACGTCGTCCCTCACGCGTATGGCCCCTGAATCCCCCGCGCTCCCCACATGGCTCTCCCCTCGTACAGGCTCGAGGCCCGCCTCGCATCGCCCTCGTCGGCAGGTCCCCGCCTCCCGTGCGGTCCGTCCTCTCGCTTTCGCGTGCCTCACGGCGGCAGAGTTCCTCCTCCTCACCGTCCTCTCGGGGGATGCCTGGTTCCCCGGTGGGTGGTCGGTGATCGGGACGCTGGTCTTCTTCCTCTGGGCGGGCGCGCTCTTCTTCCTGGTCGTCCAGCCGTTCCGGCCCTGGGTCCGCATGGCTCGCAGGGGTGCCCGTCGGACCGTCGCTTTCCTCGCCCTGGTCATCGGCTCCTTCCTGGTCTGGATCGTGGGCGTCGATGCCCTCCAGCTCGCTCCCGCAGGTTCTGGGCCTAACTCGGCCGTGGTCCTTCCCATCCTCACGCCCTTCGGCCTCTTCCCGTCGGTGGAGTACGTGGCGGGACCTGTGGGCGGGATCCTGAACCTGCAGATCGTGGGGACCTTCCTCATCATCTCCTGGCTCTGGGGGGGCGTCCTTCTGGTGGAGTACGAGCTCCGTGCCCGCCGACTGGCCTGCGCGCCCAGCTCGGTCGGGAGGACGAGCAAGGTGGGGATCGCGCCCCCGACCCGTTCGTTCCTCACGTGGGTGCCGTTGCTGGGCCTCTGCTCCGGTTGCTGCTCACCCCCCATCCTCGAGTACGCGGCGCTGGCCGCCCTGCCGGCCTCAGGGTCCTACTTCACGGCCTTCCGCTCGCTCAACTGGATGTGGGACGGAGCGCTCGAGCTCGCGAGCGTCGTGGTACTGGTCCTCCTGATCCACCGGATCACCGCCCCCGGCAGCCGGATGAGCGAGGAGCTTCCCGAGAGCGCGACGAACGACGCGGAGGCAGGGGAGGACGGGGCCCCACCGACGCGGCCCGAGGCCTCGGTCGCCGGTCGCCCTGGTTCCGAGCAGGGAGGGGCGGAGGGAGCTCGAGGGAGCGATGGGGCGAACGAGGAGGAGGGGACGACCGGGGAGGTGCCTCGAGGAACCCGCTCTTCGCCGGAGGCCGCTGAAGTGAGCGGCCCCCCTGCTTCCTCGGGCGGGGCGTGACCTCCCGAGACCTCCCTCTGAGACCCCTCGGGACCTTGGGGGCCCTCTGAGGGTCGCCCTCGATAGAGATCGAGGAGGGCGCTCGATGTCTTCCCTTGAATCAAGCCTATATAGCCCGTGACAATCCGAAGCATCGCATAGCTGGCCCCCTCGCACCGAGGGGGGCCGTCATGGACGTAGGCAGTCTCTGATGAAGGCGAAAGCGGGTTGGCCCAGACACTTGCGACCATCCTACGATCGACTTCGGACCCCCCTGTGCTTCGTGCTCGCCGGCCTCGCGCTCTTCGGGGGGTACGGAGGGCTCGTACCGTCCGACCTGCGATGTCACCTACCGGGCGCCGTCGCCTGCCCTGGCGGCATCCTGGGACCCCCAGCGGTGAGGTCGACCCCCGGGAACCAGTGGTTCTCGGTCACCGGGGGGGACTACAACTTCACGATCACGAACACCGTGACCGGCGCCACCGTCACGACGACCTCGGGCGCCACCTGGGACATGTTCGAGGGCTACACGGTCCACCTCAACGTGACGAGCCTCCCCCCTGACCCCAGCAACGGCGGCGTGAACGAGCACGGGATGGGCATCTACTCCAACTCCCTGGGCTCCCTCATTGATCTCGCCGCCCCCGTAGGGTCCTGGGCGTCAGCGAGCTTCACGGCCCCAACGACCGCCGAGAGCGGGGACGAGCTCTACTGCACGATCTACTGCGGCCCTGGGCACAGCAGCCAGCGCTACAACATCGTCGACTTCATCGCCGCGCCAGCTCAGCCCTCGGTCAGCGCGACCGGGACCCCGACCTCCGGGGTCGCTCCGCTCGCGGTGACCTTCAGCGCGACGGGCTCGGGAGGGACCTCCCCCTACACCTACGCTTGGAACTTCGGGGACGGGACCACCTCCACCAGCCAGAACCCCTCCCACACCTATACGACGACCGGGACCTACAACGCGGTGGTGACGCTGACCGACGCCAATTCCCAGGTCGCGACCGCGACCGTGACGATCACCGCCGGCGCCGCGGCCGTGCTGACCGCGTCGGTGGTCGCCTCCCCGACCTCAGGCTTCGCTCCGCTTGTGGTGAACTTCACGGCGACCGCCTCCGGCGGGACCGGGGGCTACGCCTACACGTGGGCGTTCGGCGATGGGGGCGTCGGGACGGGCGCCACGGTCTCCCACACCTACACCACGGCCGGGAACTTCGCGCCCACCGTGACGGTGAGCGACAGCTCAGGGGCGACCGCGCCCGCTTCCACCTCGGTCGTCGTCTCCCCGGCCGCTCCCCTCTCGGTCTCGGCGACGGACACCCCCACCACGGGGGCGGCCTGGCTCCACGTGAACTTGACCGCGACCGTGACCGGTGGTACCGCCCCCTACACCTACCTCTGGAGCTTCGGCGACCAGAGCCCGTCGGGCACGACGGCGACGGTGGAGCACGTCTACCAGTGCGCGGGGAGCTACGGTCCCTCGCTCACGGTGACGGACGCTTCCGGGCGGACGGGCACGGCGACCGCCCCGACCGTCTCGGTCACGGGGGGCTCCTGCGGGGCGCTGAAGGCGACGATCTCCGTCACCCCCAACGGCGGCTACGCCCCCCTCAGCGTGAACGCGAGCGTCTCCGCGAACGGGGGGACGGGGCAGTACACCGCCGCCTGGAACTTCGGCGACGGGTCGACCGGCTCGGGCCTCCTGGTCCAGCACACCTATCACCGAGGAGGCAACTTCACCGTGACCGCGGTCGTCTCGGACTCCAGCGGGACCTCCGTGAACCTCCAGACGTCGGTCGACGTGGTCTTCGGGGTCGCCCTGGGCCTCAACCTCTCCCGCGCCGAGTCCCCCGCCTCGGTGGGCGCGGCGGCCTCCATCACCGGAGGTACGCCCCCGTACACGTCCGTGGTCTGGAGCTGGGGCGATGGGAGCTCCGTCCAGGGCTGCACCAACACCGGTTGCACCGACGCGGCCCACGTCTTCCAGGCGAGCGTCGCGACGACCTACCAGGTCGTGGTGACCGTGACGGACTCCAAGGGCGACACGGCCTCGGCGAACGCGTCGGTGATGATCTATCCCCCCCTCGTCGCCTCGTTGAACGCGACCGCGCCGGGACCTGGCGCCCCCCCGTTCAAGGTGAACTTCACCCTCAGCCTCAAGGGCGGGTCCGGCACCTACCCCTCGCCCTTCCACTGGAGCTTCGGCGACGCCGCGAAGAGCACCACGGTCGCCTGGAACTCGACGACCTTCACCTACCCCTCGGCCGGCAACTTCACCGCAACGGTCACGGTGACGGACACCCTCCGCCACACGACGCTGGCCCAGGTGACCGTGCACCTCTTGAAGTCCACCTCCCCTCCACCGGGAGGGACCACCGGAGGTTCGGGGAGCTTCATCGCACCCGCCATCTGGACCGGGATCGGGGACCCCGGGACGACCGGACTTGAGCTCCTCATGCTGATGGCGGTCGGTCTGCTCTTCCTCGTCCTCACCGGTCCCCGTCGGAAGACGAAGGCGGGGCCCGCCGGTTCCGAGGGAGGGATGGGGGCGACCGGAGGTGGCGCAAGGGCGGCCGCGTCGGCCGCGCCGACCTCCGCCGACCTCCTGGCGGCGGAGGCGGCGGCCGCGGCCTTCTCCCCAGATGATCAAAGCAAGGAGGCGCGGGTCGCGAGGTCCAGGCTCCGTACCGCGCAGCTGCGTGCGTCGCGCGCCACCCAGGGAGGCGGGGTCGCCGCGCCCGCCGCCGCGACGGCCGCTCCCGACCTCCAGGGCGCCCAGCAGGCGGCCGCAGGCTTCGCTCCGTACGACCAGAGCAAGGAGGCGAGGATCGCGCGCGCCAAGCTTGCCGCGGCCAAGGCCAAGGCGGCCCGGGCGGGTGCCGGGGCGGGTCCGCGCAGCACGGGCCCTTCCATGACCTCAGGAGCCACGGTGGGCGGCGCATCCGATGTCGAGGCGGCCGAGGCCGCGGCGGCGGCGTTCGCTCCCGGGGACACGAGCAAGGAGGCCAAGATCGCACGTGCCAAGCTCGCCGCGGCGAGGGCGAAGGCCGCACGGGCAGGGAAGGGGGCCTCGACCGGGGGGGCGGCCGGGACGACCTCCCCCGCTATGCCCCCGGACGCTCTCCCGCCCGCCGGAGGACCGATTCCCACGAGCGCACCTCCGCCGCCGCCCGCACCTTCCCCTGCACCCACCTTCTCGCCGCCCCCGACCCCCACCGTGCCCCAGCGGCCGCCTTGGGCCGCGGGCCGTGAAGCTGGAGGGTATCCACAGTTGGCCACCCCCGGACCCCCGACCCCCTTCCCCCCCTCGGTCAGCTCAGCCTCCCCCTCGGGCCAGGGCCGCCGCGCCGGCTTCGCGACGCTTCCTGGAGCGCCACCCTCCTCCTCCTCCCCCGCCGACGGAGCGGGCTGGTCGCTGAGGGCCCCGATCGCACGCCTGCCGCCACCCAGTACCTGGTCGGCGACCGACCGCAAGGTGGGGACCCCGCCAGGCTCGGGCACGTCGTCCGCATCCTCGGCGTCAGGATCGGCCTCCACTTCGTCGAACGCGACCTCCGGCAGCGCCTCGGCGCCTCCCCCCTTGTGAACCCCGCATGTACGGGGATACCAGCCCATACGCACCGCTCACCCAGTGCCCGCAGTGCGCTTCGGGCCTGCTGCCCGGGATGATCTGTCCGGTCTGCCAGGTGGCGTGGGAGCCCGTCACGGAGGCGGCCCCCCCTCCGCCCGCGCCACCGCCCCTCCTGCAGTGCCCTTGGTGTGGAGGGGCGCTCATGGGCGGCGCCTGCTACCGCTGCCGAGTGGAATGGAGGCCCAAAGCGTCCGCGACCGCCCCCCCGCATGCGCGCTTCTCGCCGGGTCGGTCCAGCGCCCCCCAAGGAACGGGGACCCAGACCCGTTGGAAATCCCTGCTCAAGAGGTCCCTGCGTTGGATCCCTCCCGTCCGGCTGGTCTGGATCTTCCTGGGGATCATGATCTGGGCTGGTGGCGCGCAGACCGCCACCTCCGAGGGCTTGGAGATCTGGTTCAGCGTCCTCGGTCTCGCGGTCGGGCTGGACATGATGGTCCAGGTCGGCCGGTACGGCAGGAAGGTCCGTTTCCCCGACGCGGCGCTCGCGATCGGGATGTTCCTGGTCATCCTCATCGTCCCCTCGTCCACTTCGGTCTTCAGCGGCAGCACCACCGCCTTCTGGGAGGAGCTGCTGTCCGTCACGGCCGCGACGGTCGTGATCCGTCACCTGCTCCGGCAGAACGGCCGCCCCTGGTTCAACCCGACCGCGCTGGGGCTCGCGTTGGGCTACGTGCTCTTCGCCCTGCCGGTCCCGTGGGGCGTCGGGGCCTGGCCAGGGACAGGCAACAGCGCGAGCGCGCTCGAGATGTACCTCACGGTCATCTTCGGGATCGCCCTCGTGATACGCCAGAGGAACACCTGGCGGTTCCCGGCGTTCTTCTTCCTGGCCGCCATCCCCCTCCAGGCGATCATGACCGTTTCGAGCGGTGGTCAGTTGGACAGCGTCACCCTCTCCCAGGTCATCGTGCCGCCGCTCACCATCTTCTACGGGCTCTGGATGGTGCCGGAGCCCCGCACGGCCCCTTCTGCCCCCAAGCACATGTGGCGGTTCGCCCTGCTGGTGGGTGCGGTCTACGTGCTGCTCGGGACCTTCTGGCAGAGCCACGACCCGGTCATCGCGGCGCAGTCCTCCTGGTCCGCGATCGACCCGTTCGTCGCGCTCTTTGCGGGGAACTTCTACGCAGTGCTCTCCCGTAAGGTCAAGCTCAAGAAGCCGACGAGGGCGGAGGTGCCGCTCTCCATCGCCGCCGCCCAACCGTGGCGAACGGAGGCCTTCGGGACCCCCATGTTCTACGGAGGGTTCGACACGGTCGGGGCACCGGGCCCGAACCCACCGCCGCTCCCCGGGGGGTGGTAGGCCCTGGAAGCTCAGGCCCCCAGGAAGACCGTCGCGACCCCCTCGGGCCCGACACGGGCCGAGGGCAGGTCGCTCGTGCTCCTGTGCGAGGCGAGCTCCACGCTGCGGACCGCTTCGGTGGGGAGCCTGCTGCGCCCCCTGCTCGACCGCTACTCGGCGAGCTCGGTGTTCATCGACCCCTTCTCCGTCTCGACCGCGGAGAGCCTGCACCCGTTCCTCTCGGCCCTGGACCAGAAGCCCCTGGTCCTGGGAGAGGTCCCGCCGGGCAAGGGCCGAGACCCCAGGCTCCTCCTCGCGCTGGGTGCCGGACTGGGGGGCGCGGACCGATCCGCGCTGCTGCTCGGTCCTGAGGTGGGTCGCGACGAAGAGGAGCTGGTCTCGCTCCTCCATGCGTCCGCTCTGCAGTTCCGAGACACGACCGCCCTCTCCCAGGGCCTCGCCTACTTCCTGGAGCAGGCGTGGTCGGAAGGGGGGGCCTCCGCACGGACCCCGGAGGATGGCTGGAAGGACTGGCGCGTGGCCCAGGGCCTCCTCTCCCGGGGGACGCTCCTGGGTCGGGCGGGGCTCCTAGGGGAGGAGGTCAAGGCCTACCGGGAGCTCCTGGAGCGGTTCGCTTCTCGGACGGAGCCCCCGTTCCAAGAGACGATGCTCCGGGCCCGGATCAACCTCGCTTCCTCCTACCGGCTGCTGGGCCAGCACGAGGACGCCCTCCGGGAGTACCAAGAGGCCGCCTCCCACGGGCTCCGGCTCCAGGGGACCGTCGGGGAGGAAGGGGCGGTCCGGGCGCTCGTCCTCGCCGGGGAGCTCCTCTCCGAGCGGAGGAGGGCGAAGGAGTCGCTGCCGCTCTTCGACCAGGCCCTTGGGATCCTGAAGAGCGACGAGGGGACGGACCTCGAGGAGTGGAGGGCCCGAGCTCTGCTCGACCGAGGGCTCGCGTTGAGCGTGCTCTCGCGGTTCCCGGACGCGCTCTCCACCTTCGGGGACGTGGTGGACCGATTCGGGTCCCGTCCAGCGGGGAAGCTCGACGCGGAGGTCGCGAAGGCGATGCTGAACCGCGCGATCACCTTCCGCGAGCTCTGGGAGAGGGGCAAGGCGCTCCATGAGTACGACCAGCTCATCGCGCGCTTCGAGACCGCGGACGACCCCGAGGTCTTCGAACAGGTCGTCAAGGCGAGGATCAACCGGGGGATGCTCCTGGGCGAGCTCGGCCGCCGCGAGGAGGAGATCGAGCAGTACAACGAGGTCGTGCAGATCCTGGAGGGGAGCGAGGACGCGACCATGCGTCCCTGGATCGCCTGGGCGCTCCTCAACAAGGGGGTCGCCCTGGGCCAGCGCCGAAAGTACCGGGACGAGGTCGCCTCCTACGCCGAGGTGGTGCGTCGCTTCGAGAACTTCCCCGAGCCCGGGCTCCGCGTGCCCGTCGCCCGAGCGCTGATCAACGAAGGTCTCGCACTGATGCGCCTGGGACAGGACGAGGAGGCCGCCTTCGCGTTCGATCAGGTCCTTCAACGCTACTCGGACTCCCAAGAGCCCTCGCTCCAACAGCTCGTCGCGAGCGCCCGGGAGAACCGGGCGAGGCTTCCCGAGCCGTCGTGGTGAGGCGGACCCCATGACCCTCGGGCGGGGCGGGGACCCGTCGCCCTCGGTCCAGGACCCGCAGCACGGCGGGTCCTCCTCGACCCCGTCCCCTCCCCCGTCCGAGGACGCCATTCACTGGAGGGTGAACGGCCTGCGGCTGGGCCTGCGCCGAAGGGCCCGGCTGTCCCTGCTGGCCTCGGTGGGCCTCTTCTTCTGCGCGCTCGAGCTCGACGCTCTGCCGGTGGACGTGGACCTCCCGGGCGTCCCGGACCTGGAGCTCCCCCATCCGTGGGGGGTCCTGCTCGCCACCTCCCTGGCCATCGCCCTCAGCTTCCTCTACGCCTCCTGGCTCCTCTACGCGAACTCACCGGTCCGCCTGGGGTTCCACAAGGGCGGGCTTGTGGTCGCCTACCCTCGCGGCGGAGCGCGTCTCGCCCGGTCGCTCTTCTCCTCGAGCGCGCCCCGGCTGGTCCCGTGGAAGGAGATACGGGCGATAGGGGACCCCACGGGTCTACGGCTCTCGCGACACGACCTTCGTCTCGAGCGCAGGCAGGGGGGCCCGTGGGTGCTGGTGGGGGTCTCCCCCGAACTGCTCCAGCAGGTACGGCGGTCCTTCCAGGCCTACCGTGAGATCGTTCAGCACGGGAGCTGGAAGGGGTTCGTCCCGGTCGCCATGGGACCGGCTCAGGGAGAGCACCCTGAGACCGCGTAATCGTCCCCGTTGAACTCGGCATAGCCGAAGTCCTCGTAGAGGTCCGTCTCGGTGACCGTGACGTGGTTCACCGGATCGTAGAAGACGACCACTCCGGTGTTGCCATCGTACGACAGGATCACGGAGGGCCCCAAGGCCTTGTGGAGGGCCTGGAGCGTGGACGGTGGGATGGAGGGGTTGTCCGAGTTGCAGTTGGAGTAGGTCGTGCCTCCGCCACCTCCCCCGCCTCCCCCGCCGTTGCTCCCGCCCCCTCCGGAGCCCCCGGTCCCCGTCGCAGGGGGGCTCCCAGGGATCGTCGCGATGATGGCCGAGGGGGTGCCGCTGTTCTGTCCCGCGGTCGCGAGGGCGACCACCCCGAGGAGCATCATGATCGCGACCAGGGAGCCTGCACGGTAGGCGACGGGCCACCGGAGGGGCTCCCGGGAGATCGCCGCGCGGCGGCGCCGGCCCTTGCCCTTCTTGGTGGTTGGCTCGACAGCCGGCTGCGCCGCGGTCACGGAAGCGCCCCGGTGGGCGAACGCGAGAAGGTTGCCGATGAAGAGCGCGATCAGCACGCCCAGGGAGGGCAGGGCGAGCGGCAGGAAGGCGGCCGCGATCGCGACCACCGTCGCGAAGACCGGCTGGAAGTCCGGAGCCGAGGGCGCCGTCCTAGGCTCGGTCACCATGAACAGGCCGAAGAACAGCACCACCGGGTCGACGGTCGCGAGCGCCAAGAGACGGGGCGAGACCACTCCGCCGACCAGGAAGTGCTCGAGCGCGGAGAATCCGGCGTAGACGATGAAGAAGACGACGGGGAGCCTCCATCGGGAGCTCTGACGCAGCGAGAGCATGATCCCCAGCACCGCGACCAGGATCTCCGCGGCCGGGCTCACCGCGACCCACCAGGCCGGGGCCATGCCGAAGAGGAGGGCCCCCAGGAGCAGGCCGGAAGCCGCCGGGTTGACCCACGGACGGCCCTTCAGGCGCAACGCGTGGCGGATCCCCACGGCGGCGATGGTCACCGCGCCCGCCTCCAGCAGGTTGACCGTGGGGGGCAGGAGGAGGGCGAGGAAAAGCCCCGTCGCGATCGCCGAGTCAGGGATACGCAGGCGCCCGAAGCGCACCTTCTGGAAGAGCAGGTCCGCGACGGCGGCAGAGATAGGGAGGGCCACGAGCGACCCGATCCCCTCCCCTCCGCCCAGACTGGCGACGCTGACCGCCCCCAGGATCACCAGAAAGACGATGAGCAACCGGACCGGAGGCAGCCGTCGGAGAACCTCGCGTCGGAAGAACTTGAGGACAGGTTCCAGGGGGGACGTATCTCGCTCCTGAGGTGGAGGTCGAAGGTCCCCGGCCCTATTTCTGCCCTCCCGGGCAAGCTTCGCCCGGACCGACGACCACCCGGTCGCGGAAGCCCCTCACGGCCCGAACCGGTAACCTTGCGGCCCGGCTCGTTCTCGAGGTGAACCGCCTCGAAAACGGCTCCCGGTTCGGGTCATGTAAGGAGTTGGCCGACACCCCCCGAATCTGTAAGGGAAGGCCTGGAGCCCCCCCCTCTTGGCCCCGTTCCTGTCCGTGCCGAGCGACCAGCCCTGAGGGCCCCAGCTTCAGGAGCTCCGGGGAGCGTCCCAAGGGCCTCGCCGCAGGACCGCGGGCTCGCCCCCAAGGTAGCGCCCGTCTTGCGGGGCGGCGGGCCCGGGTGGGGCCTAGCGGTGAGCGGACATCGACCCTGGAGGTCTAGGGAGGGGGAGCCTCACCTGGCACCTTCGAGCGCCGGCCCGAGCTGGGAGGGGGCGGGGCGAGCGGGGAGGGCTCGAAGGCCCCTTCCAGAAGTCCACGAAGCAGCTCCGAGTGCTTCCGCTCGTCGGCCTCCATGCTGGCGAGCAGGAGAGCCATGGTCCCTTTGACCCGACCGCGCAGCCCAGGACCGATCTCCGACTCCGCGCGCTCCTCGCCCTGAATGAGGTCTCGGACGTCCTTCGGCGTGATGCCAGAGGCCTGCGTCTCGAGCCGCCCCCGTTCGACGTAGGGACCCAGCGACGCCACGATCTCCGCGTGACGAAGGCTATCGGAGGCGATCTGACGAAGGATGGCCCGGGTGAGCTCGTCGCGGGCCTTCTGGGCGAGCCGCATCGACTGGGCCACCGCGACCTGCTCCGCGCGCACTCTCACACGGAGCCATCGGGAGAGCTCGAGATGGTCCCGAAGTTCTCGCGACCCCCATTCCACGGTGGGGCGCCGGGGCCCCGTAGGGCTGGAACTCCTCGCGCTGGGGTCGGACGCGGTCTCCGAGAGCTCGCCCGCCCCCTCCAGGACGATCCGGGTGCGGGCGGAGGGGCCCCCGGAGGACTCCAGGAGCCGCTCCGCGGTCCGTCGGGCGATCGCGCGTGCCCCATCGTGCGAAGCCAGGGTCAGGGCGAGGAAGCCCCGGGCCTGGCGCTTGCCCGAGAGGTACTGCGACACGGCCGAGGGGGCGACCCCCAGGAGCTGGGCCATCTTCCTCGAAGAGATCCCCAGCTGCTCGACCCCCTCCCGGGCGGCCATCGCCTGGAGGAGCTGCACCCACGCGTTCGGTCCTGGTGTGGCCTCGGTCAAGGTCGGGGTGTGAGCGTCGGCCGTGGGGGGCCATTCACGTCGTGAACTTAACCCTTCCAACTTCACAGGCGGTGCGATTAAATAGACACAATATGCTGCCTAAATCCCGGGCGCGCGGGGCGGAGGGTCTCTTGGCACCGTTCCTCGTCATGATGGGCTTCGCGACCCTCATGGGGCTCTCCATCTTCCTCTCCCTCCCCATCGTCCTTCGGCGGAGCCGGACCGCAAGGTTGGTCCACCTCCTGAGCGCCTGCGCGATCGGGATCCTGATCTTCATTCTCGCCGATGTGTGGGGGGACGTCACGGGCTACCTCTACCCCTCGGGCTCCTACCTGAGCCGCCTCGACCTCGATCTGCTCTTCGGGATGGGGGTCGTCGGAGCCTTCCTGCTCCTCTTCGCGCTGGAGAACCGCGCCCCTGCCCCCGGGGCCGCGCCCCGGGAGGACAGCCCCACCCGGACCGCGTTCATCATCGCGCTCGCGATCGGGTTCCAGAACCTGACCGAGGGCATGGTCTTCGGAGCGACCTGGGCGGCGGGGCTCTCCGGGCTCCTTGCGGTCATCTTCACGGGGTTCTTCCTTCAGAACGTGACGGAAGGGTTCCCCATCGCGGGACCCCTCCTCCGGACCGAGGAGCGGCGGGCGGGGCTCTTCTCGGCCTACTATCTTCTCGGAGGGATCCCTACGCTCCTCGGCGCCGGGATCGGGTTCTTCTGGACCTCGGTCCCCCTGCTCGTCCTCTTCGACGCCCTCGCGATCGGCACCTGCCTCTACGCGATCCTCCCCATGCTCAAGGCCGCCTTCCGCCCCCTGGAGACCCCCGAGCGCACCTCGCTCAAGCTCAAACTGACCTACCTGGGGATCGGCCTCGGGTTCGTCGTGGGGTTCATCGTCAACGCCTTCTGAGACGCTCCGCGCGACGCAGGCCCTCAACGGACCGCGCCCACCTGGGCATCGACCCTTCGGGTCGCCCGACCGCCCCTGGGGATCGAGGAAGAAACGTCGACCGCCCCGGGGGGCAGGCCCCGGGGCGGGGGTGCATACGCAGATTCTGTTTGACGGAGAGCGCGTCAGGAGGTAGCTATGATCGTTAGTGGCCGCGGACTGAACGGATCGCCGAAGCTTTCCGCGTACATCCCGGCTCTATCGAACTCGTCATTTACGAATGATCTTGAGGTCTCTCTTTTCGAGGGGGGTTTCGGGCTTAGATGCTTTCAGCCCTTATCCCGTAGCGCGTGGCTGCCCTGCAGTACCCTGCCGGATAACAGGTGCACTAGAGGCGCCGATTCCCCGTTCCTCTCGTACTGTGGGAACCTTCCCCTCAGAGACCCTTGCACTACTGCCAAAAAGCAACACACCTGTCTCGCGACGGTGTGAACCCAGCTCACGAT
>DAHUZP010000014.1 GCA_027306505.1 Thermoplasmata archaeon | reverse complement strand
CAAGGAGCTTCACTTGGAAGCCTACGCGTAGCGAAGGGGAGTCGGGAGGGTCACAGGGGCTTCCGTAGGTGATACGTCAGGGTCCCTCGAGTTCTCGAGGAGGAACAGGGAGTCTCCCTCGTTCAACTTGTAAACCCCGGTACTGGAATCCTCCTCCCGCACGGGAAGGCGAGCGAAGGCGCTCCGACGCGCGATGGCCCCCGCGAGGGGGGCCGCGGGGGGCTACCCCGGCCAGCGATGGGCGCGGGGGGAGGGACGCCGAGGGAGTACGAAAGCACGCTCGCTCACCTCTTCCACGGCGTCCAGAACGACTTCTTGACCGGGGCTCCGTTCACCGCGAGCACCCACCCAGCGCCCGCTTCCGTCTCCAGCGGCAGGCTCGTCGCCAAATCGATGGTCGTGCGGATCTCAAGGACGGACGCGGGTGCAACGGACGACAGCCACGTGAAGACGTTGTCCCCGAGCCGGTAGGTCCATCCGCCCCTCCCGAACTGAACCTTGACGGGAGTCGCGGAGATCTGCCAAGCGGTCCCCTTTTCGAGGACCCGCTTGGCAGCCGGTGCCTTCACCAAGTAGACTGAGAGCGCGATCACGGCGGTCATCCCGGAAATCATGGCACCGACGGCCATCAGGGCCTCCGCCATCGTTTCCTCGTTCTGTATCAAGGTGAGCGGCCCGGTCAGTGGGGGCGCCCAAACCCTCGCGAGTTGGATCAGCGCGACCACAAGGACAACGGTGAGAGGGACGCACACGAGGACGATCCACTTGGAGACCGCCCCTGCCCGTTGAATCGCATCGCGCTCGGCCTGCGTCAGGAGGCGGGTGCGGACCTCCGCCTTGTCCTCGGTCACTGTACGCGGGGAAAGGGGGAAGCCAGTTCAAACCAACGGGACACGAACGTGCCTAGAACGAGTAACATCCGTATGTCCTCGGGTCGGCCGGTCGCGCGGCTCGGGCGGCCCTCCATCCCGCGCCGAAGCGAGAGCGGCCGCCCGCGCGCTTGAAGTTGGACCGGCGACCGTCAGGCGATGTCGCGGAGGGCGCAGCTCGGGGACGATCGCCGAGGGGGGCGACGAACTCTCACCCGGGCCCGCGGCAGGGGGGATCCCGCGCGGTCTCCCGGGGGCCCGAATCCACGGGGGAGGGCAGGGGCTGACGGTCCCGGGCGGGGGTGCCCTACTCGTTACGGGTCCGTGCCAGTCGAGCCTTGTCGCGCAGGCGAAGATAGAAGTCGGCCCGGGGACCGAATCCTAGCAGCCGCAAGTGGTTCCCAGTGACACGGTAGTACGCCCGTCGGTGAGGGTGGCGGAGCTTGAGCTTCCAGAGACCCGGCGCTTCAGCGAGCTCTTCCACCACGAAACCCGGCCCACCTCGGAGTGGGTGCTCCCGAAGGGCCTGGATCGCGAGGTCGAAATCCTCCTGATCCTTCAAGGAGAGGTGGTCGAACTCTTCCCGAGCCGAGGGGTGGAAGGAGTAGGTGAGCGTCACACCGACTCTCGTGCCCGACGCCGGGCGCGGGAACGGCGCATCACTGCGTCGCCGGGGGTGTCGAGCTTGACCGGGTCCTGGGCCCTTCGCTCCAACTCCTCAACCCAGGCACGCGGGACGTAGTCCTTCGTAAGTTCCAAGAGGAAGTCGTCCCAGGTCTGGTTCGCGGTCTTCAGGTCCTGTAGGCGGTGCAGGACGTCCGTGTGGAGGCTGATCGAAGTGTGCGCCTTGCTGCTCGCCATGATGTACCGACAATGTCGGTACATGATATAGCGTTTGAGACGGGCGGGCTCGGCGTTGTTGGCGGCGCTCATCGCGGTCATCGGCGCGCAGCGAGCGCGCAGGCTCCCGACCGAGCGAATTGAGCGAGGGAGGGGGCCGGGCCCCCATCATGCTGCGGAGGCGAGGCCGTTCATCGCAGCGGGAAGTTCGGCCGAGCCGAAGCGGCTTGATGTGGGGAGCGCGCGGCCGATGACGTTGACCGCGTTGAGCACAGGCCAGGCCGCCGCAAATGGCCCTCCCGTTCGGCGTATGGCGCCGAGGTCAGAGGTCGGGCCCCAAGCTGGCACGCGCCGGCTCCGTGCCGGGGATCCACGCGATCGACCTTCGTGGGAAGGCCGAACGGACGCCCTCCAGGGTCACGGCCCCGTTAGAGACGTCCATCCTAAGGTGGTGCGTCGACACATTGAGGACGCGCTCGCGTGCGACCAACCCAGGTTGGAGGATGACCAGTCCTAGGCCACCCATGTCCCTATTGCGCTGAGCGCCAAAGAAGAAGCTCTTCGCGGCCAGGTCCGGGCCCTGTAAGACCTCCAGTGTATCGAATGTGGTGAGATCGAGGTACGTCGTTTGGGCGTTCCCGCCCCGGATCGCCCTTTCCGCAGTTAGGAGAGCCCGCTGCGCCTCCTCGCGGTCGGAGTGCACCATGGGAAGGAGGAAGGGTTCCCGCGCCACTCTGGAGTCGTAATCTGGGATCCGTACCCGCGCATCGAACTTGCCGGGCGGGACGTAGCGCAGCGCCCGCTCGCGGAAGGATGCGGGCGTCTCCTCTCGGGAGAGGACCGCCAACAGTCCCCGCCCGAGGGCGAGGAAGTTCGCGATGAGGGGCAGGCGAACGAGGTCCGTCTGTTCCGTCCTCACGCGGGCGCTGAGGTCCAGGGCTACCGTGCTTCCCTTCGGGAAGCCCCCCCCGAGCAGGGCGTCCAACGGGGGCGTGCCGGTCGAGTAGCGACCCTGGGGATCATGGGTGGGGACCCACGGTCCCGTTGCGGTCACGGTGCCCGGCGGTGTTCGACGAAAGAGCACGGACAGCGAGACCCCTCAGGGGTATTTCGAAATGCTGCCAGGGCGAGGTCGGTCCGAGCGTACGGGCTCGGCAAATGGGGTGCCAGCGATGAGGGCGGGGGGCGAGACTGGACGAACGCCGAGGATTGGTTCCGAACTCGCTACCCATTCCTTCGAATTACGCGGCCAGCCAGGTCCGACAGAAGCTGGTCCAGGTTGGGGCCAGGGACCGTTTATCCAGCCCGAATTACATCCCGTATTGGCATGAGGCCCGGCCAACGCATCGTCGTCATTTCCGGGGGTACAGCCTCCGGCAAGTCCGTGCTCGCCCGTGCACTGATTGCGGGGCTCGACCTGAATTGGCAGCTCCTCCAGGCCGACGACTTCATCTGACCCGCCGATGCAGAGCGCGGGGGACGGGGCGCGTGGGACCCCGACGGGCGCAGAATAGCGCAGAGGATGCTGGACGAAGCAGCGGCCTCATGGATGGAGCGGGTGAAGGTCTCCCTCCTGGTCGAGGGGTTCTTCAAGGAGACCGGAGAGATCGATCGCCTTCTAGCGGCCGTGGGTGCGCCCCCTGGCGACGAGCGTGCCCTCATCCTTCACCTCCTCGTGTCCGAAGCCGAAGCACGCCGACGTCGCCCGTACGAGGCTCCTCGCTTCGCGGCGATTCACCCGAGGGCCATCACATTCGACACGGCAGAGAAGAGCGCGACCCAGGTCCTGGAGTGGGCGAGGGGGGTCATAGGCGCATGAAGAGACCTTCCACCGTTCCGCCAGGGGTTCGGGGACCAGCAGGCCTTGACGGCGGGCTCGTCGTGATTATCCGCGGCCCGATCGGCGCGGGTAAGACCACGCTGATGCGCGGTCTCGAGGGGAAGCCCCCTTGGCGATTCTACGCCTTGGACTGTGACGCCGCGAGCTCGTACCATCCAGGGGACCCCGAGGGGGAGTGGCTGGATCAGGAGTGGGACCCGGAGATTGACCTCCTCGCGATCCACGCGAAGATCATTCTGGGCCGGGGGCTCAACCTGGCGCTCGACCCGGGCCTGCTGCTCTCGATCAAGAACGTGGACCGCTTCCTGCGGCGCATCGGCCGGACACGTCGCGACCCTCGGGTGGTCCTCTTCCGACTCGACGTCGCCACTCCCGAGGCGGCCAAGAGAAAGACGACCCTGCCTGCATCCTACGTCGAGGCGAGCCACAAGGGCTGGGTGACGAGGCCGGTCCCGGGCGAGACCGTGATCGACACGAACGGGCGTACAGCGGCGCAGGTGCTGCGTCTGGCGCGGAGCGCATTGAGGGAGCGTTCGGACGCGGCGGCGTGAGAGGCCCGAGAGGAAACTCCCTCTCGGGCCCGGTCGCGCGTTGGCTACTCCTTGCTGCCTTCCGAACTCCCCTCGGTCGTCGTGGTTGGTTTCCCGCGCGACGAGGCGAAGGCGGGGTTGTTCGGGTTCCCCTGGTTGCTCGTGTTGTTCGCGCTCGCACGGGAGGCCGCGTTGTTCGGGTTCAGGGCGTTCGATCGCTGGTCGTTCGGGCTCGGTCCACGTCCCTTTCCCTTGCTCATGGTGACTTCCTGCTGCCTCGGGAGCGTGGGTGAGAATTCCCGCAGAAATATCAATCTTCGGCGGATACTTCGGCCAGAGGGCCGGAAAACGACAGTCGGGTGAATTGCTACGCTCTGCTTATTACCTCACCCTTCCATCTATCGAGCGCCAGAACGGCGGGGACCGAAGGAGGCGGTGCAGACTCTGCGTTGACACTTGCTGGGAAGGCGTACTCTTGGTTACACACGTTGAAACCATCTGCACATCGTTCTGTTCGAAGTCGCACGGGGCTCTCATCTCGAGTTTGTCGTTCAAGCCGGAAAGACCACCATTGACTGTCTCACCATACGTAGGCCGATCACGATTCTTACCATCTCCACGCTCCTGACCTGTTGACCGTTTCGCCACTCCCACTCTTGCGTTGAGCGTGCGCCAGGCCCACCCTGACCTGGATTCCGTGAGACTTACACCACAGGCGCCCGCTGAGGGCCTCACCGACTATCGGTGATCCCGGATCCTCGTCCACCGGCAGGTTTATGGACATGTGGTGTAATACCACCACAGATGACCTTCACCAAGACCATCCCCAAGGGCGAGGGTTTCTACCTCTACGAGTACGAGTCCTACTGGGACGCCAAGGCCGGCAAGGCCAAGCAGCGCTTCCTCCGCTACCTCGGTCCCTGCGACAAGGGCGGGAAGGTCCTGAAGCCCCCGAAGGTCCGGCTCGAAGGCCTTCATTCCTCCTTCTCCGTCGGTCGCCTCCTCGTCTTCCACGCCAGCGCCGAGGCCCTTCGCGTTCGGGAGCGGGTCCAGAAGACCCTCGGGATCGACGAGGCCACCGCGGGACACTTCCTGGCGCTCGTCCTCAACCAGGCCACCGACCGTGTGGCGGACGAGCATCTCCCGGAGTGGGTCCGAGCCAGCCCCCTCCCACGCCTGCTCTCCATCGAGGGCGAGAGCCTCACCCCCGAAACTTTCGGGAGGGTCCGCTCTGCCCTCTGTCGCCTTTCCGCCGCGAAAATCTGGGAGGACCGGGGTCTGCTCCTCCAAGAGGAGCTGACCCGGGCGTGGCGGTCCCAGACGCGAGAGCCCCCGGGAGCCTACTACGATGTGACCAAGCAGGCCTACCACGGCTGGACGAACCCCTACGCGCAGGTGGGGCACGACGCCAACGGCGGGCCCTGGATGGTGGTGGGGTTCGGCATGGTGGTCTCCGAGGGCCACCACCACCCGTACCTGTGCCGCGCCCTCCCGGGGAACCAGCACGACTCGCTCGGGGTGGGAGAGACCGTGGAGATGCTCCGAACCCGGGGGTACGAGCGACTCCGATTGGTGATGGACCGGGGGATGATCTCGAAGGAGAACGTGGAGGTGGCGAGGAGGAAGGGGTACCACCTGGTGGGGCTGGTGAAGGGATGGGACCTCGAGACCGTGGCCCTCGCTTCCGGTTGGAGCGAGAAGGAGATCGAACGCCCCGAGCATGTGGTGGCGACATCTCGGGGGTCGGTCTACGCACGGGCGGTGACCACACCGCTCTTCGACATCCCCCGCATGCGGGTCGCGGTGGTGGTGAATCCAAGACGGAAGGCCGACGACCGGGAGGGGAGGGACCTGGCGCTCCAGGAGCTGGAGGGTCCCGTCTCGAAGGACCGGTTGACGGAGATTAGGCAGCAACTGAGGGTACAGAACCCGCGCCTACGAAAGAGGCGAGGGTACGTCCCCGGGCTGCTGGTCAAGAGCGCCGGTCGACGGGGGTTCCAGCTCGACCCCGCGGCGGTGGAGCGGGACCGGGGCCTCGACGGGAGGTTCTTGATCTTCAGCACCGACCTCGAGCTGAGCGGACCCGAGATGTATCGGACGTACTTCGCGAGGGACGGGATCGAGAAGGTGTTCAGGACCGGGAAGGGCGAGCTCTGCCTGGGACCCGTGCGCCATCACCGCCGGGACCGGTTGGACGCCTATGCGACCATCTTCTACACGGCCTCGCTGCTGTGGAGCTGGTCGGAGCAGACCCTCCAGAGAAAATACCCCGAGATGAGCCTCTCCGAGGCGCTGGGCCACCTCGAGAACGTGGCGTGGGTGCGGTTCGGGACCGGGAAATCGGTCCGGGAGTGGTGCACCCGGCTGAGCGGGAAGGCGGACGAGATCCT
>DAHUZP010000087.1 GCA_027306505.1 Thermoplasmata archaeon | reverse complement strand
GGGCGGGGGAAGAGGTTCGGATGGGCGTGTCGCCAAGGCGCTCATGCAGCTCCCGCATCGCTCGGACCGACCGCTCCAGGTCTTCGAGGACTAGGCGGCTGATCCGGGCCCGCAGCTGCTCGCACGTCTCCCCGGGCTGCGCGTAGTCCGCCAGGCCCGCGCGGGCGCTCTCGAAGGAGCCCGCGTTGAACGTCAGGCTCGCTGTCGCCCAGGGGACCCCCGCGGCAGGGTTGGGAGTCGCGTCAGCACTCCCCGCCGAGCCGAGGAGGGCCAGCGGTGGGGGGGAGGCAGGCGCCTTGGGGGGCGCCGGTGGGGCCGGGGAAGCCGGTGGCGTGGCTGGGAGGGCGCTGGCGGGCTGTAACCCGCTTGTGGGGTGGGTCGAGTCGCGGGCTCGCGGCCGACCGCGGTAGCTCCCCGCGTCGGGCGAGTGGGCCGCGAGGTAGGTGGGGAAGGGCTTCGGGGCCCCGAAATCGACCACGACCTTGAGGGTCGGGTCGGCCGGGAGGACCTGGGCGCAGCCGCAGCTGCACCTTCTTTCGAAGCGGTTCCCCACCACGGTTCTCAGACGGGAACCTCCGTTGTTCGGCGCTGGGCTGGTCGGCGCTGGGTTCTGGATGCCTGACTGCATCGTTCGTCCCTCGGCCACGAGGGGACGGACGATGCGGGACGACCCTACGGGCGGTGCAGACCGAGGATGGTCCGGAGGGCTTCGTCGACCTCGTTCATCAGGGGGCAGGTGCCATGGACCTCCTCGACCATCCACCGGGGGAGCGTGGCGAGGTTGTCGAGCGTGACAAGAGAGTCGAGTTTGAGTCCCATCTCTCGACCTTCAGGGCTCTGCGCCCGCACGAGGATCCTCCCCGGGCCACGCCTCGAGACGTTGGACGTGATGCTGGCGACGATGAGGTTCGGAAAGGCCGTACTCAGGGTCGCGTCCTGGACGACCAAGGCCGGACGTCGCCGCACCTCCTTCGCGTTCGACGTGGGAACCCCCACGTAGACGACGTCGCCTCGCCTAAGGTTCCTCGTCATAGACATCCATCGACGGGTCCTCCCAGTCCGGCAAGAACGAGGCCAAGCGGCGCCGGGCCTCTATGGCCATCTCACGGGTCCACCCGAGCTTCTCGATGGGAATCCCCTTCGGGTGGCCCCGCCCCTCCAGGTGCTTCCCTTCGACGATTGGGTGTCCCTTCGCCGCCGACATGGATGTCGAGGAGGGAAAGGCCTCCCCGCACCCATAACCCTTCCTTCCCGGCACCCCGGCGTCCACGTTCTCGGTCTCCTCACGAAGTGCGGAGACCGAGAACCGGGGGGTAACACGGCCCACCGTGGGTCGTCGCGAGTTTTCTCGGCGCCGGGTGGTAGGCGCCGGGCTGCACGTTCTTCCTCGCGGAGAGAGGGAGACGGGCAGGCGGAGGCTCAGAGCTCACGGAGGACGAACTCGCCGGCCCGCTGTCGAAGGGTCAGCTCGTACGCCTCCATGAACGGCTCGCGACCTAGGACGGGCTCCTCGAGGATGTCCGCGCGCGACGGGACCAGGACGGGAGCGATCTCCCTCGGATTTCCCTTGTGCCCGAGCGTGTCCCGGTGATCGATCTGGACGTAGACCCCCTTCGCTTCCCTCGCCTCGAACCGCCCGCCTGCCGCCCGGATGTGACGGACCGGGACGCTCAGCTCGAGGCCAAGGTAGGACGCCAGGTCCGCGGGGATGAACGTGCTGTCCGAACCGGTGTCCAAGAGCATCGGGAGCTCGGTGCTCCTCCCGCGCCAGCTCAGTCGGACGGGCAGCATCGGGCGTCGGAACACGCGGCCCGCGAGCGGGAACTCGGCGAGGCGGATGACGAAGGTCTGTGGTCGGGGCCGACGATGCGGCACGGGCCCCCGTGTAGGCACCGGGTTCAAAGCAGTAGGATGTCCGCCGGGGGCACGTGGAGCATCCGCGGCTCCCTTCCTTTCCCCGCGCGGCGGCCCTTGGCCAGCACCGCCGAGAAGTTCTTCCCGGAGGCGACGACCTTCCAGTTGAGGATGGCCACCCAGCGGTTGGTGAACCGCCCGAGGGTCCGTGCGGGCGGGAGCCCCAGGCTCCGGTTGGCGTTCTGCGAAGAAGCCGCCATGGTCGTCCTCGTGCATCCCATCGTTCCTTCCCTCATATCGGTTCGCTGGACCTCCTTTCATGTCCGAGGTCTCCTCACGAAGGGTGGAGACCTCGGACGGAGCACCGTCGCTTTCCTCGTTCCTCCGCAACCCCCTATACCCCGGCCTCGCAGGAGGGGGGCCGGGGGGAGGTCGTCGCAGGGCAAGGTCTCTCCTCCCCAGTGAGGAGAGCCTTGCCCGAAGAAGCGGCACCGGAGCCCACAGTACGAACCCTCCCGCCACCGCCGGGCGAGGCCTCCTCACCCCGGGAGGGGGCCGAGCACGTCCCAGAGGGGACGCCGACCCTCCAGGTGGACGCGTCGGTGGTCCGGGCCCACCACATGTCGCTCATGGGCAACGTGGTCCGCGGGGAGCTCCACGGGCTCCCGGTCCTGGAGCTCGACGTGCTCGCGGTCCCGCGGGGGCGGCCATGGATGGGGCCCGCGGACGCCGAGTGGCGCGCGCTCCTGCTCGCGCTCCGCGTCGCCCGAGAGGGGCGGGGCTACCTCGGCCCTCTCCAGATCTTGACCGACGCGCAGTCGAGCCTTCACCGATGGAGCCAGGGTGGGGCGGCGGCCGTGCCCTGGGAACAGCCGCGGCCCGGATGGCGGCGCGGGGCGTTCGTCACCTGGGTCGGGCGCGAGCCGATCGCGGAGGCGGACCACGCGCTCCGGTTCTGGATGCGGTTCCTCGTGCCCTCGGTCCTGGGGGGCCAGATGAAGGATCTGGAGGACGCGCTCAGCCTCCGAGGGAGCGTCGACCTGCGCGAGCCCTTCCGCATCCGCCTTTCGCTTCAGGGCGGGGAGGTGGCCGCGTGGGTGGAGGCGACGGACTTGCCTGGGGGGGCCAGGGTCTATTGTTGACCGGTAGCCTTGCGTAGCCCCCCTACCGCCCACTGAGGGTCGGCTTCTCTCTCGGAGAAACCTTCAATTACATCACGCCCATAATGGGCGTGAGGAGTGTTGCGGGAATGTCCTATCTCCGGTCCAAGTCCCGCCGCCTGAAGGATGGGACCGTGCAGCGCTATTGGTACCGATGCGAGGCCTACTGGGAGGGGGGACGCTCCCACGAGAAGATCCTGGAGTACCTTGGCACCAACCCTCTCGTTCGGAGCTTCCCTCTCGACCCTCCCCTGGCCCGCAAGGTCGCCTCCATCGTCGCCGAGCCCCTCTCCCCCACCGACGCGATGGGGAAGCTCAAGGACCTCGGCCTCGACGTCCCCTTCCGCCCACGGCAGATGATGCTCCTCAACAACCCCCCCCTCCGCCGCCTCGCTCTGCGTGTGGAGTGACTTCGCGCCCCTCAAGTCGCTCCGGAACGAGCCCCCCCAGAGAGAGTGCCCGAGGTGTGAGCACCCCCTCGCGGTACGCGATACCCGGAGCCACGAGATCCTCACCGCCGAGGGGGCCCGAGCGGTCGTCGAGGTCACCCGCCGCTGCCCCAACCATCGACGAACGATCGTGCCTCCACCCCCGCTCACACCACCGAAGAGCCCGTTCGCGTTCGACCTCGTCGCCGAGGCCGGGGTGCTCCGGTTCCTCCACCATCGTCAGCTCCAGGAGATCCAGGAAGAGTTCCACCGACGTGGCCTCCCTCTCCTTCCCCTCCGTACCGTCCAGCGCCTGACCGACCGCTTCGCCCTCTACCACACCGCGGTCCACCTGGAGAGCCTCCCGCGCCTGCGGAAGGCCCTCCGTCAGCGCGGAGGGTACGTTCTGGTGCTGGACGGGACAGGCGAAGTGGGGAACATGACCCTCGAGCTCACCGACGATGACAAGAGCGGAGGCACCGGATGGACCTTGCTCGCCGCCCCCATCGTGAAGGAGGACGAGGCCCTCGTCCGGCCTCACCTGGAACGCCTGGAGAGAGACCTGGGTCCTCCTCTCGCCGGCATCTCCGACCAGAGCGTAGGACTGCGCGACGCGTTCCGGGCGGCCTTCCCTGGCGTGTACCTCCTCCTCTGTCACTACCACGTCCTTCGTGGCATCGGGGAGCGCCTCGCCGGGGTCCGCTACCACCGCTTCAAGGTCGAGCTCGACCGGAGCGGGGTGAAGGGGCGGCTCAACCGCTTCGTCCGTCGCCTTCGGAAGGAGAAAGGGAAGAGCCGGGAGGCCCGCTCGAGCCTGGCGTGGGCGGGGGAGATCCTCTCGAGCGGGAAGGCGGCGAAGGGATGTGCCTACCCGTTCTTCTGGGAGGGGCTCGAGTTCTACCGACGGTGCGACGAGGTTCGTGGACGTCTCCGGGAAGTGCTCTCGCGACCGGGTCGTCGGGGGAAGGGAGCCCCGTACCGTCGTTTGGAGGAGATCCTGGGGCGGCTGTCGCCGCCCCCGAGGTCGAGGGGACTCCTGACGCAGGACTTCCCGGTCCTGATGGAGCGCTGGCGTTGGTTTGAGAGGGTGAGGAGGACCCTGGGGTATCGCAACGGTCCGGTGCCGCTGAGCCCGAGCGGCACGCTTTCGGAGAGGGGACTGGAGCGGGGCCACCGTCGACTGGACTGGCTGCTGTGGAAGATCGAGGAGGAGACCTCGATGAAGAGCCGGTCGCCACTGGTCCGGGAGCTCCACCGGCAGCTCGAGAGGGTGGCCGGGAAGCTGCGCCTCCACCGCGAGGAGCTCTTCGCCCCGAACGTCGTGGTGAGGATGAAGGGAAGGAGGCGGGTCCGCCGCCTCCATCGGAGCAACGGGGCAGCGGAGCGGCAGTTCCGGAGACTCCGTCGACACGGCCGGCGGATCACCGCGAACCGGGATGTGGAGGGGATCGTGGGTCGGGAAGGGCCCGGAATGCTTCTCGTGGCCAACCTGCGGGACTCCCGGTACGTCCGGGAGGTCTACGGATCGCTAGCTCACCTCGGAGAACGGTTCGCGCGGGTGGGTCCGGCAGCCCTCACGGACGCGAAAACTCTACTCACACGTTTGGCGGGTTCACCGTCACAGTACAAGGCCTGCGGTCAACAATAGGCCTCGAGCGCCCCCACCGCCGCGCTGACCGCTGCCTCCGCGAGCTTGGCCAGGCCCTGCACCAGGTGATCGAAGTAGGCGGCCACCGCCAGGGCCGCGTTCCAGATCGCCCCCGCCAGTCCCTCGATCCCGTCCGCGATCGCACCCACGAACGCCGTGAACGCCCCGCTCACCGCGTTCCACAGACCCAGGAAGATGGACAGGAAGGAGAAGCTGAACGAGGGGTGAGGGCCGCCGCCCAGTGCGACGAACGTGGTCGTCGCTATGGAGATCGGGTCCCCGAACACCCC
>DAHUZP010000077.1 GCA_027306505.1 Thermoplasmata archaeon | reverse complement strand
CCGGAGCCTCCCCCTCCCTGAGACGGCAGGTCACCGCTTGGCTCGCGGCTCTTCTTGGGAGAGCGAGCATACATTCTTGCCTCCAGGGAGGAGACCCGTTCTGTGAGGTCGGTGCACTGGTCAGAGAGGATTCGGAACATCATCAACTCGATCGGGGGCGCCGGCCCTTCCACCAATCGGTCGTGGTCATCGAACCCTCTCTGCTCGGGGGTACCATCACCTCTCGCCACGGGGGGCGGTCAAAGCGACCCTTCAAGCTCTTCCACGCGTTGATGACGAGGGGGATCAACCCCAGGATGGACGCTGACGCCCCGGCAACGTACAGGATTTCAAGGCCCGTCTCGTGCTCCACGAGGATGATGGCGTTGCTCTTCGGGTCGGTCAGTTTCCAGGCGTGCCCCTGGTAGTCGCCTCGCACCTCTTCGGCTTTCAGCGGCTCAAGCGTGTGAAGTAGTGCAGGGTAGTCACCGGCGTGGGTCATCTCCCTGAACTTGAGGGAGAGTATTCCCTGGTGAGAGTCGCACCCGAGTTCGCGGGCGGCTGCTTGGAACTTCGCTCGAAAGTTCTGGGTTCGGTCCCTCATCGACACGCTCTCTTGCCCTGGCGGTAGCCCGTCGATGTTGATGGTCTTGTTGGCATCGCCCATTCTTGTCACCCATCTTCTAGCGGCGTCCCCCGACGGGGACCGCGGGGGGCAGGCCGAGCGGTATCAAGCGGTCCGCCTATCCTTCCGACAATGAGCGGGTCCGGGAGCGGAGCGACCAGGCGAGCGGCAGCGAGCTCACGCGGATCTCCGCGAGGCCGGCCCCGCGAGGGGGCGCGCGCGAGAGGGGAGAGGGCGGTTTCCAGATGACTTCCGCCGAGTGTACGCGGCCGCGGCAGCCAATCAGGGGGGGTTAAGGACGACCTGGTCGGGGCCGACAGCCGTTACCACAGTCCAGCCTTGGGACAGGAACCCGGGGAGTTCCTTCGCGCCGACGAGCTTCTGCTTGGGCTTTTCGGCCGCCTCTGCCGGGGCCATCTTCTGCTGCACCAACGATTGGAATGTAGCCACGTCGAGGCCGTCGAAGTCGACCTCCGCCAGCTCCTCTTCAGTATACCCCATTCCCATCAGCATCACTTTGGCGATGCTCGCCTGAACGTCCTTCTCCGACCGGGTCGGGTTGACCGAGAGGAGGGGCTCGCAACGCTGGTAAGTCGCGCGGAGCTCCTCCACCTTCTCCGCGCTCTTGGGGCGATCCAAGTTGTAGTCGAAGTCTACCCCAAGGCCCACATGTCCCATGAAGAATTCTCGACGCGAACGTGAAATCAACCCCCGTGCCTCGGCCGTCTCCATCTGGGTGGAAAACCAGGCCCGTAGGGTGTGTGCATGCCAGTGCGCCTCCTCCGGTGCCACCTTCTCCATCGCCGTGCGCAGAGCGAATCCCAGGGTCTTTCGGGCCATGAACCGCCTACCATCTTTCGAGAACCGGGCATCGGACCTAGTCCCACGTCCGTCGGCGGTGATCACGGGGGACTCCGGGTCGAGCATCTCGCCGGAGTCCCTTCGAACCTGAAGGTAGGTTGCCAGCGCCTCCGCGGCCTCGGTGCTTCCAAAGGTCAGGTAGCCACGGGGTCGAGATACGGTGGACCCCTTCGCCAGATGTGGCGGAACTCGGACCAGGAAGGGCGTCCTCAAGAAGGTGGGCTTCGGGCGTAGCTCGAGGTCTGGGAGGTGCTTCAGCCTGAGCCCATCCACGGGTCCGTCCTGGTTCGCGAGGACGCCGATCCGGATCCCCGAGGAGGCGAGCAGGAGCGCCGCCGCACGGCCTCTGGGGGGCAGGGCGTTCAGGATCGCTCGGAGCTGCTCGGTCGTGGGGACGGTCTCGGACGTGTCGTCCGTTGCGACCGGCTTGAGCTTCGGGGTCCAGTTCGGGGCTGCGTCGTGGTAGGCAAGGAACGAACGGACGCCCCACCAAACGTTGAGCGCGTAGCGCGAGGACCGGCCCTCCTTCTGCTGCCCGTTGATGTAGCCCTGGACCATGTCCTTCAGGGTGGGGACGTCGCGCTTGGCGAGGGCCAAGAGCTTGAGGGGGTCAGTCTCTGTCCTGCGACAGAAGAGTTCAAGTTGGTCGAGCTGTGTGCGCGCTGTTGCGTGGGAGGCGTGATCCCGGTTCCAAGCCCCGACTTCTCGTAGAGCCAGCAGGACCCTCTGCCGCTCCTTCACCACGGGCTTTGGTGCCATGGTGACGGGAGGGAATCCGGAGTTTAAGGCACTTTGGGTCTAAATAAACGGGCCCGTAGTATAGCTTGGATATCACAGGGGCCTCCGGAGCCTCAGACCCGGGTTCGAATCCCGGCGGGCCCGTCCCACCCCTCCCTCTCCGTAGTACCCCACGTTGCCCCTCCGCGCGCCGCAGGGGTCTCTCTGCTCCTGGAGGTCTCGCTTCGAGCCCCTGGAGACCCGTAGGGCGGGCGACCCCCCTCGATGGGAAGCCCTCGCCACGGCCAGCTCGTCCCACCTGCCCTCCAGCGGGCGGACGGACGTCAGCGCGGTCGCCCGGAAGCCCCGCGGGCGGCGCGTTCGAGCTTGTCCAGACAGTTCTCCCAGCCAGGGACAAGACGGGGGTAGATCTGCGGGGCTCCTCGGCGGAGCTCCTCCAACCTCTCGTGGACGACGGTGACGTGCGTCCCCCCGTCAGGGGATGGACGAAGCTGGACCTGGACCAGGGTGTCGAAGTACTCCCCCTTCTCCGGTTCCGTCCCAACGAAGGCCCAATGGTAGACCAGCTCCCTCGGGGGGTCGATCTTGACGAAGCGTCCCTCGAACCGTCCGGTGCTCTCACCGTGGCGCGAGTGGAAGACCTCGATGAGCCCACCGATCCGGGCATCCACCGTGACCCGGTCCACGTCCAGGTCGTCCGGTGCGATCCATTGTCGCAGGAGCTCCGGTTCGAGGAATGCCCGGAAGACGCGGTCGGGTGGGGCATGCAGGACCCGCTCGATCCGGACCGCGACCTGGGGCCCACCGGGCGGGCTCATCCTTTCCTCCCGGGTCTTGGTGGAGATCCCCTCTGGAGGGCCTCATCCATCCGGCTCAGCCCCTCCTGCCAGAAGTGCTCGTAGTAGGCCAGCCACTCGGAGGCCTCCCGGAGCAATCGACCTCGGATCGAGTAGAGGTGGTGGCGGCCCGCGGGGCGGAGGGAGACCACGCCTGAGTCCCTGAGGATGCGCAGTTGCTTCGACACGGAGGGCTGGGACATATGGGTGCGGTCGACCAGGTCGCCCACGGACCTCTCGCCCTCTCGGAGCGCCTCGAGCAGGTGCCTACGCGATGGGTCGGCCAGTATCTGGAAGACGTCCGCCACAGGCTAGGTATACCCGAACAGATATATGTCCATTCGAGCATGTGATGGGAGGCGAGGGGGCCCTGAGGACCCCCACCGGTCCGGAAGCTCGGGGGAACGTTGACGAGAAAGATCACGGCAAACGTGTACATGACGCTGGACGGCCACGGCGCGTTCCCGAACTATCCGGGCTCGGACCGAAGGCCGAACCAGGTCAGCGCGCTCTTCCGTCACATGTGGTTCGATCGGTTCGACGATGTCACGACGGTGGTCATGGGCCGCCGGTCCTTCCTGGGCCACCAGCAGACCTGGAGCGAGAAGGCGCGAGCTCCCGGAGAGCCCAAGTGGCTCCTCGAGTACCGACGTTACCTGGACCGCGTGGACAAGGTCTGCCTCTCGCGCCGCCTCAGGTCCACGGACTGGGAGAACTCCAGGATCCTGAAGGGGGACCTCTCCCGGATCTTGGCGAAGCTGAGGCGTGAGAAGGGCGGGAACATCCTTCTTGAAGGCGGTCCTGCGGTGGTCCGCGAATGCCTCCAGCGAGATCTGGCCGACGACTACTGGTTCTTCGTCATGCCGGTCGTCTATGGGAAGGGTCCTCGGTATTGGGGGCCGATGAAGTCCCAATGCACGCTCAACCTGGTCGAGACCGTCCCTGGCGAGGACAAGGAGATCCTGCTCCACTACGAGGCGGTGCGGTAGGATGTGTTCAGAAGGGTCTACGACCCCGCTCGGAACCCGTCTCCGAGCGCTTGGCACCACGCTGGGTGAGTGAGGGGCGCTCTCCAAGGTCCCCTAGCAACCCTGGAGAAGGTTCGAGAACGATCTATCCGGCGCCTCTCAGACCCTTGGACCATGCACCAGTGGGGGTAACGTGACCGCCGTCCGGACACGGTCCGTCCGGCGGCGGTTCTTCGTCCGAGCCCCTCCAGGGCAGGTCTATCGAGCGATCTCCCAGCCGGAGGGGCTCGTGCGTTGGATGGTCGAGAGCGCGGACCTCCCGTTGCGCAGGGGCGCACCGTACCGTCTGGTGTTCCAGGGAGGGTGGGTCCACGAAGGCCAGGTGCTATCCTTCCGACCGGGCCGTGGGCTCACGCTCGCGTGGGCGTGGCCGGGGGTTCCCTTGAAGGGTACCTCTCTCGTACTCTCTGTCCGGGCAGCCCCGGGTGGCGCGCTCCTCCTCATCGAGCACAAGGGCTTCCCGCGGACGGAGAAATGGGTCGACCTCTACGGCGTGACCGAGTGGGGTTGGACCTACTACGGCATGAACCTGAAGTCGGTCCTCGAGTCCGGGCGCGACCTGCGGTCGGACCGGGACGGCTGAGCCCGGCCCGTCTCTTTGATGAGTCAGAGCCCATCGAACGACCTGTTAAATACTGGTAACCACCTCGTCCGGACAAGGTGTAGCATGCCAAACCCTGAAGGGCCGAGCCAGGACGAAGTGGAAGGCACGATCCTCGTGGACAGGATCTTGGCCGAGCTCGAGCTCTTGGCTCGGAACGTCGATATCCTGGAACGCCTCTCCGACAACCACCCGATGGGCATCATCCGGCTGTCAGAAGCGCTCAAGCTCCCCATCCACAAGGTCCGCTACTCACTCCACCTGCTCGAGCGCCAGGGGGTCATCGAGCCCTCGGCCGAAGGGGCGGTCGTGACCGAGAAGGCGAAGGAGTTCTGGCGGGACTTGGACCGGTCCCTGGACCAGATGAACAGCATCATCCAGCACCTCAAGGAGCGGGCGGCGGGCTTCCGGGCGAAGAACCCACCACCTGCATCGGCCCCCCGGATGGTCGCCCCGGCCGGCGGGCGGGGTCGGGAAAGGTAAATACCTCCCCCCGGGTCGGCGTGCTCGGTGCCGCCGTAGCTCAGTGGCAGAGCGATCGGCTGTTAACCGAAAGGTCCGCGGTTCGAATGGAGCCCGCCCCTGGCGGGCTTCCGAGACTCCGCGCGGCGGCGCTCGCCTCTCCCGCTCCGCCTCTGAAGGGGGCGGACGGCGTGTGGGCGACCTCGGGGGCCTCGGGGACGGCGGGTGGCCGGTATCGGCCCCCACCGTTCGACGGCTCCGCGTAGCGGACCATGAGGTCCTGGAAGAGATCGGTCACGTCCTCGCAGCGGTCGGTGATGACCTCGAGGCGCTCGTAGAAGTCCTTCCACTTCAGCACGTCGAGCGGTGACTTGGAGTCGTTGAACAGCTGCTCCAAGAGGTAGCTCAGGAGGTCGTCCGCCTCGTTCTCGAGCCGGTTGACCTCCTTGATCGCGGTCTGGAGCTCCCCGGCCTCGCCCTGGAGGAGCCCATCGAGCGCTCGTACCCCGGTCCCGACGTTCGCGACACATCCCACCACGATCTCCGAGAACCGACGCACCTCGGGATTGGTCTCGGCGAGGTGGTAGGTCTGGACCCGGGCGGCGACCGATTCGATCCCGTCCATGATGTCGTCGAGGTGGCTCGCGAGCGCTCCCACGTCGGACCGGACCTGGGTCTTCATCACCTTGTTGTTGAGGTCGACATAGATCTGGTGGACCGCATCGTCCGCTCCCTGCTCGATCGCTCGGATCCGGGCGATGCGGCGGGGCTGTTCGACCCCCGGGTTCTCCAAGAGCTCCTTGAGCTCGAGCGCCCCCAGGTTGAGTACGTCCACCAGCCCTTCGAGATGGCCGGAGAAGCGCTCGACCATGAGGTGGAGCTCATCCTCCCGGGACACGTCCTCGAGCGCCTTGCCCGCGGTCTCGGGGGTGAGCGCGAGAGAGATGAGGAACCCGAGCAGGCTCACTCCTGCCAGCACCATCAGGGTGGATTCCAGGCCGTTGGAGAGCAGGAAGAGCGGAAGGAAGAACGTCGCGATCGCTGCTCCCATCTTCCCAGAGGCCGCCGAGATCCCATGCCCTGTCGCTCGGAAGGGGGTGGGGTAGACCTCACTGGGGATGACAAAGGTCGTCGTGTTGGGCCCGAAGTTGGCGAAGAAGAAGGTCGTCGCATAGACGAGAAGGAAGAGCGCGAGCGACGCGCCTAGGATCGTGTGGTAGAAGAGCGCGAGGCAGCCGAAGGAGAGGGCCATGACCCCGAAGCCCAGGATCTGGAGCCCCCGGCGGCCCCATCGGTCGATGAGCCATACGGCGGCCCAGTATCCTGGCACCGTCGCGAAGAGCGCGATGACGATGTTCCCTTCGGCGAGGTTGAGCACCGTCGCATGGGGTGACCCTTGGGCAAGGAACCCCACCATGGTTAGGACGGTGGGGTTGAAGATGTTCGAAAAGTAGAACGCGATGTCCAGAAGGAACCAGCACGAGGCGGTGGCGAAGAGCACCGGGGCGTAGTTCCGGAGGAACGTAGAGAGCGGGATCCGCAGGGCCCCCGAGGCGGTGGGCCGGTCGGACCGGCTCAGGGCCTGCTGGCCGGTCAGCGAGGATACCGTTCGGGCGGCGGACGCGGTGTCGCCCTCCACCGCCATCTGGAAGCGCGGGGTCTCGGGCATCTTCGTCCGGAAGTAGATGGAGGCGACGGCCGGTACGGCGCCGAAGCCTAGCACGATCCGCCAGACCATGTCCAGGTCGGTCGAGGGAAGGGCCAGGATCGCCGCCAGAGAGACCGCGGCACCCGTGAGCAGCCCGAAGCCTTGCATGGCGAAGACGCTCGCCACGAGCCTCCCTCGGTTGCGGATGTTGCTGTACTCGCTCATGATGGTCGCCGAAAGGGGATAGTCCCCGCCTACCCCGAACCCGAGCGCGAACCTCCAGAGCACCAGGACCATCACGAGGTCCAGACCCCCAAGGGGCTCCGCGAGAGCGCTGCCCACCGCGCTCACGGCCATCACGCTCAGCGTGAGCGCGTAGATCCGCTTCCGCCCGAACCGATCGGCCAGGAGCCCGAAGACGACCTGGCCCAGCACTGCCCCGAAAAGGGCGGAGGCCGCCAGGGCGGAGATCTCGATGCCGGGGAGCTTCCCGGAGGTCCCGTAGAGGAACCCGAGGATGGGGATGACCATCGAGATGACGAAGAGGTCGTAGGCGTCGGAGTAGAACCCCATCCCGGCGATGACGATGGTCTTGAGGTGGAAGCCCCGGGGACGGGCCTCGTCGAGCGCCGTGAGGACCTTGCGCTGCTCGTTGGCAGCGGTCCGCATCGTCGGGACCGATGGTGGGGCCGGGTGGGAGAGGTCCTCGACCACGGGGCGCTCACCTCAGGCCCCAGGAAAAGGGGCATCTGTAGAAGGTACGCTTCACGCTGTTTGTCTACGGCATCTATATATGTTGTATCCCGCCCGCGCATCCCCCGCCTTCTTGCCAGGGGTCGTGGGGAAGCACGGGGGATCTCGATCGTCCCTCTCACGGGTGCAAAGCGCCTGAGTCAAGCCCTCGCCGAGGTGTGCTAGGGCATCTGCATGGAGCTTCCCGAAGGTGTTAGTCGCGGTGGACCCATGCCCCTTCTGGCCGGAGATCTGCCTGGCCAGTCCTCGGGACGTGTCGAAGCCTCGCGGGGAACGGTGGGGGGGGTCGGCCATGATATCCTCGGGTGCCGTCCTGAGGTCCTAGTGGCAGCGCGACCTCCCTGCACCACTGTAGCACTCTGGGGAGTATGCACCCATCTATAGTCTATGTGCCGCGTCTATATATTCGCCCCCAAAGTCGCGGAGGTCGGCGAGGCTTACCATGTGGAGCGAAATGGCGGAAGAGCCCCCGCCCTCGCGGCCGGTGCTCCAGGTCCCCACGGTGGCCGATGTCGTTCGGCACCTTCGGCGAGCGGGGAAGGGCGAGATCGTAATCTCCGTCCCTCGTTCCTGGGTGAAGAGGAACGAGCTCAAGATCGGCGAGAGCCTCAATCTTCAGGAGGCTGGCCCTGGCCGCCTCTTGCTCGAGGACCCTAAGGTCCACTCCGCGAACTGGGAGACGCTCGTCGAGAGCCACTCCCGTGAACCCTTGGAGCACCTGTTCCGCCGGCTGGTCGCCGCCTATCTCACCGGGACTCCTGTGGTCTCTCTCACCTTCCCCGAAGCGATGTCCCAAGACGTCCGCAAGACCGTGCGGGAGTTCGCTCGGAGGAGCGGCCGGATGGAGGTCGTCTCGGAGGGAGCCACATGGTTCACGCTCCGGGACATCTCGGGCGAAGCGCCCGTGGACGCCCTGTCCTTCGTGAGCCGCATCGCCCGAGCGTCGCTCGAGCTCCAACGGCGGGCCCATGAGAGCCTGGCCGCATCCCCGTCCCCGGAGGAGGACGGGTACTGGGAGACCCAAGACGACGAGGTGGACCGATTGGAGTGGCGCGTCCACCGCGCTCTGGCGTCCCGGGCCTTGCGGGCGCCCGCCCTCTCGATCCACCCGGAAGGCTCCTCCGCGACCCTGCACCTTCTCGCGATGGCGCGAGCCTTCGAGAGGATCGGGGACCACGCGGTACGGATCGCTCGGGCCTCCGCAAGCCTTCCACGCCCTCTTCCCCAACCTCCCCGGTTCCGCCCTGTGCTGGAGTTCCATGACCAGGTCCTCGAGCTCATGTCGCGGGTGATCCCGCTCATCGAGCACCCAGATCCCCAGGTGGCGAACGATGTGGTCGACGTGGCGGAGTCCCTCCACTCGAGCCGCATGGCCCTGCTGCAGGGACTGCTCACCCGACGAGCCCCCTCCCACCTTCCACCCCTCACCGCAGGATGGTTGACCCTCGTCCTCGATTCCGTGGACCGTTCGGCGGCCTACGTCGCCGACATCGCAGAGCTCACCTTGGACCGGGCCGCTGTCGGCTGGGTGCGCAGCCGGCCCACGGCGACAGGTGCGGAGTCTCCCCCAGGTGCCGACCACGCTCCGGTCCGGCCATTCCATGCCCACGCCCAGGGGTCTCCATGACCGTGAGCGTGCGGACCTCGCCTGAGTTCCCAGGGAACAACATGAACCCAAAACTAGGAGGAAAGAGAGCATGACCAACGCCCAGACCGCGCAAGGGACCCAAGACGACCTCAGCGGAGGGACAATCCGCCGGAAGAGCTCGATGATGTCGAAGGGGGCGGCGGCCGGTTTGGCCATCGTCCTGCTCATCGTAGGGCTGGCGGGTGGTGTCGTGGTGGGGAAGTACGTCCTCTCCTCCTCGTCGTCCGGCGGGGGATCCTCGGCGGTGACCTCGATCACGGAGACCGGCTCTAGCCTGATCTTCCCTGCCATGAGCCTATGGGGACCGGGCTTCTCCAAGCTCTACCCTAACGTCAACGTCACGCCACAGTCCACGGGCAGCGGCACGGGACAGAGCTCGGCAGAGGCGGGAACGGTGGACATCGGGGGGACCGACGTGTGGCTCAACACGACCACCGCGACCCAGGATACCCTCCTCAACTTCCCGTCGGCGATCAGCGCCCAGCTGATCTTCTACAACCTGCCGGGGGTCTCCTCCAGCACCCACCTCAACCTGAACGGGACCGTCATCGCGATGATCTACTCAGGTGCGATCACCAAGTGGAACGACCCGCTCATCCAGGCGGCGAACCCCGGTGTTTCGCTACCCTCGAACACCATCGTGCCGATCCACCGCAGCGACGGAAGCGGCGACACGGGGATGTTCTCGAGCATGTGCGAGCTCTCCTGGTCCGGTTGGACCTTCGGGCACGGCACCACCATCCAGTGGATCGCCAGCTCGCCATCCTACAACGGCAACGGAGGGATGGTCACGGGCCTCTCGAACACCCAGTACGGGATCGCCTACATCGGGATCAGCTACCTGAGCCAGGCCTCGGCGGCCGGGCTCGGATACGCCGCCCTCGGCGACAACCTCGCGAACTCGGCGACGGGGGGTACGGACGCGGCGAACTACGTCCTGCCGACGTCCCAGAACATCGCGTATGACGCGAACCTCGGACTTCAGTACCTCGCTCCTCCGAGCCTGGCCGTCAGCCTGATCCTCGGCGGAGATGTGGTCGGCACCACGAACGGTCCCACCATCTACCCTGGCGAGGGGGGCACGAACCCGACGGTCGCCTATCCCACCCCGTACCCGGACGTCAACTTGGAGTACCTGCTCATCCAGGAGCACCCCAAGGACCTGTCCCACCAGAAGTACGTCGTCCAGTTCCTCGAGTGGATCCTGTCCTACGGGCAGACCTCTCAGTACCTGAGCGCCGTGAACTTCCTGCCGTTGACGCCAGCGATCATCGGCTACGACATGAACTCGCTGCAGTTGGTGTCGGTGAGCAACTGAAACCTTTCCAGCCCAGGCGAGAGGACGGGGGTTCCCCCCGCCCTCTCGCCCGACCTCTTCCCCTAGGCTGGAGGATGGCCCGGCCCACGGCCACCAAGACACAGCGCGACCCCCAACCAGACCCGGAACCAGATCCCAGGAAAGCACCGGAAATGCGAAACCAGCCAGGCGTGGCAAGGTTATCCAACCCCCCCGGGGGGATGTCCCTCCGGCAGTTCTTCCAATGGCTCTCCGGGGCCGCCGTTGCGATGATCCCGCTCTACTTCATCATCGCGATCGTCGCGACGCTCGTCTATGCCTCCGGTTTCCAGAACTTCGGATGGAGCTTCTTCTCTACGAACTGGAACCCCAACCCGAACGACCCCTCGGTCGCTGCTTACGGGTGGTTCGACTTCGCTGTGGGCAGCGCCATCACGTCCGCGATCGCCCTCGCCCTCGCTATGGTCCTCAGCCTGGGACTTGCAGTCTGCATCGTGAGCTTCCTGCCCCCGTTCCTCTCGCGGCTCGCCGCGCCGGTCACGGACATGTTGGCGGGGATCCCGAGCGTGGTCTACGGCATCTGGGGCTACGTCATCCTCGCGCCGTACTTCTCCAAGGTCATCGATCCCTGGATGGTGGGGACTCTCGGGTTCCTCCCAGGTTTCAACGCGACACCCACGCAGTACGCGGGCGGAGTGGGCCTCATCCTCGCGATCTTCATCCTGACGATCATGGTCGTCCCGATTACCACCGCCCTCGTTCGGGACAGCCTCAGGAGCATCCCCAAGGAACTGGAAGAGGCGGGGCTCGCCCTGGGGGCCACGCGATGGGAGACGATGCGACGCGTGAAGATCCCGTTCATCCAGCGGTCCATCTTCAGCGCGGGTCTCCTGGGGTTCGGCCGCGCGATCGGAGAGACCGTCGCGGTGTTCATGGTCATCGGGAACGAAGTGACCCTGCCGACAAGCATCTTTGGCGGGTCTACCACCATGGCCACCCTGCTCGTGAGCCAGATGGACAGCGCGTTCACCTATCCGCTGCTCCTGAAGGCGCTCGTCGAGATCGCCCTCGTCCTCATGGTCATCTCTCTCTCCGTGAACGCGATCGGCCTCCGCTTGCTCGGTCGCAAGACCGTCACTGGCCCGGGAGGCATCGAGTGAGCGGATCGGTGAACCGGCCCGCGTTCGCCCCGGCTTCGGTGGCGGACGACCTTTCGGCCCGGGGCTTCGGCCGCGCCACCCGTCGGATCCTGTTCGACAAGTGGATCGGGAGGCTGCTGCCGTTGCTGTTCATCGTGGTGGTCTTCCCGATCCTCGACATGATCTGGTGGATCGCCCAGAACGCGCTGCCCACCATGACCTGGTCGACGCTGACCACGCCCCTCTACGGGGATGTGGGAGGTCTCTACGGTGCGATCCTCGGTACGACCTACCTCGCGGGGCTCGCTCTCGCCATCTGCGGCGTGCTCGGCATCTTCGGCGGGATGTACACGGCGGAATATGCCTCGCCCAGGACGGCGACCTTCGCCCGCCTCTTCGGCAACATCCTCGCGGGGACGCCTGCGATCGTCATCGGATACACGGGTTACTTCCTGTTGGTCCTCTACACCGGGTGGGGCACGTCCATCGCCGCGGGCGCGATCACCCTATCGGTCTTCATGCTCCCTTGGGTCTTCCGCACCACCGACCTCGCCTTCCTCTCGGTCCCTCCCACGCTACGGGAGGCGTCGCTGGGGCTAGGGGCGACCCATCGACAGTACCTCTTCCGGGTCGGCTTCCCGGTCGCTTTCCCCAGGATCCTGACGGGGATCTTCATCGCCCTCGCGATCGGTGTGGGGGAGACCGCGCCGCTCATCTTCACGGCGGGCTGGCAGCTAGCTCCGGCGACCAGCCTCACGCAAGGGACGAGCTACCTCACGGGGCTCATCTGGACCTACTTCGATGAACCGGCCAACCTGGGGCACCTTCTCGCCCTGTCTTTCCAGGCCGCGTTCATCCTCTTCGTCATCGTGATCGGTCTCAACGTGGTCGTCCAGATCATCGGGGCTCGCTACCGCCGCCGCCTCAAGGGGCTGTTCGCATGACCGGAGAAGCGCGCACGGAGCCCATACCCCGACCCTCGGTAGGGGAGCAGGTATGGAAGTGCGGGGGCCGGAGCATCTCCTTGAGCTTCCCGGTGGGACCGTGCCGTCGCCCTCGGACCTACAGGTGGTGCGCAGTGTTATGAGCGGCCTTCCGCCTCGCGCCCGGGGTATGGTCTCCTATCCCTCCTCGAGCGAGCCTAGGTCGGGGAGCGTCGGGGTGACCTCTCCCGCCCCGTCCTCCCCTTCCACCGGCGCGCCTCATCCGAAGGCTTCCCAGCCTGCGGGTAGCCCCGGGCAAGGAGGCGACAGGGCGGATTGGAAGTGCCCGAACTGCAGCGCGGTGCTCCCGAAGATCGGAGCGGACGGATATGTGACCTGCAGTTTCTGCCACGCGGTCTTCACGACGGGCCAACCCACCGTCGCTCCCGCAAGCGCCCTCTCGGAGATGATGGCAGGCGAGCTGGCTCTCTCGATCCAGGGCCTTTCGGTCCTGGCGGGATCGAAGGCCCTGGTTCAGGACATCAATCTCAATGTTGCCTCCAACAAGGTCACCGCGATCATCGGCCCCTCTGGCTGCGGAAAGACGACGTTGCTCCGGGCGCTCAACCGCATGACGGAGCTCTCCGGGCTCAAGGTCCGGGGGCAGGTGCTCTACGGAGGGCGCAACATCTACGGCGCGGGCATCGACGCTGTGCGCGTCCGCCGACGGATCGGCATGGTCTTCCAACGTCCGACGGTCTTCCCCTCCTCCATCTTCGAGAACGTTGCCTTCGGGCTGCGGATCGACCATGAGCCGGAGGACGTGGTCGAGAGAACGGTCATCACCTCGCTCAAGCGGGCCGGCATCTGGGACGAGGTCAAGGACGAGCTAGACCGCCCAGCGTTGACCCTGTCGGGAGGGCAGCAGCAGCGCCTGTGCATCGCTCGGGCGCTCGCCGTGAGCCCGAAGGTGCTCCTGATGGATGAACCGACCTCCAGCCTGGACCCGATCGCGACCCAGAAGGTCGAGGACATGATCTTCGAGCTCAAACAGCACTACACGGTCGTCATCGTGACCCACAACATGCAGCAGGCGGCACGCGTCGCCGACCTCACGGCCTTCCTCTTCCAAGGCAAGCTCGTGGAGTTCGGCCTCACGAAACAGATCTTCGAGAGCCCTCGGGAGAAGCTCACGGAGAACTACATCACGGGGAGGTTCGGATGAGGTCGGAGGTTCCTCAGCGGAAGGCCCTCGCCCAGGGCCTCGACCGGCTCAACGAGGACGTCCGCACGCTGGCGGACCTGGCGGAGCTCTCGATCCGCAAGGCGATGGACGGGCTCCAACGGGCCGAGGCTGCCGAGGCCGAGGAGGTCGCGACCCTGGACCGAGAGATCTACGCCCTCCAACTGGCCGTCGAGAAGACCAGCGTCGACCTCATCGCCCTGCATGCCCCCGTCGCCCGGGACCTTCGGACCATCACGACCTGTCTCGAGATCACGACGGACCTGGACCGGATCGGTCGCTACGCGAGGGACATCACGGAGGCGCAGGTGGAGGCCCGTCGGCTTCAGGGAGAGCAGCGCACCCAGTTGCCCGACCTCTCTCGGATGGGCGACCTCACGATCCACATGGTGGACACGGCGATCCGGGCGTTCGTGAACCGAGACGCGGAGTCCGTCCAGGACATCTCGCAGTTCGACGACTCGGTGGACAACCTCTACGACTCGGTCTTCCACGAGCTCATCGCCGCGATGAAAGCGGGCACGCTCAACCCCGAGATCGGTGTACGGTACGTGCTTATCGGCCGCTATCTGGAGCGCATCTCGGACCACGCGGTGAACATCGGGAAGCGCGTGGTCTACATGGTGACCGGCGAGCAGCCCCGCCGCGCGGCACAGGTCCTTCGGCCGAACGCACCCCCGCGAAGCGAGGTCACCCCATGACGAACCGTCGTCTATAGAGTCCTATTTAGACTACCCTCGGAGGCTTGAAGCCCGCCTCCCAGGTCTAGCGGTCAAGGTCATGGCGCGTGTACAGCGGGTCCCCAGCGGAGGACGACGGTCCGAGCCCTCGCGAGAAGCGGACGAGGACCTACACCTCGCTGTCGGACCGTTCGGGTCCGATGGAAAGGCCTTCCACGAGCTCACCTTCACCGGCAGGCCGGTCGCGGAGTGTCGCTCGGAAGGGACCCGGGCACTCTGGAACATCCGGTCGCAGCCCTCGCTCTACGTGGTCCGGACCCTCTACCAGCTGAACGGCACGCCTCACTACGCCGTTCACGCAGTGCTCTATTCACGTCGGGATGACCGACCCAAGCTGGCGAGGGTCGAAGCCTACCCCGAATGGGCGGGCGTGCGCGAGCACCACCCCGACCTCGCCCGGGGCGCTGCCCTGGAGGGAGTGCCCCCGGAGGCGGGCTCGGTCCAGATCCCTTCGGCCCCACCTGTCGGGGAACTTCGAGGGGTACCCTCGGTGTCCCGACCACGCTGATACGGCCGCAGTCTCTGCCCACCGCGCGCTCCCCCCATCCAGATGTAGGGGAGGCTCTCTGCCCAAACCGGGGCCCGTAGCTTAGTGGCTAGAGCGTCCGGCTCATAACCGGTTGGTCGTCGGTTCGAATCCGACCGGGCCCACTACCGAAAGGGTTTGGGCCCGGCCAGTCTATACGGATCCAAGATGCCCCGGAGACGTTTCGGCGACAAGCCCTGGCGCACGCTCCTCGAGAACCCCGAACTCCTCACGTAGACCCTGGATCGGTCCCCCTCGACCCCCCACACCAGCAACCCTATTGCGGCCACCGGTGGTTGCCGCCCTCGATGATCACCCTGAGAGCCCCGTGAACTTTCTAGTCGCGTGACAAGATTGGCTAACTTCTCGCGCCCGGACGCGTGCTCTTCTCCCTGTCCCCCCGAAGGAGGGACGGGTCCATAGACCTTCCCTGGCGAGCCCGAGGACGGTAGGACGCAGGGCGAGCTATCGCGCGCCTCTTCTCTCTCTCCCTCGAGCGCGTGGCGCGGCAGCTGCGGAGGGGGGTTGCAGGGGGGCCAAATCTGTCGCGGAGCACGGCTCGGAGTGCATCCTCTGCAACGCCTGCCTCACCGAGTGCGAAGGGAGCTGCATTACCATCTGCGACGACGAAGGGAAGACCTACCAATCGACGTACAAGTGAGGCGGCCCAGGTCCCAGAGGACGGAGATGAAAGGCGGTGTGCAGGAGGCAAGGATGGACGCGGACCCCGAGGAGGTCGAGCGTGCCCTCGCGGCCGTCCGCGCCGACACGACCTTCTCGCGCCTGTTCTCGGACGGCGCCCACCACCCCGACGGCCAGGTGGACCGCTCGCTCACCGAGTTCCACCTGGTCGCGTTCCTGAAGGAAAGGGGGTTCTCGGAGGCAGCTGCCTGGGCGGTCGCTCGGCAATGCCAGCACACGAAATCACCGTCCGATCTCAGGGGATTCCCCAGGTTCCGGGATCATGTGTGGCGCCGGCTCGCCCCGGCGCCTCTTCACGGAGGGAAGAGGTCCTGAGCAATGGTAAAGACCATTCGTACCATTAGGCCACCCATGGGTTCGGGCCGCATGACCAGCATCCCCGTGCACGCCGAGGTGCTTCGGGAGCTGCAGAACCGGAAGGTCGGGTCGAGGACCTGGGACGAGTTCTTGCTCGAACTTCTGGAGGATTACGACCCTCCGGAATGGCTGGCCGAGGTCGAAGCGCGGCGCAGGAAGGGACGTTGGCTCCCCTCCGGGGAGCTCGAGCGCGTCCATGAGGAGTTGCGCCGGCGCGGACGGTGAGAGTTGCCCCTCCGCTACATTCCCCATGAGAGGGCCAAGGAGGAGTTCGCACGGCTCCCCTCCGAGGTCCGAGAGGAGTTCCTGTATGCGATCCGAGGACTTCTCTTTCAGCCTTTCCGGCCGGGCCCCGGGTATTGGGTCAAGGAGCTGTCCGACCATCCCGGGCTGTGGCGCTTGAGACTGGCCTCCTTCCGCCGCGTGCGGATGTACTATTCCGTCGAGGGTGAGACGCTCAAGGTCTTCGGGTTCGGCCCGAGGGAGGGCTTCTACGAGCGCTTGCAACAGACGGACCGGCTACGCCGGTGATGCCCGCGGCCGCCCCTGCGGGTCGCCTCGCGGCGTTCCACAAGCGCGCCGGGTTCTCGCGCGAGGCGACGTGGGAGGTGGTGCGGGCCTGCCCGCACAGCAAGTCCCCTCGCGACCCGCGGGGGTTCGCGAGGTTCGAGACCCAGGTCTGGGCCCGCTTCAGCGAGGCGCCGCGTGTGGCGGAGTGAACGCCCGGAACATCTCGGTCGCGTGACAACATCGGCTGAATCTTTGTGAGCCCCCCCACCTCCGGTGGTGTGTTCAGAACCCCGGGGAGAAAGAGGGAATGCCCAAGAGCCAACTGACCTGGGAAGCGACCTGGACCGAACCGATAACCATGGCGGCCCTCACCGAGCGCCTCTACGAGGAGGGCGCGGGCAAGGAGGACCTGGTGGCTCTCCTCAAGGATCGCGACCGGGAGCTCGTCGAGAAGTACTGCGGCCCCCGGTACCACCCTCCAGAGGGCGCTCGCTACGGGAGGTCCGGTACGCGGGAGCGCACGCGACTCGGGAGGTGGCTCGGGATCATCTCCATCACGGTCCATCAGGTTCACGACACCCAGACCGACGAGTACTTCGTCCCCCTCTGGGACGACGTCCTCCTCGACGGTCAGGTGGTGGGAAGAGATAGGTTGATGGCTCCCTTGTCAGGAGCCATTCACCGACCCCCTCCGGGGCTCATGTACCTTCTCACCGCCAGCCCGTAGACCTTCGGGCGGATCTTCCTCGAGAGGAGGACCAGCACCATGTTGTG
>DAHUZP010000073.1 GCA_027306505.1 Thermoplasmata archaeon | reverse complement strand
CGCATCGGCTTTGGCCGCGAGGGGGCGCGCCGCGAGGCCTTCCGCGATGGACGCCGGAGGGTCGCGATGCTCCAGTTCGGGCTCCTACGCGGGGACCTGCGGGTCCCGAAGTGAGGGGCGCCTGCCCCGTCTCCCCCCTGGCGGCGCCCGCGCCACGCCCCGGGTCCCCCCGCAGGGGCCCCTTCCCCCCCCTTCCCGCCCGCCCACCACCGGCCCTTCCCCCCCATGCTGGAAGGGATTGGGATGGGAAGGGAGCATGGGGGGGCAGGGCCTCCCCCACCACCGAAGCGACGGCGGGTCCTCCCCCTTCGCTCCGCTCGCTCCCTTCGGTCGCTCGCTTCGCTCGGGGTCCCCCCCGCCCTTCGGGGGTCTGAGGGAGGCAGTTGTAGCTCGTTCGAATACACGAAACTCTCCCGACACCCACCCCTCCACTTACGCCGCCCACTCCAGATTCCGAGCCGCACATTCCAGATGGCATTCCGATGGCCATTCCAGGGGGACGTAGGAGTGTTTAGAATGGACTCGGAATGTGGAATGCGGAAGGAACTTCCGCCACGCAGCTCGCAAGTGGCCATCATCGTTCGGGGAGGTTGTTCCATGCTCCCCGCGAGCTTTGTCGCTCTCAGGGCGACTGTCGGCTATGGGGGGTTTAGGACGACTTGGTCGGGGCCGACTGCCGTTACTACGGTCCAGCCTTCAGACAGGAACCCGGGGAGCTCCTTCGCGCCGACGACCTTCTGTTTCGGCTTCTCCAGGGGCTCCGTCGGGGCCATCTTCTGTTGAACCAGATTCTGGAAAGTGGCCACGTCGAGCTCGTCGAAGTTGACCCCTGCGAGCTCCTCGTCCGTGTACCCCATCCCCATCAGCATGACCTTGGCGATGCTCGCCTGGGTCTCCGACGCGCTCTTGCTCGGGAGCGTTGAGAGCAGTGGCTCGGCCCGCTGGTAGGCCGTTCGCATGTCCTCGATCATCTCGCTTGGAAGACGCCCTTTGTTGGTCGTGTAGCGGGCCTCCATGGAACCTTTGTGCCCCATCCAGAAGACACGGTAATCGTGGGCCACCTTGCCCCGCGACTCGGCTAGGAGAAGCTGGGTATCGAAGTAGGCCCGCAACACGTAGGGTCTCCATTTGAATCCCGCGCTCCGAATCGCGGTGCGGATCAGGTTCCCGATGTTGATGGTGCGGACGAAGGTCTTGTCCGCCCAGGTCGGATGGATGAGGTCCGACTCGGGCTCCAACTTCTCCCCCTTCTCGAGGCGATCCTGAAGGTAGGCCCGAAGGTAGTCGCACCCCTCCTCCCCTAGGAAGGAGAAGTAGCGGTGCCCCGCCTTGGAAAGCTCGGCGCGCACGACGACAAGGCAGGGGACGCGCTCGAAGTCGACACTCTTGCCCTTAATCTTCAGGTCGGGGAAATCCTTGACACGGAGCCCGTCCGTTCCAAGGTAGTTGCCTATGACCTCGGGGCGGACCCCCGAGTGGGCCATGAGGGCCATGGCGACGCGGTGGCGCGGGTCAGCTCCAAGGAAGACCCGCTTGAGTTCCTCCTGTGTGGGGACGCGCTCGTCCGCGATGGTAGGATTGGAGTAGGCCCCCCGCACCTTGATCTTGCGATTGATCCGGATGCCGTGGTGTGACAGCCATGAGCGAACCGCCACGAGAGAATGCGCGATGTAGGTCCCCGCATAGCCCTCCTTCTGCTGGCTGGAGACGAAGTCCAAGAGCGTGTTGTAGAGCTCCTCCTCAGAAATCGTGACCAACTGCTTCGGCGTCTTCCCGATGCGATCGCACACCGCGCCCAGTCGCCGTACGAAGACATCGGCGGTCACCTGAGACCCTTGGGCGAGGTTGTTGTACCAGCGCTTGACGTCAGAGTCGTCCAGGATTGCGAACCGCGGGGGGTTCGTGGGGCGGAGCTTTCGGGCCACGTGACCCCCTAAGACGGCCAGATTTATACTGGTATCGGGATGGGCGCGCCCAGATTCGAACTGGGGACCTTCTCCGTGTCAGGGAGACGTCTTAACCGCTGGACCACGCGCCCGGCGCGCCGACCTACCGGGGGTCCGCCTTAAGGATAGTGGGGTGCTCGGTTCACCCGTACGGGCTGGGAGCGCCACCACCGCCGGAGCTCGGGTTCTGGTTCCAGTAGTAGTAGCCCATGTTCTCCCGCTGGGACTCGGTCACATCGGAGCGGAGCCCGCTCTGGTAGCTCCCGTACCGGGCCTTGATCTGGTCCTCGATAGGCTGGCCGCGCCGGATCGCCTCCTTGAGGTGTTGGACCTCGATGAGCGGCGCGTGCTCCACCGTCGCGATGTCGCCGGCCGCACGGAGCAGCCCTCCCAACTCTCGGAGCCGCAAGGTGAGGGCATTGTGGGCGTTGTCGATCCGTTCCGCGCGCCGGCGGGCCTCCTGGACGAACTCCACCAGGGTCTCGCGCGTCGCATGCGGGATGTGGCCGTCGTTCACGATCTCCTGGGCGCAGAACTGGACCAGCTTCATTCGGTTGCGCTCGGAGTCCGGCATGGCGGTCTCGAGCAGGAGCTCGTACCCCCCTCCCGCGATCCGGGACCGCAACGGGGAGAGGATCCGGTGTACGTCCTGGATGTTGCAGGCTGCGACCAGGATGAAATCGCACGGGACCGCGTCCACGCGGACCGAGGCCCCTCCGCTCTGCGGGTTCCTTCCCGTGATGGGGAAGCGTCGCTCCTGCATGGCGGTCAGGATGAAGCGCTGGAGGGGGCCCAGGTGGGGCAGCTCGTCGATGAAGAGCACCCCCTCGTGGGCCTCGTGCACGGCCCCGGGGATCACTCGCTCGTAGGGAGGCGAGCCCAACTGCGGGTGGCCCCCGTAGGGGTCGTGACGGACATCGCCCAGGAGCTCGGTCTCGCTCGCCCCCGTCGCCATGACGAACGGATTGCGGTCGATCTTCGCGAGGACCTTCCTCGGGCTTTCCTTCTGGAGCTGGCGGCGATGCTCAAGCTGCCGCTGGTCCAGGACCCGGATCTGCTCGCCCGCACGCTCGTAGGCGACCACCTCTTCGACGCCGTTGCGGAGCCGGGTCGTGCGCACCGCGTCGGTGAGCCCCGCCCCACCGCCCACGATGACCTCCTGGATGCCCCCCAGCAGGTCTCGGAAGGGGTTCCCGCTGCTGGAGGGTGGCAGGAACTGCTTGAGGTTCCCGCAGGAAGGGCAGGTCCGGTCGGAGGGGGTCGAGTAGAAGCTGCAGCGCGGACAGCGGTAGCCCAGCCGCTCCGCGACCGTGGGAGGCGCCTCCTCGGGTTTGATGACGTCTCCCTCGAGCGTGCGGGTCCGCTCGCGCTCCTTGAGCACCTCTTCCCGTTGGACCATCTCGGCCGACGGACGTTCGGGGTTCTCCGGGTTGTGGACGACCCGCACCTCCTGCTGGGGCCTCGGAAGGTGGAGGGAGAGGGCCTGGGCGGTCATCGACTTCCCGATGCCGGGAGGCCCGACGAGCAGGAGGTGCCGTCGTTGGAAGGCGGCGATGCGGGCGAGCTCCACCGCCCGGTCCTGCCCGATGATGCGCTCGAGCGGGTCGGTGGGGATGGCCACATGGGCCGTCGTTTCGACCTCGCCGATCGACGCGGGGTGCTTCCGGTGTCGCTCGGCTTCCGAAGGTGCGCTGTCGGTCATCTCGGGGACCCCCGGCTAGGCAGGAGGCCCCGGTATAACGGGTTGACCACCCACCCCCCAGGGCCCGCTGGGTCCCCCGGACGGGCCGGGGGGCCAGGGCGAGCGGCGGAGAGGGGCGCGAGGCGGTGGAAGGTCTCCCTCAGGCTCCAGGGGACAGATCGGACCGGGTGTACACCCGGACGTTGTCGGGCATCTTGCCGATCGCGCCCATGCGGACCGCGATGAGCTCGCCGACCCCCTTCTCCTGGGCGACGTCCAGCAGCCGCTGGCTCACGACGCCGTCGAAGATGAGGGTCCGGATCGGCCCGGGCGCCTGGGTCAACGCGTCCACGACGTCCTTGGCCGCGATCTCGGCCACGAGGGCGTCACCCTCGCCCAGGAGCCGAGCCCGCGAGGGGTTCTCGAGCTGGGAGAGGTCCTGGAAGAGCTTCGACAGGCGCGGGGAGAGCGTGGGGGGGCGGCGGGGGGGGCGGAGGAGCGCGGGGTGGGGGGGCTCCGCCGGGCATGCGACCGCCGGGGGGAGGACCGCGGGGTCCACCGCCTCCTTCGCCGTCGCGCCGGTGGGCGGGGCCGCCGCCGCGACCGCTGTCGTCCCGGTCGCTACCGCCGCCGCCACCTCCGCGTCCCTCGCCTCCGCCGCGGGTCGAGCCGGTCGCCTCGAACCCGGTCATCTCCAGGTACTGGGCGATCGGGATCTTGTTCCGCAGGCACTTGAGGATGGCCTTGGAGGGCAGCATCTCGACCTCTTGGCCGCGCGGAGCGCGTGCGACGAAGTCGACGTCCATCGTCTGGAGCATCTCCCGGAGGATGAGCTCGCCCGACCGGTCGCCGTCCGTGAAGGCGGTGACGGTCTTGCCGCGCGAGATGTCCTTCACGGTCTCCGGGACGCTGGTCCCCTCCACCGCGATGACGTTCTTGATGCCGCAGCGGAGCAGCTGCAGCACATCGGAGCGCCCCTCGACCACGATGATCGCGTCGGACGTGTCGATGTTGGGGCCCGCCGGGAGCCGCTCCTTTCCGTACGAGACGATGTCCGCGACCTGAACGGCGCTGCGGACCTCCTCCGCGAGGTCGGAGCCGACCTCCTTGGCCTCCTCCTGCATGCTGGCGAGGATGGCCTTCGCCCGGTCCACGATCTTCGTGCGCTTGACCTTCCGGACGTCCTCCACCCCGACCACGTCGATGCGGGCCTTGCAGGGACCGATCCGGTCCACCGTCTCGAGCCCGCTCGCGAGGATCGCCGTCTCCACCTGGTCGAGCGAGCTGGGGATCAGCACCTCGCCCTCGCTCTTGCCCTTGCGGGAGTCGATCTCCACCTCGATGCGGCCGACACGGCCGCTCTTCTGCAGGTCCCTGAGGTCGAGTTCGTCGCCGAGGAGCCCCTCGGTCTGGCCGAAGACCGCCCCCACCACGTCAGGCTTCTCGATGACGCCGTCGGCGGTGATGCGGGCTCGGATCATGTATTTCGTCGCGGTTGGGTCTACGTTCATGGTTCTTCCTTTCCTGTGTGCTCTGGCCTCCCCGCCGTTCTGGGGGAAGGCCGCAGCCGCGGGGGTCCAGGAGCTATTTCCGATCGGGACGCGCCCCGAATCGGCGGAAGGACCACGCTTGAAGCATGAGAGTCATCTCCGGATGGGGGCGCGAGGATCGGGATCCTCCAGGCCCACGCACTGTCAGGTGCCGGATTCCGTGACCAGTATTTAAAGGGCCATGTGTGGCCGACTCACGGCCTCTCGGAGGAGAAGGCCGGCGGGAACGCCTGGCCTCTCCTGGTCCGTGGGCCCGACCTTGGCCTTTCCCTATCTAGAGAACTACGCCTCCGCGCCGCTCCCCCCCCACCGTCGATTGGACCGAACTCGGCCTCAAGCGTGGGCTGCGGCCTTGCGAAAGAGGCTTTTACCCCCACCAAGTAGCCTGAGTGCTCCAGGTCTCTCTTATGCCCCGAGGAAGAAGAGGAAGAGCCAGGAAGGAGAAGATGGACGCCCCCATGCCCCCGGACGAGGAGACGCCGAACATCGCGACCGCCGTGGCGCTGCCGGAGGACGACTTCCTCACCTCGCTGCGGACCGAGATCGTTCACGCCCGCAAGCAGATGACGACGCGCTCCGTGGAGGACCCCGCCCGACGGGGCTCCCTCAACCGACGGCTCCTGCAGGACTTCTGGGAGGTCCACAACCTCTTCGAGGACCTCTCCGTCCACCTCACCATCGAGCCGGCCCAGACGCTCTTCGCTACGTTCACCGAGTTCCCCTACAAGTGGGCCTTCAAGGACACGTTCGACTTCCCTTCCGTGAAGGCGGTCGAGCTCAAGGACCGGACCCCGGGCTGGCTCGGCTCCTCCCTCAAGGCGTGGTACTACGCGACCCCTGAGGGCCGCACCCACCTTCGGATGATCTTCGAGTGGTGCGAGGGGGAGACCTACCACAAGTACACGGGCTGGATGCGTGTCATGACCCAGGCGGTCCTCATGGACTCGCCGTTGGAGGACGTCGGCGTCCAGCAGGTCCACCACCTGCTCAAGGACGTCGTACTGACGTGGTACAAGAGCCACCTCAAGAAGGACCCGCAGGAGCTCTACCGGCACCTGCGCGAGGACTTCCCCAAGGGGCCCACCGAAGCGAAGGAAAGCTACCGGACCTGAACGCCCGAGGACTTCCACTTCGGGGCCGGGGGCGTCGTTCCTCGGCCGGAACGCAGTAACCGCATGGCGAGCGAAGTCGCACGGAGGGACCTGCGCCCCCCGATCCGCTACCTCTCGATGCTCCTCCTCGCCGCGCTGGCCGCCCAGTTCCTGCTGGGGCTTTGGACGAACGTGGCGTCGACCCCCACGACCTATCCCCCCACGCTCGCCCCGCACATCGCCCTGGCCTACGTCCTCGTGCTCGCTTCCCTCGCGACGCTCTTCCTGTGCCTGGTTCAGCGGGAGCCCCGTCTCTGGGTCCCCTCCCTCCTCGTCGTGGTCGGGGTGGTCCTCGCGGCGATCGAGGGCCAACGGTTCTTGCAGGAGCAGGACCCCCCGCTCTCCTCCTTCGGCATGGGCTTGGGCTTTCTCCTGTCCTTCTCCGCCGCGACCTTCCTCCACAGCTCCACGATCCAGCGCTCCTCCGCTCGAGCCCTCGGAGAGTCCAGCGCATAGGGGGCCTCCCGCGGGCAGCCCCAGGGGCGGGCCCCAGGGGCGAAGGGTGTTACCAATTTTCATGGACGACATAAACAGATATACTGACGGATCTCTCCTCCTCCCGTGGGAGAGGCCGGCCGCTCGACGTGGAGCGAGCTCGGGGTCTCGGGCCGCGAGTGGGCCCGGGTCCTCGTGCTCTACGGCCTCATCGGCACGGCGACCGTGGTCGCCTTCGGCGTCACCCTCTCGCTCGGGAAGCTCTACCCCTTGCTGGGGGGCTGGGGGGTCCTCGCCTTCGTCCTGGGATTGCGACACGGGGTCGACGTGGACCACATCGCCGCGATCGACAACACCACGCGCAAGCTCTTGCAGGAGGGCAAGCGACCCCTCACGGTGGGGACCTGGTTCTCGCTCGGTCACTCCACCGTCGTCGTCGGGCTCATGGTCGCGATCGTGGTCACCTACGGGGCGCTCACCACGCTCATCCCCGCGCTGCAGAGCGTGGGTGGGATCGTGGGCACGCTGGTCTCTGGGGCCTTCCTGTGGATCATCGGGATCGTCAACGTGGTCATCGTCGTCGAGATCTACCGGATCTTCCGGCGCGTCCGCGCGGGGGAGCTCGATCCGGGTGACCTCGAGGACCAGCTCTCCAAGAGGGGCTTCCTCAACCGTTACTTCGGCCGGTTCTTCCGTGTCGTGGAGAAGCCCTGGCAGATCTACCCGATCGGGATCCTCTTCGGCCTCGGCTTCGACACGGCGAGCCAGGTCGCGGTCCTGGGATTGGGCCCTCTGGGGATCTCGAGCCACATCCCGCTCGTGGACCTGCTCTTGCTCCCCGCCATGTTCACCTGCGGGATGGTCGCCGTGGACACGACCGACGCGGTCGCCATGCGCGTCGCCTACGGCTGGGCCTTCGAGCACCCGGTGCGGAAGATCTACTACAACCTCACGCTCACCGTGATCTCCGTCCTAGTCGCCTTCGTGATCGGGGGGGTGGAGCTCCTGGGGGTCCTCTCGACCGAGCTCGGATTGAGCGGCGGCCCCTGGGCGTTCTTCTACACCCTCAACTCGGGCTCGTCCTTCGAGTACCTGGGATACGCCATCATCGCCCTATTCCTCGCCTGCTGGCTCATCGCGATGGTCTTCTATCGTCTTCAGGGCTACGAGCGGACGGGCTTCGTCCGCCCGCCCGGCGCGACCTTGCCATCGGCGGAACCCGAGGGGGCCTGAGGATGCCCCCTCGCGTCGTCCGGCTCGGCGTCTCCCTGGATCCGGAGCTCCTCGAGGCTCTCGACCGCTGGGTCCGCCAGCGAAACTCCCCCAGCCGGTCGGAGGCCCTGAGGGCGCTCATCCGGCAGGAGCTCTCCGGCAAGACCCTCCAGGACCCGGACGCGGAGGCGGTGGCGACGCTCACGCTCCTCTATCGGCACAGCTCGCCCCACCTCTTGGAGCGCCTCGCGGCGGCGCAGCACCGCTGGGGGGAGCACATCCGCTCCTCCCTCCACGTCCACCTTCGAGGTGAGGCGTGCATGGAGGTGCTGGTCCTGATGGGCCGGGGGAGGGAACTGCTCTCGGCGGTGGAGGACCTGCGGGGGGTCAAGGGGATCGCCCTGGGCGAGTTCGTCGTGGGCGCCCCGGGCGTCGCCGGTGGCCGGACCGGCCATCATCACCCGCATTGAGCGCGGTGGGAGGACCTCGAGATCTCCGTGGGCGCGCCCCCTCTCTCCGTGCCGAGCTCCCCCTCTCGTGAGGGGGTCGCCCAGCGGGCCGCCTCCCACCTTTCCAGCAGCGACCCGGTCCTCAGGGAGGTCATCGCGAAGCTCGGCGTGCAGTCCCCCAGGAGGGGGCGGAGCGGGTTCGAGGGGATCGCGACCGCGATCGTCTACCAGCAGATCTCGGGCGCCGCGGGCAACGCGATCGTCCGTCGGCTCAACGAGAGCGCGGGCACCCGGGGCATCCCCTCGGCCCCATGGTTCGTCTCCGCCTCGGATGCCCGCCTGAGAGCTTGCGGGCTCTCCCCCCAGAAGTTGGCCTACCTGCGGGACCTTTCCTCACGGGTGACGCGGGGGAGCCTCGACTTCTCCCGTCTGCCACGTCTGGGGGATGAGGAGGTCATCGAGGCGCTGACGGAGGTGCACGGCGTGGGCCGCTGGACCGCCGAGATGTACCTCATCTTCGCCCTGCGCCGCCCGGACATCCTTCCGGTGGACGACCTCGGCGTGAGGAAGGGCGCCGCCCACGTCTATTCCTACCGGTCGCTGCCCTCGCGGAGGACCCTCCTCCGCCTCGGGGCTCGCTGGAGGCCGTACCGCTCCTTCGCGACCCACTACCTCTGGCAATCGCTCCAGCGACCTGCCTGGTCGGGGCTCCAAGAGGCCGCGAAGTCGTTCCGCGGGAGCTCCCGTCGGAAGCTCACCGGGCTGGTTGAAATACCGCGGGGACCGTAGCCCTCATCGTGGGGGTCGATTCCTCGGTGCAACCCGCGCTCTTCTCCTCCGTCACCTCTGACCGGAGCAGTTGAGCGGGCGCGCTCCGGGACCTTCGAGCCGGAAGTGCGGGACCGCGTGCTAGCGCTCTTCGAGGAGCATCATCTCCTGGTCGAGGCGGACGCCCTCGAGCTCATCCTCACCTCGGGCGCCCCCCTCGAGCTCTCCCACGAGATGGTGGCCTCTCCGGCCCCGCCATGCTCCATCATCACCTCCGAGAGCGTGAGCCGTCACCTCGAGGAACGTGCCCCCACAAAGGCAGCTGCTGCTCCCGAGCGGCCCCATGGTCCCCCGGCGATGGAGAGCGGGGGGCTGCTCCTCGAACCCCCGGGTCCCGCCCTCCCAGCTTCCATGGGGCACCTCAGCGCTCCCTCGCCATCCGAGACCGCACGGGCGGCGCCCCGTCCGGTCGCCTCCCCGAGCTCCCACACCCTCCCTCCGAAGGGGGCCCACGACCTCTCTACACGAACGACGACCGGCACGCTCGTCCGGCGACCGTTCCAGCTGATCCGGGAGGGGTTCGTTCCACCGACCGTGGCCCTGGAGCCCCTGGAAGGAGTGACGGGCCTGCTGCGCTCCCGCTTCCAGCAGCTCTCCCGGGTGCTCAAGCGACGTTCGGACCTCTCCTCGCTGCGACCGGCCTCGGAGATCCCCCAGGTCCGAGGCGAGGCGGCGGTCATCGGGATGGTCCGTGACGTCCAGGAGACCCCTCGACAGAAGATGCTCATCCTGACGCTCGAGGACGAGTCGGGCCAGCTCCGGGTCCTCATCCCCCGGGACCATCCGGCCGCCCGGGAGACCTACCTGCCGGACGAGGTCCTCGGGGTGCGGCTCTTCTGTCCGAAGGAGCCAGGGAAGATCCCGATCGCCCGAGCCGTCCTTCGTCCCGACGTGCCCGTCGCCCGGGTCGCTTCCCGAGCCTCACGCCCGTCGAAGGCGCTCTTCCTCTCCGACCTGCACTTGGGCTCGAAGGGGTTCCTCTCGGACGCCTGGAACGAGCTCATGGGCTTCGTGCGGGGTGAGGGACCCCACGGCGCGGTCGCGGAAGGGCTCGAGCATGTGGTGATCGCGGGCGACCTGGTGGATGGGATCGGGATCTATCCGAACCAGGAGCGGGACCTGGCGATCGCCGATGTGGTCGAGCAGTACGCGGAGCTCGCCCGCCGCCTCAAGGAGCTCCCTTCCCACCTCAATATCGTGGCCGTGCCCGGCAACCACGACGCGGTCTGCCCGGCGGAGCCGCAGCCTTCGCTGCCCCCGGAGCTCTCCAAGGGCCTGCCGCCGAACGTCCACGTGGTCGCGAACCCGAGCGTCTTCGCGCTGGAGGGAGTGCTCGTGGAGGCCTATCACGGCCGAAGCTTCGACGACCTCATCCCCCAACTGCCGAAGATGAGCTATGAGCAGCCGATCCCGGTGATGAAGCGGATGCTCGCCATGCGTCACCTCTGCCCCACCTACGGCCTCAAGACCCCGCTCGCTTCCCTGCCCCGTGACGGGCTCGTGGTGGACCCCTTGCCCGACATCTTCGTGACCGGCCACACGCACACCTTCGGTGCCGAGTGGTGGCGCGGGGTCCTGCTCCTCAACGCCTCCACCTGGCAGGGCGAGACCGACTACCAGCGCATGCGCAACATCCGCCCGGTCCCCGGGCGGGCGACCATCGTCGACCTCTCCCAAGGGGCGGTCACCGCGGTGGACTTCCTCTCCGACCACCCCAACCTCACGCCGACCCCGGCGGGGCTGAGCGCCCCGGGAGGCGGGGCCCCCGCGTGACGAGCTCTCCCAGTCTCGGAGAGGGTCCGAGAGCGGGCCCGCTCCGCCTGGTGCTCTCGACCTTCCCCGACGGTCGGAGCGCGGCGGAGACCTCGATCACCCTCGTGGAGAAGGGCTACGTCGCCTGCGCGACGGCGCTCCCGGCACGGTCCATCTACCGGTGGAAGGGAAAGGTCGAGGAGTCCCAGGAGGTCCTGGTGCTGTTCAAGACCTCCACCAAGAAGGTCGGAGCCTTGTTCCGGGAACTGGAGCGCCTGCACCCCTACCAGATCCCCGAGATCGTGGAGCTCGAGACCTTCCGGGTGCACGAGCCCTACCTCATCTGGCTCCTGGGTGGGGTCGACCGCGACCCGCAGCTGCTCGCGAGGGCGGCGGGAGCGGCCCGGGCCCAGGGACCGGCCCCGCGCAAGCGGAGGACGCGTCCGCGCCCCCGCTCTCGCGCCCGTTAGGGTCGGGTCCCGATCTCTCCCCTAGCGCCTGGGGCTACCTCTCGGTCCATCTCCGGTCCGGCCATCAGGACCCCTAGGCGCGCGGGTCCTGCCCTGGCTCGGGGGGCCTCCTCCCGGAGGGAGGGAGCAGACCTGCCCGTTCCGCCGCCTTCACTCCGTAGACGGCACCGACCTTCCTTCCCTGGAGCACGAGCAGCCGCAGGGCGAGGGCCCCGCCCACGAAGAGCAGCGCTCCCGCCAGCAGGTACTCGCTCCTCCACAAGGGGGGCGGATAGTGGCCCGGAGGGAAGAGCGCCAACGCGAGCAGGATCGCTCCGAAGGCGACCACGATCATGTCGACCCCCATGAGGAGGGTGCGCCGCGCCCGCGCAGGGGCCCACAGGTCCTCGGCCACGACGAGACGAGACCTCCTCGGGCTCCCTCTCCCCTAGCCCTCGGGGAGGACGGCCAGACCGGGGAGCTCGCGCCCCTCGATGAACTCGATCGCGGCCCCTCCGCCGGTCGAGATGTAGGTGAACGCCGCTTCGACCCCCAGGTCGACGAGGGCCCGGGCCGAGTCACCGCCGGCGGCGACGTGCACGCCCGGGACCCCCTTCAAGGCGGAGAGGACCTCCCTCGTCCCCTGGGCGAACCGAGGGTCCTCGATCTTGCCCATCGGGCCATTGAAGAACACGGTGCGGGAGTTGCGCAGATGCTCTCGGAAGAGCGCCCGGGTGCGCGGCCCGATGTCCAAGGGCTGCCATCCCTCCGCGAGGTGCATCGCGTCCGCTTCCTTGACCGTGCCCGAGCGGGGGTCCTGTACCATGAAGTCGACCGGCAGGCGGACCGTCGCACCCTTCCCGGAGGGACCGTCGAGGAAGGCCCGTACTTCCCTCACAAGGGCCGGGTCGGTCGCGGGGCCGACCGGGTCCGCCCCGAGCTCGCGGAGGAGCGGGAAGGCCATCGCGCCTCCCAGCAGCAGGGTGTCCGCCCGCTCCCGGAACTTCCGGAGCATCGGGAGCTTGTCCTTCACCTTCGCGCCTCCCAGGATGGCGACGAACGGGCGTTCGGGCTGACCCATGAGCCGAGAGAGCTCCCCGATCTCCTTCTCCACGAGGAAGCCCGCGTAGGCCGGTAGCAGCTTCGCGACACCGACCGTGCTCGCGTGGGCGCGATGGACCGTCCCGAAAGCTTCCTCGACGAAGAGGTCCCCCATCCGTGCGAGCGAGCGTGCGAACTCCGCGTCGTTCGCCTCCTCCCCGGGATCGAACCGGAGGTTCTCGAGCAGCACGAGCCCCATCTCCGGAGGCGCGGCCGCCGTGCTCTCGGCCTTGGGGCCGGTGGGGTCCGGGGCGAGGGCGACGGGCCGGTGGAGGAGCGCCTCCAGGTGCTTCGCGACCGGCTGGAGCGAGAGCGAGGGTACCCGCTCTCCGTCCGGGCGGCCCAGGTGGCTCATGAGCACCGGGTGCGCGCCCTGCTCCATGAGATAGTTCAGGGTGGGTAGGGCCTCGACGATCCTCCGATCGTCCGCGACCCTCAGGTCATCGGTCAGCGGGACGTTGAAGTCGACACGGACGAGAGCTCGCTTCCCGCGCAGGGGGGCGGAGCGGACGGACCTCTTGGACACGGGGTCCCCTAGGGGAGGTCTCCCTTGAGCGTTGCGTGCCCGATGGACCTCCCAAGGGGCAGGGGGGGGGTCCGCGGGGCCTATTTCGCCGGTTTCGGCTGCTTCGCCATCAGGCGCTTGTAGATCCGTTCCGTGTGGGGCAGCTTGAGGCCGTGGGAGGCCCCCAGCTGCAGCACGATCCCCGAGAGGGCGCGGATCTCGGTGGGCTTGCCCCGGAGCACGTCCTGGAGCATGGAGGAGCGGTTGTCCGAGGTGAGCCGAAGGACCCGGAAGAGGTCCTCCTCGACCTCGTGCTCGGGAAAGGGGTAGCCTTCCGCGCCGGCGACCTCCAGGGCCTCCCGCATGAGCGAGATGGACTGGCCGCGCAGCGGGTCGGTCAGGAGCTCCCCGTTGGAGACCCGGTGGTCCGCCGTCACGGGGTTGACCGCGCAGTTGATGATGACCTTCTTCCAGACCGCGCGCATCACATCGTCGTTGTACTGCGTGGGGATCCCCACGCCTTCGAAGAGGGAGGCGAAGCGCTTCGCCGCCCGTCCTCCGGAGAGGTCGCCCAGGATGAGCGAGCCCGACCCCGCGTGCCGGATATGACCCGCATCCAGGAACGTGACGCCCCAGTTGAGGACCCCCAGGGCGATGTTGAGGCGGGGGGTGGTCCAACCCCCTCCGTGGAGCCCTTGCTCCATCGCCTCCAGGTTCCCGAGACCGTTCTGGAGCGAGAGGATGGGACGCGGGGACATGGAACGGGCGATCTCCTTGCAGGCGTCCGTCGTGTCGTAGGACTTGACGGTCAGGATGACCATCGTCGCACGTTCCCCGGGGCGCAGGCTCTCCGCGACCCGCGGGCGGACGGTCATGTTGGTGATCCCCTCCACCTTGAGACCGTCGCGTTCGATCGCCTTCACATGATCCCGTCGGCCCACCAGGAGCACATCGTGACCGGCACGTGCCAGGTGGGCCCCAAAGAGGCTCCCCACCGCGCCGGCTCCGAAGACAACGAGACGCATAGGTGTGTGCTCCCTCCCCTGGGCCGCAAGGCCTCGAGAGGATTTATCCCCACCCCCCCCCGCCCGGCCAGGGGAGTTTGCCCCACCGGGCTCAGAGCTTGGCCATGACATCGCGCAGGCGCTCCCGGGGGACCACCTGCTTGCGCAGGTCGCGAAGCAGGGCCTCGTAGTAGGCCAATTGCCCCTCCGCCTTCTCCATCTGGTTGTGGAGGTAGGTCTCCTCCTTGCGGAGCCGGTCCAGGTCCTGGCGGGCCACTTCGGCCTGCTCTTCCAGCCGGGAGATCCTATCGGATAGGGATGTTGCTCGTGGACGGGCCACCGTTCCCCCACCCGCCCCGCCCCGGGATGGGCGTGCTGCGCACGAGCTCCTCGGCGAGGTCCCGGAGCCTGCGAAGCTCCCGGTCCATCCGGCGGAGGCGACCCTCAGCCTGGCGGCGGCGGGCCCGGACCATCTTGAGCTCGGATTGGAGAGCGGTGAGGCGCCCGCTCCACTTCTCCCGCTCGGCGATGCCGGCCAGAATGGCCTCCAGGTCCATGCTCATGCCCTTTCCCGAAACGACTCTCCCGGGTATTAAATCTCGACCTCGAGACGAGTTCATCCGCTCCCGGCCCCCCGGGGGGTCCTGGGGGGGAGAGGGGGCGATGGGCCCTCCCCACCGCCCCGGTCAGGGTAGGGTGTGGCGGGTCCCGGGCGGAGCTGGGATCGGCCCCCCCCCAAGGGGCTTAAGAGTCCCGCCGCTCCCCCTGTCGAGGAGGGGCGAAAACCCACCGAGAGGTACCCATGGGCAACAACGGTCTTTCCAAAGTAACGGTGATCGGCGCGGGGAACATCGGCGGAACGCTGGCCCAGAGGCTCGCGGAGTCGGACGTGGCCGGAGAGGTCGTCCTCTTCGACATCGTCGAGGGCCTGCCCCAGGGGAAGGCGCTCGACATCCAGGAGTCGGCCCCGGTCGTCGGGTTCTCGACCCGCATCAGCGGGAGCACCCGCCTGGAAGAGGCCGTGGAGGGCGCGGACCTGGTCATCTTGACCGCCGGTCTCGCCCGTAAGCCCGGGATGAGCCGCTCGGACCTGCTCGGCCGCAATGCCCAGATCGTCCGGGGACATGCCGAAGCGATCCGGGAGAAGGCTCCTCATGCCGTCGTGATCGTGGTGACGAACCCGGTCGACGTGATGGCCTACCACGTCTGGAAGACGACGGGGTTCCCGCGGGAGCGGGTCATCGCGGAGAGCGGCACGCTCGACTCGGCCCGGTTCCGCTGGTTCGTGGCGGAGGCCCTGGGGGTCACTCCCCGCGACGTCGTGGGCTTCACCCTCGGCACGCACGGCGACACCATGGTCCCGGTCCTCTCCCACTGCTCGGTGAACGGGGTGCCGGTCACACGCCTCCTCCCGCCGGAGAAGCTCAAGGCGATCGTCGAGCGGACGAAGAAGGGTGGCGGCGAGATTGTCGAGCTCCTCAAGACGGGCAGCGCCTACTACGCCCCCTCGGCCGCCCAGCTCGAGATGGCGCTCGCGGTCGCGCGCAACGAGCACCGGTTGATCTCCTGCTCCGTGCTGCTGGACGGCGAGTTCGGGTTCAAGGACGTCTTCCTCTCCGTCCCGGTCGTGGTCGGGAGGAACGGCTTCTCCCGGATCCACGAGATCGAGCTCACGCCGGAAGAGCGAAAGGCCCTGGAGTCGAGCGCCAAGGCGGTCCAAGAGGACCTCAAGCTGCTCGCCATGATGCCGCTCTGAGCAGCTCCAGAGCCTGACGACGGCCTACCCACGGTCAGGAGGGGGCGCTCCCGGCACGATGGCGTCGAAGTCCGCTCCGGGGCTCGAGGGGGTCACGGTCGGGGAGACCCAGATCACCCACGTGGGCGGGGATGAGGGTACGCTCCGCTTCCGTGGTTACAACGCGACAGAGCTCTCCGCTCAGGTGAGCTACGAGGAGGCCGCCCATCTCTTGCTGCGCGGGGAGCTCCCCAGCCCGAGCGAGCTCCAGGAGCTCAAGTCGAGCTGGTACCCGCTGCGCCCCCTCCCCCCTGAGCTTGTTCAACTGGTCGGTCGGATCCCCCGGGGCACCCTCCCGATGGAGGCGCTCAGGAGCGGCCTCTCCCTCATGGGGGTCGGCATGCGGCCCTTCCCACCCCGGGAGGAGGACCTCCTGCCGTTCATCGCCCGGGCCCCGACGTGGCTCGCCATGTGGTACCGGGCCTCCCGGGACCTTCCTCCCATCCCGCCCGACACGACCCTCGGCCACGTGAGCAGCTACCTGTACATGCTCGAGGGGCGCCTGCCCGACCCCGACCTCGCGCGCGCCCTGGAGGAGTACTTCGTCCTGCTCTCCGACCACGGGATGAACGCGAGCACCTTCGCGGCCCGGGTGGTGCTCTCGACGCAGTCCGACCCTTCGAGCGCCATGACCGCCGCCGTCGGCGCGCTCAAGGGGCCGCTCCACGGGGGCGCTCCCTCGCTCGTCCTAGACATGCTGGACGCGGTGGGGACCCCCGAGAACGCGGAGCTCTGGGTCGCCTCCGCCCTGGAACGGCGGGAGCGCCTCATGGGGTTCGGGCACCGGATCTACAAGGTGGAGGACCCCCGGGCGGTGGAGCTCAAGCAGATCGCCCGCAGGTTCGCGACGCCCGAGCGCTTCCGCCTCGCCGAGGCCGTCGAGCGGGCCGGGCTCGAAGCTCTGCGCAAGGTGCGTCCCCACCAACCGCTCTACATCAACGTGGAATTCTACGCGGGGGTCGTCCTGGAGGCGGTGGGTCTGCCACGGGAGCTTTTCTCGGCCACCTTCGGGATCGCCCGGACGGCGGGGTGGGCGGCCCACCTCCTGGAGCAGTCCCGGAACAACCGCATCATCCGCCCCGAAGCGGACTACACCGGGCCCGCTCCTCGCCCCGTCCCGCTGCGGAGCGTCGCTCCGCCCGCAGCAGCCGTCCCGCGCGCGGCCTGACCCCGTCCTCCGGAGGCCCTCCCCGGAGGCGTCCCCTTCGGAACCTCTCGCGGTTTCCCCCCACGCGTGCTTGGTCTCTCCTCCTCCCCAGGGTCAGGCCCGTCCGTAGTGGGCCCAGGACCTGAGGGTCCTAGACCCCACCCCCCTCCCGGGCTAGAGCGGCCTCTCTCGGGGCGGTAGCCCCGTTGCGGGTGGGCCAGGACAAGGTAGATGAGCCCAGCCTCCCGATAGGGTCATGATGGGAGGGCCGGCCCTAGGAGGCACCCGCCCGGCCGCGTCCAAGTGGGGGCGGGCCGCCGGTTATACGGCAGGCGTCGCCCTCGGGGCGCTCGTTCTCTTATTGCTCTTGCTTCCCAGCCTGGGGGCCCCGGTCGCCTACCCCCCCTCCGCGGTGGGCTCCCCCCACCTTCCCCGGGCGGCTCCCCCCGAGGCGGTGTCGCTGGTGGGTGCTTCTGGAGGCGCCGGAGGGTCGACTCCCGTGCGACCGAGCACCACGCTGAACGGGATCGACGTCTCGGTCTGGCAGGGCTCCATCAACTGGGGGGCCGTCGCCGGCAACGGGGTCAAGTTCGCCTTCGCCCGGGCGGTGGCCTCCTACGGCTCGCCCGACTCCACCTTCAGCTCGAACATGCAGAACGGCGCGGCGGCCGGGGTCTACATGGGGGCCTACGACTTCGTCTACCCGGCCTACGAGGGCGCCGCTGCCGACGCCAACTATTTCGTGAGCGTGATCGGCCCCTACATCAAGACCGGTTACATGTATCCGGCCCTGGACCTCGAGCAGGACTGCGGGACCCTCAGCGTCTCGCAGATGTCGAGCTGGGTCGTGACCTGGGGCGACACGGTAGAGTCCGACATCTCGAGCTCCTACGGGTTCACGATGGTCCCGACCATCTACATGAACAGCAACTACGCGAACAACTGCGTTGACTCCTCGGTGACGCAGTTCCGCCTGTGGATCGCGGAGTACTGCGGTGGATGCTCGCCCAACACCGGGGTGTTCAGCGGCTGGAACTACTACCAGTGGACCAGCAGCGGCTCGGAACCGGGGATCTCGGGGGCCGTCGACCTCGACGAGTTCAACGGGGGTCTCTCCCAGCTACAGTCCGGGTTCATCTTCGGGGGCGGAGGGCCCGTGGTGAGCTACGCCGTGCTCGACAAGACCACGGGAAGCTCGCTGTTCTGCGGCAGCTCCTTCAACGCGGGGGACACGATCCAGTTCACCGCGAGCGTGGTCGGCGGGACCGCCCCGTACACCTACGCCTGGAGCTTCGGTGACGGAGGCACCGCCGGCGGCAACCCGGCCTCCCACGTCTACACCAAGCCGGGCAGCGTGAACCCCACGCTCCTGGTCACCGACAGCAACGGACGGACCGGCAGCACGGGGTCCGGCTGCACGTTCACCGTGAAGGGACTGACCTTGTCCATGACCATCTACGATCTCACCACGACCTCCACCATCTCCTGCGGAGGGAAGGTGAACACCCTGGACACCCTCCGCTTCACGGCGACCGTCACCGGAGGCACCGCCCCCTACACCTACGCCTGGGACTTCGGGGACGGCACCACCGGGTCAGGGAACCCCGTGAACCACGTCTACACCGCGATCGCGACGGTGATCCCGACCCTCAAGGTGACCGACTCCAACGGGCTCACCGCGACGACCGGGCAGGGGTGCACCCTCCAGGTCGTTGGGACCCCCGTGACCTTCCACACGATACCTTCCACCGTGGGCACGATCACCTTGGGCACGCAGAACTACACCGACGGGCAGACCGTGGACCTTCCGGGAGGGGTCAGCTTCCCGCTCTCCGAGTCCGCTCCTGCGGGCTACCTCTTCAACGGGTGGAGCTCCACCGGCAGCGTCTCCGTCGGCTCCCTTGTCCTGCCCTCCACGACGCTCACGGTCACGGGCAGCAGCGCGGCGACGGTCACGGTCTCGTTCGTGACCCGCACGGCGATCACTTTCGTGAGCTCCCCTGCCGGCGACGCTTCGGCAGAGATCGGGGGCATGGTCTACACGAGCGGACAGACCGTGACCGCCTCCGTCGGAACGCCCTACCCGCTCCTCGCCCAGCCCAACCAGGGCTGGGTCTTCGTGCAGTGGCAGGTGTCCGGGACCGGGATCAGCGTCGCGGACCCCTACCAATCCTGGACGGACGTGACGGTCGTCTCCACCGCCCCGGCTACGCTCACCGAGGTGGTGCTCTACGATGTACCGCAGGCCCCGTTGGGGATCCACGTCACGGGGGCGACCTCGAGCTCCCTCACCCTCGCTTGGAGCCCCCCGCCCGGGACGCTCACTGGGTACTCCCTGGGCTATGCGCAGGGGAGCAGCGCCCCGAGCGGCTCGCCCGCCGGCTTCCAACTCACGACCGTCGGGGCCGGGGGCGACGGCTACACCCTCTCGGGCCTCGCTCCGGGCACCGAGTACTGGCTCGCCCTGGCGGGGGAGAACAGCACGGGACGGGGCGCTTGGAGCGCCTGGGTCCCTGGAACGACCCTATCGCTCCCCCAGGCCCCTCTCTACCTCACCGTCGGACAGACGGGTACCGCGTGGGCGGTCCTGAGCTGGGAGGCTCCCGTAGGGGGGTCGTCGATCTCGAGCTACGCTCTCAACTGCACGGGAGTGGCCTCGACCACCGGGGGCGCCAGCGGTCGGGACCGGGAGATCTCGGACATCCCTCCCACCTCCACGGTGTACAATGTGACAGGGCTGACCGTCGGGGGCTCGTACGGCTGCACGATCCGCTCGGTCGCGGGACCTTACACCAGCGCCCCGTCCAATGAGGTCTCGCTGAAGCTCCTCGCGCCTCCTGGCGGGTCCGGGACGAAGTCTCCCCTCTCGTCGCTCTGGACGTGGGTCGTGTCCCCCCTCCATCTGCTCGGGGTGCTCGCGCTCTTCGCTGCGGCTGCGCTCGTGCTCCTACTGGTCGTCCGCCGCCGGCGGGCCAGGCCCGGAGGGACGGCCGCGAGCGCCGCCGAGACCGGAACGAGCGGTGCGGACGGGGGCGAGCGAGCCCGCGCCACGGCAGAGGAGGCGATCCCCTCTATCCATGAGGCGAACGGCGACCCTCTCTCGTATGAAGCCACGGGCCCCCATGCGGCCCCCGACACCGGGCCGGCACCCCCAGGGGAGATGCCGTCCCCGCCCCCGGAAGACCTGCCCATGGCGGCCCAACCGGGCCCCCCTCCCGAGCTCGACCTCTTCGGGGACCCTCCCGTGGCCCCATGAGAGGGCGAGAGCAGCAGGGTGAAACATGGCCGCCGGTGGTCCTCCCCAGGAGTTCTTCGCGAACGTGAACCTGCGCCCGGGAGAGCGGCTCCTGGGCTTCCTCCCCGGCCTCCTCTCCCTCGTCATCCCCATCCAGAGCACGCGGGGTGTGCGCCTCGACGATGTGCGCTACGAGATGGTGGAGAAGCCGACCGACCTCGTGGTGACCGATCAGCGGATGATCGGGTACAAGTTCGAGGAGGCGGAGGTCGGGCTCTTCTCCAAGCAGCGGCGCTTCTTCCCGCGCTTCGGGGTGAACCTGGAAGCGGTCCAGGAGATCCGCGTCAAGGACCTGCGGATGGAGGTCATGGGGGAGCTCACGGGGATGGGGCTCTGTACCCTCTATCTCATCACGGGTAGTTCGAACGAGGCGGTGGGGCTCTCCCAGTGGCTCGAGGCCTCCCGACGCAAGCGCAGGGAAGCCCTCGAGGCCGTGAAGGCGACCGCGGCCCAGCCTCTGCCCGCCCACGAGCGGCGCCTGGGTGGGGGCTGGAGCGTGCCTCCACCCCCGCCCCCTCCGCCCCCTCCGCCGCCCTGAGACGCAGGGAAGGGCCCGCGGGCCTTCTCCCTCTGTCGCCGTCCCATGGCCTCCTGGGAGGGGGCGTAGCGGTTCCCTTGAGGCAGGCGCTGAGGAACACCGACGCTCTCGCGCGAAGCACCTATAACCCGGTCCGTTTGGGGCGGTTCGGGTCCACATGCCGGTCTGTGTCTCGGTACCCCGGGAGACCGCCCCAGGCGAGCGTCGTGTCGCTTCCACGCCCGAGGTGGTCCAGCGCCTCACCAAGGCGGGAGTGGAGGTCAGGGTCCAGTCGGGGGCCGGCTCCTCCGCCTTCTACACGGATGAGGCCTTTACGAAGGCCGGGGCGAAGATCGTCGGGGAGCGGCGGGACGTGATCGCCGCGGCCGATGTGCTGCTCAAGGTCCAGCCCCCCAGCGTCGAAGAGGTGGGCTGGATGAAGCCCGGAGCGGTCGTCGTCGGGTTCATGAACCCGACCAGGGCGCTCGACTCCATCGCGAGCCTGAGGGACCGCAAGCTCACCGCCTTCTCCATGGAGCTGGTGCCGCGCATCACGCGGGCCCAGGTGATGGACGCCCTCTCCTCCCAGGCGAACGTCGCCGGGTACGAGAGCGTGCTCCTGGGGGCCGAGGCGTGCCCCAAGTACTTCCCGATGCTCACCACCGCCGCCGGGACGGTCCGGCCCGCGAAGGTCCTCATCATGGGGGCCGGGGTCGCCGGGCTCCAGGCCATCGCGACGGCCCGCCGCCTAGGGGCCATCGTCGAGGCCTACGACGTTCGGCGGGAGGCGGGGGAGCAGGTCCGGTCGCTCGGGGCGAAGTTCCTCGAGCTCCAGATCGACGCGAAGGGCTCGGGCGGCTATGCCCGTGAGCTCACCGCGGAGGAGAAGGTGAAGCAGCAGGCGCTGGTCTCCCAGGCCGTAGCGGACGCCGACGTGGCGATCACCACCGCGAACGTTCCGGGGAGGAAGGCCCCGCGCCTCATCGACAAGGACATGGTGGGCCGCATGCGCCCGGGTTCCGTCATCGTCGACCTCGCTGCGGAGTCGGGGGGGAACTGCGAGCTCACCCGCCCGGGGGAGACCGTCGAGACCGGTGGCGTCACGATCCTCGGACCCCTCAACCTTCCGAGCCGGCTCGCCTTCCACTCGAGCCAGCTCTACGCGAAGAACCTCCAGGCCTTCCTGGAGCTCCTCATCGGGAAGGACGGGAAGCTCGTCACCTCCTACGCCGACGAGATCCTCGCAGCGAGCGTCCTCGTCACCAACGGGGAGGTGAGGTACGCGCCGACACGCGATCTCCTGGGGGCTCCGAAGTGACGGCCGTCGACCCCGTCTCCGCGGCCTTCATCGCCATCCTGGCGGCGTTCACCGGTTACGAGGTGATCGCCCGGGTCCCGTCGCTCCTGCATACGCCCCTCATGAGCGGCTCGAACTTCATCCACGGTGTCGTGCTCGTCGGGGCGATGGTGGCGCTCGCGTTCGCCACCAGCCCCGCGGAGCAGGTCCTGGGCTTCGTGGCGGTGGTGCTCGGGGCGGCCAACGTGACGGGGGGCTACGCGGTCACGGACCGGATCCTGGAGATGTTCGACCGATCGAAGAAGGGTCCCGGGGCCCGGAAGGGAGGCTGAATGCTCGACCCCACCTACGTCAGCTACGCCAAGGATGGCGTGTACATCCTAGCGACGATCCTGTTCATCTATGCGCTCCACGAGATGAGCAACCCGGCCACGGCGCGCAAGGGGATCGTGTGGGCGGGAGCCGGGATGTTCGTGGCCATCCTGGTCACGGGGATCGTCTCGGGCGTGAGCCCACAGTCCTTCGTCCCCGGGATCTCGATCTCCACGGCGCAGCTGGAGGTGAACCTGGGGCTCATGGCCGCGGCCGTGGCCATCGGCGGCGGGCTCGCCTACCTGTGGGCGGTCCGCGTGAAGATGACCGACATGCCCCAGATGGTCGCCATCTACAACGGCATGGGCGGGGGGGCCGCCGCCGGCATCGCGGCCCTCGCGCTCATCGCACGGACGGACCCGCTCGACTACCTCGGCCTCGCCGTGGTCGGGGGCCTGATCGGCTCGGTCTCCTTCGCCGGGAGCCTCATCGCGTTCCTGAAGCTCCAAGGATGGATGCGCCAGAAGCCCGTCACCTTCCCCGGCCAGAAGGTCATCAACATGCTCGTCCTCGGCGCGGCCGTCGTCTTCGGGGTCGTCGGGCTCCTGAACCTCTCCGGGAACGTCGGGGCGGTCGGCAGTTCGATCACCTTCCCCGGCATGGGGGTCGAAACGCCCTTCCTGCTCTTCTTCGTCCTCGGGTTCTCCTACGGGTTCATGATGGCCCTTCCCATTGGCGGCGCGGACATGCCGGTGGTGATCTCCCTCTTCAACGCGTTCACCGGCATCGCCGTGGGCCTGGACGGGTTCGCCACGTCCAACTATGCGATGATCGTGGCGGGGATGCTCGTGGGTTCGGCGGGCTCGCTCCTCACCCTCCTGATGGCCAAGGCCATGAACCGGTCGATCTCCAACGTGCTCTTCAGCGCCTTTGGCTCTCAGGAGGAGACCGGCGTCGAGATGAAGGGCTCCATGAAGCCCATCGAGGTGGGCGACGTGGCCGCCATGCTGGCCTACGCCGGGAAGGTCATCGTCGCCCCCGGCTACGGGATGGCGGTCGCCCAGGCCCAGCACAAGGTCAAGGAGATGATGGATGTCCTCGAGAAGAAGGGCGTCGAGGTGAAGTTCGCGATCCACCCGGTCGCTGGCCGGATGCCCGGGCACATGAACGTCCTGCTCGCGGAGGCCGGCGTCCCCTACGACCGGCTCTTCGACCGCGATGAGATCAACCAGGAGTTCGCGAGCGCGGACGTCGCGGTCGTGATCGGCGCGAACGACGTGGTGAACCCCGCCGCCCGGCGACAGGGCAGCCCGCTCTTCGGGATGCCCATCCTGGACGTCGACGCGGCGAAGAACGTGATCGTGCTGAAGCGCGGCCAGGGGAAGGGCTTCGCCGGCATCGAGAACGACCTCTTCTACAAGGACAACACCCGGATGCTCTACGGTGACGCGCAAGAGACCGTCACGAAACTGGTCCAGGAACTGAAGAAGCTCTGAGCTCCCCGTAGGAGCGCATGCCCCCCCCCTTCCCGGGCCCTGCGTCCGGTAAGGGGCGTGGGGTTTTCTACCGGCAGCCTGTGGGCCGCGGGAGGAGGGGACCTTGGCCGAGCGCTTTGACGCGATCGTGTTCGGGAGCGGCACCGCGGGGGCCATCGCCGCCGTGGCGTTGCGCAAGGCGGGCCGTTCGGTCCTGTGGGTCGATCCCCCGGGGGAGGGCGGAGCGCGGTTCCGACCCGCCGGGGTCGCCTGGCGGACGGACCCGTCCGCCGCGCTGAAGGGCGTCGCCGGGGTCCCGCTGGAGCGTCGGATCATCGAGCGGCGCATCGCTTTCCTCTCCTCCGAAGGCGCGCTCTCCATCGACTTCCGAGACCTCTCCTGGGCCTCCGCGCCCCGGGGTGGCTGGGTCGCGGAGCCTTCTCGCTGGGAGGCGTGGGCGAAGGGCCGTCCCGGGGAGCGTGGCTGGACGATCTGGAAGGGCGCTCCGCTCGACGCGGTCATCGCGGACCGGGCAGGCCGGGTGACCGGGATCCGGGCGGGCGGACGGGAAGCGGCCGCTACCGTCGTGCTCTTCGAAGACGACTCCTCGCTCCCCCTCGCGAGGAAGGCCGGGCTCGCTCTCAAACTCCCTCCGAGGCAGGACGCCTCGGGAGGTCCGGGGGCCGACGGAGAATCGGTCGTCGAGACGAGCTTCGACCTCCCGCTCTCCAGGGTCGACGACCGCTTCGGCGGAGCCGCGGGCCGGGGGTTCACGGTGGAGTCGGTCTTGGGCTTCCTGCCGCCGGGAGGCATGGGCTTCGGGTTCGTCTATCCCGGTCACACTTCGGTCCACGCTGGGGTCGTCCTTCAGAACCGCTCCCTCGCGGGGACCGGGACCTCGCCCTCTGCCCTGCTGGAGAGGTTCCTCGCCCACCCGGCCACGAAACCCTACGTCCGCGGGGCCGTGCGGACGGGCACTTGCACCACCACGCTCCTTCCCTCCGGGGCGCCCCGGTCGCTCTTCGGGGAGGGGTTCCTCCTGCTGGGGGCGGCGGCACGGGCCGCGGCGTCGGGAGGGATGGTCGTGAGGGGAGCCGACGCGAGCGTCGCGACCGGTATCGCCGCCGCCGAGACGGCCTCCGAGGCCATCGCGGCGAAGGACCCCGGTGGAAGGGTCCTCTCCCGCTACGTGACCCGCTTGCAGCGCGAGGGCGTCCTCCACCAGATGGGCAGGCCCGACGACCGCGCCGCCCGGTTGAAGTGGAACCCTCGTCTCCACCGGGCCTATCCAGAGCTCTTCTCCTCCCTCTTCCGCCGGATGATGACCGAGCGCTCGGAGCCCAAGCAGCACATGAAGGACCTTCTGCAGGGATCGCTCAAGGGCTCGGGCGTACCCTATACGGCCCTCGCCCGTGACCTTCTCGCCGTGGTAGGCTCCCTATGAGCGAGTCGTCCGGTCCCTCGGAGGAAGCGGCTTCCCCCTCCCTGTCGGGCCGTGCGGAGGTCCCTGTCGAGGCGGTGGAGATCAAGCGAAGGCTGGGTACGCTCCGGTACCAGACCGACAGCGAAGAGAACGCGCACATCACGGTGAAGCCCGCGATCTGTGCGAAGTGCCCTCACTCCTTCTGCACCTACGCCTGCCCGGCGCAGTGCTTCAACCGCATCGGCGGCAAGCTCGTCTTCCGTTACGAGGACTGCGTGGAATGCGGCACCTGCGCCATCGCCTGTGACCAAGGCTCGGTCACCTGGAACCTGCCGAGGGGCCCCTACGGGGTCCGGTACACCTACGGGTGACGGCCAGGGCGGGCGGGGACCGCTCCACGTCCTCCGGGGGCCCCGGCCCACCCCCTCCGGTCCTGCCGATGCAACCAAGGTCTTTTTCCCTTGAAACGAGCAGTGGAGAGGGCCGACCGTGACGAGCGACCCGTCCTCTCCCTCTGCTTCCCCTTCCCGGGTACAGCTCGAGCCCTCTCGTAACCCGCCCCCCTGGCTCTCCTACTTCCCCTACCGCCCCCGACCCAATCAGGAGGAGGTGCTGGCCGATGTCCAGGCCCGGGTCGAGAAGGGTGGGGTGTTGGTGCTGGAGGCGCCGACGGGGTCCGGGAAGACGGTCGTGGTCCTCGCGCCCCTTCTCGCCCACGCCCAGAAGGCGGGACACAAGGTCCTCTACCTGGTGCGCACCCACTCCCAGGGGGCCCACGTCCTCTCCGAAGTGCAGGCGATCGCCCGCCGCTCCGGCTCCCCGATCCTCGCCGTCTCCCTTGAGGGTCGGCAGGGACGTTGCCTCCTGCTGGAGGACCTCTCTGAGATGGAGGGGGCGACGGCGGAGGAGTACGGGAAGCTCTGCTCGGACCGGAAGCGAGCGACCGAACAGCGGATGGGCGCCCAGGTGCGCACGACCCTCGACGCTCCCCCGCCCTCCGGAGGAGGCCCTCTCCCCTCCGGCACCCTCGAGCTCGCCGACCTCGAGGGATGCCCGTACTACGGGCGGCTCCTCTCGGCCGACCTGCCCACCCTCGAGGAGCACGTGGCCAACGAGACCCCCAACACCGCGAAGTTCAGTGAGTGGGCGAAGCAGGAGAGCCTCTGCCCGTACGAGCTCGCGAAGCGCCTCGCGCGCAAGGCGACCGTGGTCGTCGCACCCTACGCGTTCTACTTCCTCCCCCGCATCCGCCGCTCTCTGCTGGATTGGATGGGGGTCGCGACCGACCAGCTCGACCTGGTCGTGGACGAGGCCCACAACCTCCCGGAGTACCTGAGGGAGATCGCGTCGGTCACCCTCGGCGAAGAGACGGTGAGCCGGGCCCGGGCCGAGCTCCAGGAGCTCGGTGACTTCCCTCTCCTTTCCTCGCGGTCGGGTCCCCGTACCGCCCGGGGGCTCATCGAGGCGGTCCAGGCCGCCCACCGGGAGGTCGTCGACGAGTTCACGGGGGGGGAGGACGGACTGCTCCCGCCCGGGGTGGTGGAGGAGCGGCTCCTCGTGGAGCTCGGCGGGACCAGCCGGGACCTGCAGCCCATGCTCATGGAGCTCGCCGAGTGGGGCGAGCGGCTGCGCGAGGAACGCCGCAAGTCGCGACGACTGCCCCGTTCCTACGTCGGGAACGTGGCGGAGACCTTGCTCACCTGGGCCCAGGCCGAGCCTCCCGAGTATGTGAAAGTGGCCCGGAAGAAGCCCCGGCGCCAGCTGGAGGCCTACGCGCTGGACGCGAGGGAGGGGGCGGCACCTGTCCGGGCCTGCCACCTCTCCATCCACATGTCCGGCACCCTCTCCCCGGTCGAGGAGTACCGGGACACCCTCGGGCTGCCGGAGGAGTCCGCGCTCCTCTCCGTCGGCAGTCCGTTCCCTCCGGAGAACCGGCGGCTCTTCTACGCCCCCGAGGTCTCCAGTCGGCACGAGGAGGTCGCTGGCGACCCGGAAGCCCTCCGACGTCTCTACGAGGAGCTGGTGTCCACCCTTCAGGCCCTGCCGGTGAAGACCGCGGTCTTCTTCCCGAGCTTCGCGCTCTTGGACCGCTTCCTGTCGATGGGCCTCTCCACCGCCCTGCCGAGAGGGGCGGTCCTGGAGAGCCGCTCCCTCTCCTCCGCCGGTCTCTGGCGGCTCGTGGAGGGGTTCAAGCGCTCGCCGGGCGCGGGCGTCCTGCTCGGGGTCTGCGGGGGACGGATCGCAGAGGGGATCGACTTCCCTGACGAGGAGCTCCAGGCGGTGGTCCTGGTGGGTGTGCCCTTCCCCAAGCCCACGGTCCGACGCCAGGCGCTCGTCCGCTACCTGGACCACACGATGAACGGGCGGGGCTGGGAGTACGCGATGCGCGCGCCCGCCCAACGGGCGATGCTCCAGGCGCTCGGCCGCATGATCCGCTCCGAGCACGACCGGGGGCTCGGGATCGTGCTGGACCGCAGGGCGAAGACCTTCTCCTCGGTCCTTCCCGGGATCAGCGTCCTGAGGGACCTCCCCGCCGTCGCCAGGGACTTCTTCCACCGGGGACGGACCTCGGCCGAGGATGCGGAGCCCCCCGAGAGCGCCCGGCCGCGCGGCCCGGACCCCTCCGCAGCACGGACCCCAGAGGATTGAGCCCCGCCAGCGCCCCCTGCGGGCTACGTTCGGATGGAAGGTCGGTCCGTGCCCTTCTCGTGGGATCCCCCCTTGCGGGAGCGGATGTCCCGGGCGAGGGCCTCGCCCCGGGGGGTCAGGCGGTAGACCTTCATCCGACGGGGCGCGCCACGAACGTGCCGGACGTCCGAGGTGAGGACGCCGGCCACCTCCAAGCGCTTGAGGATCGTGGCGATGGTGTTCTGCCGGGCTCCCAGCGAGCTCGCCATGCCGGACTGTGTGAGCTCGACCGGGGCCACCTCGTGGGGATGGAGCGCCCCCTGAGCAGCGATGTGCAGCACCAGTCGGAAGGAGAGCCGGAGGGTCTCCTTCTGGACCTTCCCCTGGGGGGCCTCCCTAGGGCCCCCTATGCGCTCCTTGTCGGTCGCGGCGGGGGGCTTGGGGCTCTCCAGCGAGGGCCCTTCGGGCGGGGAGCTCGACGGGGTGGCGGTGACCAGAGGATGGGCGGAGCCGGCCGGTCGGTCGAGCGCTGCGCCAGGCGAGCCCGCCTCTCCCGGCTCCGAAGCAGGGCTCGGGACGATCTCGACGCGGAGATCTCCGGTCGAGCCCGATGCCGTCTCTCCTGACGCGGGCCCTGGAGCCGGCTGGGAGACCGGTCCCAGGGCGTAGGCCGGGGCAGGCTCGGTCGCGGTCTCCAGCGCCAGGTCGGACCGCGGCCCGCCCGAGCCCTCCTGGTCGGCTACCCCCCCTCCAGCCTCCCGGGGCGGAGAGGGCGAGGCAGGCGCCGTAGGGCTTGGGTCGGAGCGATCGCGGGTGCGGCGCGACCTCAGGTAGATCAGCATGGCGACCAGCACGGCGACGATCGAGATGGCCCATGGCAGGAACCCGGTCCACCCGGAGTACCAGGGCGTGGTGTCGGAGGGGTTGGGGGATGGGCTCGAGCTGACGTTCACCCAGTGGTGGGCGGCCGCGCTCGCCCCCCCTGAATCGGTCACCGTGACCGAGGCGAGGTAGCTCCCCGTCGCGTTGTAGGTGTAGAGGAGCTCCGCCCCCGTTCCGGTGCTCCCGGGTCCCGCCCCGAACGCCCAGAGGTAGGTGTAGCCTCCGTTACCCCCCGAAGCGTTCGCGGTGAAGTAGACCGTGAGAGGGGCGTTCGTCAGCGGGGTCGCTGAGATGGTCACGTGGAGCGGCGGGGGGACGGAGGCCGAGGCGACGATGGGGACGGAGTTCACCGCCCATGTGCTCCCGTAGGTCACGTTCACGCTGGCGGTGAAGTTCCCCACCCGGGAGTAGACGTGCTCGTAGGAGGAGTTGTTCGCCCCGGGCCCCGAGACCGTGCTGCCATCGCCGAAGTCCCAGTGGAACGTCACGCTCGAGAGGGGCGCGCCGGTGACCGTCGTGGTGAAGAACACACTGAGGGGAGCGCTCCCCTGGGTCCGGTTCGCCGTGATGGCGACGCTGAGCTCAGGGGACGGGAGGCTAGAGGGAGGACGGGCCCCCAGGGCAGGGGCGACGAGCGGCCCCAGGAGGACCGTCAGCGCAACGAGCGCGACGACGAAGCCCCGTAGCCAAGGAAGGCAGGCGGTCCACCCCAAGAGAGATCCCAGCGTCACCTACCCTAGGGTGGTTCTTGGGATTTCTCCATCGCCTCGACGAGCTCCTTGGCCTGCCGGGTGACCTCCTGGCGCCGCTGGCGCTCGACGAGGAGGGCGAAGATGCCCATCACGGCCAGGAGCCCGACCGCGCCGATCGCGGTGGAGTGGGAAGCGAGCCATCCGGAGGTCCATGGGCTCGTCGAGTTCCCTACCTGGGAGGTGGTCGCGGGCTGGACCTGAAGCGTGGGGAGGGTGTAGACCGCACGGTGCCCTGCGGAATCGGTCACCGTGAGCGTGGGGGTGTAGCTCCCGCCCGTGGAGTACGTGTGTGAGGTGGGGGTACCTACCGTGCCGGTCCCCTGGGTCCCGTCCCCGAAGTCCCAGAGGACCGCGTAGGGGGCGGTCCCTCCGCTCGCCTGAGCGTCGAAGCTGACCGAGAGGGGGGCGTTCCCCGCGAGAGGTGACTCGACCCCGTGGGCCGAGAGCGGGGCGGGGCCGAGGACCGTGAGGCCCGCGGTGGAGGCGATGGTGGTTCCCGAGGCGTCGTCCGCGGAAGCGACGATGGTGAAGGTGCCGGCGGCGGTGTAGGTGTGGTCGAAGGTGATCGGGGAGCCATCCCAGCCGGCGGGGATGGGGGCGCACTGCGTGCCGTCGCCGAAACAGACGTTCCCGCGGTACGGTGCACTTCCTCCCGAGGCGGAGATGGTCACCGAGACCGGCAAGGGGGAGGTCCCCTGGGCCGGGTCGGAGGAAAGGGCGACCGCAAGGGGGGAAGGGCCCCCTGCCCCGGTCGCGTGGAGGGTCACGGTGCCGGTCGCTGACCACCCCGTCGCGTTGTTCGACGCCGTGGCCGTCGCGTTGAACCATCCTCCGGCGGTGTAGACGTGGACCACGGGAGAACCGCTCCCGATCGCGCCGTCCCCGAAGTCCCAACGGACCTGCGAGGTGCCGGTGGCGCCCGTGATGTTGGCCCAGAACGTCACCGTGAGGGGAGCGGGGCCCTGGAGGGGCGACGCGGCGACGTGAAGCTGGGGGGCCAAGGGGGACGCCGCCGTCCCACGCACGAGCGGAAGGGCGAGAGGGCCGTGCGTCGCGCTCCCGGCCGCCTCGCCGAGCTCGGGCGGCCCACCAAAGATCGGCGTCCCCATGGCCAGGAGGACCAGGGGCAGCGCGATGGCCCAGGCCCCGAAGGCGCACCGGCCGAGGCGGCGTCGCCGCCCTGAGTACCGGGCGTCGGCCCGCGGGGGCCCTCGCGCCGACGGGTCGCGAGGGGCCGTTCGCCGCGCTGCGGCCATCATCCGAGGACCGTCCCGCACCCTACTCCGTGGTGCCGATGGTGGTGGGCTGGCCCATGGGTCCGCCCGAGGGGCCCTTGCGGGCGCCCTGGGCGACGTTCCGCATGGCGACCATCTTGCGCTGCTTCACCCGGGTCGCGACACCGAGCAGGGAGAAGGTCC
>DAHUZP010000068.1 GCA_027306505.1 Thermoplasmata archaeon | reverse complement strand
TGAACGGGGTAGGTTCCCGGGGTCGAGGGGCTGCACGTGAGAGTCGCAGTGTTCGAGCTCTGGCAACCCTGGGGAAGCGCGGTCCAGGAATACGAGTAGCCCCCCGACCCGCCCGCCGGATTCGCCGAGAAGGTATCGGATTTACCGGCATCTACGGCGTAGGGTGTCGCGGTCGGTGTGCCAATTGAGGGGTCCGACAGGACGTGGAGCGAGAACGGCGACTCGGACCCGGAAGCACCGTTCGAGTCCGTGATCGTGACCGTGACGTTGGACCAGCCCGCGACGGTGGGAGAGCACGTCACGTACGTCAGGTTCACCGAGGAACACCCGGAGGGGACCCCCGACCAGACGAAGCTGTCACCCCCGGAGCCCGACTGGTACCGGTCGATCTCGACCGTGACCTGCTGGTTGGCATCAGGGGTGCCGGGGCCGAGCAGGTACTCCACGCTCGGGGTTCCGAAGACCGTGAAGGTCAGGGTTCCGCTGGTCGTCGAGTAGCCGTCACCGTCGGTGACCTTGGCCGAGATTGAGAACTGGCCGACGGCAGTGGGCGTGCACGAGATGCTCGCCGAGCTGGAGCTCGAGCACCCCGTCGGCAGACCGGACCACGAGTAGGTGTAGCCCCCGTTTCCCCGGTACGCCCCGGTCGAGAGGCTGATGGACTGGCCCGTGTCGACGGACCACCTGCTGGCAGCCGGGGTGGCCACCGTGGGGTCCCGGTAGACGGTCAGCGAGAGCGTCTGGCTTGAGGTAGTCCAGCCGTTCGAGTCGGTCACGCTGACCGTGATGGAGTAGTTCCCTGCCGCGCTCGGAGTGCAAGAGATGCTCTGCGCGTTCCAGGTCGAGCATCCCGTCGGGAGCCCCGACCACGCGAAGGAATCCCCCCCGGAGCCGCCTGAGGGCGTGGAGGAGAGGGTGGTGGCTTGGTTCGCGTCAAGGGACCCCGGGGAGGCGGAGGGTTTGGTCATGGCGGGGTCCGTGGAGACGAGGATCGTCAGACTGTAGGTTCCCGTCCCACCGTCCGAATCGGTCACGATGAGCTTCGCCGCGTTGCTCCCGCCCCCGGTTCCCGTCGGGGTGCAAGTGAAGCTCGAGGAAGTGGAGGAACATCCCGGGGGTAGGGCCGACCACCCGTAGGAGTAGCCTCCGGATCCCAGCGAAGCGCTCCCCGTGAGGGTCGTGGACTGCCCTACGTCCAGGCTCGTCCTGGAGGCCGTGAACGATGCCTGGGGGTCCCGGTTGAGGGTGAGCGTCACGTAAGCGTTCGCGGCGTGTCCGGCGCCGTCGGTGACCTTGACCGCGATGGCCCACTGGCCGTAGGTCGTGGGCGTGCAGCTCAGGGCCGCGCTGTTGGACCCGGTGCAGCCTTGCGGGAGGGTCTGCCAGGAGTAGCTGTAGGGGCCGTATCCTCCCGAGGGGGTCGCTGTGAGCGTGCTCGTCTGGCCCTCATCGATGTTCGCGGGGGAGGCACTGAGGGTCGCGGTGAGGGGAGGCGGGAAGGCCCAGGTGTCCTGGACGTTCTGGTAGTTCGAGTTCACGCCGCCGAAGAGCGCGGTGTAGCCGTCCCCCGGGTCGTAGACCATCCCGCTGTCGTAACGCGCCGGAGGCGAGCTCGTCGGGCTCAGCTGGGTCCAAGTGCCCGAGGCGTACTCCCAGGTGTCGCCGTAGATGACGCTGGGGCTGGTCCAGGAGTTGATCCCGCTGAAGAGGGCCACGAACCCTCCGGCCGGGTCGTAGGCCATCGCGAGGCCGT
>DAHUZP010000064.1 GCA_027306505.1 Thermoplasmata archaeon | reverse complement strand
GGGTGTCGGGGACGGAGGGGGTGACGGGGGTGGCGGCGGAGGAGGGGGCGGAGGAGGGGGCGGAGGTGGTGGCGGGGGTGGCGGTGGTGGCGGCGGAGGAGGGGGCGGAGGTGGTGGCGGTGGCGGCGGAGGAGGGGGCGGAGGTGGTGGCGGGGGTGGTGGCGGGGGAGCCGCTGTGACCCCCGGAGGAGGAGAGGCCGGAGCGAAGGGAGGCGGCGAGGTCGGTGTCGCCGGCACCTCGGGAACTGCCGGCTCCTCCTGCGCGGGCGCGCCCTCAGGGGTCGGAGAGGGGGACGACTCTTCTGCGGGAGCTGTCGGGGCCTCAGGGGCCTCCTCCACACTAGGCTCCGAGCTGGGGACAGCCTCGCTCCCAGGTTCTGCGTTCCCCTCCTGAGGCTCCGTAGAGGGCTCGGCCGCGGTCTCGGGGGGAGCGCCCCCTTCGGTCTCGCCACCCGTGTCCCCCGTGGGGACCTCGACCTCGGGGGCGACCTCGGAGCCCTCGGTGGTGGCTTCCCCAGCGATCTCCGTGCCGGCCCCGGCCTCCGAGACCTCCGAGGAGGTCCCAGAGCCTGCCGAGCCTTCCCCGAGCTTGTTCCACAGGTCTGGCTCAGAGGTCCCGACCTCCGTAGGGGCCTCGGCAGCGGCAGGCGCCGACGACGCTACCTCCGTCGCTCCAGGAGCGGCCTCGGGGGTCGCCGCCGCGCCTGTAGGTCCCAGGGGTTCTACGGCACCTTCGGCGCCTGTCGCGCCCACAGCACCGATTGCACCCACTGCACCGACGCCACCCATCCCCGACGTGGCTGCATCCCCTCCAGAGGGCGGCGGCAGCGTCCTCTTTCGCCGGCGCACGACGAGCACAGCGAGAAGCGCCACGGCGATGATCGCGACCAGAGCGACGATCCACCAGGGGAAGGAGGCGGGCTGGTTTCCGGCCTGGAGTCCCGAACCTGAGACGGAGACGGTGATGTTCGCGAAGGCGCTGTGCCCGGCGCTGTCTGTGACCTTGAGCGAGACGGTGAAGGTCTGAGAGGTCGAGGCCGTAAAGGTGTGCACCTCGCTCCCAGAGGAGGAGGCCTGGGAGGCGTTCACCCACGAGCTGTGGTCACCGAAGTCCCACTCCACCTCGAAGGGACCCACACCTCCCGAGATCGTGTCGGTCAGAGTGACCGGGCTCCCGGACGAGGTGTTCGATGAGGACGAGGCCAGCACCGCGCCGAGCGTCGCGGTGTAGTTGACCGATACGGAGCCCGAGGCGCTCACCGTGAGCAACGTGAAGCCCGCGTTGAAGCCCGCTCCGCCGCGCCCGGTGATGGAGGGCACCGGATAGTATCCCGTGCACCCTATGTACGAGAAGCTGAAGCTCCCGGCGAGGAGGCTCGCCGTCTGGCCATTGAGGAAGGTCCTACCACCGATGCTGACGGACCCGCACGTGGCGGGTTGGATGGAGATCTGGACACTGTCGGCGATCGCACGAGGGGCGAAGATCGCCGTGACCCATCCGCTGGAGAGGACGTCGAGCGTGGTGTTCTGGGTGACGGGGTTCCCGACCACGTTCGAGGCGCCCACGGACCAGTTGACGAAGACGTAGCCCGCGCAGCCGCTCTCCCCCAGGCTCCAGGTCCCCGCGGTGATGCTCACGACCGTCCCTGAGAGGTAGAGGGTGCCGTTGAGGTCGATCTGACCGCAGGAGTTGGGGTTCGCCAGGACCGTCACCTGGTAGTGCGTGGTCTGGTTCACGCTCCAGAGAGCACCCAACGTCCCGTTGCCCGTGAGGCTCGCCACCGTGGGGTTCAGGGTCGGGGTGGTGAGGCTGACCCCGCCGCTCGCCGCCCAGCCCGCAAAATGGTATCCTGCGCAGTTGGAGGCGAGGGCCGGAGAAGAGAGCGCCCGGAAGGTCCCGGTGATCCCGCTGTTCCATGAGGTGCCGTTGAAAGTGATGATCCCGGAGCTGCAGGCCGAGGGGGAGATCGAGAACCCTAGATCGTACACCTGGACGAAATGCGCGGTGAGGGTCCCTCCCCCGGAGACGGTGAGCGTGGATCCGGCCATGGAGACCGAACCGCTCACGCTCCAGCTGAGGAAGCGGAAGCCGACCGCCCCTTGCTCCGCAGCGGAGTAGCTACCGGCGAGGACCGAGACGCTCGCTCCGTTGAAGTAGGACTTCCCCTGGAAGACGATCGAACCTCCGGAGGAGGGAAGGTTCGGGAAGACCCCGAAGGTGAGGGTGAAGTACGGTCCGGCGAAGCTCGCGGTGAGCGTTCCGTTGCCTGCGACGGTGACCGAAGAGGAGGTTTGGAGGGGTAGGGAGACCGTGACCCCACCGCTGGAGGACCAGCTCGTGAAGACGTAGTTGGTGCAGGTGCCGATGGACGCGGTGTAAGGGCTCAACGCGAGCGGGAAGGACCCCGAGGTCGCGTTGGCATAGGTCGTCGTGTTGAAGGTGATCGGCCCGCAGGCCGCCCGATCGATGGAGAAGCTGATCTGGGCGTACTGGACGAAGGTCGCGCTGAGGGTCCCAGCAGAGCTCACGGTGACATGCCCCGTCCCGATCGAGAGACCGCCCGTGGTGGTCCAGGAGCTGAACTTCCAACCGGGTGCGGCCACCGCCGACAGGACGTAGGTGCCGGCCGTGAGGGAGGCGCTTCCACCGTTGAAGTAGTCCGTCACCCCCAGGACGACGTAGCCTGCACTGGATGCCGGGGCCAACGTGATGGAGACCGTGTAGGTGGGGACGAAGGTCGCGGCGATGGTCGCGTTCGCGGTGAGCAAAGCGTTGGTGCTGAGCGAGCCCGCGGAGGTGAACGTGACGCCCCCGGTCGAGGTCCAGCCATTGAACGCGTAACCGGCACATGCAGCGACGCTGAGGGGATAGCTCGCTCCGGAGCCGTAGAAGTTCCCGGCACTGCCGTTCGCTTGGGCCGTCCCGTTGAACGTGATTGGGGCGCAGACGGCGGGGTTCACGGAGAACCCGACACGGGGGTAGGGTACGAAGGTCGCGGTGAGGCCCCCGCTACCGGTGACCGAGACCCCGGTCCCCGAGAGTGCGACCCCCCCGGTGGTGCTCCAGGCGGAGAAGTGCCAGCCTGGGCTCGCTGTCTGGACGATCGTGTAGATGCCGGTCGGTACGGTCGCCGTCTGGCCGTTGAAGTACTTCGTGCCACCGAACGTGAGGTAGCCGTCCCCGGCCCCAGGGGAGATCGTGAAGGACACCGTCGCGCTGGGAACGAAGTTCGCCGTGAGCGTGCCGTTGTTCGTGAGGTTGACCTGGGGGTTCGTCCAGCTGACGGAGGTGACCGTGACCCCGCCGGAAACTCCCCATCCATTGAAGAGGTGGTTAGCGCAGGTCGGGGCGAGCGCGGAGTAGGGTCGGCCCAGAACGGTGGTCGCGTAGAAGTTCTGAGTGGCCCCGTTCGCGAAAGAGGTGGTGTTGAAGTTGATGGACCCGCAGCCGGACGGGGTCACGGAGAAGGCGACGTTGGGGTAGAGAGACCAGTTGCCGGTGATCTGGGTGGCTGCGCTGATGGTGATCGTTCCCGTGTTGATGGTCCCGCCTCCGGTCACCCACCAGGAAGCGAAGTGCCAGCCCGGGTTCGTGTTCGCGCTGAGGCTGTAGGTCCCTGGCGCAATGTTGACCGAACCGCCGCTAAAGTAGGTCTTCGCGTTGAAACTGATCGAGCCGACTCCACTCGCCGGGGAGAGGGTGAAGCTGACCGCGACGTTCGTTGGAACAGTAGGAACCGATGGGAGGGTCGACTCGAGCGGGTGGGGGGAGCCAGAGCGGGATCCCTGTTCCGGGGTGCACGCGGCGCAGATCGGGAAGAGCGATGGAGCGCCCCTCGCCGTCGTAGCCGCGTAGGGCAGAGCGGCCCCGCCATCGCCCGCGGAGGTGGGGATGTGGAGCGCGAGCGCGGTAGCGCCAGGGACCGAGAAGGCGAGGAGCACGACGAGCATGACCAGCGTCCATCGGCGGAAAAGCGGGCGGGGACTCGGGAGGGATGATCCTCGGAGGTCCATGCGATGCGTACCGTTCACAAGCTATGTAGACTTGTGGACGGGGGGCCTTTTCCTTCGAACGGGCCTTTCTCCCGCCGAACTCCGCCGCGCCTTACGGCCAAAGCTCTAGCTTCGCGTAGCGGAGGTCCCCTTCCCGCACCAGGCTCCAAGGGCCCAAGGTCAGCGGGCTGTGGAAGCCTGGGCCGTACAGGACCATGGTGTGGTACTCCCCACGCTCGCCGCTCAGGTCGATCGCCCGCTCCGGCGGAGCGCTGGCGAGCTCCTCCACGGCTGAGCGGTCCAATGGCTTGCCCACCCAATCGTCCGATAGGTGAGGGCTCCGGACCGCGGTCACCACGGGCCGAAGACCTAGTTTCAGCGCGTGCTCCAGGAGGCCCCGCCGGTCCCTTCCCCACAGAGGTCTCCGCAGATCTAGCCCGGTCCGCTCGACCCTCTGCTGGAGCCAGCGCGTGTGGCCCTGGACCTCGGCGATGTCTCCGGTGTACAGGTATCGGACCCCCTCGTCCCGGAGCCCTCGGAGCATCTGCTCGTACGACCCGGCATAGGGCCGGTCGACCATCAGGGAGCGATGGGGAAGGCCCAACGAGTCGGCCTGGGCCCTCATGAGCGAGCACGGGTGGGCCTTGAACTTCCCATCTGGAGGAACGAAGGTCACCAGCGCACGAACATCCACGCCCTGTTCCCGGGCCTCGACCAGGGCGAGAACTGAGTCCTTGCCTCCGGTCCAGAGCACCACGCTGTCGCCATCCGTGGTGGGCATCTGACCGCTCCGAGGGGGCCGACCGCGGAGGGCCAGATAGGGTGTACGGGTCATCGGGACCGGCTGACGGGAGATTTCCCCCTTCCAAGACGCGCAGGCGTCACGCGAGGCAGAAACCCTATCTACCCCCCCTTGGTACGCTGTCGCAAGCCTCGGCCTAGGCCAGGGCCGGAGACGTTCGCGAGATGGTGTCGACCCGTGCCCGGACGCTTCTAGGCGCGGCCCTGTTGCTCGGCTCGCTCACGCTATCGATCTTTGCCGGACTGGGAAGCGCTCCCCCCTTGGCTGGCCTTCCGCACGAAGGCTCGTCCCCCTCCACCGCCGTACTGGGGAGCGGAACAAGGGGTAGCGGGGCAATCGTCACAATCCCCGCAGGGAGCGCGGTGCCGAGCGTTCACCCTGCGGAGACCTCGACGCGTCGGCCGCAGATCGTCCACGCCACGGCGAACGTCGGTTTCAAGACCAACCCATGGACCTGCGGCTCGATCAGCTACAACGGCTCCCTCTACACGAACGGAGCCCTATTGACTTCGGCTTCGACCGGGGCGTGGCCCGTGAGCGCCACCCCGTGCTCGGGTTGGACCACGGTGAGCATCACCGGGAGCGGGGCGGTCCAGGTCCACGCCGGGACCGCCTACGTGAACGGGACCTGGGGCAACATCACCGCGCGCTTCACGGGCCCCATGTACACGGTCAACGTGACGACCACCCCCGCTAGCTGCGGGTACGTTCGTTTGAACGGGACCAAGGCCCTCAACGGCCAGACCTACACCACCTCTCCTGGCCAGTTCAACGTGACCGCGACCCCGTGCCCGGGATGGTACACCTACTCGTTGACGGGGACCGCCGGGGTCTCGATCAGCTCGAGCCTCGCGACGATCATCGGGAATGGCAACATCGCCGCCGTCTTCCAGCCCAGCACATTCTGGCTCGAGGTCTTCTCCCAGAACCCCACCAACTGCGGCGGCGTCACGATCGGATCGGTCAGCATGCCCGCGAACGGGCCGGTGAAGCACCTCATCCAGGCAGGGACCTACGCGTACGCGACCTGGTCCTGCACGGGGTACAATCTCACTGGCGTGTCGGCGGAACCGAACCCGCTCGTCGCGGTCTCCCCGAACCTGTTCCCTGAGACCGGGAACGTCACGGTCCTCGCGAACGGCACTTTCAACCTCACCTTCGCACCCAAGGTCTTCGCTCTGACGTTCCTCGACCAACCCGGGGGGTACGCCGGTTCCATCACCTTCGGGGGGGTCACCTACACCAACAACACCAAGATCCCGGTGATCTTTGGGACCATCGCCTCGGTGGTCGCCGTGCCCGCCGCGCACTGGCAACCGACGGGACAACCGTTCGTGGTGACCGGCGGTGTCCAGTGGCAGCTGGGCGGCACACAGCAGACCGTTGTCATCAACGCGAGCGGCGACCTCATCGCCCAGTTCATCCCCATCTACTACACGGTCGTCTTCACGACCCCTCAGAACCCGTGTTCGCTGAGCTCGATTAACTTCAACTACAGCACCTTCCCCCTCATCGGGTCGAACGGCGCCCGCGTGAAGTGGGGCGTCTACCTGATCTCGAACCCGAGCTGCATGGGGTTCAGCTTCCAGCGCTATTCCGGTGACGCCAACGTAGGGGTCTCGACCTACGTCGGGTGGGTCTGGGTGAACGGCAGCGGCACCGTGACGGTCCACTTCAACCCGAACTGGGTCACCGTGAGCGGTTGGGTCGAGCAGTGGGGGACAGGGGCCCCGATCCAGGGAGCGACGGTCTTCATCTTCTACGGGGGGACCGTGATCAACCAGACCCAGCCCACCGGGGCTTCTGGGGACTTCAAGGTCCAGCTGGTCTACGGGCAGTACTACGCGAACGCGACCGCCCCCACCTACACCACCGCCCCGCAGCAGAGGTTCTTCGTCAACGGGACCCCGACCGGGCTGAACGGGCTCATCATCTGGGTCAACGCGACCTTGGGGCTGCCGTCGAACCCGCCAGGGGTGGCCGGGTTCTTGGGCACGTATCCCGGGATCCTGGTGCCCATCGTCTCCGTCGTCGTGGTCGTGGCCATCGTGCTCATCTGGCAGTTCCAGAAGAAGTGGAACCGGCCTCCCCCCTCCCCTCCGCCCCCTGCGCCCGCTGCAGGTGGCCCGGGCCCCGGAGTTCCCCCCGGTCCGCCGCTCCCTGCGGGGGGTCCTGGTCCTGGAGGCGGTGGAGCCCCGGCCTTGCCACCGGGCCGACCACCTTACTGAGGCACGCCCCTTTCAGCCGAAGGCGAGCCGCCGAGGGCGGAGATCCCCGTTCGGCAGTTGGCCAGGGTCCCTCGGGGCACTGGGCTGCATCTGGGCCACTGGTCGGGGGGTTGCGCCGGACCTTCCGGGACCGCCGGTGCCCCGGGATGCCCGCTCGAGGCATCCCCCTCGAGCTGATCTCGCTCCCTCCGCGGATATGCATCTCGGGCGGCTCGCCCTAGCAACGGCCAGTTGAGGTCCCAGAGACTGATGATGGCGAGGAGGGTTCCCATGATCTGCAGTGCAACGAAAAGCGCCAAAGCCACGACTGGACCGGTTCCGTACGGTAGGACCGGCTGGTAGGGCGAGAACGTGTCCGGTAGGCATCCCAAGAAGGACCAGGAGGGCCCGACGAAAGAAGCGACCCACCAGACCCGCAGGGGAACCACCCCTAGATGGATGAGCATCCCTGGGAGCACCGTCCGGCCGGAGCCCCCGGCCGAGAAGGCCCCGGGCAAGCAGCGGGAGCGCTACTGTCCGATGGCATGGGCGCCGTCAAGGTAGACAAGATCACGCCAGAGGCCAGGACCAGGACCCCCCGATCACCAGCAGAAGCCGCGCCCACCATGCCCCTACCTGCATCTTGGAGGGCCCGGAACCCTGACCCGCGATCTTCGACTTGAACGTTGGGAGAACGATCGAGGCTGACGTCCGGCCGCTGTGGAGAGCAAGGGGCTCCCAGAGGAACCGCCGAGCTTGACCCCGCTGTTGGAGCTCACGCTTGGCGCCCTTGGTGCTCGTCCTGCCCGACCTGTCCTTCGGCGGATCGGCCTTGGAAGCGGACGCCCGAGGTGGAGGCCGGGATCACCGGTCCTGGGGAAGAGGTCGGAGTGGAGGGGGATGGAGGAACACCAGGAGCGGTGGGAACCGGACCTAGCTCCGCTCGAGGAGGGGGTCCCACGACCCGGGGGGGCCGTGGGCGACCTAGACCACGCAGGGCAGTGCCCCAGATGCCCGAGAGGTAGAGTGCGAGCGCGGAGGTCACGAGGGTGTAGCCAAGGAGCAGGACGACCAGGACCGGATAGCTCACGAAGTGGGTGAAGTCCCATCCGGCGGCGAGGGCATCGATCATGGCGAGGGGAAGCACGGTGAGGACGAGGATGGGACGCCGCTGCCAGAGCGCAACGTAGACCAATAGGCCCCAGACGGCATGGGCGATGAGCGACGAGAGGCGCTCCAAGACGTAGGGGAAGGCGAGGGGGAGCACGTTCGCGGCGTACGGGTCACCGCTCGCTGGGGCATGGATCCCGGACGAGCTCACGGCGAGCAGCCCCAGCAGGGGGAGCGCCCCGAGAAGGACCGCGTTCTCGAAGAAGGCGAGGTAGGTCCCATACGTCCACCCCGCATGGTGAGAGGGGCCTGAGGAGACCTCGTAGGTCCAGGCCAGTCGGAGGAACGCGTAAGCCAAGCCCACCTCGAAGACGAAGGTGAGAAGGCCGTAGGCAAGGTAGGAGGCGAGTGTCGCCGACTGGAAGAAGCCCAAGAAGACCGACTCGAGAACCGCCTTCGCACCGATCGCGAGGAAGTAGGCGAACGCGGCGAGGCCCAGGAGAGCGCCCTTCCGTCGGAAGTAGAGGACCGGCAGGACCCCCACCACGATAGCGATCGCGGGCGCGAGATACTCGGACGGTTGGACGTACATCCGCTCGACTTCAGGTGGGGCCCACGCCGCGCTGGGAACCTCGGGGAAGTGGCGCGTGAGTTCAGGGTGTTCGCGGCGGGGGCCCCGACGGAGCGACGGGTGTCGGCGCGGTGGAAGGACCGCCCCAGGGGACGGGGGCCGGCCCCGCGGGGGGCTTCGGCTTGCGCACAAGGCCCACCAGCCCCGTGATGCCTCCCGCGATCGCGAGGATCAGCCCGAGCAGCGTGGCGATCCCGTACCCGGCGACCTCGGAGGTGTACAGGTACTGCACTGTCGTGCTGGGAGCGGAGCTCGTGAAGGCGACCACGTAGTAGTCCCCGGCCGAGACCACGTAGGCGGAGGTGCCGGAGGAACTGGTGGTGAGCGGGACCTCCATGCTCGCGAGGTTCGTCGCGTTCACCAGGCTGAGATTGGCCGCCGTGACGATGCCCATCGAGGAGGAAGGGTTCCGCAGAGTGACCGTAGCGTCCGAGGTGAGATGGATCTTGGGGGTCACGTACTCCCCTGGAGAGAGGAGGGTGAAGGAGCCCACGCTGTGCAAGGAGCTCTCCACCCCGTAGGTTCCGACCCCGAGCAGCGCGATCCCGGCGATGAAAACGACGAGCCCGATGAGGGCCAGCCTCCTGTTCATGGGGCACCGGGAGGGTGGCAGTAGGTCTTGGACCTTAAGTGTTACCGATTTCAGTAACCCCCCCCACCCGCCTAGCGCGGCGAGAGGCAGAGGAAGGAGCCGCGCCTGGAGATCGAGGGCCTGGGGCGCGAAGGCCCCGATGGGCGGGGTCAGGCCGGTCGACGCCAGCTGTCGCCCTGGAGGTACCTCAGGTCCTGCTTCTTGCCGGCGAGGATCCCGTCCCCCCTGAGCCTAAGGCTCTGTCCGAAGCGGACCAGGTCCTCGGAAGCCTCGGAGTTGAGCTCGCAGAGGTCGTCCAAGAGCCCGGTGAGCGCCCTCGGGGTGCCGCGCGACAACGAGTCGGAGGACAGGCGAAGGTTCTGGCAGCGCTCTCCCACCTCCGCGAGCCGGGCACGGATCCGACGGGGTTCGTTCCCTCCCGCCGTCAGCAAGTAGTGACGGGAGAGGTCCCGCAGGCGTAGGCCGACCTCGCCCTGGCGCTCGAGGAGGGCCCGTAGGCTCTTCTGGATCGAGGGCATGATTTCAGGGGCTTCCAGTGCGAGGGGACCCGAGCCCTGGCCCTTCTCGGAAGGAGTCGCACGAGAGGAGGGAGCCTGCTCGATCCAGGACCTGGGGGGAACCTTCGAGGGCCTGCCCTCCATCTCTGCCCGCTGAGAGAGCCTCAGTCGCTCGTAGAGGTTCCGATAGGATTGGGCGAGATGCGCGACCTCCTCGGAGAGCTCCGAGACACGCAGACCCAGGTGGCGAAGGTCCTCGCCGCTCTCACGGATGTCCTCTCGGCCTACCGCGGGCACCTCCGCTCTCCCCCCCTGGCGGGAAAGGTATCCACCCTAACGTTTTAGGCCATTTCGGTCCGTGGAACGAAGCCCCGGCGCGAAGCCTCCAGAGCTCCATTCGAAGGAGGAGCTCCCGAGCCCCCTCACCGGTGGGGTTCCTGCCCTGGAGGTGGCCGGGGGTCCGAGGGTAGAGGGCCCCCCCCCCGTTCGGGAGCGTGCCTCACGCGAAGAGATCGCTCCACGCCGACGCGATGTGAGGGCTCACCTCGGCGAGGTGCACGGGTCGGCCCAGTTCCCGCGACATGGAGGTCATGACCTTTCCATCGAACCCACAGGGACGGAAGCGCTCGAAGGCACGGAGGTCCACCGAGACGTTGAGCGCAAAGCCGTGGTAGCTCACCCACTCCTCGATCGCGACCCCGACGGAGGCGATCTTGCGTTCGCCCCCCACCCAGACCCCTCGCTTGCCGTCGACACGGGAGGCTTCGATGCCGAACGGATGGACGGCGCGCACCACGAGCTCCTCCACGTCGTGGACGAACCGCCGCACATCCTTTCCTCTGGAGCAGATATCGACGATGGGGTAGCCCACCAACTGTCCTGGGCCGTGGTAGGTGCTCTTGCCTCCCCGCTCCACATGATGGACCGGAAGGTCCCCGGGAAGGACATCTCCCTCCGCACCCTGCACCCCCACCGTGATCACCGGGTCGTGCTCCACCAGGAGCAAGGTGTCGGGGATGGTCCGCGCCTTCCTCGCCCGTCGGAGCTCCCGCATGAGGTCCCAGACCTCCTGGTAGTCACGGTGGCCGAGCTCGCGTAGGACGGGGGGCTCCGCGCCGGAGAGGACGGGGACGCAGCGCGTGGCTACCCTGGACGGCAAGACGCTCTCAGCGGGCATGCGACACGATTGGCCGAGCGACGTGGATCGGTTCCCCCAGCCAGAGCATCGCGACCTCTTGGAGCAGCTCCGCGAAGGTCGGATGGGGATGGATCGTTCCCGCAAGGTCGCGCACCGTCGCTCCCATCTCGATCGCGAAGGCCACCTCGCTCACGAACTCCCCGGAAGCATGACCGGCCGCATGCGAGCCCAGGACGAGGCCGCTCCCCTCCTCGGCGACGAGCTTCACGAAACCTCCGGTCGCATGGGCCGCGTGGGCCCGCCCCAGCGCGGCGTAGGGGAACTTGACCTCGCGCGCGGTGAGGCCCTTCTCCGTTGCCTGGACAAGGGTGAGGCCGACCGTCGCGAGCTCGGGATCGGTATAGACCACCGAAGGGACCGCCTGGTGGCTCCAGCTGGACGGGAGCCCCGCGATGACCTCGGCCGCGATCCGCCCTTCCCGGTAGGCCTTGTGGGCGACCATCGGAGGTCGGGCGAGGTCCCCCACCGCGTAGATGCCCGCGACGCTCGTTGCCATCCGGTCGTCCACCTGGACAAAGCCTCCCCTCTCGGCAAGCGCAACGCCCGCAACCTCCAGGCCGAGTGCCCGGGTCTCCGGCCGCTTACCGACGGTGAGGAAGAGGAGGTCCCCTTCGAGGACCATGGGGCCCTCCTTCGTGCTGACCGAGAGCTGGAGACCAGTGGGGCTACGGTGGAGCGAGCTCGCCTTCGCCTCCGTGTGCACGACCATCCCCCGGCGTTCCAGGGAACGCCGAAGCTCCTGGGAGAGGTCAGCGTCCATCCCCGGGACCAACTGGGGCATGAGCTCGACGATCGTGACCTGGCTGCCGAGCCGAGCGTAGTGCTCGCCCAGCTCCACTCCGCTCACGCCCCCCCCGAGGATGAGGAGACGAGCGGGGACCTTCTCGAGCAGCAGCATGTCCTTCGCGGTGAGGACCGCCTTCCCGTCGGGCTCGAAGCCGGGCAGGCTCATGTGGTAGGCCCCTGTCGCGAGGATGCACGCCTGGAAAGCCACCTCTTCCCGTCCGCCCGGGACGTTCGGGCCCTCCACCACCGCGCTGCGCGGGCCGGTGAGCCTCCCGCTGCCCCGCATCCAAGTGACCCCCGACGCTCTGAAGAGCGTCTCGATACCGCGCTGCTCCTTCTCGATGATAGACGCGCGCCACTTCTGCATCGCTGGGACGTCGAGGCCGGGGCCGGGGGGCGGGACCCCCATCTCGGCGCCGCTACGGTGCACCTCGTCGTAGGTCTCGGAGGCATGGATGAGCGCCTTGGATGGGATGCACCCGCGGTTGAGGCACTCCCCCCCCAGCGCGTCCTTCTCCACGAGGAAGGGCTTGCGGCCCAGCTGGGAGAGCCGTAGGGCCGCTACGTACCCACCAGGGCCGCCGCCGAGGATCAGCACGTCCACCCCACGCGTCATGGGAAGTTCCCCCCCTGCTCCTTGTCAAAGCTCTCGCGCTCCTCGGTGAGGGGCCAGAAGGGCACCTTGTAGGTGTCCTCGAAGAGCGAGTCGGTGCGTGGGGGAGGCATCACTTCCGCCTCCTGGATCGCGGAGCGGACCCTCGCGTCCAGTTCGGCCTGCACCTTCTCCCGTTCCGAGGGCGCAAGGACCCCGATCCGGTCCAGCATGGCCTCGAAGCGACCGACGGGGTCCATGGAGCGCGCCTTGTCCATCCACCCCTTCGGTTGGTAGCGCGAGGGGTCGTCGGAAGAGGAGTGGGGCGTGAGCCGATAGAGGACCGACTCGACCAGGCGCGGGCCCTTCCCCTGGGCGATCTCCGCCCGAGCTTCGCGCAGGGCACAGAAGACGTCCACGACGTCGGTCCCGTCGACCCGACTTCCAGGGATCCCGTAGGCCTCCGACTTCTGCGCAAAGGTCGCGCTCGCGGTTTGCTTATCGTTCGGGACGCTGATCGCCCACTGGTTGTTGGTGCAGACGAAGAGGACCGGCAGGTCGTAGACCCCGGCGAAGTTGAGGCCGGTGTGGAAGTCCACGGCAGAGGTCGCGCCGTCCCCGAAGAAAGTCCAGGAGATCCCCGGGGACTTCCGAAGCCGAAGCCCGTAAGCGAAGCCCACCGCGTGGATGATCTGGGTACCGATGGTGCTGGACATCGAGACGTAGTGGACCTCCCGGGCGCTCGGATGGCAGGGCATCTGCCTCCCTCGCGCCGTGTCCAGGTCGTTCCCGAAGAGGTGGTGCAAGTAGAGGGTGAGGTTGAGACCGCGCAGGAGCGCGACCAGCTGTTCGCGGAGCCCAGGGAAGACCCAGTCCTCGGGGGTCATCGCGAGCGCGGCCCCCACGGTGGTCGCTTCCTGCCCCGTCGCGGGGCCGTAGAAGGCGACGCGGCCCTGGCGCTGGAGAGCGAGCATCCGCGTGTCCAGGACACGGCCGAAGAGCATCCCGTGGTACATCGCCCGGACCCGGGCCTCCCAGTCGCCTCCGAGACGCTTCTCGAGCTCCGCCTTCCCATAGGGGAGCGGCACCGTCGACGGCGCCGGGCCAGGAGAGGGTGTCGCGGCGGACGGCGGCGGACGGGCCTCGGTCATCGGGAGGGGACCTCTAGACCATCTCGAGGAAGAGCTGGTGAGGGTCCTCGAGGTGGCTCTTGACCACCGAGAGGAACTCGGCCCCCGTGATCCCGTCCAAGACCCGGTGGTCCAGCGAGACGGACAGGTTCATCAGGTGGGCCGGGACGAGCGAGCCGTCCGGTGCGTAGACCGGGCGCTTCACGATCTTGTGGACCCCGAGGATGGCCACCTCCGGGTAGTTGAGCACGGGGGTCGCGAGGACGCCGCCGAGCGCCCCCAGGCTGGTGATGGTGAACGTGCTCCCCGAGAGCTCCTCCCGCGTGAGCTTCCCCGCCTTCCCCCGCTCCGAGAGGTCCTGGATCTCCCGAGCGATCGTGGTGATGCTCTTGCGGTCCGCGTCGCGGACGACCGGGACGATGAGCCCCTCGGGCGCCGCGGCGGCGATCCCGATGTGGTAGTATCGGCAGAGAACGATCTCTTGCCTCGCGTCGTCCATGTAGGCGTTCATGCCCGGGTGGGCCTTCAGCCCCTGGACGACCGCCTTCACGATGAACGGAAGGTAGGAGAGCTGTACCCCCTTCTCTTCCAGGCGCTTCTTCGAGCGCTCACGCACCCGGACGAGCTCGCTCACGTCGACCTCTTCGACGTAGGTGAACCGGGCCGCGCGAGCGTGGGAGATCGCCATCCTCTCGGCGATGACCCGACGCACGCCACGAATGGGCACGCGCTCCTGGAGAGGACCCGCGTGGGCGGACGCGGCGCTGGCCGCGACAGCCGGGGGCGGAGGGATGGCCACGGGGGAAAACGTGGGTGACGGGGCCTCCGCGCCCGCGAAGGAGACCGAGGGTGACGTGCTCACGGGGGCAGGGGCCGCCGGGGGCGCTGCGGCACGGGCCCCTCCCTTGGAGAAGAGGTCCAGGTCGGCCTCCGTGATCCTTCCCTGGGGCCCGCTGCCGCGGACCTGGGCGAGGTCGATGCCGAGCTGCGCCGCCTTATGGCGAACGGACGGGGGAGCCAGGACCCGGCCGCCGCCGGGGGCGGGTGCGGGTGCGGCCGGAGCCGGGGCGGAGGCAGGGGCCGCCGCGACGGCCGGTAAAGCGTGACCGTGGGAAGGAGACGGGGAGGAGCCCCCGGGGCCGGTCGCGTCGATGGTGACAAGCAGCCCCCCCACCTTGACGACCTCGCCCTCCTTCGCGTGGAGCGTCACGATCCTCCCCGTGCGAGGGGAAGGGATCTCGACGTTCGCCTTGTCGGTGAGGACGCTCACGAGAGGCTGGTCTTCCTGGATCGGGTCCCCCGCCTTCACGTGCCACTTGACCACCTCGCCCTGGGCGACGCCTTCTCCGATGTCCGGGAGGCGGAATTCGAACGCGGCCGACATGGCGATGCTCCTCCAGGTGGTTCAACCCGCGGCGACGGTCCGCTGGATCGCGCGCCCGATGCGGTCGACGCTGGGCAAGTAGAGGTTCTCCAGGCTGTAGGGGAACGGGGTGTCGTAGCCGGTGACCCGAACGATGGGGGCCTTGAGCGAGTAGAGCGCTTTCTCCGCCAGGATCGCGGCGAGCTCTGCCCCGAACCCACAGAACTTGGGCGCCTCATGGACGATCACGGCCCGTCCGGTCTTCTCAACGGAGCGCACCACCGCCTCCACGTCGAGCGGGACCAAGGACCTCAGATCGAGCAGCTCAGCGTGGATGCCCGTCTTCTCGAGCACCTGGCAGGCCTGGAAGGCGAGGGGGACCATCGCGCCGTAGGCGAAGACGCTCACATCGCTGCCCTCGCGCACCACGCGCGCCTTGCCGAAGGGGACCCGATGGTCTCCGTCCGGGACCTCGCCGGTCGCCGTGCGGTAGATGCGCTTCGGCTCCAGGAAGAGCACCGGGTCCTCGTCGAAGATGGCCGTGAGGAGCAGCCCCTTCGCGTCAGCGGGGGTGGAAGGGATGACCACCTTGAGCCCCGGGGTGCTCGCGAAGAGCTGCTCGGTGCTCTGGGAATGGTAGAGACCGCCCCGGATCCCGCCCCCGTAGGGGGTGCGCAGGACCACGTGGGCCGGGAACTGCCCGCCGGAGCGGTAGCGGAACTTCGCGAGCTCGCTCACGATCTGGTCGAAGGCCGGGTAGATGAAGTCCAGGAACTGGATCTCGGCGACGGGCTTGAGCCCGTAGAGCGCCATCCCCACGGCCATCCCGACGATCCCGCTCTCGTTGAGCGGCGTGTCGAGCACGCGGGCCTCGCCGAACTCCTTCTGCAGGCCTTCCGTCGCTCGGAAGACCCCGCCGTTGACCCCGATGTCCTCCCCGAGGCACAGGACGTCCGGGTCGGCCTTCATCGCTTGGTGCAGCGCACGGTTCACACCTTGGATGAGCGTCATGTCGGTCATGGTCGGATCACTCCCTCCTTCAGGAGCTCCTCGAACTCCTGGATCTCCTCCTGGAGCTGGGGGATCGGTCTGGCCCACACGTCCTCGAAGAGGGTACGGGGCTCGGGCGGTCCCACCTTCTCGGCCTGCTGGACCGCCTGGGCCACCTCGGCGCGGACCTCCTCCTGCATCTTGTCGAAGTCCGCTTCCGTGAGCGCTCCGCGGGTGACGAGCTCCTCCTTCAGACGCTCGATAGGGTCACGCGCCTTCCAAGTGGCGAGCTCCTGGGAACTGCGGTAGCGGCGGGGGTCGTCCGAAGTGGAGTGCGGACCCATCCGGTAGGTCACGGCTTCGATGAGCGTCGGGCCTTCGCCCCGGATCGCTCGGGTCCGGGCGTCCTTCACGGCGCTGTACACCGCGTGGAAGTCGTTCCCGTCCACCTGGACCCCTGGGAACCCGTAGGCGTTCGCCTTCATGGCGAGCGTCGTGCTTTTCGTCTGCTTCTCCCGAGGGAGGGAGATGGCCCACTGGTTGTTCTGGCAGAAGAAGACGACCGGGGCCTTGTACACCCCTGCGAAGTTCATCCCCGAGTGGAAGTCGGTGGAGGAGGTGGCCCCATCACCGAAGAACGGGACGGAGATGACCTTCTCCCCCTTGTATCGGGAGGCGTAAGCGAGACCGACCGCGTGGATGATCTGCGTGCCGATGGGGCTTGAGGCGCTCACGAAGCGGTGGTCCCTCCAACCATAGTGGTTGGGCATCTGTCGTCCCTTCGACAGGTCGGCAGAGTTGCCGAAAAGCTGGTCCAGGATGGTCGAGAGAGGGATCCCGCGGGTCAGCGCGACGCCCATCTCCCGGTAGGCAGGGCAGATCCAGTCGCCCTTCTCCAAGGCCCACCCGCAGCCGATCTGCGCCCCCTCCTGGCCCTCCATCGGCACATAGAACCCCAGCCGGCCCTGCCGCTGGAGGTTCATGCAGCGTTCGTCCACCGCGCGGCCGAGCGACATGGTGCGCAGGACCTTCAGAAGCTCGGTGTCTGGGAGGGAGGGCCCCTCCATCTGTCCCATCGTCCGGGAGACCGTTCCGCTCACGAGAACCACACTCGCGGTGCGCGAGAGAGGGGTCGTTTATGATGGTTGCGCGCGCGAGGCTGACTCTCTGTCGGTGGAAGTCCCCCCGGACGACAAACAGGGGACACCTGGGTCCGCTCCTGGGGGCGACCCCAACTCGGGCCGGGGGGGGCCCTGCAGCGCATCGCTTCCATATCCCAGGACCATTTCGTGTCGGGCATGGAGAGCGTCCCCCTCCACCGACACTGCCGGGTCTGCGGGTCCCCCACTCCCCCCGAGGACTCCTTCTGCAGCCCGAAATGCGCTCATACAAGGGGCCAGCAGGTCCGCCAGCAGCGCCTCTACACGGTGGTCTTCGTCGCGTTGACCATCTTCATCATCATCGCCTTGTTCTCCAGGGTCTGAGAGGTCCCTAGGTCCTTGCCCGCATCTCGTCGCCTTGTGCCACGCGCGGTGATGGGTGGGACCTTCGATCGGATCCACGTCGGGCACGAGGCGCTGCTCGCGGCGGCCTTCGACCATGCGGGGGAGGTCGGGATCGGGATCACCACGGACGAGTTCCTTCGAAAGGCGGGGCCGTCGGGGAAGGCCCGAAGCGTCCGACCGTTCGAGGAGCGGCGTCAGGGACTCGAGCGCCGCCTTGAAGAGCTCTTCCCGGGACGGTCGTGGTACCTCATCCCGCTCGTGGACCGATGGGGTGCGGCCTTGGAGCCCTCCACCCAGGCCTTGGTCGTGAGCGACGAGACCCTTGCCGTGGGTGAGCGCGCGAACCAGCTTCGTCGTCTCCGCCGCATCCGTCCGCTGACGCTCATCGTCCGCCATGCCGTGCTGGGGGAGGACCTCCTACGGGTCTCCTCCACTCGCCTGCGACAGGGACGCATCGACAGGGATGGCCGACGGCTGACCCCGGTCCGGGTGGGCGTGGGCTCGACCAATGCCGTCAAGCGCGCGGGCGTGGAGGTCGGCTTCCACACCCTGTTCGAGCGCACCCCCATCCAGCTGGAGGCGGTGAGCCCGGGGAAGCCGAACCCACAGCCCTGGGGTCTGAAGGAAGGGTTCGCAGGGGCCCATCGTCGGGCCGCTCTCGCGTTGGAAGCGGGATGCGATTGGGGGGTGGGGGTGGAAGCGACGGTCCTCCTGCTCGATCCCAAGGGCTCGAAGAAGGCGGCCAAGGGGTCGGTCCCGGGGACCTACGATGTCCATTGTGTCGCTGTGGCGGGAGCGGACGGGACGCGGCTCTCGAGCCTCTCCGCCGCCTATCCGCTACCCCCCGGGATAGCGTCGGTCCTGGAGGGACGGCGCACGCTCGAGGACGCGGTACGCCTCACGGGTGGGCCCGCTGCCGTAGGTCACACCACGGGCGGTGCGCTCTCCTACCTCACTGGCAACGCGATCTCCCGAGAGGGGGTCATCGCCGAGGCCGTCCGAGCGGCGTTCGTCCCGCTGCTCGCACGGCGGGCGGAGCGTCTGCCCGCGGTCGATGTGCTACGCCCTTCGCGGCGCTGAGACCGGCAGGAAGATCGCCCGTCGCGAGCGCCAGAGGGCGACGAGCCCTACCGAGAGGAGCATGAGACCGATCGCGAGCAACCCCATGCTCCCAGCCCCTCCGATCAGCTCCGAGCCGGACAGGCCATCGACCACGGCCGAGACGGTGAGGGTCGTGCCGAGAAGGACGAAAAGGAGCGCGGTCTCGCTCAGGCGCACCAGCGCAGGCTCCACGAAGGTCGGGTCCATGATCCCCCGCCCGTACCGGTGACCTCACCCGGCCGGATAACCCCCGGGTGGGACGCCTTTGACCCCTCGGCACGGCCGCCGTTGCTTCGGGGATCGTGGGGCCCCGAAAACGGCCCCCGCAGGCAGCCCGCCCGCGTCTCAGGCCCCTTGCGCGGCCCCGCAATCCGGACACTTCTCGTCAGTGGGCCGATATCGGCAACCGCAGTAGCCGCACGTGACCATGGTGACCGCCGGAGCTGGCGCAGGGGTAGCCGAAGGGGATGCGGCGCCCGCGTCGTTCCCGATGTGCAGCGTGTCTCGGGCCAGCGCGAGGACCTCCCCTGAGGGTCCGCCTGCTCATCGAGCAGGAAGCGGATCTCATTGGTGCCAGCGACCTGGCCGACCACGTACTCAGGGCTGAAGGTCGCGGCGTCACCGTCCACGGTCACCACGAGCACGGGGCGGTCCAAGCCAGGACACGGCTCCACCCGCAGCTCCTGCATCTTCGACCTTGGGATCTTCACGTCCATGAAGGCGCCGATGACCGAGGTGGGACCGAGGAGGGCCCTCGAGGTCCGTTCCTGACAGTGGACCAGCCCCTTGTCCGTCAGGAGGAGGAGCCCACGGGAGGGGTTGGGTTGCTGCTGGACCATCCGGCCCTGGTGGACGACCCGGGCATCGATCCCTCCCTCCGGGCTCAGCCGGACCGGGACCTCCCACCAGCGGGCCAGGAGTCGCTGGTCCGACTCGATCTCGAGGTACTGGCTGAAGGGCATCGGAATGGAGTTCACGGGGCCTCACAAGACCGTTGATGAGGCCGGGTCAGTGACTTCCAGTTCATCGAACTGAGTTCGAAGGGGACTGAGATGGCGGGCCCGAATCCCAGGCGTCCTGTGCAGCTGCCCTTCGCCCATGCCTGGGATGAGGGACGGCCCCCTGGGCAGGGTCGGGAGCTGCTCCCTGGGGGAGGGCCTGCCGGAACTTCCCCCCGCATCTGGTCCTAACGGCCAGACCTTCCAAGTGGCGTGAGGGGGACCGCGCGTTGCGGCCAACCCCCGGCCCGGGGGGAGGCGAGCGGACGTGGCCGACCGGCGTTCCCGGTCGGGAGCAAGGTATAAGCCCCCCTTGGGTCGTGGGGCGCACGAGGAGCATTCCCGTGGAGAGCTACTTGCGTGTCGCTTTCTCTAGCGAGGGAGCGAAGCCTTCGGAGATCGCCGACAAGCTCCATGCGCTCGGCTTCAAGCCGACCCAAGGGAACTACGACTTCATCTACGACTGGAAATCCGGCATCTCCCTCGACGATGCGATGGACCTCGCGGACCAGGTGAGCCGCACGCTCCGAGGGTTCAAGGTCCTCTTCGAGATGGAGACCATCTGATCCTCCTCGCGAGCGCGGAGGTAGAGGCCCTACAGCACGACCCGCGTCCTCGGCGCCGAAAGGGGAAGCGGTAGACCAGGGCTCGAGAGGGAGATGCACCGACGATGAAGGTGGTCATTCCGGCGGCCGGGCAGGGGACGCGCTTCCTCCCGGCGACGAAGAGCATGCCCAAGGAGATGCTGCCCGTCCTCGACCGGCCCGTGATCCAATACGTGGTGGAGGAGGCGATCGCCTCCGGTGCGGACGACATCACCATCGTCACGGGCCGGGGGAAGCGGGCGCTCGAGGACCACTTCGACCTCAGCCCGGAGCTCGGGAAGTACAACGAGCTGCCGGCGATGAAGAGCCTGGACGAGCTTGCCGAGCGCGCAACGATCCATTTTGTCCGGCAGCGCACGCCGAGGGGCCTCGCGGACGCCGTCCTCTGCGCGGCCCGTCACGTGGGAAAGGAGGCGTTCGGGGTGCTGCTCGGGGACACGATCAACGTCTGCGAGCCTCCGCTCCTCCGCCAGCTCTGGGACCGGTTCGAGGAGCTGGGCGGGCACTCCTCGGTCATCGCGGTGGAGAAGGTCCCCGATTCGAAGGTCTCCGACTACGGCATCGTCGCGGGCCCTGAGGTCCGGCCCGGCGTGACCGAGGTCCAGAAGATGGTGGAGAAGCCTACGCTGGCGAAGGCCCCCAGCCGCCTCGGGATCACCGGGGCCTACGTGCTCACCTCCAGCATATTCCACGAGATCCGCACGACCCCTCCCGGGCGCAATCAGGAGGTCCAGCTCACGGACGCGATCGACCGCCTGCGGCAGAGGGAGAAGGTCTATGGGGTCGGGTTCACCGGTACTCGGTACGATATCGGGGACCGGTTCCTCTGGCTTAAGACCAATCTCGAGTTCGCGATGCAGCAACCGGAGCTTCGTGAGCGGCTGCGACCTTTGCTTCGGGAGATGATGGGATGACCAGGACCGCGATCGTCGCCGGGGCCGCGGGCTTCCTGGGATCGCACCTGGTCGAGAGCCTGCTCGCAGACGACTGGAACGTGGTGGGCGTCGACGACCTGTCCACCGGGAGCCTCGTCAACGTGAGGGCGTTCCGCAAGGACCCCCGGTTCCGCTTCCTCAAGCGGGACCTGACCAAGCGGGTCCGGCTGCCCAGCGCCGAGGCGGTCTTCCATCTCGCTTCCCCAGCCTCCCCACCGCACTACCAACGTGACCCGCTCTCCTGCCTGCGGGTGAACTCTTTCGGCACCGGACAGCTCGCCGAGCACGCCCACGCTTCCGGCGCGCGCCTGTTCCTGGCCTCCACCTCCGAGGTGTACGGGGACCCCGAGGTCCACCCCCAGCCCGAGAGCTACTTCGGGCACGTCAACCCGAACGGCCCCCGTTCGTGCTATGACGAGGGGAAGCGGTACGCGGAGGCCCTGGTCGCCGCCTGGGAACGGGAGAAGGGCCTTGACGTGCGGGTCGCCCGGATCTTCAACACGTACGGCCCCCACATGGCGCTCGACGATGGAAGGGTCGTGACCCAGTTCCTCGTCCAGGGGTTCCGGGGGGAGCCCCTCACGGTCCACGGCGAAGGGAAGCAGACCCGCTCCTTCTGCTACGTCTCCGACCTCATCGCGGGGTTCCGTCGGCTCTTCGACTCCTCGGTGAAGGGGCCCGTGAACCTCGGGAACCCGCTCACGGAGATGACCGTCCTGGAGCTCGCGGAGAAGGTCCGTGAGCTGACCGGCGGACGTTCGACGGTGACCCACATCCCGCGTGGCCAGGACGATCCCGAGCGACGGCGACCCGACATCCAGCGGGCGAAGGAGCTGCTGGGCTGGGAACCGAAGGTCCCGCTCGCGGAGGGGCTCCAAAGGACGGCCGAGGACGTCCGGTCGCAGCTCGCTCGTGCCTCCCGCGCTGCCACGCGTGCCTCTCGCCGCACGGCCGAAGTGGCCGCGAGCGAAGGAGGGGCCTAGCGATGTCTCCCTCGCGCGCCCCCGCCCCCAAGAAGTCAGAGGGAAGGAGCTCCAGCCGTCGGTCCGTGACCCCCCGCTCCCATGCTTCCGCTGAGGACCCCGCCTCGACCCGGGAAGAGGGGGAGCAGGTCCTCGGGGTCTCGGGCCTGGGGTTCGTCGGGGTCGCGATGGCGATCGCCTTCGCCCACTACGGCCACAGGGTGGTCACCTACGATGTCGTGGACGCCCGCCGAGCCGCGATCGCCGAAGGGCGGGCGCCCTTCTTCGACCCGGGGCTGCAGGAGGAGCTCACCGCCGCGGTCGAGAGCGGACGCCTCAAGGTCGCCAAGGACCGGGAGGAGCTCTTCCGGAAGGCCTCGGTGCTCTTCCTCTGCCTCCCCACCCCGCCCCGGCCCGACGGGAGCGTCGACACGTCGTTCCTCGAGGAGGAGGCGGCCCGCCTGGGAAAGCTCCTCGCCCGCGCCGAGGGCTGGCGCCTGGTCGTCGTGAAGAGCACCTCCCCTCCGGGTACCTCCCAGAAGATCGAGAAGATCCTCGCCAGGGAGAGCGGCAAGAAGCCGGGAAGGGACTTCTCGGTCGCCTGCAACCCGGAGTTCCTCGCTGAGGGGAGCCTGGTCGCGGACGCCCTCGAGCCTTCCCGCATCGTGATCGGAGTGGGCGACGCGAAGAGCGAGCGGGCGCTGCGGGAGTCCTACCGAGGGTTCCCGGGAGCGGTCGTGGTCCTACCGCCCGCGGCGGGCGAGCTCGTGAAGTACGCCTCGAACGCCCTCCTCGCCGTCAAGGTCTCCTTCGCGAACGAGATGGCACGGCTTGCCGAGCGGATCGGGGTCGACGTCTACCCCGTCATGGAAGCCGTGGGGATGGACCCTCGGCTCGGCGCGCATTTCCTCCGGGCCGGCCCCGGTTTCGGAGGGAGCTGTTTCCCTAAGGACCTACGAGGTCTGGTGGCCTTCGCCCACCACCGGGGCGTCGCCATGCCCGTCACCGATGGCGCGCTCGGGGTCAACGAGACGCAGGCTCGACATGTGGTGGACCTGACGGAGAGCGCCCTGGGATCGCTCGTGGCGGGCCGCGAGGTGGCGCTGCTGGGCCTCGCGTTCAAGTCGGGGACCGATGATGTCCGCGAGTCGCGCGCCTTCCCGATCCTCGGCGAGCTTCTCAAGCGGGGCGCCCTGGTCCGACTGCACGACCCGAAGGCGCTCGAGGTCTTCCGTCGCTCGCTGCCTCCGGCCGTCGCCGCGGCCGAGGATCGCCAGCTGCGCTTCTGCACGTCGGTAGAGGATGCCCTCCGGGGTGCGAGCCTTGCGCTCGTCCAGTGCGATTGGCCAGAGTACCGCGAGGTCCCGCTCACCCTCTGGAAGCAGCTCAAGGACCGCCTGGTGGTCGACGCCCGTCGCAGCGTGAACGGCCCCGCGCTGGAGCGGGCGGGGGTCCACTACGCGGCGGTCGGGCTCGGGCAGGAGTGACCCTCCCACGGGGAAGAAGGGCTGCTCGAACCATGGCGACCGAGGCCCGGGCGCCCCGCCGAGGGTGACCGGGACGCTCTGGTCTCCGCCGGCGGTCGGACGACCTCCGAGAGCCTCGATCCCGGCCCCCCGTGCCCACGTCCCGGTGCCTGACGGCGAGGTCGGTACCTTCAAGGACAACAAGTCCGCCCCGATCCATCGTTGGTTCCAGTACCCGGCCGGGTTCAGCTACCGGGCGGTGGTGCACGCGCTCGACCGGTTCCCCCTGCCTCCGGGCGGGGCGGTCTACGACCCGTTCGCGGGGACCGGCACCACGCTCGTGGTGTGTAAGGGGCGCGGGGTTCGGAGCGTGGGGGTCGAGGCTCACCCCCTGGTCGCCCGTATCGCCCGGACGAAGGTCGCCTGGGAGGTGGACCTCAAGGCGCTTCGAAGCGAGGCGGAACGCTTCCTTAGGTCCCTTCCGGCCCGCCCACCCGCCGGACGGTCGCTCGACCGTCTACCCGAGCTCGTGCGCAAGTGCTACAGCCGGGACAACCTGGCCCGCCTCCTCGCGATCCGCGAGCACCTGGGGACCCTTCCGGCCCCGATGCACGACGTGTTCGAGGTGGCCTTGGTGGGGACCCTTCGCTCGGCCAGCGCAGCGGCCACGGGATGGCCCTACATCGCCCCGCGCAAGCGCATCCAGGAACGCGAGGCCTACCGTACATACGGGGAGGCGCTGCACCGGTGCGTGGAGGACCTTGGGTCGACCCCGCCGGAGGGGAGGTCGGTGGAGGCTCGAGTCCTGGAGGCGGACGCGCGCGATCCGCCCATCCGACCCGGCACGGTCGACCTGGCCTTCACCTCCCCCCCGTACCTCAACAACTACGACTACGCCGACCGGCTCCGGCTGGAGACCTACTTCCTCGGGATGGCTCAGAACTGGGCGGAGATCAGCGAGCGCTTCCGCTCCCGCCTCGTGGTCTCCGCGACGACCCAAGTCCAGCGCCAGGATGGCCCTCCGGAGGAGCGCGTGATGCGGGCCGTCCACCGCGTGGCGCCGGAGGTCGCCGCCGAACTGGCCGAGAAGGTCCGGACGCTATCGGAGGTTCGGCATCACCGTCGAGGGAAGAAGAACTACGACCTCATGGTCGCGCGCTACTTCGAGGACATGACGCGAGCGATCGGCGCCACGCGTCGGGTCCTGCGCCCGGGAGCCCACTTTGTCCTCATCCTGGGGGATTCCGCCCCCTATGGTGTGCCCATCCCCACCGAGGAGTACCTCGGCCGTATAGGGGTCGGGCTGGGGTTCCGCCACTACACCCTTGAGCCGCTCCGCGCCCGGGGAGGGAAGTGGCGGAGCAATCCCCAGCGCCATCACGTTCCGCTGAAGGAATCGTGGCTCATCCTGGAGGCCTAGGAGGAAGCCCCCGTGCCCCGTTCGCCGTCGCCCGGCTCAGGCCGGGGGTGGGGGCGGAGGTGGGGTCCCGGAAGGCGAGGCCGCACTCCCCGCAGGAGGCGGGGGCTGGGAGACGGCAGGAGCGGGAGGCGCCGAGGAAGGCGAGGGGGCGACCGTCGCGGCGTAGGGGCCCGGAGGGGACGCCAAAGCGGGTCCTCCCGTCGGAGGGGTCGACCCTGAATCCTTCGATCGCCCCTTCACGATCAGCACCATCGTGACCAGTACCACGGCCGCCACGAAGGCCGCCACGAGCAAGTACCCCTCCGCTACCGGGAGCCCGAGCAGTCCGGAGGAGGGGGAAGTTGGGTGGGCGGAGCCTCCCGTGACGGTGATGGTCGCGTTGGAGGCGCGGACCACTTGACCCAGGAGCGCGGTGAGCTCCAACATGGTCGTCCCGGAAGAGGCCCCGGCAGCGAAGACCGTCGTGCCACCGGTCTGCGTGCTCAGACTCCCCAAGCCGTTGCTGAGCGACCAGAGATAGGTGACGCCCGAAGGACATGAGGAGGCCCCGCACATAGGCACGGCGGAGAACGACACCGTGGCCCCCGCCGCAAGGGTGTCCGACGCGGGTGAGATGCTCACCGAGACCAGGGAGATGGCCGGCGGGGAGACCACCGTCAGGAGGACCGGGGACGTCGTGGCCGGGGCGTAGCCGGGGTCGGAGGCCGCTCCCGAGAGGCTGAAGCTGGAGGGGGCGGACACGGCGGGGGCCGTAAGGGTGACCGTCGCGAGGCCGTTCGCGCCGCTCGTGGAGCTCCAGGGGCCGCCACTCATGGCGGGAGCGGAGGAGAACGTGACCGTCGCTCCAGCGAGGGGGACGCCCCCTGACGTGAGGTTCACGAAGAGGCTGACGGTTCTACCGGAGAGGTAGGGGGAGGTGCCGCTGAGACCCAGCGCGGAGATCGACAGGGACCTCGCGAGAAGCGTGATGCTCACCGGTGCGCTCTGGACCGCAACGCCGTTCGCCGTGGCATTCACGAAGATCGTGTCCATTCCTACCTTGTTGCCTGCGGTGAAGGTGACCGTGGTGCCCGTCGGGGAAGAGAGGTTCCCCAAAGCGTTCGTTCGGCTCCAGGAGAACGTGACCCCGGAGGGGCAGGGTCCGCCGGCGCAGACCGCGGTGGCGGCGAAGGTGACCGAGCCGGCTAATGCCACCGCGGTGGACGGAGGGTTGACCGAGACGGAAGAGAGGATCGGACCGGAGGGGGTCGAGCTCAGGCTGGAGACGGAGCCCGAGTCATAGTTGGAGACCAAGAGAGCTCCGGTCGATGGCTCCCACAGCACGCCGGCCGGACCATTACCGACCGAGAGCGAGCCATCGACCGAATGCGTGGTGCCATTGAGGGCCGTCACCCGGCCGTCGCCCGAGTCCGTGAGGTAGACCTCGCCGCTCGTCGCGTTCACAGCGAGGGAGCTGATGAACCCCCCGGAGGGGACCGGGGAGAGCGTGGCGACGAGCGCCAGGTTCGCCGCGTCGTAGATGCTGAGGTTCCCGTAGAAGCCATTGAGCACGTAGATGAGGCCGCTCGCCGCATCACAAGCCACGTCACTGAATCCCGAGAAGATCGGGGTCGTCGCGACGACCGTGTTGGTCGCGCCGTTCAGCGAGGTCAAGTTCGAGTATCCGTTCATCGAGCCGACCACGTAGACGTAGCCGTTCTGGCTGTCGAAGCACAGGTAATCGGCATCGGGAGGGGGCGATGGCCAGGCGACGCTCAAGATCGAGTTCGTCGATCCGTCAATGACCGCGAGCCACATGCCCAGGTCCACCACATACAGGTCACCGTTCGCGCTGTCGAAGGTGATGTCCGTGGGAAATAACAATCCACTTATTGTGGTGACCACGGAATTCGTGCTGGTGGAGATCACGGTCACGGTGCCTCCGAACTGGGCCGCGACGTAGAGGTCGCCGTTGAGGGAGTCAAAAGCCATGGCGATCGCATCCTGCGGAACCGGTACCGAGGCCACGACCCGATGCGTGAGAGAGCTCACCTCATCGACCTGGGCCCGGGCCTCGTCCAGAACGTAGGCCATCCCGGGAGTGGAGGCCCACACGAGCGGTGCAGGACCAGTGCCGAGCTGGACGGTAGCGATCACGCGGTCGGTCACTCCGCTCATGACACTCAGGTTGTCGGAGACCGAGTTCGCGACGTACAGGTCGTTGTCGTCCGGGTCGAACGTGATGGTGTTGGGGACGTACCCTACGGATGCGAAGGACAGGACCGCGTTGGTCGCGCCGGAGACGGTCCAGACATCTGCCCAGTAGGTACTGACGACGTAGAGGTCTTGGTCGGTAGGATCGTAAGCCACGTCATAGGGTTCGACCGGGGCCGAGACCGATAGCGAGATGGTCGCGGTGATCGTGTTGCTGGTCGCATTGATGACCGTGACGTTGCCGGAGACGGCGTTCGCGACGTAGATGCAATGGGTGTGGGTATCCAGGGCCATCCCCCAGCTCGTCGCGCCCGCGGGGAGACTGGCGACCACGGAGGAGGTCGCCGGATCCACCACGGTCACATGGCTCGTCCCAAATCCCATGCCCGAAGGGGTGAGGTAGAGGTAGCCGTTCTGTTCATCGAACAGGATGTTCCCTGGCGCAGGGGTGGGAGAGGAGGCGACGGAGATCGTGTTGGTCACGAGGCCGGTCGCGGTGTTGATGACGCTCAGGCTGCTCGCACCGGAATCGGCCACGTAGAGGGTTCCCGTCGCCGGGTCCAGCGCGAGGCCCATGGGCGTCGACCCGACCGAGATCGGGCTCAGGACACGACCGGTCGACGTGTCCACCACGGCGACCTGGCTGGCGGCGTCCGTAGTGTAAAGGTAGCCGTTCTGAGCATCGAAGATCGAGTAGAGCGGGGCGGCCCCGATCGAGATCCACCCGGTGACCTTGTCCGTCGTCTCGTTCAACTCGGTGAGATTATGGGTGAAGTCTTCCGGGACGAACAGCTGGTGGTGAACGCTGTCCACCGCCACGTCCCAGGGCTCCGCCCCGTTCTCTGGCAGGAAGTTCCCGGCGACGAGCGAGTTGTTGAGCAGGACCAATGTGCTGGTGACCTGAGGCAGCGCTGCACCGAGCCGTGCGCTTGGGGCTCCGGATGGAGGCGCGGCCGTCGCGCGGATTGGGGACGAGGTGAGGGCGGCCGGTCCAAGAGGATTCGGGGTCGTCCTCGCCGTCGCCTCGTGGGGCATGGAAATCCACCCTGCGGTTAGGGACGTCATGGCTCCGGGGCCTCCCACACTCGGAGCGACGAGGATCAAGAGGGCCAGACATAACGCCGCGCACGCGATTCTTCGAAACATGATTGCCGCCTGGTGTGGATGCGTACAAACGCCGTCTAGTTATGTTCCGAAGGGGTTCATGGACCCATCTACAAGGCCTCTGGCCTCCTCAGCTCGCCTCGCGCCGCAACCCCCTCGGCGGACTTGGCCGCTCGCGTCCTCCCGCCGCCGACCTCCAGCCGGGGTCGTCACCCCTGAGGCAAAGGTCAAATCCGCCGACCCTCCCTTGGTCCCCGAAGAGCGATGCAGAAGTACCCCGTGAGCCCGAAGGTCATCAAAGGGCTCAGCCCCGCCGCCTTGGCAGGAATCCTGAAAGAAGTGTTCGGAAATTCTACGGCCCCGGACGATTTCGTGCACGCGACCTTCGGGGCCCTCAAGGACCTCAAGGTGAAGGTCGACAGCAAGATGTTGCTGGTGGAGACCGTCATGGACCCCTCGGTCGCTCCCGAGATGCAGCAGGAGACCATCCGACGCTACAACCAGTTCCTGGAACGCTCGACCGGTTACACATCGAAGGAACGGGCAAAGAAGCTCCAGCAAGCCGCCAAGAAGGGCGGGTAAGCGAGGCGGCGGCGTGGCGTACGTCCTGCCCTCCAACGCGACCGGTGGCGAGGTGGGTCGCCTCAAGGCCCTCGTCGCGAAGTACTTCCCCGTCTACGAGACCCGCGTAACCCCGAACTCCCTCGTGCTGGCGGTCCAGGTGGACCGCCCGACGATGGCCGACAAGTTCGACCAGCTCCGACAGGAGCTCTGGCCGATGAACTACGTGCCGATGATCCGCCAGCAGACGGGGGAGACGATCGTGGAGATCCTCCGCCGCCCCACGCGGACCACCTGGCGAGTGACCGCGAACGTCGTGATGCTCGTCCTGACCGCGGTCACCTGCCTGTTCGCCGGTGCCTTCCTCTGGGTCGCCTACGTGGGGGGGTCCGCGCTGAACGCTTCGGCGTTCCTGTGGGGAGGGCTCGAGTTCGCGGTCCCGCTCATGGCCATCCTGGGGTTCCACGAGCTCGCGCACTTCTTGGTCGCGCGCCGACACCACGTGGAGGCCTCGCTGCCCTTCTTCCTCCCGATGCCCCCTCCCTTCGTCATCTTCGGGACGTTCGGGGCCTTCATCTCGCTCCGCGAGCCGATCCCCGACCGCAAGACCTTGCTGGACATCGGGGCCTCCGGGCCCATCGCCGGTTTCATCCTTGCGCTCCCGGTCACCCTCTACGGGCTCTTCCTCTCCCAGCACAGCCCGGTGCTCCCGCTCTCCAACTGCGGGCCGGTCTTCCTCTCCGTGCCCTATGGGAATCTGGTCTTCGGGGTCTCGGCGATCTTCTACGGCCTTTCCTTGTTCTTCCCGGCCTCGCTCATCGTGAACCTGAGCCCGCTCGCGATCGCCGGTTGGGTGGGGCTGCTGGTGACCGCGATCAACCTGCTGCCTGCCGGTCAGCTCGATGGGGGCCACGTCTTCCGGGCCCTCTTCGGGCCGCGGGCGGTGATCGTGAGCTGGCTCGCCGTGGGGGCGCTCTTCGTCATGGGCATCTTCTACCCCGGTTGGTGGATCTTCGCCTTCCTCATCCTGATCCTGGGGGCGAGGCATCCCCCTCCCCTCAACGACATCACCCCGCTCGACTGGAAGCGAACAGCCTTGGGCGCTTTCGCGGCCGCCATCCTGGTGGCCGGGTTCGTCGCGATTCCGCTCGAGACCCCCACCGGGGACTTTGCGATCGCGCACGACCACCTCACGGCGATCGGCAGTTACCAGAACTACACCCGCGGGGACCTCAACTTCTCCATCGTGAACAACGACCTCGTGCCGCATGCCTTCTTCATCTACGCCTCGGTGCAGCTGCATCCCGCGGACCCGACCTTTGCCCGGAGCTTCGGGCAGAACCTCACCTGGACCCTGTTACGACCCGGCCAACCGAACATCACCGTGAGCGGGGCCGGTCCCTACGGTAACTTCTCCCTGCCCTCGGGCCTCTACCTCAGCGTGAACGCGACGGGCGGAGCGCTCTCGAGCTACCCCCTGGTCCTCGAGTTCAGCGACCCGCTGCCCGCCATCTTCACCCTCCAACTGCAGGTCACCGAGGACTGCCGGAACGTCCAGAGCCTGCAGTCCGGTGCCCCCCAGACCACCTCCTATCCGTTCCCCAGCTGACCCATCGGGGCCGGTGCAGGCCGGGTCCGGGGCCGTTCACGAAGGGGGGGTACCCCCTATCGAGGCTTGTGACGTCCCATGCATGGTCCCGGGCGCCCTGACATGACGCGTGCCTCGGGAGGACCCCCCCGGCGGCAGCTCCTCACCCGTGCCCTCACCCACGGGCTCCGCCAGGCGCTCAAGATGCTGGAGGAGTTCTTCGAGGAGCAGGGGACCCTCCTCCGGAAGAGCTATGTCGGCGTTTTCCGGGGGTTCGTCACCTTCCTCGAGGCCATATCGAAGCTCAAGGGGCTGCACAACCCGAAGCCGACGCCTGCCAAGGCCCCTCCTCACCCCCTGGAGACGCCGGCGAGGCTACCGGTCCCGAGCCTACGCGTCCGCGACGGTTAGGACGACCACCCACCGAGTGAGGCTGCGGTGGACCCTTTCGGCGAGCATGAGCGTCTCTCGGCGCAAGCCTTGGATCTTGGCGGGCACGCCCTCAGGGTCGCTCACCAGCAGGACCACGTGACCACCGGGGCGCACCATCCGGGGCATCGCCTGGAGCGCTTGACGCAGGACCTCCGAGCTGCCCTCACCACCGGTCGTGGAAGCCCGACCGTAAGGGGGATCGAAGACCGCCGCATCGAACGGGACGCCTTCCAGCTGGTCCGCCAGCTCGGAGACCCGGCGCTGGACGACCCGCTCGGGGGCAAGGCCCGCCGCCGATAGGTTCTGAAGCGTGCCTCGCACCATCTCCGCGTCGACGTCCGCCCCAGTGACGCGATAGCCAAGGTGGGAGGCCTCCAGCAAGATCGAACCCGTGCCACAGAACGGGTCGAGCACCGTTCCGCCCAGCGGGGCCTCGGCCAGGTTGACCATCGCCCTCGCCAGGCGGGGAGGGAGCGTCACCGGCTTTCGGAAAGGACGGTGCTTCGACCGGCGCAGCTCGACCTCGGACCTGGGGACCTCCCCCAGAAGCTCCGCGAGCCCCGCCTCCGCCGCCCCGTCCGGATCGGATGGGGTCGGCGATAGGAACGCGAGGAAGTCTCGATCGGGGGCATCGAGGTCGACCCGTCCCCCACCCTGGAGGAAGGCATGGCCCAGGAGGCCTGGGACCCGGGAGGCGAGCGAAGGAGGCGCTCCCGGGGCTACCCTCACCCTCCCGGAGGCGCCGCTCCCTCCCTCCAGGACCATCGCGTCCACCAGCGTGTCGAGCGATCCCTCGGCGATGGGGCGCAGGACCCGGTGGGCGAAGGCCAGCCGGGAGGACAGCAAGGCGGTGGGCCCGGCGCGGGAGAAGCTCACCTCGCGAAAGCGGCCGTTGCCCCACGGGAGCGAGCGGGGTGGGGTGGAGAGGGGGTCGAGGACCTGTCCACAGGAGAAGAGCTCGAGCTCGGCCAAGGCGAGGTTCTCCCCGGAGAGCTCGACCCAGACGGGAACGGACGGGGCTCCGAGGGTCACCTCACTCCCGCCCCCGGTTCTGGTCTCCAGGGGCTCGCCCCTCCCGGGAAGCGGGAGGAGGAGCAGGGAGGGGAGAGAGGGATGTGGGGGAGGGGGCAGCGGAGGCCGTGGGCGACGGCCCGTTCACGGCGAAGACACGGGCGAGCGTGCGGCGGATCTCGTCGGTGTGGCTTCCCTCCCAGTACGCCTGCCCGCACTCGGGGCACAGAAAGACCGGCTCCCCGGACATCCAGGTCCTCTCGGGCACCCCCTTCGGGGGTCGAGGGGTCGACCGGTCCGCGGGTCGGAGCAGGCCGTTGCAGAGCGAGCACCGAACGAAGCGGACCTCGCTGCGGAGCGAGGGGAAGCGAGCACGTACCTCGCGAAGCTGTTCCTCCACCTCGATCGCGTGCAGGAGCCAGACGCGGGGAGAGCGCTCGGCCATGCTCCGGTCGCGGGTCAACACCCGGCGGTCCTCCTCCTGGGCCTGTCGCAGGATATTGGAATCCTTCTGGTTGCGGGCATAGACCACATCGTAGCCGAGGAAACGGAGGTACCGGGCGAGGCGCCCCAGCATCTCGTCACAGGTCCAGCGGGGGTCGGGCTCCACCGTCATGCATCTCGGTCCTGGGCGGTCGGGTGCCTCAGGGAAACGGACCGGGAGGGGCCCGGACCTCGTGCCCTCGGGGGACCTCACCGGGACGAAGGATAAATACCGGGCCCGAGGTCGCCGCCCGATGGGCCGGTACTTCGGGACCAACGGGATCCGTGAGGTGGTGGGGGACTCCCTCACCGCCCGCTTTGTGACAGACATGGTGGGGGCGATCGGTGAGGTGGTCGGCGATGGCCGACCCATCGCCGTGGCTTGGGACGGCCGAACGTCCAGCCCAGCCTTCGCACGGATCGCCTCGGGGACGCTCTCCCTGGGGGGCTTCGAGGTCCAGGAGCTCGGCGTGATGCCGACCCCCTGCGCGCAGTACAACGTCCCGCGGGTCGGGGCTTCTTGCGGGGTCATCATCACGGCCTCGCACAACCCCCCGGAGTTCAACGGGATCAAGGGGATTGCGGACGACGGTCTCGAGTTCACCCCCCAGACGGAGGAGGCCGTGGAGAAGGCCTTCGCCGAGGGGAAGGCGCGCCGGGTGGCCTACGATCGCGTCGGGGGCATACGTCCGGAGGAGGGCTCCATCGAGCGCTACCTCGCCGGGGTCCGTGCCCAGGTCGACGGGGAGAGCATCCGTCGCAGGGCGCTCCGGGTCGTCATGGACTGCGGGAACGGCGCCTCCGCCGTGAGCGGCCCCGCCCTGCTGGGACAGTTCGGGCTGAGGTACGTCTCGATCAACGGGAACCTGGACGGCAGGTTCCCCGGCCGTCCCAGCGAGCCCACGGAAGCGAACTTGAAAGACCTGCTCGCGAGCGTCCCGGCCTACCACGCGGACCTGGGGGTCGCCCACGATGGCGACGCGGACCGCGCGGTCTTTGTGGACGAGAAGGGCAGGTTCATCCCCGGGGAGAAGGTCCTGACGCTCCTCGCTCGCGAGGAGGTCCGGGCGGCCGGAGGCGGCACGGTCGTGACCCCGGTCACTTCCTCCCAATCCGTGGAGGACGTGATCGCCCCGCTCGGAGGCAAGGTCCACTACACGCGCGTCGGCTCCCCGGTGGTCGCACGGGCGATGGCCGAGACGAAGGCCGTCTTCGGAGGGGAGGAGAACGGAGGATGCCTCTTCCCGCGTCACCAGTGCGCCCGCGATGGAGCGATGACCCTCGCGAAGGTCCTCGAGCTCCTATCGAAGACCGGCAAGCCCCTCTCGCAGCTGCTCGAGGAGCTGCCGCCCTACTTCCTCATCAAGAGGAAAGTGGAGTGCCCTATCGCCCTGCGCCAGCAGGTGCTGGCGGAGGTCCCCTCCCTCCTGGACGCCGGGAAGGACGCCTCGACCCGGGTGATCACCCTCGATGGGGTCAAGGTCGTTACGCCCCGGGGATGGGTGCTCGTCCGTCCCTCCGGCACCGAGCCCATCTACCGGGTGTTCGTCGAAGCGAAGGACCGAGCGGCCGCAGAGCAGCTCGCCAACACGACGCTCGAGAAGGTCGAGGGGCTCATCCGCAAGCTCCAGGGGACGAGGGCGGAGGCCTGAACGGGCGCCATGGGCCAAGGAGCGACAGGATGACCTCGGAACCGCGGGTCCCCACACCGGCCATCTCCCCCGAGCCCGCGCAGGGCCCATCGGCCTGCGCGGATTGCGGCAAGCCGTTCGCCGACCGGTTCCAGATGCGCTGGGACGTGCGGACGAAGGACGGGAGCTTCCTCGTCGTCTGTTCCTCCTGCTTCGAGCGAAGGGAGGCCGCGCGGGCCCCGCCGCCCGATGATCTGCCGGCCCCGGAGGGGACCACCGCGCTGCTGAAGCTCCCCCGATCGACCTCGGGGAAGGCCCGGAAGAAAGGCTCGCCCCGACGCTAGCGCGTGTGCGGCCCTGCGTTGAGCAGGGGCCGAGCCCCTCGTCAACCGGGACTGACGGGCGGCTCAACCCTCGACGGGGTCGTTCTCCGAACATGACGGCACGGGAAGCGGCGGACCGGCTCCCGACCGAGGGAGCCATGTGCTCCTTCGTCGTGCAGGCGCACGAGGGAGCGCACCTCCACTACGACCTTCGCCTGGAGGTCGAGGGCCGCTGGGTCTCCTGGGCCGTGCCCAAGGGCCCCAGTCTCGATCCCCTCGCACACCGCTTCGCTTTTCGGACCCCGGACCACACGTTGGAACTAGGCCCGCTGGAGGGGAAGGTCCGTTCCGCTGAACGGCGAGGGGAGAGCCTGGTGATGGTCTGGGACGAGGGGACCTATCAGCCGCTCCTCCCGTCCGGGGTCTCTTTGGAGGAGGCCCTTCGACGCGGGGTCCTTAAGCTGCGCCTGGAAGGGCGGCGCTTGCGAGGGCTCTGGAGGCTGGTCCACTGGAAGCGGGCTCCTCCATCCCCCGATTGCTGGGTGCTCACCAAGCTCCCCGACCGACACATCGTCCCCGGGCACGAGGCGGGGTCCGAGATGCGGTCGGTACGCACCGGTCGTACCTTCGAGGAGATGGCGGCGGCTCTCGGCGCCCCACCCGGCCACGCCCCGGGGACGCTCGAGGCCTACGGTGCGACGTGAGACGAGAGGATTCCATCCGACCCCACGAAGGGGGAGCTCTGGCCCACGACCACCCACCCTCCTTCGGGAGCTCCCGCGCGCTCAAGCTCGATTGACGGCAAGCAGATGGTCCCCACCAAGCGCGTAGGTCCGTAGGAGATCCGTCCTACTACCCTCGTCCACCTCGGCGACCTCGGAACCGAGAACCGGAAGGGGGGTGGCGCGGGGACCCGCGAGGGAGCCTGAAGGAGGAGGCCTCCGAGCGGGAACCACGGTGGGCACGGACCGAGCCGAGGCTGCTCACCGGCCATCGCGCGCTCGTCACAGGGGCCACTTCGGGCATCGGGGAGGCCACTGCGCGGGAGCTTGCGCTCCGTGGGGCCGAGGTCTTTCTGGCGGGCCGGACGCTGGCGAAGACGCGCCTGGCCATGGCGAGGGTCCAGAAAGCGGTCCCCTCGGCCCGATCGGTCCCCCTGGGCGCCGACCTGACCTCTCTATAGCAGATCCGGAAACCGGCCCGATCGGTCTTGGACGCGTCCCCCCGGCTGGACCTTCTCGTCAACAACGCGGGTTGCCTCCGGTCCGCTCGGACCTTCACCGAGGACGGGTTCGAAGAGACGTGGCGGGTGAACTACCTCGCACCGTTCCTGCTGACCTGGCTCCTGCTCTCCCGGATGAGGGCACACCCTTCGACCCGGATCGTGAATGTCTCCTCCGAGGTCCATCGCCAGGCGCATGGGGAGTAGAGAGGCGGCCTCAGTGCCTCGCACTTCTCGCCGCTCCATGCCTGCGCCGAATCGAAGCTCGTGCTCCTGCTCTTCACGATCGAGTTCGCGCGCCGCGTCCCCGCAGAGCTGGTCAGCGCGAACGCGGTCCATCCCGGTGTCGTTCACACTCGGCTGGGAGCCGGGGAGAGCGGGGTGGTGCCGTGGTTCCTCCGCAAGACCCTGGATGCCGTCGGGATGAGCCCGGAGGAGGGAGCGCAGACCACGCTCTTCGCCTCCACCTCCGATCTTCTCGACGGGTCGAACGGGCAGTACCTCCCCCACCGCCGGATCACCGCCCCGCCCGAGAGGGCGCTCGATCCGCTGCTCGGCCACCAGCTCTGGGAACTCTCTGAGAAGCTGGTGGGCGTGCCTGCGATGGGCTTGCCCGACGAGCAGCCTTGTGGCGGGATCGAGAGGCCCGTCGGGGGCCCATTGCCGCTCGCGGTCGTGGGGAAGAACCCAGTCCTCGCGCGAGCGAATCCCTGAGCGAGCCTCCCGCGCGCAGCGACTTGCGACGCGGGAAGGAGGACGAGCGGGCGGCGGTGCGGATTACGCCCGAAGCGCGATGGGCCGTTCGCCTGGTCCCGGGGCATAGGGACCTGGAGGCGCGGTGTGACCGGCGCCGCGCGCGCCCTCCCTTCTCGAAGAGGCCTCGGTCGAGAGGGAGACCCACCGAGGCCTTGCCCCTGGCGTATAACCGCCCGCTTCCGACCGCACGAGCCGTGCCTGATGAGCGTCACACCGGAACGCCCACGTGCAAGGAGATCAGGACCTGACCCATGGACGCGAGGGCCCCGAGACACGCTCCCGTCACCAGCTCGGCAAGGGAGTGGCGTTGCAGACGCCACCGGCTCCAGCCCACAAGGGGGAGCAGCGCGAAGAGGAGGAGGGACGCGGACAGGGAGAGAAAGAGAAGGAAGGAGGCGGGACCGGCGACCCCGGTCGTGTGGACGCTCACCTTCCACCGGAAGTTGAGCAGGGCGACGAGCGCCGTGTTGCCGGCGTACCCGGCCATGAGCAGCACGACCCAGAAAGGCGCGGCGAGGAGCGAGAGCGCGATCGCGCCAAGCACGTAGATCGCGGCGACGGAAGGGAGGAGGACCTTCCTGCTCTCACGGACGGGGAAGTCGAGCTCCTGTCCGCGCAGGCGGCTCCAGGCCACCACCACCAGGATGGGCAGCAGACCTCCGAAGAGCAAGGCGGTCAGGAGGTCACCTGTGAGCTCCGCGCCGGGCGCCTGCAGCTCCACGAGGAAGTAGAAGACCGGGACGGCGAGCACCGGTGCGAAGGTGAGCAGGGTCACGGCCGATGCGAACCTCGCCGCACCACCCCCGTGGCGAGGGGCGGAAGGGCTCGGGGGTGGGAGATCCGGCATCGGTCGTCTCCGCGAGGCCCGTTCGCCGGTCAAGTATAAGAGGGCGCCACCGCGGGTGGGCCTGCACGACAAGCGCGACGAGAGCGAGCACCGCGGGACCAGCCGAGGTGGTCGGGCCGGCGGGTCTCCGGGGCCGGACGCTCATTTCGCGGAAAGCAGGCCTCAAAGCACAGTTGGCATGCTATCCCGATCACCGATGTCGAACGATGTGGGCAACATGGGGGGCGGACCGGCAGCGCCGCCACCCTCAGGGACCGCGGCGCTCCCAGCTGTCCCGATCCTCACCTGGAGGGCGCCGCTCTTCGTCCTGGTCCCCGTGGTGGCGCTTGTGGCCGCGCTCGCCTCCAGGAGCGCCCTCTATCTCGACTACGTCCACGTGATGAGCGGGGCCCTCTGGACCGGGTTTGACGTTTCGATGGGGATCGTCATCGGCCCCATCCTGCGACGGCTCGATCCTCCCCTCCGTGCGCAATTCGTCCAGCGGCTCGTTCCCACCACCCTGTTCCTCCTGCCCGCCCTTGCCGCGGTCGCGGTCACCGCCGGCATCTACCTTGCTGCCTCCGAGGGGATCTTCAACCTCGGCTACCTCACGATCCAGGTCGCCGGGATCCTCGTCGTCCTGCTCACGGTCCAGGGCTTTGGGCTCTTCTTGCCCAATTCGGTGCGGATCGTCCTGGAGCTCCGACGAGCGCGGCCGGACATCGCACGGGTCGGAAGGATCGGCCTCCTCAACGCGAGGCTCGCCGGGGTCCAGGCGGTCTTCCAGGTGGTGCTCATCTTCGTGATGGCCAACCTGGCGAGCGGCCACGTGAACTTCTGAAGGTGCGGAGGGAGAGAGGAGGGGCCCAGGCCCGGTCCTTCGGTGCCTCCTTCAGCGGGGCGCTCCCTCCATATCCCGGGTGACCCTCGGACCGACAGGTGGTACCCTGGGTGCCGTGCGAAGCCGGACGGAGTTCCAGCGCGTGCCGGGGGAGCTCCCCCTGCACCTCCTCGCGCGCGCGCTCGCCCCGAGGACGGAGGCGCTCGTCCTGCTCGAGACGCTCGGGGGCCCTGGGCCGAAGCTGCTCGCCTGGGACCCCGAGCTCTGGTTCCGAGCTGAGGGCGGCGTGCTCAGGTCCATCGACCCCAAGGGTCTGCTTCCCTCGGGCGTGACGTCCTCGGTGCGAGGGGCCCCCGCCGCGCTAGAGCAGGTGCTTCGCCGCTATCCGGTCCCGTCGGTACCGTGGGGAGCGCAGACCCTCCCCTTCGTGGGTGGGCTCGCGGGCTTCATGGGTTACGAATGGGCGGCAGCGCAGGAGGGCCCCCATCGGGAAGGCCCCCCAGGGGTCCCTGACCTCTGGATGGGCCTCTTCGACCGTGCCCTCATCGAGCCTACCCCCGGGGAGCGTTGGCTCGTTACCCTCCCTTCGATCTCCGGGACAAGGGCCTCGGAGGTGGCGCCCACGCTGCCGAGGCAGGCGGTGCCCGGCACCTTGGCAAGGGGAACGTCCATGGCCATCCCCCACATCGAGAGCGACCTCTCCCGGAGCGGGTTCGAGGGACGGGTCCGTGAGGTGCGTCGAAGGATCCGACAGGGAGAGGTCTATCAGGTGAACCTCGCCCGCCGGCTGCGGGCACGAGAGCTCGACCCCTGGGACCTCTACGGAAGGCTCCGGCAAGTGAACCCCAGCCCTTTCGGTGGGGTGCTCGCAACGCGAGACCTGACCATCGTTTCCGGTTCCCCGGAGCTTCTGCTCCGTGTCGCCCCCCCGTCACACGGGGAGAGGTCCGCGGCGACCCGGCCGATAGCCGGGACCCGCCCGCGGGGACCTGCGGCCAAGGACGTCCGGAACGAGCGGGCCCTCCGCAGGTCCGTCAAGGAGGTCGCGGAGCACACCATGCTGGTCGACCTTGCGCGCAACGACCTGGGACGGGTGTCCAGAGCCGGAAGCGTCGAGGTGGACGAGTGGCTCACCGTCGAACGCTACTCGCACGTGATGCACCTGGTCTCCAATGTGCGGGCGCTCCTCTCGCCGCCGGCGAGAGAGCCGGAGCTCCTCCGGGCGATGATGCCCGGGGCCTCCATCACCGGTACGCCCAAGATCCGAGCGACGGAGGTGATCGCCGAGACGGAACCGGTGCCCCGGGGCGCCTACACCGGCTCGCTCGGGTTCCTCTCGCTGGACGGAGCCATGCGCTGGAACCTGCTCATCCGAAGTGCGATCTTCCCCAAGGGGGGAACGGAGGCCCACCTCTACGCGGGGGCGGGGATCGTGCAGGATTCCCAGCCCGAGAGGGAGTGGCAGGAGGTCCGTCGCAAGGCGGAAGCGTTGCTGCGAGCCGCAGGGGGGCCCTCCACGACGGCCTATCCGTGGGTTCCGCCCCGCCTCCACGGGTCCTGGTCTCCCCCCCGCCCCGCTCGGAGGTTCTTCGATCGTCGGGTCCTGCTCATCGACAACTACGACTCCTTCACCTACAACCTCGCCCAGTATCTCGGCGCGCTCGGGGCAAGGGTGACCGTGGTCCGAAACGACGCGGCGACGGTGGCCGCACTTCGCAAAGGTCGGCCGACGCACGTCGTGCTATCCCCTGGGCCCGGTGCCCCGGGGTCCGCAGGGGTCACGGTGGAGGCCGTCCAAGGCTTCGAGGGCACGCCCCTGCTGGGCGTATGTCTCGGTCACCAGGCGATCGTGGAGGCCTACGGGGGAAAGGTCGGGCCTGCCGCACGACCCCTGCACGGTAAGGCGACCACCATCCGCCGACAGAAGACCGGGCTGCCCGATGACATCCTGGAGGGGCTGCCGGTCTCCTTCGTGGGCGCGCGCTACCACTCCTTGGTGGCCCACCGTGTCCCGAGGGAGCTCGAGGTCACGGCACGTTCTCCCTCCGGCGAGGCGATGGCGCTCCAGCACCGGGATCTGCCCACCTATGGAGTGCAGTTCCATCCGGAGTCCATGCGGACCCCCCAGGGCATGGATGTATTGGAGCGGTTCCTCTCCCTCGGCGGGCAGGGAGCTCGAGGCGGAAGGTCACGCAAGGAAGACCTGCGCGAGCGCGCTCGGGACGGGACACGATGAGCGAAGACGAGACGGGGGAGGTCTGGTGGGACGGCCAATGGATGGCCGAGGGCCGGGTCCCTCTCGTCGACGCCCTGCGCACCGGGGACGGGGTCTTCGAGACGCTGCGGACCTTCGACGGGGAGCCCTTTCTTCTAGACGCTCACCTGCGTCGATTGCTCTACGGGGCCCGCACGATCGGGCTGCAAGGGCTTCCGACGGCCGGCTGGTTGGAACGTCACGTCCGAAGGCTGCTCCGCACTAGGAAGATACGAGAGCGGCCGTGCGTCCTCCGCCTCGCCCTCCTCGAAGGGCGGTCCCGTGCCCACGTGTTGGTGGTGCTCCACGCGCTCCGAACGGAGGGATGGAAGGAGCGCCGCTCAGGGGTCCGAGTAGGGTCCTCCGTCCTACGGCACCCGGGAAATGAGGCGGGGCCGGGGGGGGCCAGGGGCCCTCCCAAGTGGCTGGGACGAGGCGCGCTCACTTTCGCCCTCCGAGCGGCGCGCCGCCGAGGCTGGGAGGAAGCCCTGCTACGGGACGCCTCAGGGAGGTTCGTCGAAGGGACACGCTCGAACTTGATCATCAGCAAAGGTCGAAGAGTCATCGCCCCCGGTCCACGGTCGGGGGCCCTTGCCGGCACGACACGGACCCTCGCGTTGCGGGAGGCACGGAGGGTCGGTCGGCCGGTCGCGGACCGCCCAATCTTGCCCCAGGAGCTGTTCCAAGCCGACGAGGTGCTCCTCACCTCCTCACTCCTTGGGATCGTGCCGGTGAGCGAAGTGGATGGGAGGAGGGTGGGTCCTGACTCTGGCGAGCTCGGAGAGCTCGGTCGCTCACTCTGGGAGGCCCTCCGGCAAGCGTCGCTGCGCCTTGAAGGCGCGGGGGAGGGGCCTCACCCTGCCCAAGGGCGAGGGTCTCGGCCGGCAGCGCGTGCTCGGGACCGCACCCGGACCAACGTGCGAGGCCGGGGGCGACCGCAGCGTCGGGAGCGCCCCCGCTAGGGCCAGTGGCGAAGCGGGTACTGGGCTAGCACGTCGTCCACGACCTTGCCCACGTCACGGCTCCGTCCGACCCTCACGAGGATGTCGTCCAGGGTGAGGATCCCCTGGGGGACCTCGCCCTCCACCACAAGGAGGCGCCGTACCCCGTTCTCCTTCATCGCCCGCAGGGCGACCCCTAGCGGCGCAGAGGGGCGGACCGAGACGACCCTTTCCGTCATCAACGACCCGACCGGTGTCCTCTCCGAGGTTCGCCCTCCCTCCGCCACGTGGCGTACGACGAGGTCCCGGTCGGTGATCACGCCCACCGCACGGCCGTTCTCCAGGACGGGAAGGACCCCGATATCGTGCTCCCGCATCTTCCGGGCGACCTCCCGGCAACTCTCGCTCTTCTCGCAGGCCACCAGTCTTGGGGACATCACGTCCCTTACGATCGGGTCCACGTGATGATGGACGGCCGTCGTCGGTCTCGGCGTCGTGGTGGAGGATCGCGGTGCGGACGGCGCATGCCCGGTCGGGGTCAGTTTGGAGGGCGCGGCCATGTTCGGGCTCACTCCTGCTCCCCTCCATTCGCGAGGAGGGGGATGACGCGGCGGTTCCCCCCGCTTGACCTAGCCCCTCGCGATTCCGGGAGATGGGTCCCGGTGGACGCGATGACGGGTGCCCGCGCCCAAAGGCCCAACGGCGGCCGTTAGAGGTGCCGCTCGATCCAGCGCCGTCCCTGCGCAGAGGACGGGGTCGGTTCGGAGGGAACGGTCGAAGCGACGGGGGGCGCCTCCCCTTTCGGTCGGTCCTCCTGCCGGGAAGTACCTGCGGAAGCGGGGCGGCTCGGGAAGAGGGAACGGACCCAGAGGTCCATCAGGTCCCGCTGAGGCTGGGCAGAGGCGAGGATCGCCTCTCGCAGCGAGCGGTCGATCTCCTCGGTCCGGCGGTTCCACTCCTCCAAGCGGGAACGGACCTCCTCTCGGCGGGTGGGAGCGGGGGTCGAGGGTTGGGACGCCTCGTTCACCGCGCGCATCCAGGAGCCGTAGGCTCGGCGCTGCTCCTCCGAAAAGCGGCGAAGGAACTCCGTCGCCGTAGCGCCGGTGTCCCGGGCAAATCGGTCCCAGGCCACCAGGCTCTGTTGGAGCATCGATGACCGCGGGGGGCTCTCCGAAGAGGGAGTGAGGGCTGGGGTGGGGGTGCTTTCGGTGGGTGGGGTCTTTCTCTTTACGGATCGCGCGGGCATGTCAAGGTACCTTCCCAGAGTCTCCCGGAACGGAAGGTCCAGCATGAACGTTTTGGTGGCGCTGGCTACACCCTGACATGGCTACGCACGGGCACGGTCCAGGACCCGCTACTGGATGGGGCCCAGGTTCATCCGACGGAAGCCGATCACGGCCGCTAGGAAGGCGGCGAGGGCGAGCGCCGCCAGGATCGCGAGGTTCATGGCGTCGGTGGAGGTGAGCGTACCCCTGAACGCGTCACGGGTGGTGTTCGCGGCGAAGCTCAGCGGATTGCCGTTGAGGATCCACGCGAGCGCTTTCGGGGTCCCGGGGCCTACCGGATAGTAGACCGTGGAGAGGAAAATCAGGAAGAGCTGAAGGAACGACTGGATCGAGAAGTAGGCGTTCGCCGAGCGGAGGCGCGTCCCCAGGGCGATGAGGAGGCCGGCGAAGAATATCCCTCCCACACCGACCGTCGCAAGGACGGTCAAGATCGAGAGGAGCGAGAGGGCCGGGAGCCCGATGAAGGGCACCGCCACCGCGACCATCACGCCCACGCCCACCATCGAGAAGAGGAGCGTCGTGAGGACCAGCCCTGCAAGGTACTCCGAGCGCAGGAAAGGACCGGAGAAGATCTGCTCGACCATGGACCATCTACGGTCGAGCCAGAACAGGTTGCCGGAGACCACCCCGCCCGAGACCATCTGGAAGGCGACCATCCCCGGTACCAGGAAGGCGGTGTAGGAGGTGCTCCCGCCGAGCGAGGACGAATGGACGATCGTACTGAACATGGTGCCCAGGACCACGATGGTCATCGCGGGTTGGCCGAACCGCACGACCACGCTGAACGGATCGAAGTTGGATGCGAAGTTACGCACGACGAGCCGGAGCACCGGCGGCAGCCCCAGCTTCATGGAGGGCTCCCGGGAAATCGACCGTTGGTGGGCACCGGTGGGGCGACCCCCCCGGGCGCGGAGGTGGCGGTCTCCAGCGCTTCCGGAGAGGTGGGGCGGGCAGCGTCGCGAGGGGCCGACCCGCCGGGCCCGCGCTCCTCCTCTTCCTCCCCTTCACCTAGCATGCCCAGGAAGGCTCCTTCCAGCGTGGGTTCGCTGACCGAGAGGGAGGAGATCTCCATCGAGCGAGAGGACGCCCATCCCGAGATCCACGGCAGCAGACCTTCCACCCGTTGGGACCGGAAGACGAACTCCTCCCGTGGGGTGCCGGGCCGGTCCCCCCCCTCCAAGGTCCGCAGGCTGACGCCTCGCTCGGAGAGGCCGCGCTCGAACTCTGCGACCAGAGGGAGCGCAAGGGACCGCTCGAATCTCACCCGAACCTCCCGGGCGCCACCGTAGCGCTTCTTGAGGACTTCCGGGGTGTCCAAGGCGAGCAGCGAGCCCTCGCGCAGCACCGCGATCCGGTCGCAGAGCGTGTCCGCCTCGTGCAGGATGTGCGTGGTGAACATGATGGAGAGCCCCCCCTGGGCCCGCTCGCGAAGGTAGCGGAGGATGCGCCGCCGCGAGAACGCGTCCAGGCCCACCGTGGGCTCATCGAGGAAGAGGATGTCCATGTCGTGCATGAGCTCACGCGCGACCTGGAACCGTCGGCGTTCCCCCCCGGAGAGCGCCCAGGGCTTGCGATGACGGACCGCACCAAGCTCGAAGAGCTCGAGCATCTCCTCGGAACGAGCCTTCGCCGTCTCACGTGGGACGCCCCACATGAACGCGTAGAGGACCAGGTTCCTCTCGACGGTCACGAAGTCCAAGGATTCCGACTGCAGGACGACCCCGAGGCGGGCGCGCAGGGCCCGGCCCGCCGTCCGAACGTCCTGCCCAAGGACCCAGGCGGTCCCCTCAGTCGGCGGGAGGAGCGTAGTGAGGACCCGGACGGTGGTGGTCTTGCCCGCCCCGTTGCGACCGAGCAGACCCAGGATCTCCCCGCGGTGGAGGTCGATGTTGAGGTGGCGCAGGGCGAAGCGACCCGTCTGGTAGGCGTACCCCAGGTCTTCGGTGCGCAGAACCACCTCGGTAGCTGACATTAGAAGGTAGAACGACCGGTCTTTTGCACAGCCGCCAGGATAAAGCGCTCGCGTTCCACAGACGACAACCCCCGATCCACCGCGGTGGAGAGGCCCGCCCGATCCACGACAGGATGGAGATGGTGCCGACATCCCGGGAGCCTGGGTCCGGGAACCCGCCGCTTGCCGACACGAGGGACGGGACCGCAGGGTCGACCAGCCCTTCCGGCGCCTCACTCTGGGGTCCGGGCGGAGCGGCCATGCGGGGACCGTTCGTCCATCTTGGACGACCGTTCTATACCAGAGCCGCGGTCGGGTCACGAGGTAGAGAAGTGGCTCCCGCCTCCACGATCCGATCCGACCCGAAGCCTAGGGCTCAGAGAGCCTATCACCTCGACCTTGCTCCGGGGGACCTCCCTCCCGTGGCCCTCGTCCCCGGCGACGTCGACCGCGTCCAGAAGATCGCGGCGAGCTGGGACACCTCAGAGCCTCTGGCTCGACGCCGGCAGTTCGTGAGCTATCGCGGTCGGTTCGGTGGGGTGGAGCTCGGGGTCGTGAGCTCCGGCATCGGGGGCCCAGCCATGTCCATCACGGTGGAGGAGCTCGCCGCGCTCGGCGTGCGAACGCTCCTGCGGATCGGGAGCTGCGGTGCCCTCCAACCCGGGATCCGACGGGGCGACCTCATGGTCCCGCGCGCGACGGTGCGCTTCGATGGGGCGAGCCTAGCGTATGCTCCCGCCGGTTACCCCGCTTCCGCCGACCCTGAGGCCTATCTCGCGCTCCTTCAGGCGGCCCGCAGAGCAGGGGCTCGGGCGTTCGGAGGGGTGAGCGCGTCCTTCGACACCTTCTACGTAGGGCAGGGCAGGCCCGGGTTCCGGGGCTACCTTCCTCCCTCGAACCCGGCTCTCATCGAGGACCTCCGACAGATGGGCGTCATCGGAGTGGAGATGGAGTGTGCGACCCTCTTCACCCTCTCGAACCTCTACGGGCTTCGAGCGGGAGCGGTCTGTGCCGTCTACTCCATCGGCGACCGCGACCGGCTCGTACCGCAGGGCGAGGAGGAGGCGATCGCCACGGCCAACGAGGCAGCGGTGACCCTCTCCCGACTCCCCATCCCTGGTCCTCGGGGGACCGCGAGCGCTCGAGGACGCCGTGCATAGCTTCTTGGCCCAGAGGAGTCTCTTGAAGGACCTGCGATGCCAGGGGGAGCAACGGAAGGGGTCAGGGGCAGGCCATCTCTGGGTGCCCTTCTCACCGGGACCAACGCTCACGCGCGGACGTCCCCGATACGTCGACCTCTCGTCCTCGTCGTGTCGGTCGTCCTGGTCGTCGCTTGTCTTCTCCTGGGCACGCTCCTCTCCTTTGCCTCCGTTTCGGGTGCAGGAACGGGGGACGGGCGACCCGCGGGACTTCCATCGCTCCGAGCCGGGGCGCGGACCCTGGACAGCGGGGGGTTCGAGCCCGCCGGAACAGCTCGCTCCGCCGCCTGGGGTCCAGCGACCGGTCGACCGATGGCGGCGGGGTGGACCCAGGTCTGCCAGAAGTGCGGCCCTGGCGAGCTCGAAGGGGCGTCCATGGCCTTCGACAACGTGGACGGCTACGTGCTCCTCTTTGGCGGCATCAACAGCACCTCTGGAGCGTACAATGCGGCCACCTGGAGCTACCGTGGCGGTGTCTGGAGCGAGGTCTGTGCGAACTGTGGCCCCTCGGCGCGGGCCTGGGCCGCGATGACCTACGACCCGGGCGACCAGTACGTGGTGCTCTTCGGAGGGTTCGGAGGCAGCTACCTCGACGACACGTGGACCTACCGAGGGGGGACCTGGACCCAGCTCTGCTCGAGCTGTGCACCTCCCGCCCGGGACGGAGCCTCGTTCGTCTACGATGTCTCCAACAACGCCGCCCTCCTCTACGGGGGCTGTGGGGCCACCTGCCCCTTGGGCGACATGTGGAACTACCAGGCCGGGATCTGGACCTCGGTGTGTTCGCCCTCCTGCGCGCCCCCGGCACGCATGAACGCATCCATGGCGTACGATGGCGCGGACCACGAGCTGGTCCTCTACGGCGGGACGCAGGGCACGTCGGACCTGACCGACGCCTGGACCTTCACCGCGAGCGGCTGGAGCAAGACCTGTGCGAACTGCCCCCTTCCCGCGAGGGAGGGAGGGGCGATCGCCTACTCGAGCTCTGACGGGTTCGTGGTCGTCTTCGGCGGCTACAACCGTTCCACCTCGACGTACAGGTCTGACCTGTGGGAGGAGCTCGGGGGCACCGTGAGCGCGCTCACGGTGGGGACCACGCCCGGGGCCAGGGCGGACGCCCCGATGGTCGACGATCCCATGGATGGGGTGGTGCTCCTCTACGGGGGGACCGACGGGACGCCTCTCGCCGACACCTGGAGCTTCCACTACGGGCTCTCTGCGGGCACGCCCACCGCGAGCCCGTTCTCGCTGGACAGCGGACAATCGGTGACGCTCTCGAGCGTGGTCACGGGCGGGACCGCCCCCTTCGCCTACTCCTGGACCGGGTTGCCGACGAACTGTCTGAGCTCCAACACGGACCCTCTCTCCTGCATCCCCTCCGGGATCCTGTCGAACTCCACCTTCCCGCTCTATGTCCAGGTGAACGACTCCAACGGGTTCCGCGTCCGCAGCCCTGTGCTGAACCTGGTCATCTACTCCCTCCCCACCCTGGGGACCCTCGTCGGCTCGCCCGCGTCCGGCGGCGCCGACTCGGGTCAGAGCCTGACGCTCACCGCCCCCACTTCGGGCGGGGCCGGTGGGTACGTCTACACGTGGAAAGGACTGCCCCCGGGCTGCACGGGTACCTCCTACCGTGTAGTCTCCTGCCTTCCGACCGGTCTGACGGTGAACTCCACCTACAACGTGACCGCGAACGTGACGGACCGCAACGGGGGGAGGGCGGTAGGCACGGTCCTTCCCTACGTGGTGGACTCCGACCCGAAAGTGTGGACCCCCATCGCCTCGCGAACCACGGTCGAGGGGGGCGCTCAGGTGAACCTGACCTCCAAGGCGGCGAACGGGAGCGGAAGTTACCTCTGGAACTGGACCGGCCTGCCCCCCGGCTGCACGAGCCAGAACTCGCCCGATCTCGCTTGCGTGCCCGCCGGGCTCGCCGGCAACTCCACCTACGCCATCGCGGCCCAGGTCGTGGATTCGAACGGGTTCACGGTCACGAGCGGGACCGTCTCGCTCCTGGTGATCACCTCTCCCACCCTCGGTACCCCCGTCGCGAACGTGAGCTCGGTGGACCTGGGGCAATCCTTCCGCCTCCACGTGACGGCGGGCGGAGGCACGGGGGGTTACGTCTTCCGGTGGTGGGGGCTTCCAAGCGGTTGCTCCAGCGCGAACGCGCCCTCCAGCTTGTGCACCCCGACGGGGCTCACGACCAATTCTACGGCCCGGATCTTCGTGAACCTGACCGACGCGAACGGTCTGACCGCGACAAGCGGCTTCCTCTTCCTCCCGGTGAACCTGGACCCGATCGTCTCACCGGTCTCGGTCTCTCGGACCACGATAGACGCCGGGCAGAACGTCACCTTCTCGGTCACCGTGACCCGGGGCGCGGGCGCCTACCGATTCCAGTGGACCGGCCTGCCGGCGGGCTGCGTCTCCTCGAATACCCCCGAGCTCGTCTGCTCGCCCTCCGCGGCCCTGCTCACCCAGAACACCACCTATCAGGTCGGGGTGACGGTGACCGATGGTGCCGGGTTCACGGTCTCCACCCCCACCTCGCCGTTGCAGGTCGACGTGCCGCCGATGGTGAGCGCGGTCTGGGCGTCCCCCCATGCCTTGGACTCCGGGCAGACCGTCGTGCTCTCCGTGAACGCTACGGGAGGGAGCGGCGCGTATACGTTCAGCTGGTGGGGGCTCCCCTCCGGGTGTACCTCCTCGGACCTGAGGGTCCTCACCTGCACCCCCACCTCGTCCCCGCAGAACGCGACCTATGCGCTGTGGGCGACGGTATCGGACGGTATCGGGAACACCGTCGGCGCCCCCACGCTCTCGCTCGAGGTGGACAGCCGACCCTCCGTCGCCCCTCCCATCGCCGTCCCCATGGTCATCGACCTGGGGGGGTCCTCGGTGCTCTCCACCCACGGCATCGGTGGGTCCGGTCATTACACGTTCACCTGGTCGGGACCCCCCACCGGCTGCGCCCCTGGAGATTCCTCCCAGTTCTTCTGCCGCCCCACTGCCCCCGGGACCTGGGATGTCGAGGCGTACGTGACCGACAGCCGGGGGGTCAGCTCCGGTCCTCCGCCCCTCTCCATCGCGCTCTCGGTGGAGCCCGACCCCAGCGTCGGCGCGTTCTATGCATCCCAAGCCACGGTACGCCCGGGAGATAACACGTCCTTCACGGTGTTCGTGAAGGGTGGCGTCGGACCGTACGAGTACGTTTACACCGGGCTCCCGGCCGGTTGCGATCTGGCCAACAGCGCCCACACCTATTGCGTCCCGCAGAGCACCGGGACCTTCACGATCCATGTCCAGGTGACCGACGCTCAGGGGTACTCGGCGAGCGCGGACCTCCACTGGAACGTGAGCTCCGCCTCCGGGGGCGGAAGTGTGCTGGGGCTCCCCACGGCCCTAGGCTTCCTGGTGGTCGGGCTGGTCGTGGGCGGCCTCCTGATCCTGTTGGTCGTTCTTCCCTACTTCCTCCGACGCTCCAGCGATGCGAGCGTCGAGTCGGAGGAAGAGGCAACGACGGAAGAGCCGCCCGCGGTGCCCTCCACGGAGGAACCTAAGGCTTCGGAGGGACCTGTCCCCTCCCCTGGTGATGGTTCTTACCTCGAAACGGACGAGGAGCCCGGGCGCGAGACCGTCTCATCCTCTCCCTCCGTGGAAACCGGGGCGTTCGGGAACGAGGGCACCTTCCCGGGAGGGTCCCCCCAGGGCCCTGCGCCGCCGAGCGCCCTTGCGGGACCCCCCTTGGGGGCCGTCGAGGGAGACGAGGCCCGGGTCGCTTCCCCTGCCGAGACCGCACCGAGCCCGCCTGTGGCCCCCGTCGTACGGAAGTGTCCCCTGTGCGGTTCCGTCCTGGACGTGAGCGGCGTCTGCCGCTCGTGCGAGCTCGACTGGTCCAAGCTCCAGATCGAGGGCCGTACGGACACGCTGCGCGGCCACAAGCCGCTCACGTAGACGCGCCCACCCGCGGACGGAAGAGGTGGAGCAGCGCGCCGGCGGGACGGCCAAGCTCTGAAGTAAACCGGGTGACTGCGGGGACCATGGCGGGTCCCCTCTCGCTGGACCGTTCGCGAGCACAGCTCCCGGGAGTGCTCGACGCCCTCGCGGATATGCTCCGCATCGCGGAGCAGCCCTCGTGGCTGGAGCTCGTCACCGAAGCGACGAAGTCCTGGAAGGAACGATCGGACATCACTTCCTTCCTCGGGCTCTTTGGAGGGATGGGATCGATCAACGATTCCCCACCGCGGCTGCCGGGGGGGGCTATGGATCCCCCTGGACCGGTCGGGACCCGGGCCATCTGGTACGACGTCGCATGGGACCACCTGCTGACCGCGGGCTACTTCCTGGGCCACGCGGTCCAAGATGCGAAGTCGTTCCCCTTGGGCTCCGCGTTCACGCTCCCCTACGAGGCGTGGCACGTCCTGCTGAACGTGTGCCCGTCATGCGGGACGGTCAACCTGCGGCCGAGAGAGATCGAGGTCCTCGTCGCGAGCCGATGCACCTGGCAGACCGCTCGGACGCTCTACCCCCTGGGTCGGCTGGAAGAGCTCAGGGACTTCGAGCAGGCGGCAGGGAAGCCGGTCCCGGTCGCACTGCGAGCTTCGCTGAGCTCGCTCGCGCAACGACAGGGGTGGGGACCGCGTCCGATCGTGACGCCTCAGCGGATCGACCGACCCCAACCGGGAGGTGGAGTCTCCTTCGAGTACCCCCCTGAAGCCTGCCCCCAATGTGGTCGCACCGGACTGAAGAAGGCCGAGGCCCGCATCATCGGGCCCCCCGGTGCGCTCGAGACCCCCGGCCGGTCCGACACCCTATGGGGGGACAACGGCCCGGGGAACCTGGGCGCGGCCGTCGCAGCGACCTTCGGAAGGACGGCGGAACCCCAAGGGTGAGCCCACGGGGCGAGACCGCTGAACAGGGGGGGCATGTTCCCTTCGGCCAGGATGACCGGGGAAGCTCATGGCTCCCCTCGAGGCTCCGCCCCGACCTCTGCGCGAACGATAGCTTGACGCGGCCCGCCCTGACGCATCGGGTGAGCGGGGTCGCTCTACCCGCCCCCAAGCCCGTCCGAGGGAGGCCCCGTTCCGGGACGACCGACCTTTCAACCGATAAATCCCCCGAAGGGTCGAGGGGGCGTGGGAGATCAGGACCTCTCCGGGGGGCAGCTGGAGGAGCAGGGCTACCAGCTCACCGGTAAGCACTCCGCGGTCAAGGTCTGCTATTGGACCACGAAGGCCCTCACCGAGGGACGGCACTGCTACAAGGGACGCTTCTACGGGATAGAGAGCCACCGATGCATGCAGATGAGCCCCTCCATCGACGCGTGCAACCTGCATTGCCGTTTCTGCTGGCGCTACCAGGGCTGGGAGGAGGAGGACACGATGCAGGAGTTCGACGACCCTGCAACGGTCCTACGCCGCTCGTTGGAGGCCCAGCGGGCGCTTTTGAGCGGCTTCGGAGGGAACGACAAGGTGACCCGGGAGCGCTGGGAAGAGGCGAAGCAGCCTCGGCATGTCGCGATCTCGCTCACGGGGGAGCCCACGCTCTATCCGATGCTCTCCGAGTTCCTCCAGCTCTGCCACGAACGGGGCATCACCACGTTCCTGGTCACCAACGGGACGCATCCGGACGCCCTGCGCCACCTGGACCCCCTTCCGACCCAGCTCTACTGCTCGGTCACCGCGCCCAACCGGGAGATCTTCCGCCGTCTCACCATGCCGGCCCAGGAGGACGCTTGGGACCGTCTGCTGGAGAGCCTTGAGGTCATGCGGGGGCTCAAGACCCGACGGGTGATCCGGCACACCCTCGTCAAGGGCTGGAACCTGGGCTGGGAGGAGCAGTACGCGGAGCTCGACCAGCTCGCGCGACCGGACTTCATCGAGCCCAAGGGATACGTCTACATGGGACGGTCGCGGAACCGGCTCACGCGCGACCACGTGCCGGAGCACGAGGACATCCGGCGGTTCGCGACCCGCCTCGCGGAGCTCACCGGCTACCCCCTCGTGGACGAATCACCGGAGTCGAAGGTCCTCCTCTTGGCCAAGGACCCGGAGCGTCGGTGGCTGCCTGGCCGTGCGCCGTGTGAGCGGAGATCGGACGGGACCGAGAGGGTTCAGGTCCTCGAGGGGCCAGAGCTTCCCGTACTCTCCCCCTGAGGGGACACGGCCAAGGGGGACGGGTCCCCGGTCCCTGAGCCCTCCGTCGAGCCGCTCGAGCGCTCAGGGCCGCTCACCGTCCCGGAGAGCTTACCATCGCCCGGAGAGGGGGTCTCCGACCCCTCAGCAGGGGTGACGGGCGCCGAGGAGGACCGGGCCTCAGGTCCCTTGGTCGGTACATCGGAGCTCTCCCTGGCCCCCACGGAAGGGCTCGCCCCCGCGCGAACCCTGCGTTCCGCGTCCAGGTAGGCCACCGTGAACAGCCCGTAGGCGACAAAGAGCGGGGCCATGGTGAAGGCGAGCGGGGCGAAGGCGACGAAGAGCGAGAGCGGGTCGATGAAGAAGGCCGAAAGAAGGGTCGGGAACTCGCTACCGACGACGAGCCCCGTGAGCACGGCGACGCCCAGCGACCAGAGGAAGGCCCCCCAGGCGAGGTAGAGCCCCCAGCGGCTCACCAGGTGTCGGACGAGGAGCACGAGCCCCAGGAAGAAGTTCCCGAAAGCGAGGGCGACCCCCGCCCCAACCAGGGCCACCAGGATGAGCGGCGTCCTGTCGGTGGAGGAGGGACCGAGCGCCAGGGCGAGCAGCGCGATGGCGGCCATCGCCCCGAGGAAGAGCGCGAGGGCGCTCCACGCGAAACGGTGGCTGCGGCGCACGCTCTCCCGATGGAGGGCGTTCCACTCGTGGCGACCCCGGTACATGAGGTAGAAGCCTATGCAGGTCGTAGCGAGGCCGACGTAGTAGAGACCGATCCAGCCCGTGTGCAGGTAGCCGTAGCTCGCGAACTGGTAGGCCTCCGTCGCGCCCTCCACCGCGAACCCGACCGCGAAGGTGAGCAGGGCGAGACGGATGGTGAGCGACACTCGATGGACCTCAGGCGCCTGGGTACAGCAGAGGACCGACCTGCTACAAAGAATGGGGGGGCGAAGGTCCGGAGGGTGGCCTCAAGCGTAGTGGCTGAGGGCCGCCTTCTCGCGCTTCTGGACCTCGGCCGCGGGCTCCGGCCGCTCATGGGCCTTGCGCTCCGCTTCGCACTCCCGCTCGGTGACCCACTTGAAATGCACTGCCTCAGGGTGGTCGTGGGCGAAGCAGGCCCCTGCCTCGAAGGCGCTCGAGAGCAGTTCCTCCATGTTCTCCTCGTCCTGACCCTCCAGGCGACCGACCGTCCGCCAGTACCAGTCCGGGGCCTTCCCGGCCATCTGGAGGTACTCCGTGACGAGGTCGTAGATGGAGACGTTCTCATCCATGAGGCGCACGTGCAGGTGCTTGCGAGCCTCAGGAGGGTTGGAAGGGTGGGCGACCATCGGCTCTGCGAGCCCGGCTGAGGTATAAGGCCGCTCATGCCTGGCCGGCCATCGTACGGCTGGCGAATCCTCCCTCATCCATGGACGATGGGGAGCCGGGGCGCGCGGGGGGGTATGGACATGCATCCTTCCGACCGACGGGAGCTCGACAAGCCCTAGGCTCGAGGCGCGCATCCTCAACCAGGAGACGCCTCGGGCCCGAACGGGTCCAGATGGAGATAGACGGCCACAGGGAGCGCCTCGCCCCCCCCGGCCATGGGGCCCCACCGGGCCCAGGGACGACCTGCGGAAGAGCGACCGGACCCCAAGCTGGTCGCGGATCACCTCAAAAGCTCCCCAGGGGAGATCCACCTGGTCCTGTAGGCCCGCCTCGTCTGGGAACCGTACTACATCGCGGTGAAGGCGGACGGGGCGGCCATCCGGCTGGCCCAGCCCATTGCGGTGAGATGGACCGCGAAGGGGAAGAGGAAGGGGCGCCAAGCAGATGTCATGGTCGGCGCTCACAAGATCTTGGGCACCGCCTTCGCCCACCCACGTCGCGGCACCCCCTTCACCCACCTGACTCCGGAGCAACCGAGCTTGATCCGCCCACCCCCTGAGCCACGAGGCGTCGCATAGGCGGTGCAAGGAGGGAGCCGCTATGGATACCCCACGTTTGCAGGCGTCCTCACGCCCTCCAGGCGAAGTATCCGGTCGCTGATGTTGGCGCCGGGGACCCATCAGGGTCCCCCGATACCCCACGCCCGCCTTGTCCCCGTCGTTAGCGAAAGCTCACACTGATGGACACAGGGCGGTCAGGGGCGAACATGTGCGATCACGGAGGGAGGGTTTGGGAAACTTCCAGGGGGATGGTGGCGGCACCGCTGACGCCTGAAAGAAGCTCGACGGCGGGTGCTGGAAGCTCCGAGAGGGAGCCTGAAGGCGGCGAAGGGTCGGCCCACTCCACGCCCCGAATATCACACCCACCCGGGTCAACGTGGCCCCTGTGCTCTCAACGCTGAAGAGGAAGAGGACGTTTCCTTCGCCGACCGGAGGAAGGAAGAACTGGGCGAGGCCACAGAGGACCCAGAGAAACGTCCCGAGGGCGAGCAGCATGAGGCCGAGGTAGAAGTCGCGGAGGGTGGTGGGAAGGGCACGGGCGGACCTGGCTGGCGGGGCTGGAGCGAACGCGGCCAGCGTCGGTACCCTGTCGTGCACCCCGATTGGCCCTCTCCCTCCACGGTCAAGGTGGTCTGACGATAGGGAGCTGCGAAGATGGACGGTCGGAACGATCGTAACAGGTGGAGGGGCCGACATGCGGACGTGCTGGACATCCACCCGGGGAGCTTCGGCCCCGCACTATGCTCCTACGCCGGATAGTGACTACGGATCCGAGAAGATACTTCGGCCCTCCGAAGCGCGTCTCTAATTACGTCCCCCCGCTCAGGAGGGAGGATGACGACCGTAGAAGTGATCGCCAAGCTGGACGGACCGAACCTCGTGATGATCGATGGAAAGATGAAGATGGCATTGTGCCGCTGCGGACATTCCGCGAACAAGCCCATGTGCGACGGGTCCCACGCGAAGGTCGGGTTCCGCGCGCCGCAGGTCGACACCAAGATCGACCTGTGAACTTCCCCTGAGTCGGGGAAGACCTGGCCCCTGGGCCTCAAGGTCGGTGACCCCGCAGAGATGGGTGGCACCCTGCCGCGCGGGCCGCCCTTGAAGTGGGGCGGGGGCCGCACGATTCGGGGGCGAGGCCCCTTCGCTCGAAGCTTCCTGGCACTCTCGCTAAGGGTCCCCAGTCTTGTCGAGCATGAGGACACTCGCCCCCACTTCGAGGCGTCGGCGGACGTCTGCGGGGATAATTTCAGGATCGAGCCCGACGAGCACCGTCCCCTTGCTAGCCTCTGCGACCTCAACGGCGACCTGAGGCAACCGGGAGGTCGCTTTCGGGCCTGCTTCGTCGACGATCCGTTCGAGCCCGGTCAACACTACCGCGCGCCCCGTCCCTCCTTCGAGGTGACGGGATATCCGGTCGCCAAACCTGTCGGGGTTCCCAGGGGGTACGTTCTGGCGTCACCGCCTCTCCGTCCATCCTCTCGCCGGGTTGGGGGCGTGTCCCTCCCTGGGAATCCCCAGGCCCGCGGTGATCAACGCGGTCCGACCGGATCCATCCATGCGAAACGGCTCGCTCCGGCTCGTGCCTCAGTGATGGGGGAGGCGGCCCCCAGGTCCAACTGAAGCCCGGAAACAGGCTGGGGTCAAGGGGCGAAGGGTTGATTTTGCCCTTCCTCCTGCCTGAGGGTGGAGCGAAACGTGGCCGCACCCTCCCCCGGGAACCGTCGGGTCTACCTGACGAACCGCCTGGTCAACCGACAGATCACGATGGAAGAGGCGACCGAGCTCTTCACGATCATGAACCGCGAGGCCGACCGGCTCAGGAGGCAGGTCATGGCCGCGAGCCAGGCCGGGCAGGAAGGGGGGACATCGCCCCCGCCCAGCACCGCTGAGCCTCCGCCCCCTCCGGGCTGGTCCCCCCCACGAGGAGTCGGGCTGGACAACTTGGAGGAGATCCTGCTCTTTGGGGGCCCGATGCTCGGCATCCTGGCGGCCCTCATAAGGCGGAGCGGACTCGACCAGCTCGCCGGAGCCTCCCCACCGCCCAGTACGACCAAGCCGCGGTCCGCCCCGGGCAAGAGCTCCCCCAAGTCTGACTGACGAGCCTCGGAGCTTCATCACTTGCTGAAGTTCGTCCTCGAGATCGCGGTCGAAGCCCCCCCGACCTTCGTCACCGACTGGTGGCTGGACTATGGCGAGCAGGATGCGAAGCTCACCCACGACATGGTACACCGAACCGTCGAGCGCCTCGACGAGCGACGGACCCACCTGGTGACCGACCTCCGCTTCGGCAAGCGTCCGGTCAGGGTCGACGGAGTGGTGACCCGAGAGTCCGAGCATCACTGGTCCATTGACGGGGAGATGACCGTGAACGGCCGACCCTTCGCCAGGGAGCAGATCGCCTTCTCCGTGATCCCCATGGGGTCAGGCTCGACGCTTCACGCGGGCTTCCGATTCCGGGGAAAGGGAGTGTGGTCCTCCCTCGCCCTGACCCTGGTCGGGCGGTCCATTCGGAAGGGACGCGAGGAGGCCTACCTCACCTACGCCCGCGAGATGGCGGGGGAATTCCGCAAGAGAGCGCCGACCGCGACCCGGGCGGGAGCTGCACCACCCTCGGCTCGCGGAGACGGTGCTCTCGATCTCCCGAGCGCCTAGACCGCGGAGGGCCCTTCGCTCGCGGGGGCGCGCGAGGCCTCCAGAGAAGGGCTCAGTCCCCGCCGTTCCCCCGGTGAGGAGTCGTGGGGGGAGGAGCGACCCCAACGTGGCGGAGGAGCCGGAGGTACTCGGACCGACGGACCCAGGTCACATGCAGGTACTTGCGAAGGTACCCATCGGACGCACCGAGCCTGCGCGCTTCCACGACCGAGAAGGCATAGGCCTCCACCTCCGTGGGGCGGTCCACGTAGGGGACCTTGGGACCTAGCCAGAGCTCCCGGCCCTGCCTTCGTTGTAGCAGATGGAGGAACTCGTGGATGATGTCAAGGTAGAGGTAGGCGATGGACCCCGATCGCAGGTGCTCCCTCGCGACCACGATTACGTCGTCTGGGCTCTCGACCATCCGGAACCCCGCCTGGCGAACCTCGATAGGGGTGCGTCGGGGAGCGACGTACATCCAGCCGGGGCCGTCCGTGACCTCAGCGTGGGAGGAGCGGGCCAGTTCGAGGACGGAGCGGTCGTCCCCGGGGTACTTCCGGAAGGGGAGAGTACGGTCGAGACCATGGAAGACGTCCAGCAAGGGATACCGTCCGGGTGGGAGGTCGCGTCGGGGGGCGAAGATCCGAGGGGGCTGGAGCCCGGAAACCACGGGCACCCCAGGCCTGAGCGCACTTGAAGTCCCCGAGGAGCACTCCTTCGAGCCCTGGGTACGGCCAGGGCGCGAGCATCAGATCGGGGAGAGGGAAGGATCGTCGGGGGGAAGGGGCTGGCCCATCACCACCTCGCTCCGTCCGTTCGACCCCTTAGGCTGGCACGGGCCGATCGTCACCCGGAGCGAGGCGCCCCCCGATCTCTGCTTTGCGGTATCCTCTAGACCACCGTGATCGTTCCCGCCATGAATCCAGGCGACGCCATAGAGGCGGGGTCGCACGGGGCCATGCAGTTCCAGTTGTACGTCCCAGAGGCCGTGAAGGTCACGCTGAACGTCACGACCGCGGGGTCGGTCGGGCTCGCCGCGGGAGGCATGATCACGTTCAGGGTCTGGGGTCCCGAGGGGATGGTGAAGGTGTGGGAGGCGAACCCGTAGGGGAGCTGGGAGACGGCGCCTTGAGGGGTCCCCGGCATGCCACCGTCGATGGTCTCGGTCCCACCGTCGGTGCCCGAGACGTTCCAGAAGGGACCGCTCAGGTTGTTCGCGCCGTTGTCGTAGTTCGTGATCTGGAAGTCGATCTGGGTATTGGCTGGGACCGTGAAGTTCGCCGGGAGGTACTGGTCCGCTCCTGCCGCAGTGTTCACGATCGTGAGATAGACATGCACAGGGGCCGAGGTCGTGCTGGAAGTGGTGCTCGCCTGGGGGGCCGCTTGAGAGCCGCAACCCACACAGCCTCCGTACAGCCCCCCGATCGCGAACCAGGACACCGCGACGGTCACCACGACCAGAGCGGTGGCACCCAGCAGGGTGGCTCCGACGTTCGACGTAGGGGGGCGCTTGGTGGAACGGGTCCGCTCGTTCGCGGTCATGGCTCTTCCTGAGGGGTCGACCTCCCATGGAGGTCATAGGTGGCCCGTGAAGTGGGTTTGACCTGACCGGTGGGGCCCCCTCAGCAGGACCACCTCGAGCCGCCTCCGCCCCAGGTCGGCGTTACCCGGCCACGCCGGTGGTGGGCGCGGGGACCGTTTCTTCGAGGAGGGGACACGAAGTTCCGGGTGGTCAGAGCACAAGAGGTCATGGGACCAGCGCGCGAGGGGGGGTGCTCCCGTGCGTGCCTGCCCGGCTCGCAGAACCTTCTCCGGACAGTCCCGGGAGTAAGGAGAGAGGCTGTGAGTATGGGCGGCGCCCATAATCCTTCGATGAGAATATGTCGAACTCCACGCCGAGAGGCTTCTCGCGTCCACGATGGCCACGATTGAACTCCGTCACCGTCTCCGCCCTCGTCCTCCTGGCCGCCCTGGGGGTCACGGGAGCGCTCTTCGTTGCGAGCTCCCCACCGCCTGTGCCGCAGCGGGCGACGCAGTACCTCACGCTCGATGTCCTGGTGAGCCCGGGCACCGGCCATGCCTACTTCGCCCCTGGGAACTTCACGTTGTCTAGTGAGACCCCCGTCGAGGTCACGATCGAGAACTTCGACACCTCAGCTGCCGTCGCCTCGCCGATGGCGACACAGGTGCGCGGGGTGACGAACGGGGAAGAGTCCGTGACCTTCGCTCCAGGGGCCAACGTGGTCCAGGTCACCTCCCTGGGGTCCAACGACGTCTCGCACACGTTCTCCATCAGCGCGGGGCAGCTCTACAACGTGAACGTACCGATCCCTCCGGCAGCTGCGCCTGGCCGACCTTCAGTGGTCCAGTTCACCCTCTACCTCAGCCACCCGGGCACCTTCACCTGGTGGTGCTCGGCCGTTTGCGGGCAGATGCCGATGGGGCTCGGGGGCGGCATGGCCGGGGTGATCGTGGTCACCTCCTGAAGGCCTCCTCCACTCGGGAATCCCGGTCGCGGGACGAGGGCGATGGGGACCCCAGGCTGGTCAACTGGGATTGACCCCGGGCTTTTGTCCCCGGGGCAAGAATGAACTTCCCATAATGCCCACACCGTGGGTCCTACTGATCGGAGAGACCCCTAGTTTGACGGCCTCGCTCCTCGACTTCTTGGAGGCCTCCTTGGACGCCCGGGGGGTGGACATCGTCCCGGTGGGGAGCCTCGCGGAGGCGGAGCAGGTCTGCGCCCAACGAAAGTCCGAGACCCGCCCGATCCTCGTCAGCGCCTGCAACCAGTATCGCTGCGAGACCCCCTATCAGTGGCCTCGAAGTTCGCTCAAGGACTGCCACTTCATCCTGGTCGGCGGCCGCGACTCGGGCCCTGCGGGACAGCCGCTCTTCCACCAGATCCGCCTCCCCCCCAGGGTCGGAGAGCTCGAGGGGCTGCTCCACATGCTCCTTGGGACCGCGGCCTGACCGGCGCGCTGCGAGCGCTCTCCAGAGCCCCATCCTTGCCATGGAAGGGCCTTTCGGTGGGGGTCTAGCTTCGCGCGTTCCGGTCCAGGCGGAGAAGGTCGGTCGATCCCCGCATGAGGACCTCAGGCTCGACGCTCTTGTTGATCGTGACCTCGTTCACGATGACCAGCATCTTCAACGCATGGTCGAGGTTCGAGACCATCCGCTGGACGACGAGCGCCACGGTGCGGTCCCGGATCTTCGCGGCGAGCCGGGGACCGGCCTCGTTCAGCACCGAGTACACCTCGCCGATGCCATTCAGTTCGTCGTTGGCGCCCTGGAACGTGACCTCCGAGAAGGACTGCAGGGTCCGGTCCAGATGGTTCCCGAAGCGCTGCAGCAGTGCCGAGAGCTCCGTCCGCACGGCACCTGGAAGCTTCGCAGGGAGGGCCCGGTCCGTGGTGAGGTCCTCCCCTACCTCGAAGAGAAGGTCTCCGACCATCTCTAGCGACTTCGCGACCAGGCGATAACCGAGCTGGAAGTGGTGGCTTGGAACGCCCACCTCCTTCGCGACGTGGAAGTTGTCACTGGAGACCAGGAGCTGCCGGACGAGCAGGAGGTAGACACGGTCCACCTCGTCCTCCACCGTCGTGATGCGCTCAAGGTCCACCGAGTCCTGGCCTTCCAGCGCCCGAACGCACTGGTCGACCTGTCCACGGAGCAGGCCCGCGATTCGGCTGAAGAGCCGGGGCAACGGGTAGCGAGCGGGGTCGATGAAGTTCTGGATCTCGAGCTGCCCGGGGAGGTCCGCGACGATGGAGGTCCCCAGCATCCTCGCGACCGCGTGCTCGACCTCTTCGCGCTGGGTCGGCGTGAGGGCCCCCGTGATGACGACGTGCTCCTGCCCCGTGATGAAGCCCCCGACGACGAGCCGCCCCAGGAGCTTGGGGGGCGCCCCTCTCGCGTCGATTCTCAGCGTCCGAGGGGGGGCCTGGGCGCTCTTCGCATGCTCCCCTGTGAGGGACAGCTCGAGCCGCCCCTCTCCCACGTCACGGAACCGCACCGCGTCGCCGGTCTTGATGTTCATCGCCTCTGTCCAACCCTTGGGCAGCGTGACCGAGAGGGAGGTCGAGCCGGTGCGCTGGACCCGGCGTACCGACTCCTCCTCCCGTGCCGGCGGGGGGTTCGTCACTTGGACCGCGGTGCCGGATGGAGAGGAAGGGGCGTTCACGAACAGGCTCCTTAAAGTAAGGAGACACACGGTCAGTTATGGCGGACCCGTCAAGCCGATTCGACCCTACGTCCTGGGCCTTCCTATGCGGTACTGAAGTGGGGACGCTCGCCCCGGTCCCTGACCGGCCGGAAGGCGTTCCCGCGAAGCGGTGAGCGGAACGAGACCGCCCGTGCGAGAGGGCGGCATCCCCTCTCCTTACGGTAAGGACGACCGTGAGAGAGGTCGGATGACAGCTACGGTCCTTCGTTCGTTTAGGAGGTCCAATGTCGACCCGCTACAGCCGCGACGCAACGACCCGGACGAACGCACCGAAGGAGGGGGCCTAAGCCCAGGGAGGAACCATGGCATTCGTTGATGATCTTGCTCTGGTCGAGGTCCTGATCGGGCTCGTCGCCGTGCTCCTCGCCTACACCGGTGTCCTCGCCTTCTGGGCGATCCGTACGAACCGCCCCCAGTGGCTGCGGACGACCCTGAAGAGCTCCGCCATTCCGATCGGCGGGGTGGGAGCCGTAACGATGGCCCTAGCGTTGTGGACCGAGATGACGTGGCCCTTCCCTATCGCCTACATGGGAGGGTACAACATCTTCTTCGGCGACGTGATGTTGCTCTTCGGACTGGTCGCGGTCTGCTTCGCGCTCGCGGCCTACCTGGGCCACCACCTGCACCTGGTCGGGCTCCTCGCCCTGGTGGTCGGAATCGTGACGGCCTTCTACGGCTGGACCGGCTACACCGCGAACCCGGCGTTCACCAAGGACCCCTACACCACCTTCCTGATGTACGGCGCGTTCGGCCTCGCCGCAGTCTCGGCGTTCCCGGCGACCATCGTCACGGACTACTTCCTCAGCGCGTCCAGCGCCGGCCGCTCGATCTGGACCTCGCTCACTGGCAGCGGTCTCCGCACCCCGATGGGTTCCCGCGCCGCCCAACCGATGAGCAAGCTCGACACCGAGGGGACCGACGAGGACGGCTCTCGAAGCGAGAGGGGCTACCGGGTCCACTGGGCGCTCCAGCTCGTGATGTTGGCCTTCCCGTTGCTCATGGCCCTCGCAGCCTACGCGGCGTTCGCCTACTTCGCAACGACGCTCCCGGGACACCTCGGGGCCGGGGCAGCCAAGGCGCCTTGAGTCCGAGGACGGGAGCGCCGGAAGGGAGAGCACCCGAGGTCCGAAAGCCCGCCCCCGCCGGACCGGAGCAAAGGGAGAAGTTCGACCGAAGGCCAAGGCCGCGCGCGGCGGACTCGGAGGTCCCTTTGGCCCGGGGACGCCAGGTCGCCACCTACGCCGTGTCGTGACCCGACCCAGGGCCACCCCCGGAGGTTCCATCACTGGGACCTCCGGGGGATTCATCGTTACAACGGTGAGAAGCACTACTTTGGCGGAATCCTCCCCGGCCTGACGTTCCGGTCTGGTAGCCGCAGACGATCCGCGCCGGTATCGGTACGAGGTTCGACGCGGGGGTACGATTCTCGACGACCGGGGTCTTGAATCCGGCCTCCCCTTGACCGGACGGCGTGGCCCCACGCCGCTCGCCCCGGCCTCCACCTTCCCTATCGCGGCTGCAGGCCCACATTCAGCGTATCGGCATCGGCGGCCGCTTCCGAGACACTCCTCGGGAGCGCAGGCGCCGCGCTCTCGCTCTGCAATACTGCCAGGGGCACCTCTTCCCCGGCGAGCGCAAGAGCATGCAACCTTGCGCGGCCCGAGTCCCCGAGGCCCAGTACGAGGCCATCCAGAACTTCATCACGAACTCTCCCTGGCCCTGGAGAGAGAGCCAGTCCCACCTCATCGACGAGATGAAGGAGAAGGCCAGCGGCCCGCGAGGGCTCTTGG
>DAHUZP010000063.1 GCA_027306505.1 Thermoplasmata archaeon | reverse complement strand
CTCCTGCCGGCGGGGATCGTTGCTTCGTAGCCTCCCCCCGTTCGCCCAGAACAGGGCCTCGTGGAACGAGTTCCAGTTCTCCGCGTCGTTGCAGGCCTTCTGGATCCGTCGTTGAAGTCCCTCGTCCCGCGCATACCGCAGTAGAAACTCGGTCCTCGAGACCTTCCCCAACTCCCGGAGACCGCCCCTGAGGAGGGCACGGGACGGGCACGGTGCGGGGTGTGCGGACGGGAACTGCGGCAGGCCGCTCATCGCGGCCTGCCGACGCGACGGCGGCGGATGGGGTGAGGGCGGGGAACGCCGTGGGCCCCCAGCAAGCCGAACGAAATACGTCTCGGGGCGAGGGCCGTCCCGACGGGGCGGAGCCTTGGTGCGCAGGTCCGGCAGTTCAATCCCGCGGGCGGCCACCGACTTGCGGCCGAGCCCGGAGCCGAGCGGTGCGGACGGCCCCGAAGGGGTCGGCCGACGCGTTACCCAAGATGCGCTGGATGCCGTTCACCATGAAGCGGAAGGCCTCGTGCCCCTTGGGGGTGATCTCGAGCCAGTCCCCGTCCTCGAGCACAACGATCTTGACCAGGGCGCGCGAGACGAGCACCTCGAAGTACCGGCTGAACACCGTGTAGTTGACCCTGGAGTACATCTGGAGCTGGGTCTTCCTGAGCCTCCCAGAAGGGGAGCGCTGGAACGCTCCCAGCAGGCGGAAGACGACCCAGAGGTCCGGTCTCTCCATCGCGCCCCCCTCCTTCAGAACCGGGTCCAGAACTCGTTCTCGAGCCTCAGCAGGTCAGCGTCCAAGGCGGCCAATCGGCGCCAGTTCTGTCGTAGGTAACCGAAGCTGACGCGGGAGACCACCAACAGGCTCCACACATTGTAGAAGACGGCCAGAGGGAGCAGGAAGAGGAACACCGACGGGCCGGCCGGCCGGAAGCCGTAGGTCCAGAGCAGGTAGTCGATGACGAGAATGGGTAGCAATCGCAGCATCTGGACCGAACCCTGGCGCGCCTCCGTTGCCCGCAACTTCGCATGGAGCGAGTCGAGTTCGTCACGGAGGGTCGAGAATTCACCCTCCGAACCCCGAGGGGGCACCTCCGGCAGGTCGCCCAAGATCCGACGGAACCGCTCCTGTATCCTCCGGTACAGGGGTATCGTGACCACCACGTTCGCGACGGCCCAGAGGCAGCTCCATAGCCCCACGAAGGTCCAGTTCGAAGGTAGGAGGCCTCTCTCCAAGGAGAGCTGAAGGGTGAAGAAGCCCGCCAGGTTGACGGTGAAGCTTACGAAGACCAGAGGGAGCCCCCACCTCCAGATGACCTGCTCCTCGCTCTCGAACCGGTTCGACCACTGCCGGATTCTGGTGGACAGGGCCGAAAGGAGGAGATCGGGGTCCTCCGAGGAAGGGGGCGCGGGAACCGCGCCCTTCGACGGGGCCTCCGAGGACGGGTCCTTGACCGGGCCCCAGGGCAGGCCCAAGTTCAGCCCGGGCATCAGCATCGACCAGTCGGACATCCGCCCCACCGGGCGCGGTACGCTCACGGGGAGCTTCCACTTCTCTGCGGTCGTGTGGAGGAAGGTCAGGGTGCGGTTGAGATGCACCAGATTCCAGACCAGGAAGGCAAAGCTCGCGAGCCACAGGACCTCCAGGAGGATCCCGGCCAGGCTGGTGAGGGAGCTCCACAGCGCGAAGTAGCATCCGACCCCTACGACGAGGAGGGAGATCCAGGCGATCCTCTTCCAGGTCCCGCTCCTGTCGTTGTACACGTGGCCCCGGACCAGCGCGTACATGCCACGAAGGTCTTGGGGCACGACGCCCAGGCCCAGACCGCGACCGGTGAAGGACCACTGGAACGAGCTCTCGACCTTGAGCAGATAGAAGCCCAGGACCGCCAGCGGGATCGCAAAGAAGGCCGCCAGGAGGGTCCCGAACAGGACCACTGACTCTAGCTGGCCGATCCCCTCTTGCACGAACATCAGCCGGTAGACGGAGGCGATGCAGAGGAGGGTCGGGACCAGGGCCGCGAGGAAAGTCCTTACCCGGACCCTCTCGACCAGGGTCTGGAACAGCTCCCGCACGCCCTCCCCCATCAACGCCGGTCCTGCGGCCCCTGCCGGAGCGCTCCCTGTCGCGGTCATCGGTTGAGAAGAAGGATGAGCCGTTAGAAGGGGCTTCCTCCGCCGGGGTCTGTACAGGTCCCCCGGGGGGCCCCTTGAGCTTGTGACCTCCGGGAAAGGACCGACCGAGGGAGAGGGAGGGCTCGCCGCGGGCGATCCGTGACCTCGGCCGAAGGCCGACCGACGAGAACGGTGCGCCAGGGCGTGAGGGGGAGGGGGCGCGACCCCCAGGCGCCGGGCGGCCCAGCCGCCCAGGAGGCCAGCCCCCCGGCAGCCCCCGTGGATGACGCGGGAGACGCCCGGAATGGCCTGGAGGGACCGAACCGAAGAACCCGCCCCTCCGGGAGACAAGCCGGAGGACTGGGGCACGGGTTCTGCGGGAGGACGCATCAGGGACTGAAGCGTCCGAAGGATGAGGGACCCGTCGGGCCCGAGCGATCCGAGCGAGGGCCCGGCGCGGGCCCCATCATGCGGCGGGGGTGAGCGCCCGGCGACTTTCGCGATCGAACGCGACCCCCCGCGCGCTTGATGTTGGGGCGGGCGGCCCAGGAGCCAGGTCGCCCCGCGCCACCATCACGGACGCGGAACGGCGAGCGGGGCGCCTAACCTGCCCGGCCGGGCCATCGTGGTCGAAGGGGGAGGGCGGGGGCTACAATCGAACCCGGACCTCAACCGGGGGGAGAGAAGAGAACGAGCGCGGGATCGGGGCCGGAGCGGGAGGGATTACCCGGCGTCCCGTCGCGAGCCCTGTTCGAGCGCTTGAACTTCAGCGGTGGTCAGGACTTTCAGGCCCACCACACGCCGGAAGTCCTTGTCGTAGGTCCAGATGGGGGCCTTCTCCGCCAGAGCGAGCGCGACGTACGGCCAGTCGGCCTCCGCGTCCGCGGCCCGGGCGAGCTCCTTCGCACGCTCCTCGAAGGGAGCATAGCCCGCGCGGCTCACCACCTCGATCCTCTCGAGCAGAAGGGAGAGGATGCCCTCCAGCGTTGCGCGGTCGAGGCCGGCGCGGGCCTGGACCCGGGAGAGTTGGCGTCGGGCTTCCTCGGGAAGCTCCGCGGGGGCTAGAAGGAGAACCTCGGCCGAGAGGTCGAGGAGCGTGCGGCGGGCGTTCCCATCCTTGAAGAGGCATGCGACCAGGACGCTGGCGTCCAGAACGACCCGGGTCACCCCAGCCGCCTCGCCATGGCTTTGTTGATGCGCCGCCCGATCTCCACCGCGTCCTTCTCGTTCAGTCGCGAGTTCGATAGGAGGCGGTCCAGCATGTTCAGACGTTCCAGCTCGCGTTGAAAGGCTCGGCGGGCGACCTCCGACCACTTGATCTCCGGGTGGCGCCGCATCTCCTGGTGAAGCTCCTCAGGGACGGCGAGGGTGACGTTGGTCATCGGGTGGAGGCAGGGCATCCCGAGTATAAGTGTGTTCACGTATATCCGTGTTCACCAGCGCGCGGGGTGGTGCGGTGGGCCCCGGGGGGGCGAAAGGCGAGGCGCGTTCGGCGTGGCCGAGAGACCCCAATCCAGGGGAAGAGACCGAAGGACCGGGGCACGGGTCTCGGGGGAGGCCCGTTCGCAAGGTCGAAGGGGTTGCGAGCGGACTCGCCCCCCAGGCGAGTCCAGACCTCGAGGGCGCTGCCCGAGGAGCAGGGCCGGTAGCTGTGGGTTCCCGAAACTCTGGGTACGCTTTTCCCGAAACTGTGGCGACGCCTGCCGGTTGTAGGTGACGGGTCCGGTACGATGGCCCTTTGAACGGCAGGATCCGTCCCCGCTCCAGCACCCGGTCCAGGATGGCCTCGGCCAGGTCCGCGTCGTGGAGCACCTTCCCCCAGGCCTCGATCGCCTTGTTTGTCGTGAACACCATCGGCTTCCTCCTCAGGGACCGGTCGTTCACCACCTGGAAGAGGACGTTGGCTGCATCCGGCCCGTAGGACAAATACCCCACCTCGTCCACCACCAGAACCCCGGCGTGGGTGTAGGGGACCAGGGCCTCCCTCAGCTTCCCGTCTCGGCTCGCCGCCGAGAGCTCATCGATGAGGTGGGCGGCCGTCACGAAGAGCGCGTCCGACCCGTTCTGGATCGCCTTGTAGGCGATGGCGATCGCGATGTGGGTCTTCCCCGTCCCCGAGGGACCGAAGGCCACCAGGCACCGTCCCTCGGAGACGAACTCCGGGCCGAGGTAGGAGCCGAGCAGCTCCTTCCTCAGCCCTGTCTGGAAGGTGAAGTCGAACTCCTCGATGGTCCTCAGGAAGGGGAAGTGCGCACGGTGGGTCATCCGCTGGACCCGGGTCTGCCCCCGATGGGCAATCTCCTCCGAGAGGAGGATGCGCAGGTACTCCGCATACCCCATCCCCTCCTTTTCGGCCCGGACCTGGAGCTCGCCCCAGAGCCGACGGACCGTCGGCATGTGCAGTCGCCTCGTCATCGCCTCCAGCTCCGGCATCGCTTCGGTCATGCGGCCACCTCCGTTCTCAGCCACCGTTCGATGGACTCGGATCCGAACCAGCCCCGGTCCAGCGCCTCCTGGAACCCTCGAGCCAGGACCTCCGGGCCGTGCTGCAGGAGCAGTTCGAAGAGCTGCTCCACATCGGCGTACCAGGTCCGCGGATGCGCATGGACCACCTCGGTCAGGAATTGCTCGGCCGCCGGACCCACCTCGAGGAGGCGCTGGCGCTTGTAGTAAAGTTGGGCACGACGTCCTGCCACCGCCGCCAGCGCGGAGGTGGCGTGCTTCGGCAGCGTGCTGACCCCATTGGACGGTCGCCGGGGATGGAGCGCGTCGAACCGGTCCGTCATGATGCGGACCTCCTCGGGATAGAGGAAGAGCGTGGCGTTGAGGCCCATCGCCTCGGCCGGCATCGAGTAGCGGACCCCCTGGAAGGAGACCTCGGCCGTGGGTCCGACCCTCACGGGGAACCTCAGCGCGTACTCGGATGGGATGATGGGAAGCGGGCGGAACCGCTTCCGCTCCTCCTCGATGCGGTCGACCGGGATGATCTCGGTGGCCCGGCAGGGCCGTGCGTAGTTGACCTCGTGCAGCCAGCCGGCCAGCTGGCTGTCGAGGTCCTCGCGGTCGTGGAACCGGCGGACCTTGAACAACCCGTTCTTGACGAACCCCACCAGGTTCTCGACGCTCCCCTTCTGGTTGCCTCGACGGGGCCAACAGAGCTCACAGGCGAAGCGGTAGTCCATGGCGACCTGCTGGAAGGTCTCGTTCCACTGGACGGTGTTCCCGTGCCGGGAGAGGACGACCGTTTTCGGGTTGTCGAAGACGCACGCCAGGGGAACGCCTCCGAAGGAGGCGAAGGAGGCCAGGAGGGCACGGGAGAGGGCCTCCACCTGTTCGTTGGGGACGAGCTCGACGTAGACCCAGCGCGACCACTTGAGACGGGCCGCGAAGAAATGGAGGATTGCCTCCTCGCCGGAGTCGTAGTGGACCCGGACGTGACCGAAATCGTTCTGCGAGAACTCTCCGGCGAGTCCCTCGAAACGGACCATCACCGGGGTGACCGTCCGTCGCATCTCACGGACAAGACGGTAGACCGGGTTCTTCCCTCCCGGATATCCCTGCTCTCGGAGAAGGCGGAGGACCTCCACGGTGGGGAGGTCCGGCCGGTCGGCGAGGATGCGGTGGGCAATGTCCAGGTACCTCTGGGCGATGGGGGGGCGCCCCACCGAGGGCCGCTGGTGCACAGGAACGAGCTCACGCTGGAGAATGCGAGAAACGGTGTTGACGCCGAGACCCGCTTTCCTCGCGATGGTGCGGATGGACAGGCCGGCTTCTCTCAGGATCTGGACCTGCTGGCGCTTCACCTGGTCGTACACGGGGACTCCCTGGGGTTGCCCAGACGGGGGCTCCGAGTCGTACATGGGAGTCACCGGGAACCACCTCCGCGGCGGTTCTCACCGTCGCCATAATTTCGGGAATTGGCGTCGCCACTATTCTGGGAACCGACAAATGGGCAGGGAGGCATGCCACCCCAAGGTAGCGGCACACTTCCTGGCCACGCGGAGAAGAGGTATGCGCCATGTCCACCATTCGCGTCGTTGTCCGTGACCAGGGCGATGGTGTAGACATCTAAAGTGTGCCCTCCATAGGTTGAACCGTAGGCAGCGCCTCGTCGCCGTGGACATGGTGCTTCGGAGAACTCTTCTCATCGGGCTCCTGGTGTACGTGGCGGGCTTCGCGTTCTTCCTAGGAGATGCCCTGAGCACACCGCAGTACCCTGGCGCGCTCGCCATCTTCGCGGCGTTCGCGACATGGGCTCTTGCAGCGGGTGGGGGGCTCTCAATCGTGGCCCTGGCGTGGTGGACGGACCGAAAGTCCCCCAGTAGGGGACCGCCCACGCGGCAACGTCGGACAGGCGGTGCGTTGGCCATGTCCATCGCCCTCATGATCCTCTCGTTCGGCATCTTCGTGGCGCTCGTGACCATTCCCTGCCCACCTGCTTGCGTGGGTGGGGGCGGGGTCGCGGGGGGCGGGGCGGGAGGCAACGCGGTGGCAGGGCCTTCTTGCGGAGGAGGGTGCGACAAGGCACCGGTGTTCGTGGCCTCCTTGGCCGCAGAGGTCCTATCTATCACTCTTCTCGCGTTGGTGACACGTGCCATCTGGGATGGGTCGGCACCGGGGCTGAGCACCGGGCGCCTTCGGATGGGGAAGGATTCAGGAGCCCTCTCGGAGCTGCACGACCGTTCGTGAGCACCCGTTCCCGCCGAGGCGCACATCGCGCACTACGACCCCCTTCGTGAGAGTGACCAACCCTTGCTTGAGCGGCCGAGGGGTACCGTTCGATGCGGAGTGAGAACGGTGAACCCGTTGCTGGTAGCCACCGGAGCAAGGCTCGATTTGCCTCATCGGCAGAGCGGCCAGGCGTCACGAGCTCAAGCGTGGTTCTCCCCCGCGTCGGCATCGTTTGACCTATGGCTCGATTCTTGACTTAGTCCCTTCGCAGAGCATCAAGCTCTGGCCTGACGGTTGGCACATCCGCTGGCCCGTTTCAGCCAGAATGCGGTCGTGGCGGAGACGCTCGTGAAGTAGCTCGAGCCCCGTAGTCGCGAAGATCTGCCCTGAGTGCCCTGGCCTCGAACTCGTGGAGGCGAGCCCGCCCCGTGCCGCAAGAGCATCGCTGATCCTGGTTGCCGCGGGGTGAGCTCCCCCGACCGTCGGTCCCGCTCCACGCGTCCGCTCACAGGAGGGGGTGCTCCACCGCGTCAACGATGTCACAACAGTAGATATGGCAGGAACTATAGAGCTACGCGAAAAGCTCTATATTTCAGCCCCAGGTGGGACCCTCGGGCGGAGACCCGGAGGACGAGGCGATGCCGAAGGAACTGGACGAGCTGCGCAGCAATGGCCAAGAGATCCCTCGCCTCACGGAGGAGGCTCGACGCGTCCTGGACTTCCTCGGGAGCGACCGAGCGAGGGCGTACAGTTTCCGAGAGATCTCCGAAGGGGTCCACCCTCCCAGAAGGTCGGACGTGTTCCTGCCCTTGGCACCCGCCTGGGCTGTCCTCCAGGAGTTCGCTCTCGGGACCGCGCTCGAGACCCTCCTCCGTGCCGGGCAGGTTCGTCAGGTTCGTGAAGCGAGCGCCACGTGGTACCACCTCCCGTCGTGAGATCTCCCCATGCTTCCCGAGGGTGACGTGGGGGCTCCTAGCGGTCCACCTCTGCTGCCGGAGCTTCCGCGCTCCTCACTTCCCAATCAGGCCTCGGGTACCGACCAGTCCGGAGCGACCCCGCCTGCCTCAGTGCACACGGGGCGGGGTCGCTTTGGATCCCCTCGGAGGAGGCGGCCATCGACAATGCCCTTCGGTCCCCCTATTGGCGGCTCCGGGCGCCTCCTTCTCGTCGCCCTACTGTCACTTTCCCTTATCGGGTCGGGAGCTGTTGTCCTCGGAGGCACCTTGTGGGGTTCTGCGGGCCCGCAGGTTCTCCACCCCCAGACCCGGGCATCCTCCGTGGAGGGTCGCTCCACCTCCCTCCTCCGCCAAGCGAGCGACTCCCTCCGGAATGGCGCGGGCCCTCCGGAGTTGCGCGGGGTGAACTGTGTCGCCGAGGCAGCGGGTCAGTCCTTCTCCTGCCCCGCCCCGACCCAATCCCCCGTTCCCAGCCTGAGCTGGTCGCCGATCGGCTCACCCCCGGGGCGCTCTGCCGTCACGATGGTCTACGACGCGGCAGACGGCTACGTGGTCCTGTTCTCGGACGGCTCGTCCTCTTCGGTCCAAGGCGACACGTGGATCTTCCAGGGTGGTCACTGGACGGAGCTCGCCCTAGCCGTCGCCCCCTCTCCGAGACTGGGAGCGTACATGGCCTTCGATGCCCAAGACGGGTACGTTCTGCTCTTCGGAGGGTGGGGTGGGAACAACGGCCCCTACGAGTACGGCGACACGTGGGCCTTCGCCGGTGGCTCCTGGCACCTGCTCATCCCCCAGAGTTCTTGCGCAGGGGAGGGTGGCTCCACACCCTGTCCGTCGGCCCGCGACAGCGGCTCCATGGCCGACGACCCGGCGGACGGGATGGTGATCCTCTTCGGTGGCTATGGTGGCCTCGGCGACACCTGGGGGTTCGCCGGGGGAAATTGGGTGCCTCTCATCTCCCAGACCTCATGCACGGGCAGCGGGGGGACGACCCCTTGCCCTTCTCCACGGGCCGACGGCGCGTTCGCCTGGGACGCCGCCCTCTCGGGAGACGTTCTCTTCGGAGGGGGAGGTCCGCTCAACGACACATGGCTCTACCGGTCGGGATCGTGGACGCAGCTCATCGCTCCGGCCAACTGCACGGGCATCTCCGGCCCCGTCCCCTGCCCTTCCCCGAGGGAGGAAGCCTCGCTCACGTACGATTTCGCGGACAACATCCTCCTGCTCTTCGGGGGGTACAACGGATCGGCCGACCTCTCCGACACCTGGGCGTTCCAAGCGGGGTCCTGGCACCTTCTCGCCTCGGCCTCCGGCTGCCGCTCATGTCCCGCGGGCCGTAGCAGCGCGGGGTTCGCCTACGACCCGTCACTCGGAGGGGCCCTCTTGTTCGGAGGGTATGCCTATCGGGGAGACTCCTGGTCCTTCTCGGGAGGTCGTTGGACTCCCGTGGTCCAGACGCAGATGCCGGGACCGCGCTGGGATGCGAGCTTGGCGTGGGACCCGCTCGACCAGGTCGTGCTCCTCTTCGGAGGCTCCAACGGGACCGCGTTCGGGGACACGTGGACCTATGCGCACGGGGTCTGGAGACAGGTGCTGCCTCCCTCGCTATGCACCGTTTCCTCCTGTCCTTCCGCCCGGTCCGGGGCGGCCCTAGCGTGGGACGGCTCAGACCGGGTCATGATCCTCTTCGGCGGGATGACGACCTCGAGCGGGGGGTTCCTTCACGACACATGGAGCTACGCAGGGGGGAACTGGTCACAGGTCATTTCCGGGGCCTCATGCACCTCAAGCACCTGCCCCTCGGCGCGGGCGAACTCCTCCATGGCCTGGGACCCTGCGGACCGGGAGGTCATCCTCTTTGGCGGGTACGGCACCAGCTACGACGGGGACACGTGGGCATTCTCCGGGGGCAGCTGGACCGAGGTCCTCTCGACCTCGCAGTGCGGCAGCGTCCCGTGTCCGTCGCCTCGCGAGAGCGCGAGCATCGCCACGGCCCCTCCTCCGTCGAGCGGGGTCGTTCTCTTCGGGGGCACCACCGCCAGCGGCCCCGTGAACGACACGTGGCAGTTCACCGGGGTGGCGTGGACCGACCTGCTGAGCGCCGCCGCCTGCCGCAGTCAGGCGTGCCCGTCCATCCGGAGCGGGGCGGCCATGGCCCTCGACCCGATCGCAGGGACGGTGGACCTGTTCGGCGGGGTCAACGGCTCACGGACCCTTTCTGACACCTGGGTGTTCACGGGGCGAAACTGGACCTCCGTCCCCCTCTACGGACCTTCCGCCCGAAGCTTCGCCTCCCTGGCTCCGGATCCTTCCGACGGCTACCTGCTCCTCGTGGGGGGTTACTCCCCCTACGGCCTCCTCCCGGACGTATGGGCCCTCGGCCCTGCAGTTCAGGCCGCGACCCCAACCGCGACGCTTTCGCCCGTGGATGTTGGAGAGACCACCATTTTCGATGTCCTCGTGACCGGTGCGGGTTCCACGGCATCGTGGACCACCTGGCAGGGTCTTCCTCCCGGCTGCCCTTCTCCCGCGAGCGGGGCTTACACCCTCTCGTGCGTGCCCTCCGTCGCCGGGACCTACTACGTCACCGCGGTGGTGACCTTCGGGAACGGCCTTCCCGGGGTGACCTCCAATTTCCTGACGCTCTCGGTGGACCCTGACCCTACGGTCATCGTCTCCGCCCACCCTCCGACCACGACGCTGGGTTCTCCCTTCACCCTCTGGGCCAACGCGAGCGGAGGGACCGCTCCGTTCGCGACGTACCTCTGGTCCGGGCTTCCGGGTTCGTGCTCGGCCTCTCCGAGCACGAGTTCCAACCTTAGCTGCGTGCCCAAGAATGACTCGGACCTCGGGGCCTGGCAGGTCCGGGTCAGCGTACTGGACGCCACCGGGTTCAACGCGACCTCCCCTCCGATCACTCTCGAAATCGAGCCCGCCCCTTGGAGCGTCTCGGTCCAGTTGTCGCCCCCCGTGAACGATCTGGGCCAGTACGAGATATTGAACGCCGTGACCAGCGGTCTCAACGGCAGTGCGACCTTCCTTTGGTCGGGACTCCCGCCCGGCTGCTCAGGATCGATCGGGTCCCTGCTGTGCCTCCCCACCGCTTCGGGCACTTTTGTAATCGAGGTCCAGGCCCTCGCGGCCGACCCGGCGGAAGGCACGCAAACCTCCTCCCCCACGACGCTGACACTCCTCCCCGCCCTTTCCGTGCCGGAGCTCGTTCCGAGCTCCTCTTGGGTCCCCCTCGGCGGCAGCTTGACCTTGCAGGTCTCGGAGTCTGGAGGAGCCGTTCCCTACACGTACCTATGGAGCGGACTCCCCCCGGGATGTCCGCTGACCGACACAGACCTCGTGGTCTGCGTTCCCGATCATGCCGGGATCTTTACCCCCTCGGTGCAGGTCTCGGATTCACTGGGTACTTCCAGTCCAATGGTGAACACGACGGTGGAGGTGAACAACACAGGCTCCGCGGTCCTCCTTTCTGCCTCTAGGACCGTGCTCGATGTGGGCCAGAGCACTACCCTGTCGGCGACAGCGATCGGTGCTGGGGCGAATGGATCGTTCCAGTGGCTCGGACTCCCTCCGGGGTGCAAGGGGGGTAGCGGGCCCGTGGTTCAGTGCGCGCCTTTGGCCCCAGGAGACAGTTCGGTTGCGGTCGAGGTCACGTACGCCCCGGCTCCTCCGCTGGTGTCGAACATCGTGACCCTGAGCGTGGCGCCAGCCCTATCGGCAACACAGATACTCGCGAGCTCCAGTGCGGTCACGGCGGGTTCCGCGCTCGTGCTGTCGGTCTCGATCACCGGGGGGACAGGCCCTTACTCCTTCCAGTGGAACGGCCTGCCCCCAGGGTGCTTCGCGGGGGACACGGACGCACTCAGCTGCAATCCGGCGCAAGCGGGCAGCTACTCGGTCTCGGTGGAGGTGGTGGACGGGGTCGGGGCCACCTCGACCGCCACGACCACGATCGTCGTGACCCCCGCACCATCCTCTCCCTCCATCGATTGGGTCGGGGTTGCCCTCGCCGTAGCGGCGGTCGCCTTTGCGGTCTTGCTCATTCTAGTGATCGTTCTGGGAAGGCGCAGGGCGGAACCCCCCCGGAGCGTTGGGCCCTCGAAGGTGTCAGGGTCCGCCGATTTGTCCTCCGGTACGCCCTCCACGGATCCCTCGCCTCGCCCTATCCGGCCGACCCCGCCTGACACGCTCACCGGCGGGGATGGGGAGACCCGGGACGTGGCGCGCCCACTATCCCGCTCGGCGTCGCCGGCCTACGCTCCCCTCCGACCGGTTCCCCGAGTTGCCAACCTGGGCAGCGCAACATATGCGCCGAACGAACGGACGTATCGACCGGTCCCGATCGAGGTCGCGCGGAAGAGCTCGGTCGTCACGTCCCGAGACCTCTAGGAGCCTGTGGCCCAACTACCTTTGGGGTCCCGTAGGTTGAGGGGCTCCTCAGGGGAGGAGGGGGGGCCCATCAAGAGTTAGCCGGACTTGTCACGGGACGAGATCTTTGGAACGGCCGCAGGGGATCGCCCTGGCCTACGGCCGAGCGGGACGCGCGGCCGCCGGGCCCGCCGACAGTTCCTTGACCAGCTTCATCGACATCACCAAGAGCGCCGAGCGCGGGCCTTCCTCTTGATTGCCCCGGCACAGCGCATCGATCGCAATGACGTAGGAGCTCATCGTCGCCTGGTTCACCATCACCCGGACCGACGAGGGGTCGGACACCCATCGGTTGCTCCGCACGGCACGCGCGAGACGAGGGATCAGCACCTCGGGGTCGACGGCCGGAGGGACCTCGTACTTCAGCCGGACCCAACGCTGCTGGACCTCGTGGGAAACGACGCCGGCCTGGATCAGGATGCTGTTCGGGACACGGAACGTCGTGGCGTCATCGAGCTCCATCGAGGTGTAGGCGATCCCGATGTCCTTCACGACCCCGGTATACCCAGGGATGAGCGTGTCCTGCGAGTAGAACTTGGGAGGGTAGATCGGGGCGATCAGCCCGTACTGCCAGGTGGTCACGGTGATGCGATCCCCGGGCTCGAAGGGCCGCACGAAGAGCAGGAAGACCCCAGCGATCACGTTCGAAAGCACCGTCTGCCCCGCGAGCCCCAGCACGAGCCCCGCGAAGGTCCCTCCCGCGAGCAGCGACAGGCTGTTGACGCCCGCCACGAGCAGCAGCGCCAGGGCCAGGGCGGTGTACGCTACTACGCGATAGACCGCGACGAGGAGCCCGGCTCCGTGGGAACCGGCCCACCGATGCGCCGCCGACCCTACGATCGCCCCGACGAAGCGGAGGGCAAGGTAGCCCAGGACCGCGACCAGGGCGAGCTTCAGTTCCAGGTCGTAGGAGGTCGGGACGAGACCGAGGTTCTCGATGACGTAGTACAACAAGACCCCAAGCACCACCAGAGCCGCGGGGAGGAGGAAGATCAGCGCGGGCTCGAGATTGCCCGAGCTCCGCGGAGCCTCAGACGGTTTTGCCGACGGGACCTCCGAACCGGCATTGCCCTTGACTTCGTCCGCGCTGCTCGGCCGGCCTGGGGCCGCCAACGCCGCGCCGGACTGAACGGCTTCCGCAGGCGGCGGGGCAGGCGGTGGAGGGGCATGTCCCTTCGCTCCCGGGAGCTCGGAGGGGGGAGCGGGCGAGGTGGGGTCGGAGGTCTCTGGCATCGCTCGAACTCACTCCAGAGCGGCCCCTTGCGACCGACGGTCGCGACCAGGTTTTTCCAGGACCATCGGCCCGCGTATCATGCGGCCTCGTGAAAAGGTACCCGTTTCCTGAGAGTCGCTGCACGCGAGCGGGGCGCGGGCCGGCGAACGCGACACGTGGCCCGCCAGGAGGAGGGTCGTACCTCTCGTGCAGCCTCGTCCTGCCGGCACATCGACGTCGCGCCTGGCGTGCGAGGAGAGACCGCATCATGCACGCGACCGTGACGCGAGGGGGTTAGGTCCTTCTCGAGACTATAGGGAAGGCGCTAACCACGTTGCGAGCCTCGCATCACGCGATGTCGCTTTCCGCGGCGTGGGCGCTAAGGAGAGAAGCTCCGCCACGGATTCAGGATGGGCATCGGATCCCCATGCGTGACAGTACGTCCCACGGGGTACAGGTTCCGTGGGAAGTACGGAACCAGACTACTTCTACGACCGACAGGTTCCTTGGCCAGAGGTAAACCATGGTTACGTTGATGTTGAGTTGCCACCACTGCCACCATGCGTTCCCGAGCGGCGTCTCCCTCGATAGGAAAGGAGACCGCAGTCGGCCCATCGACGGGCTTGTCTACGAATGCCCCCGCTGCGGGACGCGCGACGCCTACTTCACCTCGGAGCAGCACCCGCTCTCCCCGAACGCCACTACGGTCGGCCGCGTCTCCGGGTGGGGAGGACGTGGCTCGCTCCCTCTCCCTCTCCCGCTCTCGCTCATCCCCCGGGACACGGGCCCCCGATCGGATGTGGGAGAAGGGAAGTCTCCAAGCTCGATGAAAGGGTTCCTGGTCGCCGCCGCGGGTGGAGTGGCCGCCGGCGTGCTCGGGACGCTGCTGGTGATGGCGGCGGTCCATGGAGCCTACCCTGGCGAGTTTGTCGTACTGCCGTGGTGATGGGACGTTGAGATCTCTCCCCCGTCCGAAGGGACCGCCTCCCCTTACCGGGCCGGTGGCCGTGGGCAGAACCGGGTCCGGTGCGGATGTGGCGGGGCCGCCGATCCTCTCCCTTGTGCATCAGCGCCAGCGCGGGGGTGCCCGCCTGAGCGGTCGGCGCGTCTGCCGTTCCCGAGGAGCCGGCTCGGCCCTCGCTGGACCTCTTCGTTCGGCGTGGCGGCCGCGGGAGGGCTACTCCCCCGATGAGGTCAGGCACCGAAGGCGATCCATCTCGGCTCGGGAGGGGTTCCATGCACCGCGGTATTGAGGTCAATCTCCACCTCGCTCCGGGCCTCAAGAACGAGAACTTCGTCGCCGAGGCTCTCGGCAACCTCGCGGCGTACCAGCTCCAGCAGACCCGGGAAGAGTCCCTTCAGTGGCAAGTGATCCGTGTCGAGGAGTCCCATCAGCATCACTTCCGCCTCGTGGTCCGGCATCCCGAGAGGGTCCTCGACGTGGGTCTCACGCATGCCCTTCGGAAGACCCTGGATGAGCTGTCCCGGGAGAGCGAGGATGAGCTGAGGCGGAAGTTCCACGACACGATGAAGAAGGGACTTTCTCCCGTCACGCTACGTCACGTCCACGAGTCCCCCGACCTCTGGCAGGATGACTTCTGGAACCACATAGGGTGAGGCGAGAAGCCCGTCGTGGAAGGTCGCCTCGTCCATAGGGGCGACCGTTGGACGGGCGAGGGAAACGACCATCTAGCCCATCTACTGTTTGAGAGGCATGTCCTCCGCCAGCTCGACGATCCTCCCCGCTGCGGCGCTCCTGATCGCCCTTCTGCTCCTCGTGGTCTCCGCCTCGTCCGCCCAGGCGCTCCATGCCCCACCGAGCTTCGAAGGCGCAACCCCGCAGAGCCTGCCTCAAGCGCCGCCAACGAACCCCCACCCTGTGGCGCCCAACTGGGTCGCCCATTCGACCAAGGTCTCCCCGCCGGCGGTGGCGTGGCCGTCGATGACCTACGATGCGGCCGACGGCTACGTCGTGCTCTTCGGAGGTTGCCTCGGAACGAGCGGCGGCTGCGCCCCGCTATCGGACCAGACCTGGGTCTACCAGGGGGGCGTGTGGGCGAACCTTAGCGAGCTCCAGCCCCACCCTTCGGCGAGGTACGCCGCCGGGATGACCTTCGATTCCGCCGGAGGCTATGTCCTGCTCTACGGGGGCCAGGGATATGCCAGCACCCCCCTCAACGACACCTGGAAGTTCTCGGCCGGGCATTGGGCGAACATCACGAGCACGGCAGGGACGGCCCCCGGAGGAAGGAGGGGCGCCACGCTGTTCAACGACACCGCTGACGGCTACACGGTCATGTGCTGCGGCTGGGACGGCAACGGCAATCTCGGAGACACCTGGAAGTTCTCCGGGGGGGTCTGGTCGAGCTTGGCGACGAGCGTGCCCGTACGGAACGGCGCTCCGGGCACCTGGGATGGCTTCTCCGGGCATGGCCTCCTCTTCGGAGGAGGCGACTTCGGTGCCCTGGGCGACACGCAGGCCTACGCCGCGGGGTCGTGGACCACGCTCAGTAGCGGTCCCCCGGCCGGCCAGGGCGCGGGGCTCGCCTACGACCCCGCCTACGGGTACGACCTGCTCTTTGGGGGCGTGAACAGCGTGCCGAGCTCCCAGACCTGGTCGCTGTCGGGAGGCACGTGGACGCAACAGATCCCATCCACCTCACCCACGGCCCGCTGCTGCGGGGGCGAGGTCTTCGACGCACACGACGGGTACGTCCTCCTCTTCGGGGGCGGGGACGGGAACGGCCCGCCGTACTACAACGACACGTGGATCTGGACCGGCACCAACGGGCTGATGCTGAACTCCTTCTACGCCAGCCCGGACCCGATGGACCTCGGAGGAACGACCACGGTCTCAGTGACCGCCTCGGGAGGCGCTCCGGCGTACACCTACGCCTACGCGGGACTCCCTCCGGGCTGCGCCTCGGCCAACGCCCCATCCCTCACCTGCACCCCCACCTCGGTGGGGAACTTCCTCGTGAAGGTCTGGGTCAACGACACCGCCGGGAACTCGGTCCAAGGGATCTTGGACCTCGGCGTCTCCACGGGGCCCTCCATCACCTCGTTCACCGCAACCCCGGCCGCCGTGGACGTCACCGTCCCCACCACCTTGTACGCGGCCATCTCTGGGGGAGCGTCGCCGATCACCTTCGTCTACACGGGACTGCCGGGCAGCTGCACCTCCACCAACGCCCCCGCCATCGTCTGCGCTCCCTCGCTCCCCGGGACGTACCAAGTGCAGGTCGACGCGACGGACAGCTTCGGGAAGTACGCCTCCGCGACCCTGACGCTGACCGTCTCCCCCCTTCCGCGGGTGACCTCCTTCCTCGCGTCGACGAATCCCCAGGACCAGGGGCTCTCGGTCACGCTCTCGACGAGCGTGTTGGGAGGGACGGGCACGTTCCAGTACTCCTACGTAGGGTTGCCCGCAGGCTGCTCGACCTCCAACACCGCGACCCTCTCATGCACGTCGGTCGTGACGGGAACGTTCCCCGTGGAGGTCAACGCGACCGACGCGGTCGCCCGCTCCGCCTTCGGCTTCCTGAACCTCACCGTCGCCCCGGACCCCACCATGGTCTCCTTTGTGGTCGCTCCGAGCTCGGTCGATGTCGGGGGGACCGTCGTGCTTTCCCTCACGGTCTCGGGAGGGGTCACGCCGTTCGCCTATTCCGTCTCGGGACTTCCTCCGGGGTGCATCTCCCAGAACCTCTCGACGTTCTCCTGCGCACCGACCTCGGCGGGAACATATCTGCTCCAGGGGAGCGCGACGGACATCCGCGCAGAACAGGCCGCGGCGACCGCGACCCTCGTCGTCCACCCCGCGCTTCTGATCACGTCGTTCGGGGTCGTCCACCAGCCGCTCGATCAAGGACAAGCCCTCGGTCTCAGGGTTACGGCCGCAGGTGGCGCGCCCCCCTACACCATTTCCTACGCCGGTCTTCCCGCGGGATGTGCGAGCGTCAACTCGAGCTCCCTGACCTGCATCCCCTCGCTGGCGGGGACCTATGGAGTGACGGTGACCGTGAGCGACCGGGCCGGGGGGAGCGTGTCGTCGCTCCTGAACTTCACCGTGGCCTCCGCGCTCCAGCTCGAGAGCTTCGCCGCGAACCCCTCGACCATCGTCCTGGGAGGGTCCACGACCCTCGAGGTCTTGACTCACGGAGGGACCGACCCCCTCACGATCACCTTCGTCGGGCTGCCTCCCGGATGTCTCCCCCAGAACGCGAGCCAACTCCCGTGCACACCGACCGCGGCGGGCACCTACACGATCGGGCTCGTCGTGATCGACATGGCGGGGGAGACGCTCAAGGCGAACGCGACGCTCGTGGTCTCCGCTCCCGTTCCGTTCATCGACCAGACCCTCTTCTCCGTCCCGCTGTGGGGCTGGCTTGCGCTGATCGTGCTGTTGATCCTCGTCGGACTTGGGGTCCTGCTCGTTCGTCGACGGAAGGGACAGGGGGGCCTGGCAACGCAGCCTTTCGGACAGGCTTCGCAGGCGTACGTGAACCCCGTCCCGCCGGCCTCGATCTCCGAGGGAGGTTGGGCCCCGGACCCTGACCCTATGGAGGTCCAGCCCGGAGCTCCCCCCGTTCCTCCGCCTCCCCCAGGGGCGTAAGGGGGCGCGCGACCGACGCCCTACGGGGCGGGCCCGAACGTCGCCGCCACCCGCATCCCCAGGTCACCCGGCCCGTTGTCCCCCCACAGCTGTTCCGACAGCCCCGGAGTCTCGAGCGCGGCAGGGAGACCGCTGATTCTTGCCTCCGCCTTCCGCAACCCGGCGTGGTCGCCATGCGGACATTTCTCGGGAGGAGGCTCGAACGACACCCCCCCGCCGGGAAGAGGTCGGTCCACACGGGCCGGGGTCGCCACCGAAAGTAGTCCCCAACCCTGCTTCGCGGCGATCGCGCGTACCGAGTTCCGGAGGACCTCCGCCACCGGCCCGGCGGCGGCGCGGTCGAACTCCTTGAGCTCGCTCAACCGTCCCAGGGGGTAGAGCGCCCGGGCGGTCTGCCACGTGAGCCGGTTGGCGGCCCAGACCTCGATCTCCTTCGGTCGGAGGTTGACCCTCTGGCACGAGGAGCACACGTCGAGCCGGACGTGCCACGCCTCGTACGGGAGCGAGATGGCCCCTCCGAGGTCAAACCGCTTGCCATCCCGTACCGCGAGACCCATGAAGTAGGTCAAGGTGAGCAGGTGGCCCATCGCCACCGCGTACCAGACCGAGCGGTTCGCAAGCTCCTCGGTCGGCACGGAACCCCAGCCGGCTCCCGGCAGGCTCGGGGCCATGTCGTTGAGCGACCCCATCCCCCCGAACAGTCCCAGGAACGGAGAGATGTCCGAGCGCTCCCTCCAGGCCGCGGCCGCCTCGGAAACGAGGCGAACCCACTCGTCCTCTCCCCCGGTCCGCAGCATCTCGACCAGGGTGTCGAGGGCCCCGGACATCTCCGCCCTGGGCCGGTCGGTGGGAACGATCGAGGCCATCCTCCCTCGCGAGGGACGGCTCGTACTTCAGCGCTCATCCCGCGGGGACGGGCGGGCGCCCCCCGAAGCGCTCAGGGAGGTCCGCGCGGACTGACGAGCGCTCAGGACCCGCTCCAGCCCGAGCAAGCCTTGGGCCAGGGCTCGCCGGGCTATCGGGGAGAGCGCGGCGTAGACCTGGGCAAGGCGCTCGCGGTACTCCTGACGGGCGGAAAGGTGCGCTGCGCGTCCGGTCGGGGTGAGCCGGAGCAGGTGCGAGCGCCCGTCGCGCGGATGCGGCTCCTTCACGACCCATCCTCGAGCGAGCAACTGCCGGCCCAGGTCGGTCATCGAGGCCGGAGTGAGGCCCAGCCCCTCCGCGAGTTGGGAGGAGGTCAGGGGGCCCGCCCCCAGCCGGCCGAGCGCGCGGTACTCGCTGAGGTAAAGTCCGTGGGAGCGCACGACCTCTCGCAGTTCCGCGCGGACCTGGCGGTGGCAGTCCCGGAGCTGGTCCCAGAGCTTGTCGCTGGGGCGGCCACGCCCCCGGGAGCTCGCGCGCGGGCGCCCGGCTGCGCGGCGCTCGACCACGGGCCGGGGAGGAGCGACGAACTATTAAGGTTCCGTAATTTTGGCCCTCCCGTGACGAACGCCCCGGCGGTGAAGCTCGACCGCCTCACGAAGGACTACGGGCGCCTTCGGGCGCTGGACGAGGTCTCCTTCGAGGTCCAAGCGGGCGAGGTCTTCGCCCTGCTGGGGCCCAACGGCGCGGGGAAGTCCACGGCGCTCAAGATCCTGGTCACCCTCTCGACCCCGACCTCCGGCCGCGCCGAGGTGCTGGGGATCGACGTGGCGACCGGGCCGCGTCGTGCGCGGTCCGTCCTGGGGTACGTCCCTCAGCAGCTGTCGGTGGACGGAGCCCTCACAGGAAGGGAGAACGTCTGGCTCTTCGCCGGTCTCTACGACATCCCCTGGGGCCAGAGGAACGAGCGCGTGCGGAGCACGCTGGACCTGCTGGGACTGCAATCGGCCGCCGACCGGCGTGCCTCGACGTACTCGGGAGGGATGATCCGCCGTCTGGAGCTGGCGCAGGCCCTTGTCCACCAGCCCCGACTGCTCGTGCTGGACGAGCCGACCGTCGGGCTCGACCCCATCGCCCGTAGCGACTTCTGGGAACGCATCCGGGAGCTGCGGAAGCGAGAGGGGATGACGGTGCTTCTGTCCACGCACTACATGGAGGAGGCCGACGCGTTCGCCGACCGCGTCGCCCTGCTCCACCACGGACGGCTCCAGGCGGTCGACAGTCCCAAGGCGCTGGAGTCCAAGCTCGGGGCGGGGAAGAACTTGGAAGATGTCTTCCGGGCCTTCGCGAGCGACGACCAGGAATCAGCAACGGGAGGTTGGAGGGATGTCCGAGCCACACGCCGCACTGCCCAACGCATGGCCTAGGGACGATGGGACCTTCTCGGAGGTCTTCCGGTTCCCCGCCCGTGTCGCGACGTTCTGCGCCATCGAGCTCCGGCGGGTCGTCCATGATCCCTGGGAGATCGTGACCCGGATCATCCAGCCGGTGCTCTGGCTCCTGCTTTACGGGGAGACCCTGAACCGGTTCCGGGTGATCCCGACCCCCGGGAACATCCCCTACCTCTCCTACCTCGCGCCCGGCATCATCGCGCAGTCGGCGGTGTTCGTGGCGATATTCTACGGCATCATGCTCGTCTGGGAGCGGGATGCGGGGCTTCTGGCGAAGATGCTGGCGACGCCCACGCCGCGTTCCGCGATCGTGGCCGGAAAGGCCTTTGCGTCCGCCCTCCGGGGGCTGGTGCAGGCGATGGTGATCCTCGTCCTCGCGACCGCCCTTGGCGTGGGGATCATCTGGAACCCGCTCACCCTGCTCGCCGCCGCGGTCTTCGTCGTGCTGGGGGCTTCGTTCTTCGCGTGCCTATCGATGGTGCTCGCGGGGCTCGTCCGGCAGAGGGAGCGGATGATGGGCATCGGGCAGGCCATCAGCCTTCCGCTCTTCTTCGCCTCGAACGCGCTCTACCCTACTTCCGTGATGCCCGCCCCCCTACGGGTCATCAGCGAGGGCAATCCGATGTCCTACCAGGTCGACGCCCTGCGGGGCCTCTTGGTCGGGACGCCCTGCAACCTCGCTCTCGACTTCGCGGTCCTCCTGGTCTCTCTCGCGATCATGGTGGCGCTGGCCTCGGGCCTCCTCATGCGACTGGTCCGCTGAGCCCGGTCCCCAAGCCCGGCGCTCGTGCCGGAGTTCCCGTCGCGACCCGGAGAGAGAGCACGTTCACCGACAGGGTGCCAAAGGTCCCACTCCGGACCGGCTACGGTGGCGCATGGACAGAGCCCCTTCCTCCCCCACCCTCGCGGTCGAGGCCCCCGGTCCGCCGGTTCTGTCGACTTCGCGTGGCGCAGGCTCTGCGGATGTGCCCTCGTGCGCATTCTCATCCCTTTTGAGGACGGCTAACCTCGAGGATAGGGCCGTTTTTAGGCCAGCGAGGGTGCTCAATGCAGTGAAGGATGGCTCGCACCGCTCACCGACGGGCGACGCACTCTCCGATGGCGCTCAAGGTCCTCGTGGTCGACGACTCCCCCGCTGTGCGGCTGACGCTCCGCTCGGGGCTGGTCCGCATCGGAGTGGACCGTAGTCGTGTCTTCGAGGCGGAGGACGCCGCGACCGCGATGCGTCTCTTCCGCAAGGTCCACCCCGAGGTCGTCTTCATGGACCTCAGCCTGAAGCCTCGGGTGGAAACCGGCGAGCCGCCGAAGAGGGAGCCCGACGCGGTTCCCACACCGACCGAGCCTGTAGAGCAGGGAGAGGTCCTGGCGAAGCAGATGCTCTACCAGGATCCGTCCGTGAAAGTGGTCATCTGCACGGGCGTCCCCGCCGATAGCGCGAGCGTCCAGGAGGTGGTGAAGTACGGGGCCTTCTGCGTGCTCCAGAAGCCCGTGACGCTGCAGCAGATCCATCGGGTCTTCCAGGTGCTGGCAGCCGAGGGGTTGATGCTGTCCGAGTCGGGACCCTTCAACGAGCGTCGCGAGCGCCCCTCTGGTGAGACCCCGACGCGTCCCCGACCCACCTGGGAAGACGAGAACCCCTAGAGCGTCGGGCTCGCTCTACGCGTGACCGGAGAGCGGGCCGGGGACCTTCGGTCCGAGCCCACACTGACCTGGCTTTGGGTCGGCTAGGGAGCGGGCCGAGGGTCTGCGGGCGGTTCGGAGGCCCGGGACCGCCGCGTGGGAGGGGCGGGTCCCCCCGGTCCGAGAGGGGCACGACCGCCGTTCATGCCGGGTCAAGCGACCCAGCATCGGGCTGGGGCCTCTTCGCCCGGTCGGGGTCCAGCAACGCCCCGTCTCCCCGGGTGCGGATCGACGCGGACGCACGGGGAACAGGCTCAGATCCCGGTGGCCGCTCCGACCAGGTAGCCGATCGCGTACCCCGCGATGCCTCCGCCCAGGCCGATGAGGATCATCTGGAACCCGTTCACCAGCCACCTGCCGGAGGTGATCTTCGCCTCGTACCATCCGGTCATGAAGAGCGTGATCGCGCTCAGCACGATGGCGATGCTGGCCCCCAGGAAGACATCCGCCCCCACGAAGAAGAACGGAGCGAGGGGAATCAGGTGGCCCACGATGGTCGAGGCCCCGACGATGTACCCGCTCTTGCGGGGTTCGTCCTCCTCGACGCGGGTGAGGCCGAGCTCGAAGGCCATCATGAACTCCAGCCAGGCCTTCGGATTGGCGCACAGTCGGTCGAGGAGACCCTCGAGGTCGGCTCCCGTGTAGCCCCACTTCACGAGGACATCTCTGACCTCTTGCCTCTCGAGATGCGGGACCTCCTTCATCTCGCGGAGCTCCCGCTGGACCTCTGCCAAGTAGAGCCGACGTCGTGAGCGGGTGGAGGTGTAGGCCACCGCCGCCATGGCGATGGACTCTGCCCCCAACGCGGCCAGGGCGGCGACGAGCACGATCTTCGCCGCCGTGTGCGCAGCGACCAGTCCCAGGATGATCCCCAGGACGTTCACGATGCCATCCTGGCTGCCGAGGATGAAGTCGGAGAGGAGGGTGGGCTTCGGATGCGCCTCGGTCCAGACCTGCTGGATGGGGCTCCCCGGAGGAGCTGCCACTGAGGTCCGCCCCGCAGCCATCGAGGCGCGGGAACGCGTGAAGACTACAACCCTTTCTACGGGGCCCTTGGGAGGCGGATTCCTGCCATTTTTCCGCATCTCCGAGCGACTGTCCCGATCGTTCCGCAGCCCTCGAACGCGCCGGGCCCCGCCTACGTGAGCAGAATGGAGGCTCGGAAGGACCATGGCGGCAGGGTCGGCCCGAGGCCGTCGCCGATGGGAGCGGTGACGACCGTCCCCGGTTCTCCGCGCCACAATGGAGGGAGCGCTGGAACGCCCTCGACGAAAACGTCAAGGAGTGCCCTAGTTTCGGTACGTCCGCATCGGGAGCGGCCCCGCGCAGTCCGCGGGACGTCGATCCGACGCGGCCGAGGGATTTGCAT
>DAHUZP010000054.1 GCA_027306505.1 Thermoplasmata archaeon | reverse complement strand
CCCGCCCCCGCCCCCGCCCCCGCCCCCGCATCCGCCTCCGGGGGCTCCGGCCCGGCTCCCAGTACGTAGGCCCCTCCCCTCCACGCCGCGCGGTGCCGCGCGTCCTCGCCGAAGCTTAGGGTCGACCAGGTGGGATGGCCTCCCCATCGTGCGCCGCCCGTGCACCGGTGTGAACTAGGCTTGACGCATGGGTCATCCTTCGAACCGAGCGAAGAAAGGCTGGATGTACGATGGGGGCTGAGGGGAGGTGAGGGCCCGTTGACCGAGAGCCCACCCCCCGAGTCGGGCCTCAAGGAGGCCGAGGCAGAACGTCGGCGCTCCGCGGAAGGGCCCAACGAGTTGGCGAGGGCGAAACACCACGGGGTCTGGTCCACCATCTGGGGCGTGCTCAGCGAGCCCATGCTCTCCCTGCTGATCGTCGCGGGAGGGATCTACCTCGTCCTGGGGGAGCACACTGACGCGATCGTGCTGCTGAGCTCGATCGCGATCATCGTCCTGGTCACCATCTACCAGGAGAACAAGACCGAACGGGCCATCGAGGCGCTGCGGGAGCTCGCGGACCCCCACGCTACGGTGGTCCGGGAGGGGGTGCGCCGCCGCATCCCCCGGACCGAGGTCGTCCGCGGTGACCTCTTGCTCGTGGGGGAGGGCGAGCGCGTCGCCGCGGACGCGCGCATCGTGGAGGCGCTGGAGCTGCAGGTCGACGAGTCCCTGCTCACCGGGGAGTCAGTCCCGGTGTCGAAGGTGAGGGCGCCCCCGGGGCAGGAACGACCCCCTGTCGGAGAGGGGGGGAGCTCCCTCCTCTACGCCGGAACGCTGGTGGTCCGAGGCTCGGCCCGGGCGGTGGTGGTAGCGACCGGGGGACGGACCGAATTCGGGCGGATCGGGGAGAGCCTGAGGACGCTCCAGTCCGAGCCCACCATGCTCCAACGGGACAGCCGCCGGCTGGTGCGGGGGATCGCCGTCGCAGCGCTCGTGCTCTGCGCTTCCGTCGCCCTGCTCTCCGACCTCCGATTCGCCTCCTGGGTGGAAGGGCTGCTCGCCGGGGTGACGCTCGCGATGGCGCTCATCCCGGAGGAGATCCCACTCGTCCTCACCATCTTCCTCGCGCTGGGGGCCTGGCGCATCGGGCAGAAGCACGTGCTCACCCGCCGCTTCGCCGCGATCGAGGGGCTGGGGTCGGCCACGGTCCTGTGCGTCGACAAGACTGGGACGCTCACCGAGAACCGGATGGCCGTCGCCGAGGCATGGGTCCGGGGGGGCGGGCGAAGCCAAGGCCCCCTCCCCGCCCCGGGGAGCGACCCCCAGCTCTCCGGGCTCCTGGGGGCGGCCGTGCTCTCGAGCGACCCCGACCCGACGGACCCGATGGAGCGGGCGCTCTACCTCGCGGCGGACGGCCCTCCCGCCTCGTCGACGCTCGACCACGATGGCGGACGCGGAGCGGCGGCCCGGGGGTGGCACGATCTGCTGCGACGCTACCCCTTGGGCCCCGACCATCTTCGGGTGACCCAGGTGTGGGGCGCTCTCAGTGAGGGCCGGAGGCTCGCCGCCTCCAAGGGGGCCCCCGAGTCGATCGCCGACCTCTGCCGTCTCAGCGCTTCGGAGCGGACCTCGGTCCTCTCCATCGCCGACGAGATGGCCGCGAGAGGGTTGCGCGTGCTCGGGGTCGCGAACGGGGTCCCGGCCCCGGGACCGCTGCCCGAGGAAGACGATTCGATCTCCTTCCAGTTCCTGGGGCTGGTCGCCCTCGCCGACCCGGTGCGGGCGGAGGCACCCCGGGCGGTGGAGCTCTGCCGGAGGGCCGGCATCCGCGTCGTGATGATCACCGGCGACTACCCGGTCACCGCGCGGGCCATCGCGCGCGCCATCGGCCTTCCGTCCTCCGACACGGTCCTCACGGGCGAGGAGATCGCGCGGTGGTCCGACCCGGAGCTCTCGCGCAGGATCGCCAACGTCTCGGTCTGCGCCCGGGTCCGGCCCGAGCAGAAGCTACGGATCGTCCGAGCGCTCCAGTCCGCCGGGGAGGTCGTCGCCATGACGGGGGACGGGGTCAACGATGCCCCCGCGCTCCGGGCGGCGAACATCGGCGTCGCGATGGGCGAGCGAGGGACGGACGTCGCCCGGGAGGCGGCCGGGCTGGTGCTCCTGACCGACAGCTTCCCTGCCATGGTCGAGGCGGTGAGGGAGGGGCGGACGATCTACGACAACGTCCGCAAGGCGGTCTCCTACCTCCTCGCGGTCCACGTGCCCATCGCCGGGGTCGCGCTCCTCTCCGTGCTGCTGGGGCTTCCCCTCGTGCTCCTGCCGGTCCACATCCTCTTCCTCGAGTTCATCATCGACCCCACCGTCACCGTCGCCTTCCAGGCGGAGCCCGCCGAGCCGGACATCATGGACCGCCCCCCCCGGGACCCGAGGGCCTCCCTCTACGGCGAGGGGATGGTCCTGTTCAACCTCGGGCTGGGCTTCGTGGTCCTCGGGGCGGTGGCCGCGCTCTTCATCCTCTCGATGCAGGAGGGGGCCTCGGAGGCCCTCGCCCGCTCGCTCACCTTCAGCGCCCTGGTCTCGGCGAACCTCGCGCTGATGCTGGTCTCGCGCTCCCGGACCGAGGGCATGACGCAGCTGAGGGGCCGCCCGAACCCCTACCTCGGCTACATCCTCCTCGCGACCGGGGCGGCGCTCGCGATCGCGCTCTACGTCCCATGGGTCGCCTCGGTCTTCGAGTTCGTGCCGCTCCCCCTGGCGGACCTCGCGATCGCCCTGGGCGTGGGCGTGGCCTCCGGGGGCTGGTTCGAGCTCCTCAAGGCCTGGAGGGGCCGCGGATCACCCCCCAGGGAGAACGGAGGGCCGCAGGGCGCCGCCGCGCCCGCGATCTCCTAGGGGGGGAGGATGGGCCATCCCCCCCGTGCGGGGGCTACCTGTCGGGCTCGGGGTCCGCATTCGGGGGAGCATCCTGGCCGCGGTGCTTCTGCACGTGCGAACGGAGCCCCTCGTGGGCGTCGCGCATGTTCTTGCGGACCTGGGCCCGCTGGTGCTCCAGCGCCTCGACCTGGGACTCGTGGTCCTGGAGCGCCTGGGTGTGCTGCATGAGGACGTTCTCGCGCTCCTCGAGCGACCGGCGACGGCGGTCGATCTCCTCGGTCTGACGCTGGGCGGCCCCCTCCCGCATGGAGATCTGCCGCTCCCGGCCCTGCAGCGAGCCTTCCCGGTCCCGCAGGAGGTTCGACTGCTGCTCGAGCTCGACCGCGCGACGGGCCTGCCGGTCTTCGACGCCCCGGGCGAGGTTCTCCCGCCGAGTGATCTCGATCTCGCGCCCGTTCAATCCCTGCTCGCGGTCGGTGATCTTCGCCTCGCGCTGGCGCACCGTCTCCTGCAGCGCGGTGAGCTGGCTCTCCATCGCGTTCATCCTGGCCTGCCGCTCCTCGACCTCGGAGAGCTTGCCACGGGCCGCCGTGGAGACCTGTTCCGCCTCCATCTGGCGGCGCTGGAGCTCCTGCTCCTGGGTCCGCCGGACGTTCTCCCACTGCTCCTCTTGGGAGAGCAGGTGGGTCTCCCGGTCGCGCAAGGCGGACTCGTCCGCCCGGATCTTGTCCTCCCGGGCCCCGAGCGCCTTCAGCCGCTCCCGGGTCGCCACCTCGCGCTTCTCGAGCTCCTCGCGGAGCGCCTTGATCTCGTTCTCCCGCCGGACCAGGTCGGTCTCCCGGTGGGCTACCTCTCCCTCACGCTTCCGCAGGTCCGCCTCCTCGACGGACCCGGGGGGAGGGGCCGCCGGAGCGCCCTCGGGTGCCCGGCTCTCCCGCTCGGTCAGGCCCTTCTCCCGTTCGTTGAGCGTCTGGTCCCGGGCCTCGAGCTCCTGGTAGCGGCGTTGAAGCTCGATCTGGTGCGACTCGAGGTCGTGCTGGAGGGTCTGGAGCTCCGCCGTGTGGGCCTGGAGCGTCTGCTCGTTCTCCCCGAGCTGCCGCTCGCGTTCGGCGAGGGCCGCCTCCCGCTCCGAGAGGCCCTTGCCCGCCTCGGTCTCCTGGGCCGAGGCTCTCTCGGCGGCGGCCTTCTCCGAAGCGCTCTGTTGCTCCTCGCGGGCGGAGACCTTGCTCTCGCGATCTTGGACCTGGGACTCGTTCGTGGCGAGGGCGCTCTCCCGGGCCGCGAGGTCCTCGCTGCGCTGCTGGACGTGCTGCTCGCGCTCGGACAGGGCTCTCTCACGCTCGTCCAGGCCCTTCTGGCGGGAGTCGAGCTCCTCAGAGCTCGGTCCAGAGGGGACGGACGGGGCGGGCGTGGCGGTCGCCTCCGCCGCATCCCCGGGACCCGGCGAGAGGGTGGGTGAGCCGAGGACCGTGAACTGCCGTCCTCCGTCCGAGGTCTCGGCCGGAGCGGGCTGGGCCTCCTCCGTCTCCGACGGAGCCGAGGCGGGCGGGCTCGCGACGAAGGCCTTGAGCGGGTCCATGCCCGTGCCGGAAACCTCCGCTTGGGAGCCGGCGTCGGGGGTGGGAGGGCTCGCGTCGGCGTCGGAGGGAGCCGGATCAGCGGCGGCGGGGGTCGTCGCGGCCTCCGGGGTCGCAGGAGCAGGGCCGGGGGAGGGTGGAGCAGCTGCGGGGGGAGGGGGTGCAGCGTTCGGACGAGGCGCTGCCACCGCGGGTCGCACGGCTGGAGCGGCCTGGGCGGCGGGCCCCGCTTGGACCACCTGGTTGCCCGCGGGAGGCGGTGGGGGCGGGGGCCTCGGGGGCGCCTGAGAGGGCATGGCGCCCTGTGGTGGTGGAGGTGGGGGAGGCGCGTGGGACATGCCCGATCCCCCGGCGGAGGAACGCGCCCGATGAACCAGATCGAGGCCCTGGGGGGTCACATGGACCTGGAAGTCCTCAGGACCAAGCTGTTCGATCCGGACCAGGTTCGAGTGCTGGAGCTTGAGGAGGGCGTCCTTGATGTCCTTGTAGGCGGCCCCGCCCAGGTGCTTCCGGATGTTCCGGACATAGTCCTCACGGGTGACCGGCGTCCGCCCGCCTCGCGAATGGTCCGCGCTGAACAAAAGGACAGCCTGAAGCAGGTTCACTTGGGGCGCTTGAGCTGGTCTTGCTACGGCCTGAGGGGTAGCCACGTAGAACACACCCTGCGGTTATAGGAGAAGGAGGCGGGAGATAAGTGTTGGGTAGACCGTCGATGGGCCGTCGGCTTCCACGCGGTCGACGGCTCGCCGGTGGGTGGGTCTTCGAGGCGTGGAACACGCCCGCACCCTGGCCTTGCGTCCCGACCCGACGCTCCTTGGACGGCGGTGTCCTTTCTCCGCGGTCCAGGTCAGCGGAGCTCCATTCCCGTCGCGGGGGCGTAGACGACCGATTTCGAGCCGCAGACCGGGCAGGAGCCGCGACCGCCCTTCATGGGGTAGCCCGTTCCGCATAGACCGCAGGTGACCCGGATCACGCCCAAGGCCGGCAAGGCGATCGGGGTCCGAGGGGGCGCCTCATCGGTCGGCTCCTCCACTTCCACCAATAGGGGGGAAGCCTCCCCCACGGTGGGTGCGGCGGGACGGACGGGTGCCGCCGGCGGGCTCGCGACCGAGGCCGGGACCGGCGCGCTCGCCGCGGCCGTCAGGGGAGCTCCGCTCTTCCCAGCGCCCGGCGGCGCAGCTGGCGTCGCCGGGAGCCCCTCGCCCCGAGCCTTCCTTCCCCCGGCGGGCGCCCTCGTGCGGATGAAGGCCCCGCTCGCGGCGAGGAAGCCGAAGAAGGCGCTGATGCCTCCGACCGACGTGAGCGCGGTCGCCGGGTCCAACGTGGCGCCGGAAGGTAGCCTCCACGCGGTCTCGTTGTAGCTCACCTGCGTCGTGCGCGAGAGCGTGGAGAGGAAGACCATCACCCAACCTTGGACGGTCCCGTGGAGCCGCAGGAACCAGGAGGTCGTGGGCGTCCCCTGGAGCGCCCATCCCGCGATGGGGAAGAAGTCCCCCGCGCAGGCCGGATCGCTGGGCAGGAAGGAGGAGACCGGACAGGTCGCGGAGTCGTTCGGAGAGACCAGATAGAGGACGACCGCGCCCGGAGCGCTCGGGGTGACCGAGTACGTCCCCCCCAGGGCGAAGGTGGAGCCTCCCAGCGTGGGGAGAGGCACCAGCGCCCGGCCGGGCAGCGCCACGTGGGGATCGAGCGTCACCTCCTGCGGGGAGGCCAGCAGGACCGGGTTCGACCCCGTGGGGCTCTCCGAGTAGTACGCCCTCTCCCAGATCGTGACGGCGTGGCCGCTGGGGGCGAGGTAGACGAGGGCGAAGGACGAGCCGAGGACGGAGGCGTTGTTCCAGCTCGCTCCCGTGTTGCTCTCCAAGGTCTGCTGGAAGCTCGAAGGGTACGGGCTCGTATTCGAGAAGGTGGAGTTGTAGGTCGCCCACTGCGTCGCGTCCAGGAGGTAGAAGATGACCGAAGGCCCCGGGCCGGAGGAGCTGACGACCGAGAAGTTCCCGAAGATGTAGGAGCCCGCCGGGGCCCCCGTCAGTGCGACGGTGACGTTGGAAGGCACGGGGACCGTCGAGGGGAGGGCTTGACCGGTCGCGGTGCCCACCCCCGAACCGGAGAGGACCGTGGGAGGGTGCGGGAGCTCGTAGAGGGAGACCAGGATCGAGGAGAGCCCCAGCACGAGGACCAGGAGTCCGATGATGAACTGGGGCCGGTGCATCGGGGTGCCGCTCTCGCTGCCCAGGGGCTCTTCCGCCTTGTATTTAACCGTCCAAGAGGCTCCAGACCTTGGTCGACCCCGTGGACTTCCTGACCGCGCTGTTCCTGCTCCTGGGCTCCTCCGTCATCGCCGGGGAGGTCGCCGGACGGCTCGGCCACGTGGCGCTGGTGGGCCAGGTCGCGGTGGGCGTGGTCCTGGGCCCGACGCTCCTGGGGCCCCACCTCGGCCTCAACATGGACCCCAACACCACCGTCGGGGCCGGGCTCACCGCGATCCAGACGATCGCGGTCTTCTTCATCCTCTTCATGGCGGGCCTCGAGATCGTCCCTGAGGACATCTGGAACACGGGGGCCCTCTCGGCGGTCCTCGGTGTGACCGTCTTCCTGGTCCCCTTCCTCATCGTCGCCTGGGTCGTGCCGTTCATCGTCCCGGGGATCTCCACGCTGACGGCCCTCTTCCTGGCGCTCACGCTCTCCATCACGGCGCTTCCCGTGATGGCGGTGATCCTGATCGAGCTGAGGATGCTACGCACCCGCCTCGGATCCATGGTGATGGGGGCGGCGGTGGTGAACGAGCTCGCGGCGATGACCACCTTCGCGATCCTGCTCCAGTTCCGAGGCGGCTCCACCTCCTTCCTGCCCCTCGTGATCGCGATCCTCGAGGTGGCGGTGTTCATCTCCGTCGTGCTGAGCATCCACCAAGGGCTGAAGCTACTGCGTCAGGGTCCCCTGTGGCTCCGTCTTCAGGAGCGCCTCGCCCGGCCCTTGAGGAAGCGCCAGGTCTGGTTCGCGTTTCTCATGTTGGGGGCGCTCTCCTCGGCGCTGCTCTCCCAGGCCCTGGGGCTGACCTTCCTCATCGGGGCCTTCTACGCGGGGCTCCTGGTCACCCGGGAGAGCGCGGGCCCCGTCGCCCGGAGGGAGATCGGGCGCGTGTTCGGCACCATGACCTGGGGATTCTTCATCCCGCTCTTCTTCGCCTTCGTAGGCCTCAACATGAACCTGACCCTCCTCTTCACCCTCCAGACCGCGGAGATCTTGGGGGTCCTGATCCTCCTGGCCTGCCTCACCAAGATCATGGTGGGCGCGGCGGTCCCGCTCGGGTTCGGCTGGTCCCCTCGGGCCTCCGCCGCGGTCGCCTCCCTCGTGAACGGGCGAGGGGCGGTGGAGCTCGCGAGCGCGACGATCCTCCTCAGCATGGGGGTCTTCACTCCCCTGCTCTTCACCCTCGTCGCTTCGGTCGGGATCGTGACCACGGTCCTCGCGCCCCTGGGCGCCGCGCTCGCCCACCCCGAGCGGGAACCTGGCCTGGTCCAGGGCCCCCACTCGGCTCGCGGCCAGCCACTGACCGCTCGCTGAAGGGCCGGGTCAACCCCGCACACGCGACCGGATCAACCGGTCGTGGATGGCGCGAGGGAGAACCCTCCGATGTAGGTCTGAGGGTTCCCGGTATAGAACAGCTGGACCGAGCAAGCTCCCGGGATGGTGTTGCACCACGAGGGCGGGCCGTAGTAGTCATCTCCGATGCTTGGGTCGATGCTGGCCGAGATGCAGTATCCTCCCGAGTACGCCGTGAACGTGTCCCCTGCCTCCACGACCAGGCTCGTGGTGGAGGTCGGGGTGTAGTAGACCATCGAGTAGAGAGGGATGCCGCTGCCCACCGACCCGAAGCAGTTGTAGTCGGTGCTGGCGCAGGCTCCGGAGACCCAGTTCCCCGAGGGGTCCTGACAGTGATTGAGAATGTAGTGACCGCCGCAAAGTCCCGCCGAAGTGGGCGGCGAGCCGTCTCCCGCCCCACCCCCCGCGATCGCGGACGCGGCCGTGATCTGCGCCAGGGTGGATTGCAGCGCTACGGTTCCATTGCACATGAACTGGACCACGATCTGGGAGATCGGTGGCGCGGGGGAAGAGACCTGAGAGATGACGAACTGGGTGCCCTGGACGAAGCAGATGTGTCCCGTCGCGGCCGGACACTGGGTCGCGCCCGGGGCATTGTCACCATCGCCCAGGAGTTCCACGCTCCCTACGTTCCACTCGGCCTGGAATCCCAGGTAGGGGGCCTGCGGCGGCATCGGGGTCCGGACGATGTAGTAGAGCACGGACACGAGGACCATCGTCAGGGCGAGAAGCAGGACGGTGGCAATGATCGGGGTGACGCCTCGTCGCGACGACGCCCTGCGCCTCACCCTCCGCATGCTTGAAAGGGCCCGGTCGAGTTGCCGTACCTCAAGGATGCTAGCCCCTCCACCCCTATAAGGGAGGCCAGCCCCCCCAGGGTACGCATCCTCGGACCGGGGCGCGGCTGATCGACGTCGGCCGATGTTCAGGTGGGCGCTATCAGGGTGGCGAGAAGGCCTAGATAGGAGGCGGAAACCGCCTGGACCAACGTCCGCCAACGGTTCTCCGAGGCTCGCCGGGCCGCCTCGATGACCTTTGGTCCGGACCCTGCGCGGAGGGGCGCCTTCAGCAGGGCGCCGATCTCGTTGTGAGCGGCCTCCCACATCGTGGACTGCACCGCCATTTCGGCGGTGCTCACCGCGAGGTTCCATCCGGCGCGGTCGGAGAGTTCGCCGGCGGAGTGCCGGGCTCCGCGCACGGCGGCGGCCTCGATCGAGCGGAACGCGAGGCCCCGTCCCACCTCCTCCACCGCGTCGACCGCTGAGCTCCAGACCGATTCCTCCTCCGGGCCCGCGTCCTTTCCCTTCAGGGGGGCGCGAAGCTGCTCGGAGACCTTGGAGGCGTGTCGCTGCTGCGATGCGAGGACTTCGTCGAGCGTCTTCTTGGCGGCCTCAGCGGAGACGGGGTTCACGATCGCGGAGAGGGTGCGGAGACGTCGGGCCTCGAGGAGCATGCCGGTCGCCTCGACGCACTCTGCGGTGAAGGAACGGACGAGCCAGTCGAGGGCCCTGCGGGAGCGCTCCGCGTCACGGCCATCGCCGGCGGTCCCCGTGACCCGCGCCCGCAACATGAGCAGGGCCCCCTGGGAGGGGTCCTCCGGGTCGAAGGTGAGCTCGCTCAGCAGGGCCCGAAGGACGGGGGAGGTGGTCCGGGGGTCGAGCTCGGGCGGTCGCGCGGGTTCCTCGGCAGCGGGCTTCTGGCTCTTCGTCGGCATGGTTCCCAAGCTTCCACCCCGGGGGGTGCTCATGCCCCAGGAGGTGGGACGATTTGACCTTAGGCCCGGTCCCGTCCTGCGCCGCTCGCGGGGGGCCGGGGGGACCGTTCACGCTACACGAGCACCCTCGTGGGCCACGGGGGCCCCTTCAACGAAGGTTATATCGAGGGAGGCTTCGAGGCCCTAGGCCCAGAAGGAGCGTTGAGATGACCTCAGGACTCGTTACGCGCCGCTCGCGCGCCAACAAGAAGCGTGCCCACATCGCCCGGCGCCGCAAGATCGCGGCCCGACGACGCAAGCGGACGCAGCGCTAGTCCCCCTCCTCACCCCTTCTTCACGGCCGGGGGGCTCGAGCCTCCACCGGTCGCTCCTCGCGGACGCCGTGGAGGGATCGCGGTCAGACCTTGAACGTCCGCCGAACGGTGCGGGAGAGCGCCTGGGCCGTGAGCAGTCCCGAGTGTCGTCGGACCAGCTCGCCATCACGGAAGAAGAGCAGCGTGGGGATGCTGCGGACCTCCCACTTCTCCGCAAGGCTCGGGTCCCGTTCGATGTTGACCTTCGCGAACGCGACCTTGCCGGAGAACTCCCCGGCGGTCGCCTCGACCACCGGGGCCATCGCGCGGCAGGGCCGGCACCACGCGGCCCACATGTCCAGCACGACGTGGGGGTTCTCCTCAAGGAACGCCTTGACCTCCAGCGCGCTGAGGTTGTGGGGCTTCTTCGGCCTCGCGTTCTTGGAGGAGGCCGCCCGAGCCGCTGGCGCGGGCGGCTCCTCCTCGGTGGGCTCCGCGCTCTTACCGAAGATCCTCTGGAAGAGCGACATGTTCCGCCTCCGTGGGCCCTTGGCCCGTCTGGGGGGGACCGTCCCCCCAGAGCTCTTGAGGATGCCGTCAAGCCCGTTCGGCGGTGTCGCGGCGGGCTCGCCCGGCCGCGCAGAAGGGAGGCAGGGCTCGTTCCTGGGTCCCGGGGCTCCCGGTCGCACGGCCCAGGATCGCGCCGTGCTCGCCCTCGAAGGCGCGGAAGGCCTCGCGGACGTCGTCCATCTCCTTCGGGGAGAGGACCTCCCGCGCCATGGGAAAGAGGACCGTGTCCTCCTTCTCGATGTGCTCGTCCAGGAGCCGGTGCACCTGTCCGGCGGAGTCGAGGACCGCTTGCTGGACCTCCGCCGCCTCGGCGTCCGTCTCGAGCTTCTCACCCGAGGTGGCGAGCGTGTGCTGCAAGCCCCGTAGGTCCCCGTGCTCTACGAGGAGGACCTCGACCGGTCCCCCCTCGGGGGGCAAGTGGCCGGAGAGGAACGGAAAGAGCGCCTTCTCCTCCTTCCCTCCGTGCAGCCGGTCCACGTCCTCCTCGAGGAAGCGCGCGAACTTGCGCACGGGAGCCGCGTCGAGCGGGACGGTCCCGATGAGCGCCCCGTACCGCTGGACCTGCTCGAGGAAGCTCTTCGTCTCACGACGGAAGATCCGGTGCTCCTCGACGAGGCAGGTGAGGGGGTCGGTCAGGGTCGACGGGTCGGGCACGGGCGCGGGAGCCAGGAGAGAGGCATCAAAGTCGGACCGAACCGGTAGGGGTAGGATTGGGCTGCCGCCAGGGTACCCGTTTCGGCCGAAGGTGAGAGGCCCGCCTCCCCCAGCTACCCCCTCAGCCCCGCTGGGGCACGGGCCCCTTTCCTAGAGTACCGCGCGCTCGAGCAGGCGTAGCGAGGTCCGCATCGGGTCGATCTCCGCCCGCACCCCGAGGGGCAGGACCCACTGGGGGTCCGTGTGGCCGAAATCGAGGTTCGATACCAGGGGAAGTTCCGGGCGGGCGAACTCCTCTCCCACCACGCTCCGCAGAACGTGGTCGAGCTCCGCCTTCTCCTTCGGGGAGTAGTTCCTAGCTCTACCCACCAGCAGGCCTTCGATCCGATCGAAGATCCCCTGGACCCCGAGGTTCCGAAGGAAGTGCTTGACCTGGTCCGGCGTGGGCTTCTCTTCCGAGGTCTCCAGGAACAGCAGCCTTCCCTCGAAGAAGTCGGCCCGGGGCCAGTACGGGGTCCCTAGGGTCATGGAGAGGACCTCGAGGCACCCCCCGAAGAGCCTCCCTCGCGCGCGTCGGTCCCCCTGGATGCGATGGGGCCCCCGGTCGGGGTGGGGGGGCTTCACCTTCCCCAGGTTCCGCGGGAGCGACCAGTCGAGGTACCCGTCCGAATAGTGTCCGAAGGGCCGATACTCGTATGCCGACGGGGGATCGAAGAGCACCGACCGGACCTGCGCCGGGAAGGCCCGGGGGAGCGACGCGGTCTGGGCGAAGCCCGCCATGACGGAGGGGCCGTGGAAGGTGACCCATCCGCGCTGATGGAGCCAGGTCAGCAAGGTCGTCGTGTCGGAGTATCCGAGTAGGACCTTAGGCTCGTGGGGGAGCTCTCGTCGCTCAAGGAGCGGCAGCAGGCGGACCGAGTCGTCCCCCCCGATCGCGGCGATGACCCCCGAGGTCTCCGGGTCCTCGAGCGCTCCAAGCAGGTCCCTCACCCTCTCCTTCGGGTGGGACCACAGATATTCGCTGGACCGGCGGGTGGTGGGGTACTCCTTGACGCGAAGCCCGAAGGTCTCCCGCAGCGCGAGCAGCCCGTGATCGAAGATGGCCGGGAAGCTCGCCGCCGAGCCGGACGACGGGGAGATGATGCCTACGGTGTCGCCCGGCCTCAACCTCCGGGGTCGTCGGCACCGCATCACCAGCCCTCTCCCGCAGCGCTACATGTCGCTTGAGGCGAGCTTCCTCTATGGCCACCCTGGGCGCAGGCCATAGGTGGACGAGGAGGGCCGATCAGGTGGACGCGGTGGGGATGCGATCGGACCTCCACCCGAAGAACCGGATGTAGAGGTAGGAGTTGATGGCGAGCGCGGCCCCGTACCCGATGAAGGGGATCGCGACCGCTAGGTCCTCGAGCGCGAACCCTCCGAGCGCCGTCGCTCCGCTCGCCGCCGCCACCCGGGCGGCCTGGTTGATCCCGGCCCCCTCGGAGCGGTCCTCCGCCGAGACCCGGCCCATGAGCGCCGCGGTCTGGGCCGGGAGCGCGGCCACGCGAAGGGCCGGGAGGGCGAGGTAGAAGGCGACCGCCGCCAGGAACGGCACGAAAGGCATCGCCACCGCGAGGGCGGCGCCTACCAGGCGCGTCGTGACGACCGCCCGGACGAACCCTCCCCATCTCTCGAGGGCCGGGGCGGTCAGCACGGCGAAGGTCCCGATGACCCCGGCCAGGGTCGCGAGCACGGCCATCTCCGGTCGCGGGACCCCGAAGACGATCACGAAGAAGGGGATCAGGAACGGGGTGAGCAATCCCTGGGAGAACCCGTTGAGGACGCCGGTCGCCGTGAACCGCCGGATCGTCTCCCGGCTCTGGGGTGTGGGGACCCGTCCCCGCTCCACCTTGCGCACGGGAACGGGGATCGCCGCCACGATCGAGGCGGTGCTGAGGGCCAGGGCGAGGAGGAAGAGGTCCTCCAGGCCCACGTAGCCGCCGAGGAGGGTCCCGCCCGCCGAGGCGAGCGTGGCGACGAAGGTGAAGCGCCCGAACCAGACGGTCCTCTCGCTCGCAGGGACAAGGTCGGAGAGGACGGCGGTCTGCAGCGGCATCGCCGGTCCCCCGACGCCGCCGCCGGCGAGGGAGCCGGTCGCACTGATCCCTCCGAGGGCGCAGGCGAGCGCGAGGACGGGGAGCTCCGGAGGAAGGAGGAGGAGCCCAGCCGCCACCGGGAGGAGGACCATCGAGAGCAGGTAGGCGTGGCGGAGGTGGGTCCGGCTGCCGTATCGGCTGAGGACCAGCGTGAGGGCGGCGGTCGAGATGGCGCCGAGGGCATAGAGCAGGCCGAGGAGGAACGCCCCGGTCCGGACCTGGGTGAGCGCGAGGTAGGGGAACCCGATGTTGATGAGGCCCGCCCCGGCGCCCCTCAGCACTCGGCTGAGGAGGAGGTTCGCGAGCGCCTGGGGGCGACCCGCGGGGCTCACGACGCTCCCGCCGTTGGGAAGGGGAGGAGCGCCGGTCCGGGGACCGTTCGGACCCTCGGTCGGCGATCCGCTCAAGCTTTCCAACCTCGGTCCGCATGGAGAGGGGGTGGCCCCTTAAGGTGCCCGGAGCCGGCGGTGTCGCAGGTCCTGCTCGTGCATCGGCCCTCCACGGCCTCGGCGCCGGTACCCTGGAGACCTCAGTCGAGGAGGAGAAACGCGGTGCGACCGTCAGAAGGTCATGGACGACGGAGAGATGAGCGGGTCGAGAAGGACCAGGGTCCCCCTGCCCTATCGGGCAGGGGGGGTCGGGAAGGAGTTCGAAGTCGCCGGAGGGAGGAACTCCCTCACGCGTTCTTCATCTTGGCCTTGGCGACGTACCCTGCCTTGTCCAGGTAGTACATCGTCCCCTTCTCGCGCGTGAACTTCTCGGTCCCCACTCGGGCCTTCTTGCCCCGCTTGTTGCGGGCGGTCGGGGTCTTCCAGACATAGCCGTCCTTCCCGAGGAAGTATAGATAGCCGTCTTCGCGCACGATCTTCTCCTTGCCGATGCGTTGTCCCATGGTCGGACCTCTGGCGACCCCACGACAAGGGGGTAGGTAAGGGTTGAGGGTCTGCCCTCGAGGGCCTTCGGGGGGGAAAACCCTCGCCGCGGAGGGGGTTTTCCTCGTGCGCCCTCGAGGTGAGAACGGTCCGCCCCGGCCAACCCGTCGAGGGGCCTAGGGCGACCTTCTCGCCGGTGCGGAGGCGAGCGGGAGCGGTCCCATGAAGGGCACGTCGGTCTCCGCGAGCCTCGCCCAGACGGGCCATCGACGCTCGAGCAGGGCGTCCAAGCTCCAGCGGCTCGGCCCGTAGGCCGCGTTGATGACGAGGAGCATGAGGAAGGTCATCGCGTAGATCACCCCGGTGCCGATGTCGGTGGAGGAGGGACCGTAGGGCCCTCCGAAGCCTTCCGGCACCGCCCAGATGAACAGACTCAGGACCGCTCCGCCAAGGTAGGCGACCTTGCGGAGGAAGCCTGCGATGAGCGCGAAGGAGATCGCGAGCTCCAGCGTCCCCGTGAGGTAGACCCACAAGGCCGGGTCGGAGGCGGCTTGCGCCGACCAGAACGAGAACCACGGGGCGAGCCACGCGGGCTGTCCAGCGGACGCGTCGGAGACCATCCCCGCGAAGCTCGAGGCGACGCCCGGCCTGAACTTGAGGGCGCCATCGATCCCCCAGATGATCCCGAAGAGCGCTCGAAAGAGCGTCTTGAGCTGCCGAGCGTGCTCGCCGAACCAGCCGGCACCGGCTCCGGGGATCCCTTTTGCCTCGTCCATGGGACACCGTACGGGTGAGGCCCACTACCATGGGCCCTCTAAGCCCTAGCGGTAGGCATTCCCTCGAAGAGGGGTCCTCTCGAGGGGGTCGTTCGGGGGCTCCAGAGCCTCGCGCCCGAGCTGGGCCCGAAGCGGGCCTTCTGAAGCGAACCGAGCGGTTCGGAGCGCTCGACGGCCTCGGTCACCATAGAGCGCGGCGGATCGTCGCCTGCGAGCGGTGGGCCGATGAGCGCCCTTCCGGACCGCGGGAGGACGCCCCGCTCGCAGGGCGAGCCCTTCCGACGCCTCCCTCAGCACCTGCCTCGCGGTCTTCCCGGTGGCCTCGATGTGGACCTCCCCGCGTATCGGCCTCGTGACCCAACCTCGATGGCTCGCCCGGACGTAGGCGGGTCGCAAGGTGGTCTTCCTTCGGACCGCTTCGGGGGTCGAGATGGAGAGGCGGAGGAGGACCACGCGGGGATCCTTCCTCGTCCGGCGGATCCTCCGGAGGGGGCGGTCGACCTTCGAGGTCGTCAGCAGCATGCCCGGGTCCACGAGGAGGTCGAGGCCCCGGCCCAGGACCGGTTTCGCATGCAGCCCGAGGAGGTCGATCTCGGTGTCCCACTCTTGGTCCAGCCAATCGCCGGAGGGGTCGGCCGGAGGATGGGCCTCGACAGCGGCGCCGCTCCTCTGTCCACTCTCCCCGCTCAAGGAGATGCGGTCGCGGACCTTCTTGCCCGACGTCTGCCGAGTTCCCGCCCTACCCTAGATGTCGCCACAGGCCACGGGCTTCACCGGACGCGTCGATCCGTGGAGCGGGCCGTTGGGGAGGGTGCTCTCAGCGTGTACCGGAGGTCGACGTCCTCAGTCGGACAGCGTCGCGAACGATCGCCTTGAGGGCCGCCTCGTTCCACTGCTCTCCCTCGTGGACGTCGATCGCCCGGACGACCTTGCTGTCGAGCCGGGTGTTGAAGAGCTTCTTGGGGTCCTTGATCTCAGGACCGTTGGTGAACGTGAGCCGGACGGCGGCCTTGAGGACGTTGCCGATGCACACGATGCCGTTGTGGGACCACACCGGCACCCCCTGAGGGTTGCTCGGCTTCTTCCACTTCACCTCTTCGACGATGCCGGGATCGGCCGTCAGGATCGCGGCGCGCAGCCCGGTCAGCGCAGCGCCACGCCAGTCCGGCGTGTCACGGATCATCGCATCGATCTCCTGAGCGGCGGTGCTCCCGCTCAAGGGAGGGCTCGCTCGGCCCTTCGTCTTCCTTGCTCGGGGCTTGGTCTGCGTCATCCACTACTTCCCCAGGGAGGGGGCGATCAAGGCCCGCGACGGTGCGCTTCGTTCTTCAGGGTGGGGTCGCGGGAGGAGGTCCCTCCCGGCTCGAGCGGCCGCCACATGAGGACCTCGTCGAAGTAGCGGTTGCTGCGCTTGAACGCCCACGGTGCACGCCCAAACTCCATGAGCCCGTGCTTTCGGTAGAGCCGTTGTGCCCGTTCGTTCGCCGAGATGACCGCCAGCGGAAGGAGCTCGAACTTCCCCGTACAGGCGGGGTTTGAGCGCGTTCATCAGTTGGTCCCCGAGACCCTTGCCTCGTGATCCCGGGACCAGCGAAAAGCCCGGGACCCCGACGTGCGGGTCCTCGACGTGGTTCCCCTTCCGGGTCTCCGCGGCCATCCCGACGACCCGTCCTTCCCCCTCGGCCACGAAGGCGACGCTGTCGCCCTTCTCGACCCCCGTGAAGAACTTACCCCACCAGAGCGCTTCCGCGTCCCAGGAGGGCCTCTTCCCGAGCGCGTGGGTCCCGAGCCCGGGGTTGGCGGCCACCCCGTCGAACCGCGTGGAGTACGCCTCCACCCGGCCATGAATGTCGGTGATCTCGACCGGGGGGACGAACATGGGTCGACCACGAACTTTCTCCTCTTGGAGGTATCGGATGCTCGAGACCCCCGGGGGTCCCTCCGCGCGCCCGTCTAGGTCGGGTCCACGGCTCTCCTATCCCATAACCGTCGTTGAGGGGTGACCTCGCCCGGGGGCTCGCACCCGACCGAGATCGCCCAGGGACATCTCTTCCCCCATGTCGTGGACCGCCTGGACGATGTGGGCGAGGGTGAGGGTGAGGGTGAGGGTTCCGCTCATGATGCGGGTGGCGAGGAGACCGAAGTGGGGCGTCTCCAGAGGGAGGGTCTGGAGCAGGGTGGTCCG
>DAHUZP010000052.1 GCA_027306505.1 Thermoplasmata archaeon | reverse complement strand
TGCCCAGCTCCCGGCCGAAGTGGATCTGCCCCACGAGGTACCGGGACGGGTCGTTCCAGGCGAGCCGCTCGGCCCGCTGGGGACGCAGCTTGTCGAGGATCGGGTCGGTGAGCTCCGCGAACCCCACGACCATGGAGAACTTCGCGTTCCCTTCCGGTCCCCAGAGGACGACGCCCCCGACGTGGGGGTTGATGAGATTGAGAAGAAGCGCCCGCTTCGCCTTGTCCTGACCGACGACCGCCGGGAAGGGGAAGAGCGGCTCCTTGAGGAGCCGGCTGAGACGGGAGAACCTTCCACGGTGCAGGAGGCGAGCGCGGACCTGCTCCTCCACCTTCTGTCGTTCCGACTGGAACTCCTTGTCGAGCCGGCCCCGGATCTCCCGCTCCTCCTCGGAGAGGCGTGTGCGGTGCTCGGCGGAAAGCCTGGCTTCCGCCGCCTCGGTCTTGCGGGCGTACTCCGCCTCTTGGGCGGCACGAGCGGTGATGAGGTCCTGCTCGGACCTCTTGGCCTGGGAGGCCATCCATTCCTCCTGCCGCTGGCGCAGTCGCTCCTCCATCTGGGCCCGTAGCTCTGCCTCCTTCTGGCGCAGCTCTGCCTCCAGGGTACGGCGGAGGTCCATCTCCTTGAGCCGGAACTCCTCGGAGACCTGCTGGCGGATCTCCTCCTCCCTCTTCCTCACGCGGGCCTGGTAGGTCTCCTCCAGGTCGCGCTTGTCGCGGGCGAGGTCCCGCTCGTTCGCGCGGCGCAGCTCGTCCTCCAGGGCCTTCTTGTCCCGGTCGAGCTGCATCTTGAGCTCGGCTTCGCGCCGGTCGTAGCGCTGGCCGAGCTCCTCCTTGAGCTTCTCCTGGCGCTGGTCCGACTCCCCCTTGAGCCGGGCGGTGACCTCCGCCTCCTTGCGCTGGAGAGCGTCCTCCAGGCGCCGCTGCCACTCGGCGTCCTTCTCCCTCTCGGTCTTCGCGACGCTCTTCTGGAGGTCGGCGTCCGCCGAGGCGCGGGCGGCCTCCAGACGGCGGGAGGTCTCCTGCTCTTTGACCTCGCTCACCCGGCGCTCCATCTCCGCCATCTCCTGGCGATGATGGGCCTCCATCTCGGCCCGAAGCCGGTCGATGCCTTCCTGGATCTTCTTCTGGACGAAGGCCAGCTCCGCGTCCAGAGCAACCCCGCTACCCCCGCTCCCTGCCACTGTGGACCGCCATCCGTTGCCTTAGACGTTCTCCTCGATCACGCGCTTCAGGCGTTCCGCATTGAACTCCGCCTGCTCTAAGGGTTTGCGCCGCATACGGTGCGGAAGCACCATCTCCGCGACGGCCCCCAGGTCGGCGCTGGTGACCTCCGTGCGCCCGTGGTAGGCCGCGAGGGCCTTCGCTCCCCGCTCGATCATGATGTCCGCCCGGTGCCCGTCCACACCGAAGGAGGTGGTCACCTTAGGGACGGCTGAGAAGAGCTTGGGCGTCATGTCCACCCGGGGCAGGATCTCCCGGGCCTTCGCGACCGAGTCCCGCAACTGCTGCTGCGTCGGCTCGAACCGGGTACGGAACGCCTTGGGGTCGCGCTCGAACTCCTCCCGTCGGCGGACGATGTCCTTGCGCCCTTCGAGGTCCTCCACGCCCGTCACGGTGACCATGAGGGCGATGCGGTCCAGGAGCTGCGGGCGCAGGCTGCCCTCCTCAGGGTTCATGCTCCCCACCATGACGAACCGGGCCGGGTAGGAGACGGAGACCCCCTCGCGTTCGACGGTGACGCGACCCATCGCGGCCGCGTCCAGGAGGACGTCCACCACGTAGTCGTCCAGGAGGTTGATCTCATCGACGTAGAGGACACCGCGGTTCGCTTCCGCGAGCACCCCGTGCTCGAAGGCCACCTCCCCTTCGGTGAGCATGCGGCCGACGTCCAGCGTCCCCACGACGCGGTCCTCGGTCGCGTTCAGCGGAAGGTCCACCACCTTCAGGGGACGAAGGATCGTGGGGATCGACTCTGCCGTGCGCCCCTCGAACCTCTCGTGGCACTCCCAGCACCAGTCCCCGGGACGGGAGGGGTCGCAGGAGAACCGGCATCCCTCGATGGCCCGGATCTGCGGGGTCACCTCGGTGAGGCCGCGGACGGTGACCGACTTCCCGGTCCCTTTCTGCCCTGAGACCAGGACCCCCCCGACCAGAGGGTCGATGACGTTCAGCAGGAGAGCGGTCTTCATCTTCTCCTGGCCCACGACCGCGCTGAAGGGGTAGTAGGCGTCCGAGCGACGGGCCTTCGCCCTGGCGAGCCTGTTGCGCGCCTCCTTCTGCTGGAGCTGCCGCTCGGCAGCAGCCGCCGCGGGTCCACCGGGGGGCCCCTCAGGCTGCTTCAGCACGGCCTCGACCGTGAGCTTGTTCTCGATGCGGTTCTCGACCTCGACCTCGGTCACCCCGGGCCCGTCCAGGGTGGCCCGGATGGGCGCCCCCCCGTCCAGGGTCGCCTTGATCGCGCCCACCTGGACGCCCGCGACCGATCCTCCCGCGGCCGCGGCCGCCGCTATCGCCTCGGTCCGTTTGCGGGCGCCCTCGACCAGGAGGAGGCCGCAGGAGTCACACGTGATGGCGGTGGGGGAGACGCCCGAGCCGCAACGGGCGCATCGCATCTCCCCCTCGACCAGCTCGGCCCCGCATCGGGGACACTTGGGGGCGTGGTAGGGGACCGGTGAGCTGCACGTCGGGCAGAGCGCCTCGGGGTTCACCAAGGGCTGCTGACAGGAATCGCAGAAGAGCGACTCGGAGGGGACCCATGCCCCGCAGTGTGCGCATTTGCAGACCTCGGTGTCGAAGGGGGCGCCGCACCTCCCGCAGGAGTCGGCGTAGACGCTGGTGACCGCACCGCATGCCGGGCAGAGCGACTCCTCCCCGACAAACCGGTCCTCCCCCAGGACCTCTCCGGCGAGCGCCTCCACCTCCGAGAGGCTCTGGCCCATCGACTCAGCGGAGGCCCCCCGGCCCTCTGGCCGGGCCTGCTGGAGGAGGGACTCGAGATCGGTCTCCAACTTTCGCTGGGCCATCTCGCCCGGGTCCCGGCCCTCCGAGAGGTCTGGCTGGGGGCCCGTCGCTTGGAGGTCCTCTCCTGGGGGTTCCCCCAGCCCCGGACCTGCGAGGTCCGAGCTCTCGGCAGGAGCGACCCCCGCGTCGGAGGAGGTGGCGGGGACCTCGGAGGTGGGCTCGGGGGCAGGCGCCTCGGTCTCCGCCGGAGACGGGGTGAAGGTCGCGGCCGACTCTTCGGCGGGAGACGCACTGGGGGCTTCACCCTGGGAGGTACGTAGCCCCTCCACATCGAACTCCTCCAGGAGCCGGTCCAAGTCCGCGACCGGGTCCTTCTGTTCCTCTCGTCGCCGCTTGGCGGACAGCGATGGAGCATCTGGGTCGGGCGTCGTCGGCTATCCCCCAAGCCCCCCCGGGCCGAACAAACCATGGCCGCTGCAGAATATAGCCCTCCCGGCGTCAACGTCCGAGGACCGGGGGGCCGTCGCCCGCGGTCCCCGTCTCTCGGCCACGCCGAAGCTCGAGCACATACGTTATCTGGAAGGAGCCCCCTTGATGAGTGGGGGAACCGGACTCGTCTGGACGGTTGGGTCTTGCCTAGCCTGCGACACACGCTGTGGCCTGAAGCAAAAAGGGGGCTCGGACAACCACTCTTCGTGGAGGAGGACGGTCCCATCCTGGGGATCGTCGATGATGTTTTTCTGGACTCCAAGAGCGGCCAGCCTCTGGCCTACCGGGTCCTCGCTTCCGGACAGTACCTGGAGATGCCCGCGGAAGCGGTCCAGGAGACCCCTGGCGGCCTCGTCTACCGCTCGCCCTGGTTCTCGGAAGCGGAGAAGCTGATCCGCAAGCTCGAGAGCCATGAGCTCCTCATCCCCGAGCTCTTCCTCGCCTCTACCGCGGTCTCCGACCATGACCGGCAGATGATCGAGGCCGCGATCGCGCAGTCCCCCGTCCTCAAGAAGGAGGTCGAGGAGGCCCGGCGTCTCCACAAGGACGTCCTGCCGAAGATCGAGGCCCTCGAGAAGGAGAAGTTCAAGCTCGTGGGCGAGGCGGCGGAGCTCACCGAGGGGGTCGCCACCTCCCGGCTGGACACGCAGGCCTACCGCGAGCGCTTCGTCGGGATCAAGCGCCGGTTGCAGGTGATCGAGGCGTCGCTGCGTCGCGCCGAGGCCGTCCGGACCCGGCTCGAGCGGATGCCGTGGGTGGTCACTCGGCAGCTCAACGGATCCAACAGGCACGGGCTCCCCACAGGCGAAGCGCCCTCAGGTCCACAGGCTCTCCCTCCCCCCAGCAACGGGAACGGCGGGTCCAAGCCCGCTGCGGTCAGTGCCGAGGACTGGAGGCGCATCAAGAAGTTCCGCGTCCTTCGTGCTGAGAAGGACCTCCAAGAGCGAGAGAGCCGCCTCAAGGACCTCCAGTCCCAGGTGCTCGGTTCCCCGGATGAGGTCGCGGCGAAGATCGCCCGGAGCTACGCCGCCTTGGAAGAGGTCCGCAGGACCCGGGGGGAGGAAGCTTACCGGGCCGAGCTCGGGAAGCTGCTCAAGGCGACCACCCCGTCACCCGACGCCGCTACGGCCTCCTCCGTGCCTGGCAACGGCTCTTCTTCCGCTTCCGGGGGCACCGACGGTCCCATGGCTTCGGCAGGGCCCCGTCGTGCCCGTGGGTCCGGAAAGACCTGCCCGCTCTGCAGCGAGCCGCTGAACGGAGGGGAGAGGACCTGCCCGGGCTGCGGCGCCGACCTGTCGGGCGCGGAGGCCGCGCCCAAGAACGCCTCCGGTCCCGGAGGGGTGCAGAAGTTCGTGCGAGGTGGCGGGGCCGTGAAGCTGGGCTCGGTGCTGCTTCTGGCGGCAGGGGTCCTCGCGCTGCTGGCCTACCTGCTGCGCTGAGAGCGCCCCTGGCTCCCCCCCCCTCCCCAGGCGGAAGCCTCGATGGGCCTCAAGCCCCGCCGTCGGTGGACGGCGAGGAGCCCGATCCCGAGGAGCGGATGACCCGGCCAAGGAAGGTCTTCCCCACCAGGTTGGCCCGGTCCTTCTCCCCGGAGTTGAGGCTGTTGAGGAGCTCCTGGGCGAGCGCGACCTTGTGGTAGCGTTGGGTCGGGGGGTGGTAGTAGCGTCCCTTGCACACCCGGGAGAACTCGCGAAGGAAGGGGGAACCCCGGGGCGAAACGTCCACGACGACCGGGGTGAGCATCGTCCGTTCGAAGAGGTAGGGTAGGTGCATGAGCTCCCGACGGATGTCCCCCCCCTGGACCAGGGGCACGTTCGCCCGCCCGTCGGAGAGGAGCACGTAGAGCCGCACCACATCGATGGTGTCGGCGAGCCGGGCCAGGAACAGGTTGACCCCCTCGGAGACCCCGGAAGTGAAGGGCGTGAGGCCCCCCCAGGCGGACTGCATGAACCGGGCCCGGACCGCGTCCACGTCCGAGGTGAAGTCGCTCGCCACCTGGGCCCGGTTCCCCCGGCAGAGCACGAGCCCTACCCGGTCACGGCGCTCGTAGGCGTCCAGCAGGAGGCTTCGGACGAGGCCCCGGGTCTGTTCCTGGGTGTCCTCATCGTAGCTGCTGGTGTCCGCCACGAGCGCCATGAACGAGCCGACCCGGGTGTACCGGATGTTCTGCTGCAGGTCCTGCTTCTGGATATCGAGCCGACCGGAGGGGCCGATCCGAGAGCCTCGACGGACGGCGGCCCGGATGGTGGGCAGGAGCGCGAGGTCGTTCGTCCCCTCCGGAGGTGCTTGCCGGTAGGCGACCACCCGCCCACGACGACCGGAGGTGAGCCGGGAAGCACTTCGGCCCCCCCTGCGCACGTTCTCGACGAGCTCGCGATGCCGGACCTCGGAAAGCTCGGTCAGGATCCTCCGCAGCCGGGGGTCTCGCCCTTCTGCGACGCCCGACAGGGCGTCCGATACCGCTTGCCGGATCGGAGCCGGCTGGTGCTCCCGGAGGACCGCAAGGAACTGCTCAATGTCGAGCTCCACGTAGTCCTGGTCGGCGATGACGAAGGCGGTCGTGACCCGTTGGGCGAGCCCTTGCACCTCCCGACGCAGCCTTCGCTCCAGCTGGGCCAGCAGTTCGGGCGTAACTTCCGAGACACGGGGCGCGGGTAGCCTGGTGTACAGAGCGTACTGGTCACGGAGGACCTCGTAGCCGTACTCGCGGAGGAGGTCCTCGCGCAGGTCCTCGACCGCCCGGACATCTCCCCGAGCGGAGCCAGCGCTGAAGCCGGGAGAGAACATCGACGTCGAAGGACCCCCCCCCGCCCCCGAGCTAGGAACAGTCCTCCGGGGGGGAAAAGCGTGCGCCCGGGCCCTCCCCGCTGGGGGGGCTCCCCCCCACCCGGGCCGGGAGGGTGCTCAGCGCCCCTCCTCTCGGTCCGAAAGGTCCACCCATCTCTTCATAGGACCGCGCGGTCGTTCTTGGAGGGGGGGGAGATGAGCTCGAACCCGGTCATCGCCCTGGCCGGGCCTCTCCTCTTCCCGCTCGCCGCGGCCCTTCTGCTCACCTTCGCGACCCAGGAGGCGATCTGGTACGAGCGCAAGCGGCTCCTGCACGAGCCGGTCTCCGAGTCGGACCTCCGTAACGAGTGGCTCGAGCCCGCGTTCCCCAAGCTGACGGCGATCCTCCTCTTTGCGGTCTTCTTCAACCTGGCCTACCTCACCGTCAACGCGACGACCTTCCAGGACTATCTGCTCAAGTCCACCGCCTTCTACGTGGCTTCCCTGGTCCTCCTGCTGGTCGGTCTCTTCGTCGTCCTGGCCTTCCACTTCCGGTTCTCCCCCCGTCGCTTCTACTTCCTTTCGATCTCCTTCTCGCTCTCGGGGACCATCGTGCTGCTCACCGCGCTCAGCGGCGGGTTCGCGCAGGGGTCGGCGACCGGTTCGTCCACCGCTTCCAGCACCGCCCTCACCCTGCTCGGCGTGCCCGCGGCGACGTTCCTCCCTTACGTCCTCGTCGGGACGACCTGGGCCCTCGCGGTGGCCGCCTTCCTCTTGGAGCTCCGCCCGGACCGCCACCTTCCCGGTCTGCGGATCCCCGACCGCAGGGCCTACCGCCTCTTCCTGGCGGGGCTTTTCTTATCATGGGCGGGGGTTCTGCTCTTCACGCTCCCGCCGTTGCTGAGAACGCTCTGAATCTGACCCCCCACGGGGTCGGCCGAGCGTCTTTTATAGGAAGGACAAGATTTAATTGATGCCTCTTGGTGCTCCCGCACCAGAGACATCTGGGAGGAATTCAGCGTGTACAAGCCTAGGCCGTCCCGTGCGATCGTGTGGGCCATCCTAGGGTTGCTCCTGCTCTCGGGCTTCGCCGGCCTGGGGGTCATCGGGATGAGCAACTCCTTGGGAACTTCCGCCACACAGAGCTATTCGGTCCCGCAGCTCGCCGTACCCCACGCGAACGCCCTTCACCCCCGTTCCGTCAACGGTAACCCGGACCTGACGGTCAACGGCGGCTATCTCAAGCTCTCCCCCTCGACCAACGGCGGTCTCAACACCTACCTCATGGGTGGGAACATCACGGTGGAGAATGGCGGGCTGCTCGCCATCTTCAACATGACCGTCCGCTTCGAGAGCGTGACCGGCCAGTCCTGCGCCTGCTCCTCCGCGCTCCTCCAGCGCTACACCTTCAACATCGAGACCGGTGGACACGTCTCGCTCTACAACTCGACCATCACCACCGACCCCAACCAGATCTACGCCTACAGCAAGCTCAACCTCACGGTCACCGGCGGGGGGACCCTCACGCTGGACCACAACAGCGCGCTCGAGTTCCCCGGGGACGTCTGGGTCAGCGGCGGCTCGCTGCTGGAGCTCACGGACTCCTCGATCACCGGCAACCCCCCCGTCGCCAGCGGTTGGCCGGCGAACTACACCTCGGACAATTCCTTCGGACCCGCGGTCCTGGTCACGGGATCGAGCTCGCTCGTGGCCTCGGGCAGTTCCATCAACGGGAGCTATGCCAGCCCGCTCGCCGGCACCGCGGCCCTGCAGGAGAACTTCGCGAGCGCGAACGCCGCGACCGCGCTCTCCTCCACCGGGACGACCACCATCGCGAACATCGTCCCCTCGACCCCCTTGGTCCTGGACGGCTACAACGCGTGGTCGGCGGCGTCGGTCAACTTCATGTACAATAACTCGGGCGCCCCGGTCAGCTCGACCGTGAGCTTCCTGCTCTACGGCAGCCCGGCCCAGAACATCCCGGTCACCTTCCAGCGGACGAGCGGCGTGGGCTATCTGCAGGTGAACCTCTCCCTGGGGTTCGTCCAGGGGACGCTCGACTCGGGGAACCTGGCCTCCCTCCTCAACGCGTTCCATATCGGCACGGGCGTCGGCGGCGGCTACGTCTCCCTCAGCGCGGCGAGCGCACCCGGTGTGACCCTCAACTCGACCTGGATCTCCCTCACACCCGCGTTCCAGTACAACTTCGTGGTCTCCGGTGGCTCCAAGGTGGTCGCCATCGACACCACCTTCAACGTGAACTGGGTCGCCCCCGGCACGGTCCCGGCCTACGCTTCCCACAAGTTCCTGCTCCAGGGCGGCTCCGTCGCTTACCTGGTGAACTCCACGGCGAACAGCTACTGGACGAACCCTTACTCCAACGTGAGCGCGTTCGTCCCCGACCAGACCTCGAACTTCTACGTGATGCAGTGGGTTCAGACCACCGTGGTCAACCCGCAGGGTGCACCTGTCGTGGGGGCGTCCTTGGGGGCCTTCCCGGCGAACCCCGCCTCGACCAACCCCAACAACGTGACCGGGCTCAACTTCGCGAGCTCGACCTGGCTGCAGGCGAGCGTCCCCATGCTCTTCAACGCGCTCAACGCCTGGGCGACGAACGTGGAGGGTTCCACGGGCTACGACATCACCAACGGGCAGGGGGTCGCTCGGATCGCCCTGGTGACCAACAACGTGACCTCCCTGTCGGTCCCGAGCGGGTACTCCTTCGGGGAGTACAACATGACGCTCTTCGAGACCGCGACCAACATCACGGGCAACGGGGGCACCACCGTGAGCGAGCGGATCAGCTCTCCATCGCTCTGCGCGTGGCCCTATCCCTCGGGCTGCGGTCGTCCCACCAACATCCCGGTGGTCCAACTGCCGTTGCTCACCGCAGACCTGCGCATCGTGGGGCTGCAGTTCGACCTTGCGGACGCGGCCGGTAGTAACCCGCCCACCTTCACGGAGAACTACAACGTGACCGTGAACGTGACGGTCCAGGACGCGAACTTCTTCTCGATCCAGGCTCCGTCCGTTCCGCTGGACGTCTTCGACGACTACTCCACGGGAGGCGGCACGGGGACCGTCGCGTACAACGACACGGTCGGGTTCACCCCGCTCCTCAACGGGGCGTTCGCGAACCCCACCGCGACGGCGACGCTGCAGTTCACCTTCCAGCTCCCCTACAGCTCGATCGGTCCGCACATGCTCTACGCCATGATCGACCCCACGCACTCGACGGTGTGGCCGACCTCGATCGGGAAGGCCGCGGGGGCCCAGTTCAACAGCAACGGTGTGCCCTTCGAGACGCCGACCGGAGCGGGCCAGGTCTCCACCTCCATCCTCGACGCCTGCACGGGCAAGCCGGTGGTCTCGGGCTCGACCAACAGCTGCAACCAGCTCACCCTCGTCGCGACCCTCTCCAACAAGGGCGACACGACCGCCCAGCCGGGCTCGACGGGCGTCCAGTTCTTGCTGGGCATGTCGAACACCCCGACGCCGCCCGCCCCCGGGGCCTTCACGGCTGTCGGCGCCCCGCAGCTCATCACCTCGGCCGTCGTGCCGCAGACGGGGTCGGCGAAGGTGCAGGTCACGTTGACCTCGCCTTGCTCCTGCTGGGTCACGATCCAGGCCGTGGTCTCCTACGCCGCAACCACCTCCGGGAACAACGGTCCCAGGCCGTTCAGCTTCGAGGTCCCGACCTCCTCGCTCGTCCCGGTGACCACGGTGGACTACACCTCGCTGGTGTTCACCTACCTCACCGAGCAGCAGCGCAACGCGAGCGGGACCTTCTACGCGACCCCGAACGCGAGCGTGGGCATCGGCACCGACCTCGGCTTCCGGGCGGCGGTCGTCAACACCGGCGGTCCGGGCGCCTCGACGACCTTCCAGCTGGCGACGCTGGTCACCGCCCAGCGGACCTACTGGCTCAACCTGACGAACCCTGACACCACCTACAGCACGTTCACGCAGTGGGAGAAGCAGAACCTGACCGCCCACTGGGTGTTGAACGAGAGCGTGATGACCGCGAGCGGCCCGGTCGCCGGCGGGGCGACCCGTCTCTTCGCGATCTTCGTGACCTACCAGGATGGCGGGCAGAGCTACACCCGGGTGGCCCAGTTCAACGTGACCGTCTGGCCGTCGAACATCCAGATCCACGGGATCCAGTTCAACGACAAGACCGTCGCCTGGGGCACGAACCCCACCTGGACGGTACCGGGTGAGGTGGTCTTCAACGGCAGCGGCTATGCCTCCCTCGACGTCTACTACGTGGGACAGAACGGGATCGGCAACCGCTCCTACGGGGACTACCTGGGGCTCGGCTACGTCGCACGGGCCCAGAACGGGGTCGCCTTCACCAACTTCACCTTCGGTCTCCCGAACAGCGCGAACTCCCCCATGACGCCCGGCGTCTACCAGGTGGTCTTCGTCGCGACCTACAACGGGCTCACCCGGTGGGACCCCACGACCTACACGGTCACGCTCCAACCGGCAGCCGCGTCCTGCAGCGGGAGCCAGGAGTTGAGCCAGTTCTTCTGCAATGGCGCACCGACGACGCTCTTCTACCTCATCATCGCCGCGGTCGCGGCGGTGGTCGTGGTCGTCGTCGCGGTCCTCCTCATGAGCAAGACCGGTCGCGGACGCCTGGTCGAGTGCGGCGAGTGCGGGGAGCTCATCCCCGAGACCGCTCCCGCCTGCCCCAGGTGCGGCGCCGAGTTCGAGACGGAGATGGTGAGGTGCAGCCGTTGCGCTTCGACCATCCCGGCGAAGAGCCAGCTCTGTCCGGAGTGCTCCGCGCTGCTCTTGGGCAAGTCGGGAGCCTCTCCCGAGGAGGCCCAACGCAAGGAGTACGCTCAGGCCATCGAGCGCTACCGGGCGGAGGCCCGCAAGGAGCTCGGTGACAACTACACCGAGGGCGCGTTCTGGGACTGGTGGAAGCGCCAGCCGACCTACCTGTCCTACAACGCCTTCAAGCTGCAGCAGACCCAGGGGACCCGCTCCGGCATGGCGGCCCCCTCCGCGCAGAAGGTGTCGGCCGACGACCTCCTCTACCAGGGCGGGGCGCCGCCACCCGGCGGCGCGGGACCCGGAGGGCTCGGCGCCGGCTTCTCCGCGCCCCCCACGGCGCGCGGACCGGTTCCTCCGCCCTCCGCGCCCGGGCCCGCGCCCGTTCCGGGCGCGACCGGGGCCAACATGAAGGTCTGTTCGAGCTGCCAGCGGGAGATCAACGCGGACTTCCTGGTCTGTCCGTTCTGCGGCGCGGCAACGAAGTAGGCGGAGGGCTCCCTCCCGGAGCCCTGAGAGCCGCCCCGCCGCCGCCTCTCGCCGGGCCCTAGGCGGGAGCTCCAGCGGGGCCCCGAGCCCGCTAACCCTTTCCCCTGCCCCCGCCTCGCCTGTTGTCTCGGCCCCTATGGAGGCGCATCCCTCGTGGCGGACCCGCCATCTGATCGCCGCCGTCGGTCCGTGGGGGGCCTGCGGTGCAAGTGCGCGAGCCCGCCCCACATTGCGAACCTTCGCCGCGAGGGGGGCCCGGCCGCCGCCGTCCGTGGAACTCGCCCTAGGGCTCTGGAAGGACCGTGAGGGGCCCCCGTTCTTGGGCTCGGTCGAGGGGCCCACCCCCCTCGCGCGAGGCCAGGGGTGGGCCGAGACCGACCTCAATCCCTTTGAACCCCTCCCGGGTGCGCCGCGCGGACGGTGAGCAAGGGTGTCGAAGCCCAAGGCGGTAGGCGACCTCGAGATCGGTGCGCGGAAGGTCGGATGGGCCCGGGCCCACATGCCCATCCTGGAGGAGATCCGTGCCCGGTTCGAACGGGAGCGGCCGTTCAAGGGCCTCACGCTCTCCCTCGTGCTCCACGTCGAGTCGAAGACCTGTGCCCTCGCCCTCGCTCTCCAGGCCGGTGGGGCGGACGTCCACATGGCCGCTTCGAACCCGCTCAGCACGGACGACGACGCTGTCGCGCACGTGCTGGACCAGGGGATCGAGACCTACGCCGTGAAGGGCGAGTCCATCACCGCCTACCGCCAGGGCATCCAGGCGATGCTGGACGCGGACCCGGACATCATCATCGACGACGGCTCAGACCTCGTCGCGGCGGCGATCGAGCGCGGTCACGGCAAGCGCGGGAAGGTCCTCGGGAGCACCGAGGAGACGACGACCGGGGTCGTCCGTCTCCGGGCGATGCAGAGGGACGGGAAGCTCCCCTGGCCCGCGATCGATGTGAACGACGCGACGATGAAGCATCTCTTCGACAACCGCTTCGGCACCGGGCAGTCGACGTTGGACGGCATCTTCAGCGCGACGAACCTCGTCATCGCCGGCAAGACCGCGGTCGTCGCGGGCTACGGCTGGTGCGGCAAGGGGGTCGCCTCCCGCTTCCGCGGCCTGGGGGCGGACGTGATCGTGACCGAGGTCAACCCCTCCCGGGCCCTGGAGGCCCGTCTGGAGGGCTTCCGCGTGAAGCGGATGCTGGACGCGGTGCGCGAGGCGGACTTCATCATCACGGTGACCGGCTGCAATGACGTCGTCCGGGCGGAGCACTTCAAGGCCATGAAGGACGGCTGCTGCATCGCGAACTCCGGCCACTTCGATGTGGAGATCAACAAGAAGGATCTCGCGGGGCTCGCGGTGGAGAAGCGGACCGCCCGGGGAGGCGTCGAGGAGTTCCGGATGCCCGATGGGCGGCGGATCTATCTCCTCGCCGAGGGAAGGCTCGTGAACCTCGCAGCGGGCCAGGGGCACCCGGTCGAGATCATGGACATGAGCTTCGCGCTCCAGGCCCTCTCGGCGGAGCACCTCAAGAAGCAGGGCAAGGGCATGAGGCCCGGGGTCTACCCGGTCCCCCTGCCGCTCGACGAATCCGTCGCCCGCGCTGCGCTCAGGCCCTACAGCGCCGAGGTGGACGAGCTCACGGCCGCTCAGAAGAAGTACCTGGAGAGCTGGGAGGAAGGAACATGACCACCGGAAGCCACGTCCCCGAGGACCGCCGCTACACCGCTTCGCACGAATGGGTCCGCCAGGAGGGCAAGGTCGTCACGGTCGGGATCACCGACCACGCCCAGGCGGAGCTCACCGACGTGGTGTTCGTCGACCTTCCCGCCATCGGGAAGGAGGGCCATCCCGGCCAGCCCGTGATGGTCCTGGAGTCCGTGAAGACGGTGGCCGACGTCTACGCCCCCTTCGAGGGGAAGGTCGTCGCGGTCAACTCCGAGCTCAAGTCCCACCCTGAGCTCGTCAACAAGGACCCCTACGGTGCGGGCTGGCTCTACAAGCTCGAGGTCACCCGGTCCGAGGGAGGCTCCCCCCTCCTGGACGCGGTGGGCTACCGGGCCCACATGGAGAAGGGTGGGGGCCACTAGGGCGAAGCCCCCGAGCGCCCCTCCTCTGGACCTCTCCCTGACGTCCCCCTCCGGAACCAGGAGCGCGTAGGAACCATGGCCGACGTGAAGACGACCGGACCGGCCGCGCCCGGGCCGCGGCGCAAGAAGAAGGGGCCGGTCCACCCCCTGGGTCGCCTAGGACGCCACATCGCGCGCTACCCCTGGCACGCCCTCATCCTATGGACGGCGATCAGCCTGGTCTGCATCCTCCCGGCGGGCGAGGTCGGGACGGTCCTCAGCGGGGGGTTCTCGAACCCCCTCCCCAGCTCCGACATGAGCGTGCAGGCGCAGAACGCCTACAGCGCCGCCTTCCCCCACGCCCAGTCCTCGCCCTCCTCCGCGATCGTCCTGCTCGAGACGCCGAACGTCCTGGGCCCGGTGGGCAAGAACGCGACCCTGGCGGTCGCCCAGGCGCTCAGCACCGACCGTTCGCTCAAGAACGTGAGCTCGGTCGAATCGTTCTACTCCGCCTACTCGGCCTACCTCGGGGGCGAGGTGCAGCTGGGCTGGGCCTTCCTCTCCCCCTCCCTCACCATGACCCCGTCGCTCCCCGTCTCGATCAACGAGACGGCGGGCGCGATCTGGGGCCCCGCGTCCGCCTACGTGGGGACCTGGCAGGCCATCGTCCCGACCCTGCCGCCCGGCACCCCGGCGACGGGGGCCGACTACCCCGCCTACAACGCGACGCTCCTGAGGTTCGCGGGCAACGCCCTGGAGACGGCCATCCTGGAGGGCTTCTACAACGGCACGCTCGGAGGGGGAGCCGGGCTCAACGAGACCCTCCTCGGGGGCTGCCTCACGACCCAGACCATCGTCGACTGCGCCGACCAGGCGATGTGGAGCTCCCTGCCCTCGCTGCTGCCCTCCCTCTTCACCATGCCCGGGGCGCTAGCGCCCGCGGAGCTCGTCCTGGGCGAGATGAACCTCCTCAACTGGAGCGAGGTCCCCGCTCAGCATGCGGTCGCGACGAAGGTCCTGGGCGGAGAGGTCGGGATCTCCCCGTCCTGGCTCCTCACGATCTGGAACGCTTTCCCGGGCACCACGCCGCCCTCCAGCGCCGCGGTGGGGGCCTGGGTCGACTCCGAGGTGGTCTCGAACCCGGTCAGCCACTACCCGTTGCCGGTCCCCGACCAGATCATGAGCGGCTTCGTGAGCCCCTCCGGCGGGGCCACGCTGCTCATGGTCTCCTTCAACGTGGACGACGGCTACAACGTGAACGGGAGCTCGGTCACCTACAGTGACGTCTCCGAGATCACCTCGCAGGTCTCCAAGGTGCTGAGCTCCTCCCCGAGCTACCAGCCGGTCCGCTCCTACGTCACCGGGGCGGCCGCGCTGGACGGAGCGACGAGCTACCTCGCGACCTCGGCGCTGAGCCTGCTCCTGGTCCTCACGGTCGTGGTGCTCCTCACGATCATGCTGATCTACTTCCGCTCGCCCTCCGCCCCCCTCCTCGCCTTCGGGATGATCGGGATAGCCCTCGTCGCGAGCCTGGCCGCCATCTTCGTGGTGGGGACGACCATCACGGCCTTCAACGCCGAGATCGAGTCCATCGTCCTCGTGTTCCTGATGAGCATCGGGACGGACTACTCCGTCTTCCTGCTGGCCCGCTACCGGGAGGAGCTGGTCCGTGGCACCCCTCCGAAGCGGGCGGTCGTGCGGACGGTCCGCTGGGCGGGCCAGAGCATCGCGACGAGCGGGCTCGCGGTGATGGTGGTCGCGGTCGCCCTCACGCTCTCGGGGATCAGCTTCCTCCTCCAACTGGGCCTCTGCCTCCTCATCGCGGTCCTCTTCGCGCTCATCGTCAACCTGACCGTCCTGCCCTCCCTCCTGGTCCTCATCGGCCCGAGGGTCTTCTGGCCGAACTCAGGGAAGCGGTTCGAGCGCTACGCCTCCGCCCGCCGGCGGAGCATCGACTCCAACCGGGACGTCATCGCCCGGGCCGGCACCTCCGCGACGCGGCACCCCAAGGCGGTCATCGTTCTCATCCTGCTCATCTCTGCGCCCATCGTCGTGGTCGCCCTCCAGGTCCCCGTCTCCTACGACATCACGAACATCGGGCTCCCGGCGAACAACCCTGCCCAGGTCGGCTTCACCCACCTCACCGCGGACTTCGGGGCGAGCTCTTCCAGCCCGAGCTACGTCCTCGCGACCTTCGCCTCCCCGGTGCTGCCCGCCTCCGGTCCCAATGCGAATGAGCTGAGGGACATCGCGGGGCTCCAGCAAGCGATGAACGGCACCCCTGGCGTCGCGGGCGTGAGCACCTTCGTCGAGGGAGGCGGGGCCTCCCTCGACACCTGGCTCAACCTCACGCACCTCCCGCCCGCGGTGCAGATCGAGCTCAACTCGACCGTGGGGAGCTACGTGGGGTCCGACGGTCGCACAGTGCTCTTCAACGTCCAGACCAACGCGAGCGGCTATTCGGCCCCCGCGATCTCGGTGATGGACTCCCTGCAGCAGCGGGTCAACTCCTACGTCCTGGTGCACCCCCGCATCGACAAGGTCTACTACGGCGGAGCGGCCCCGACGACCCAGGACATCAAGACGCTCGTGAACCAGGCGACCGAGGAGATGCTCATCGGCGCCGCCTTGGGCCTCCTCGTGCTGATGCTCCTCATCCTGGGCTCCGCCTTCGTCCCCCTGCTCGCCCTGGGCGTGATCGGTCTCTCGATCCTCTGGAGCTGGGCCGCCACGTACTTCGTGGTGGGGGTCCTCGAGAACGAGGCGCTCATCTTCCTCCTCCCGCTCATCCTCCTCATCCTCGTCCTGGGTCTGGGGATGGACTACAACGTCCTGCTCCTCACCCGCGTCAAGGAGGAGCGCATGTTGGGGAACCGCGGGGTCGAGGCCATCCAGGACGCGGTGACCCACGCGGGCGGCGTCATCACCGCGGCCGCCGTCATCCTCGGGGGCGCCTTCCTCCTCCTCGGGTTCACGAGCCCCCTCGGGCTCCTGGCCGCGATCGGCCTCGGCATCGGCTTCGCGGTGCTGCTGCAGGCTTTCGTCGTGCAGCTCTTCTTCACGCCCGCCGTGCTGACGCTGGGCAAGGACGCGATCTGGAAGGGCTGGAGCCGCTCGAACGGCGGCGCGCCCGACCAGAAGACCCGTTCGCCCCCTCCCTCCAAAGAGTAGGGCGCTCGAGCCTCCCCCCGCGACGGTGGGGGGAGGGAGAGCGTGCTCCCGGCCCGCCCGTCGCCTGCCGGTCTACCGCCCGCGGAACTTGGGAGGGCGGCGCTCCTGGAAGGCGCGCATGCCCTCTTTCTGGTCCTCGGTGGAGAAGGTGTAGCTCGCGGACTCCGCTTCCAGGCGGAGCGCGGTGGGAAGGTCGGTATCCGACCCGAGGTCGGTCACCTCGCGCGCGAGGCGCACGGCGATCGGGGCCTGGGATGCGATGAGCTTAGCGAGGGAGCGCGCTTCCTCGTGCAGGTGCTCCGGCGGGAAGCGGCGGGCGACCAGCCCCCACCGCTCGGCCTCCTCAGCCTTGATGCGGAGCCCGCTCTCGACCATCATCTTGGTCCGGGCGCGGCCGACGAGACGGACCATCCGCTGGGTGCCCCCGAAGCCGGGGTGGATCCCGAGGGAGACCTCCGGAAGGCCCATGACGGTCCCCTCCGCGGCGAGGATGAAGTCGCAGGAGAGGGCGAGCTCGAGCCCGCCCCCCAGGGCATAGCCCTCCACGACCGCGATGACGGGCTTCGCCAGGGTCTCGATCTCGCGCGTGACGCGCTGGCCGAGCATGGTGAACTCCCGGCCCTCGTTCACGGTCTTGGAGGCCATCTCGGCGATGTCGGCCCCCGCCGCGAAGACGTTGGAGCTCCCCGCGAGGAGCAGCACGCGCACCTCGGGGTCCGAGGCCGTCTGGACGACCTTCTCGTGGAGCTCCTCCAAGAGACGGGTGTTGAGCGCGTTCATGACCTCGGGCCGGTCGAGCAGGACCCAGCCCAGGGGGCCCTCCTTCCGGACGCGGACCTGGGCGAGGGGCCAGAGGGGGGCGCCCTCCTTCCCGAGACGGGTGAGCTCCTTGGAGACGGGGAAGGCGTCGCCCCAGCGGGCGTGGACGGCCTCCACGTGCTCCAGGGCCTTCGCCGGACCCACCTCGTTGAGCAGCGCGAAGGGACCCTTCGCCCAGCGCAGCCCCGTCGTGGCCCCGCGGTCGGTGTCCTCGGGAGTGGCGACGCCCTCCTCCACGAGCCGCGTCGCGATCCCCAGGACCGCGCCCAGCAGCCGGTGGCGGACGGCCTCTTTCTTCTCGGGCTGGAAGTCCCCTCCCGCCGCGGTGTCCCAGCGGGCGGCGTTCTTGTGCTGGGTCTCGAGCAGCTTCGCGGGCGCGTAGAACTCCCCGAAGGCCGCGTGGAGCGAGCCCATCGAGTGGTAGGCGATCGTGACCCCGGTCACGTTCATCAACTGGAACGGGCCCATGCCAGTCCCGAGCAGCTCGTTCGCGGTCTGCTCGATGGTGCTGAGGTTCGCGACCCCCTCCTCCAGCAGCCGGACGGACTCGTTCAGGAAGGGGACGAAGAAGCGGTTCACGCAGAACCCGGCCCGGTCCTCGACCCGGATGGGGATCTTGCGCAGCGCGTAGGAGAACCGGTCGAGGACCTCCAGCGTCCGCGCAGAGGTCGACCGGCCCCCGATCACCTCGACCAGCTTGTTGATCGCGGCAGGGTAGAAGAAGTGCAGTCCCGCGAAACGCTCGGGGTTCGGGAAGTCCTCGAAGAGCTTCGAGACCGACAGGCTCGAGGTATTGGTCGCGACGAGGCAGTCCGCGGACACCTGCGCGACCACGTCCGTGAAGAGCGGGCGCTTGACCTTCTCCTCCTCGAAGACCGCCTCGATGACGAGGCGTGCGCCGGCGAGGGCCTCCTTGAGGTCCGTCGTGAAGGTGATCCGGGAGAGGACCTCCGCCTTCTTCGCGGGGCTGCTCTTCCCGCGCTGGACCGCCCCGTCCAGGGTCTTGGTGATGGCCGCGCGACCGCGCTCGAGGTCCTTCTCGGTGAGGTCCCGGAGGCGGACCCGGAAGCCTGCCTGGGCCGCCGCCTGGCCGATGCCCGCGCCCATGTTGCCCGCGCCGAGGACCACCACGACGTCCCCAGGACGTAGGGGTCCGATCGCAGGGGGGGCTTCGGCGGCGGGCTCGCGCGCGGGAGCGGAGGCGGCGGACATGGGGTGGGGGAGAGGATGCCCGAGATAAACTGAGCGTCGGCCGCAGCCACGAGGCGCCGCGCGCCCTCCTCACTCGACGACGTTGTAGGTGACCACGACCACGTAGCTCCCCGGAGCGTCGGGGGTCCCCACGCCGATGTTGAACATCCACATCTTCCCCGGAGGGACGGTCTGCGGGGTGTGAGGTCCGTAGAGCAGGACGAAGGGCGGTGCGACCGCGAGCGAGGTCACCGTGAGGGATATCCCGCTGTGGTTGTTGGTCAGCATCGAAACGGTGGAGAACGATGCGCCCGGTGCGACCGACTGGACGCAGCCCCAGCAGCCGTCCTGCTGTGGCGGGCCGAACCCGTCCTGGGTCACGTTGGCGCCGTAGTCGATCATGAGCTGGATGCCCGTGATGTCGACCTGCGTCGGCGGGGAGGCCTTGGCGTTCGAGAGGGTCACGAGGCGGACCACCCCCGCACCGGCCAGCACGAGAAGCACCACGATGAGGAAGATCCCCCACAGGGTCCCTCGTCCGCCCTCTCGAGGGGGGTCGGAGGAGCCTTGCGACGGGTCCCAGAGGAGCTCCCCCTCCCCGTCGGCCTCTGGCTTGGGGCGGCCCGTCCCGCGAACGGCCGCGGGGCAGGTCGCGTTGCAGGGCAGGTCCCTGGGCGAGGCGATCCAGCGCGAGAGTCGGGGCAGGCGGGCCTTGCCGCTCGTCCACATCCACTGGTCGAGGGCGAAGTACTGGCCCGCCCCGGCCGTGAAGAGGATGAGATAGATGAGAAGGTAGAGCGGGTGGGCGCCCACGTCGGTCCCGGTGCCGTTCAGGGCGAAGGTCGCGTAGAACTGGGTCAGGAGGAAGGCGACGGAGGCGAGCCCTCCCACCACGCAGGCGAGCCTCGTGGTGAGCCCGAGAAGGAACGCGAAGGCGAGGTAGGTCGTGACCCCAGCGATGAGCCAGGAGAAGAGGACCGGGTACGAGGCGACGAAGTTCGCAAACCCGGGGCCCCCCAGGGACGATGGCCCGAAGCCGCTGGCCATCGCCTGAAACATCGGGAAGTACCGGTTGCTCGGGGCAAGGATGAAGATCAGGTTGAGGGCCCAGACCACCCCGATACCGACCCGGAGCAGGTCGATCGACATGCCCTTGGGGTCCCTTCCCCAGAGGTCACGTATCCTCTGGAGGACCCGCGAACCCCCCTTGAACATCGTCCCTGGCCTGGTCACTTGATGGCCCGACCGACGACAAGGGGGTAGAGCGAATGAGGATTCCTCCTCCTGAGAGGCCCTTGGGCCGCAACGCCTTAAGGCACGCAGGGCGGCGCCTCCCTCCGCCCGGGGCCCGGGCGGAGGATGGGAGGGCCTACGCCGCCCGGCGGGCCCGCTCCATGAGGATCTTCTGTTCCGCGCTCGCGACGAGCCGGGTCGTGGGGACCACGGTGTCCGCGTTGAGCGAGATGGTGTCGATCCCGTGCCGGACCAGGAACTCCGTGAACTCGGGGTAGACGCTGGGGGCCTGTCCGCAGATCCCCACCGTGCGGCCCTTCTCGTGGGCGCCCTGGATGAGCATCTCGACCGCCTTCAGCACGGCGGGGTCCCTCTCGTCGAAGTAGCCCATCTTGCCCAGGATGTCGGAGTCGCGGTCCGCGCCCATGACGAGCTGGGTCAGGTCGTTCGACCCGATGGAGAAACCGTCGCAGTGGTCGGAGAACTCCCTCGCCCGGAAGACGGTCGAGGGCACCTCGGCCATGAGGTAGAGCTTGAAGTCCGGCCCGCGGACCAGGCCCTTCTGCACGAGCATCCCCTCGATCATCTCGAGCTCCTGGGTGTTGCGCACGAAGGGGAGCATGACGTGGGCGTTGCGGAAGCCCCGAACGGAGCGCACCTGCTGGATCGCCTCCAGCTCGAGCAGGAAGGCCTCCTTGTACTGGGGAGAGACGTAGCGCGAGCAGCCGCGCCACCCGATCATCGGGTTGGACTCCTCCGGCTCGTAGGGGGCGCCCCCCGGCATCCCTCGGTACTCGTTGGTCTTGAAGTCGCTCGTTCGGATGATCACCGGTCGCGGGTTGAACGCCTCGCAGACCTTCTCGATCCCCTCGGCGAGACGGTCCACCAGCTCCTTGCCCTTCCCCTCCTTGATGAGGGCCATCGGGTGGACCCGGACGTAGCTCGTGAACAGGAACTCGATCCGGAAGAGGCCGACCCCCTGGACCGGGAGCTCGCTGTACTCCTTCGCCTTCTCGGGGATCGACACGTTGACGTAGATCTTGGTCGCCGTGGGCGGCACGTGGTGGACGACCGGGCCCGAGGACGCTCCACCCTTCGCGGGGGTGGAGGCCTTGGCGCCGCTCCCGCCGCCGACGATCCCCTCGTAGACCAGCCCCGCCTTGCCGTCGACGGTGATCTCCTGGCCGTCGGTCAGGGTGCGTGTCGCTTCCCGGGTGCCGACGATGCAGGGCACTCCGAGCTCACGAGAGACGATCGCCGCGTGGCAGGTCATCCCGCCCTCGTCCGTCACGATCGCGGCCGCCCGCGCCATCGCCGGGACCATGTCGGGCATGGTCATCGAGGTCACCAGGATCTCGCCGGGCCGCAGCTGGTCCATGTCCTGGGTCCCGCTCACGCGGCGGACCTTCGCCGAGGCGACGCCCGGGCTCGCGCCCAGGCCGCGCAACAGGATCTTCGCCAGGCCGCTCGCGGGCTCTTTGGGTGCGGGGGTCGCCTCCATGGGTCTTGCTTCTCCTGACGGTTCCTTGAGGGGCTTCGCGGCGGCCGCGGCCGCGCCCCCGGTCGTGATGGGGCGCGCCTGGACGACGTAGAGGTGCCCTTCCTCCAGGCACCACTCGATGTCCATCGGCCGTCGGTAGTGGGATTCGATGACGGTCCCCAGGGAGGAGAGCCGGAGGATCTGGGCGTCCGGCATCTTCGCGACCTCCTGCTCCGCCTCCGGGACCTCCTGGCGGCGGTTGCCCCCGCCCTCCTCCCGGACCATCTTCACCTTCTGGCGGGAGATGTTCTTCATCACGATCCGAGGGCCCCTCGGGTCGATGACGTAGTGGTCGGGGGTGACCTCCCCGCCGACGATGAGCTCGCCCAGGCCCCAACCGGCCTCGATGATGGTGTGCCGCTCCCCCGTGTTGGGGTCCGCGGTGAACATGATGCCCGAGACCGAGGAGTTGACCATCTTCTGCACGAGGACGGCGAGCTTCACGTCGGCGTGGGCGATCCCCTTGCGCCGGCGGTAGACCATCACCCGGGGCGTGAAGAGCGAGCCCCAGCAGCGGCGGATGTCGCGGAGCACGTCGTCCACGTTGGAGACGTTGAGGTAGGTCTCCTGGAGCCCCGCGAAGCTCGCGTCAGCGAGGTCCTCCGCGGTCGCCGAGGAGCGGACGGCGCAGTAGATCACCTTGTTCTGACGGCGGAAGGTCTCGTAGGCCTCCCGGAGGGTCCTCTCGAGATCCGGTGGGTAGGGGGTCTCCAAGAAGGCCTTGCGCAGGTTGACGCTCGCCGCCTCCACCGACTCCGCCCGGTCCGGGTCCAGGCGGTCCAGCTCCTTGCGGACAACCTCCCCGACGGTCGTGCCCTTGAGGTAGGCATCGTAGGAGGCCGTGGTGACGACGAACCCCGGTGGGATCGGGAGCCCGCTCCGAACGAGCTCGCCCAGCTTGCAGGCCTTCCCGCCGACGCGCAGGCGGTCCTTGTCGGAGACCTCGGCGAGGTCCACCACGAGGGCGGTGGGGGAGACCAGGGGGACCGCGGCCATCTCACGCCCGTCTGTGCAGGGTCCAGGCGATGAGGTCGGAGCTCGGCGAGAAGGCGTGGACGACGTGCGGCGGGTCGAGGGTCCATGGGTCTCCCGGGACCGCGGAAGTGACCTCGCTCCGGAGGCTCCTGGCCCGTGCCTCCACCTCAGGACGTCGAACGACCTCGTAGTGGTGGAGCGAGCCCGAACGCATGACGTGCGGAGCGACCGAAATGGCGTACTTATATCCTTCGCGGGGGAGGTTCATCACCACGCGCGAGTAGAGGCCCTCTCGCCGAAGGAACTCGCTCGCGTCCGCCTCGATCACCTCGATCCGGTCGGAGACCCCCAGGGCGCGCGCGTTCTCCTCCAACAAGCGGATCGCCTCAGGGTTGAGGTCCACCGCGACGGCCCTCGCGGTGGGCACCCATCGGAGCGCGGAGAGGGCGAAGGGCCCCACCCCGCAGAAGAGGTCGAGCAGCCGCTCGCCGGGCCGGACCATCTGGGCGACCCGGTCGTGCTCCCGGGCGAGGCGCGGGGAGAAGTAGGCCCGCTCCAGGTCCACCCGGAAGGAGAGCCCGTTCTCCCGGTGGACCGTGGCCCAGTTCCCCGACCCGGCGAGGTCCTCCAGCGAGCGGATGCGCTCGACCCCTTCCACGCCCCGGTCGAGGCCGACCTTCCGGCACCCCGGGACGAAGGCCAGGAGCGCCTCCCCCACCTTCCGGCGATAGGGCAGGAGCTCGTCGGGGAGGCGGACCAGGACGATGTCTCCGACGACATCGAAGGAGGAGGGGAGGGACGGGCGCAGAGGCTCCGGAAGGTCGACCAGCGCTCGGTAGTCGGCGGGGCGGCGGGTCCCCGCGGGCTCGAACTCGACGGCCTGGACGAACCTGACCCCCTCCACGAGGAGGCTCTCCGGCAGGGGGGAGGGGAGGCCCTTGACGGGGAAGGTCACGTGGGTCCCTTCCCGGACCGGGCGGAGCTCCGGGTCGAGCCAACCGCCCGCGAGGAGCTTCTGACGAACCTCCTCTCCCTTGGACCGCTCCACCCGGAGCGCGGGGGCCCGCATGACGCTCCTACGCCCGTCCGGCAGGGCCGTCCGGGTCCCGCGCGAAGAGGTGTTGGAGCAGGTCCCGGCCGAGCAGCCCCTTGAGGGGACCGCGGGCGCAGCTCGCCTCGGAGAACTTCGTCGTGCCCTTCGTGGGCGCGTGGGACCCCGAGAGCTCCTTCGTCCCCCCGACCAGAAGCACGGGCACCGGGTCGTCCGAGTGGCCCTTGAGGATGCAGGGGGTAGCGTGGTCCGCCGTGACCAGCAGCCGGCACTTGGAGAGGTCGAGCCCCTTCAGGAACGGCCCGAAGAAGTGCTCGTCGATCGCGTCGACGATCTCGCGCTTGCGAGGCGCGTCCCCGTCGTGGCCGGGCTCGTCCGGTCCCTTGAGGTGGACGTAGAGGAAGGGCTGACGAAGGAGCAGCTCGCGGCAACGGCGGGCCCGTTCCTGGTACCCCTCGGCCCTTCGGGCGGGGTCGACCGGTCCGACGAAGACGTCCTCGAGCTCCAGCAGCCTCGCGAGCCCCCGCTCGACGGGCATCTCGGTGAGCGCCGCTCCCGGCACGCCCCACTTCCGTTGGAAGGTCTCGAGCCCCCGAGGGGCGGTCCCGGCGTCGCGAAGGAGCAGGTGGTTCGCCACCATCCCGCCGGACGCCCGACGGCGGACGTTCACCGGATGGTCGCGGAGGACCCCCGGCACACGCTCGGAGAAGAGGTTCACGAGCTCCGCCGTGCGGGCAGCCTCGCTCGAAGCATCGAGCCCCTTCACCCGGCGGATCACGGGCCGCTCCGGCTTCACGGCGTGCCCGAGCCCTCCCATCTTCTCGTAGAAGGGGTCCGTGTTGGAGACCTCGGGGGAGAGCTTGCCCGCTCCTCTCAGGGAGAGACGCACCACCCCGCGATGGCCGACCGTCGCCTCGGTGCGGGCTTCGACGCCCTGGTCGCCCAGCAGGTCTGCCTGGTCGAGCGACCGGGCGAGCTCGCTCGCCTCGGCGGTGGAGAGGGAACGTCCGACCCGCGCGTCCAGCACCAGGAGGTCCGGGCCCACCGTCGCGAAGTTGAACCGGAAGGCGACCTGCCCATCCTTGACGTGCAGACCGACCCCTTCCGCCTCCAGCACGCCCCTTCCCGGGGAGTCCGTCCTCGGATCGTAGCCGAGCAGGCCCAGCACGCCCGCGTCGGACTCCGGGGCGATGCCCGGGCCGACCGTCACCACGTTGCCCAGGGTCCCGAGCGAGGCCAGGCGGTCCAGGTGGGGAGTGTGGGCCGCCTCCAGGGGGGTGAGGCCGTTGAGCGCGGGGTGAGGGCGGTCACCCAGCCCGTCCAGGACGATGAGCGCGCAAGGAAGGGTCGGCCGGGCGTCTCCGGTGGGTGTCTGGGACCCCTTCTTGGCTGAGGACACGACCACGCCTGCGCCTCATCATAATAAGCCGTGAGGGTCCTGGCCGAAGGGACCGTGGCGCTCGGAGTCAAGATCAAGGAGTTCGGCAAGACCCCTGTGGGTTTCGTCGTCTACCTCGCGATCATCGTGCTGCTCTCCGGCGTCTTCGTCGGGGAGCTCGGGATCCCCGTCGGCGCGCTCCTGATGCTGATGGTCGCCTTCGGCTTCCCGATCTACGCCGGCTGGAAGACCTCCCTCAAGAAGCTGCTCTCCGTGGCGGCGGTGGTGATCCTCTTCGGGCCCCTCGTGGTGACGGCGGTCGTCACCCCCCTCATCATCACCCCCTCCCCCATCGTCGCGAGCAACGACAACGTCCTCTCCAACGCGACGGTCTCCCCGTGGGAGAGCGACGCCGCCTCCCAGGTCTACTCCTTCCACGCGACGGTCGCCCCCGAGAAGGTCAACAAGTCCGTGACCCTGCACGAGGTCTACCTCTGGGTCACGAACTGCGCCGCCGACACCGACACGTCGCAGGGCAACTGCGTCCTCTGGCCGAAGGCCCCCTTCCTGAACGAGACCTACGACCTCACCAGCGCCCAGCAGAACAGCACCTCGCCCTTCGAGGTCTACTTCAACCTCACCACAGGCGGGTCGAAGGGGCTCCAGCACGGGCAGGTGTTCTACTTCATGTTCCTCACCGCGGTCGCTTCGGTGGGCGCGGAAGCGCTACAGATCTACTCGTTCAACACCCACTGGGGCGGATGGAGCTGCACCACCTCCCCCGGCTACAGCTGCACCTACACCCAGGGACCCATCACCACCAACTGGGGCGGGGTCTACATCCTCTTCCTTCCCGGGTTCTACTACTCGATGGCCATCCTGGACGCGGTCCTGGTGGCGATCATCCTGGTCTATTCCTACCTCAAGACCCGGGAGAGGATGCGCCAGGCGAAGGCGAAGGCCGCCGCGAAGGGCGAGCAGGGCGGGGCTCCCCTGGAGGAGATGCGCTGCCCCCACTGCGGCGCCGTGGTGGACAAGGGGGAGGCCAACTGCTGGAAGTGCAAGAAGGACCTCTCGATGTCGGTCGAGAAGACTCGAGGGGGTGCTCGTGAAGCGGAGGGCGATGGGGAGGACCGGCCTGAGTCGGAACCGCTCCCCTCTCGCTCGTCAGCTTCCAAGTCTGGCTCGGCCGCCCCAAGCCCCTTGGAGCAGCAGGGGCAAGACTCGGGGCCCGACTGAACAGGGTTTGCGCGGGGCCACCCCACGATGCGAGTCGTTGGCGCTCTGGCGCCAGATTGGGCTCGTGGTCGGGGGCCGCGCGCGCCCCCCCTTCCAGCGGGCTGCCAATGGGACACGTATACGGGCAGCCGAGAGGTGAGAACGTTTCGATTCCCGCTACGCTTGCGAGTCCACCCACCTTGCGAATGCGGGGATGTCCGTCCCAAAGTTGAGGTATTGGGATCGCCCGAGTGGTCGTGTCGCCCCGAAAGAATCCAGGACCGAAGAGGTCGGGTGCGACTCAGGGTTGGTGGGCGTGCCCGGGGATGGTAGCGTATTGGTATTGAGGTTGGGCAGAGCGGCCGTGATCGTCGTGCCGCCCAGGATGTTGATCCCTGAGAGCATTGCAACGTAGGGGTTCGCGAAATTGAACGTCCCACTCTCACCATCACCGTCCGCACCACAGGGCGTACCTACGAGGAAGCGCAAGCGAACCACTTCGCCCAAGTAGCCGTTCAGCGAGACCTTCGCGAAGTGCCAACTCGTATCGCTGCTGGTCAGGATGGTGTTACCGGTCCAGACCTGCACCCAGTCAGCTTGTCCGTTCGCGAGCGCAGGGGTCGCTTGGAGGACGAAGCCCATCGGAGGGTCTCCCGTGCCTGCATCTCTGGACCAGATGTAGCTGAACGAGATGGTCGCATTGGCTGCGTTGGTCAGATCGATGGGGCGCGTGTAGAGCGAATCCCACATGTTCGGGTAAAGGTAGTACTGTCCACCGGAGTACGCCCCATCGATCCACCCGGACCGGCCGAAGGCTGTGCCAAGCCCCCAGACATCGTTGTATATCCCATTGCCAGGGGATGGGCAGCCCCCCGCGTTGGGGTTAGGGGTCTGGGCGCTAGCCTGGTCGCTCTCCCAGACCGAGAACTGGTCGATCCACCAACCGGTGGGTGACCCGACTCCCCCGACGGCAGAGCCGCCGCAAGGGGAGTTTGGATCTCCCTCGACCAACGCGAACCCCACCTTGATCTGCTGGCCGGGCGAGAAGGACAGGCCCTGAGCGGCCAGGGCGGAGAGGTTGATGGACTGATACTCCCACTGGAAGGTATTCCCGCTGCTTGAGCCGGAGAAGCTGTTGATGGTCTCGCAAGTGCTCCCGCCACCGAACCCCAGCGCGTGCTCGATGGTCGTTGTGTACCCTGGGGAGGGGTTCACGATGTTCGCGCTCGATTGGAAGGCTGTCGTGGCGGAAGGGCAGGAAGAGCTGGACAGGATGATACAGACCACACCCCCATCCTGGTTCGGGGCAAAGTTGTACTTCTGCCACCACGAGAACGTTAGAGCGCCCGTCGCGTCTGGAACCGTGATAGGTCGGGAGTACGACCAATCCACATAGTTCGCGTCGTTCCCTTGAGCGGTGTACGCATCATCGGAGATGTAGAGCGAGTTGCATTCCCAGAGGAATTCGTAGCAGGGCTGCTGACCGTTCTGCACATTGGACTGGCGTATCCAAGTAGGGCATCCATGGCCCGAGTAAGACGCCTCGCAGGTTCCCGACGGCTGGTTGGAGTAGGGCCAGTCATACGCGATGTTGGAATCATCAGAGTAGTAGATCTGCTGGCCGATGGGGGGAGAACCTTGGCCAGAATGCTCCCAGACCTGGAGATCGTTGTGTGACCACTGGTTGATGTTGTTGGTGGTGGTGTCGTAGAAGAAGTAGACCGTGACGTTCCATTGGGCGGATTGAGAGACGCCCGGTAAGATCGAGGCCGTGTTCGCGCTCGTGATGATCACACGGATTGGGTTGATGTCTCCGTAGAGCGGGGTCCAGGCGACGGACATGCTCGCGGTCCCGACCGAGGTGATCCCGCCGACGTTCCTGGTCGACGGGGCGACGGTGACGGAGTTCGACCCGAGGATGTGCGAACCGTCGAAGATCTGGACCCCAACACTGAAGGCGCCAGCCCCGCCCAGGTTCGTGATGTTGGCTCGGATGAGGTACTGCTGCTGGAGCTGGGGGTTCATCTGGTCGAAGTTTGACCAGGGCTGCTGCATGGTGGCGAAGGTGACGTCCGGGACGTCCACGACCGCGTCGGCATAGGGTAGGAGGCGTCCGGCGAAGGTGGAGAACCGGAGCATGGCGAGCTCGATGGATCCGGGTCCGCCGGAGAGCCCGTTCACGGACTCGACGCTGAACCCCCAGAACCCGGTGTGCCAGCCGGCGGCGGAGGAGTAGGCGTCCGTCCCCGCCGCGCTCGGGGTCGAGGGCACGGTCCAGTAGTCCTGGTCATTGAAGAACAGACTGAACGACGCGACCGTGTTCGCGGGGGTGGAGACCGCGCCGAAGGAGGAATTGCCGGCAGCGAGCGCTCCGACCGCGGCGTAGGGCATCACAACTCCATTCCCCGTGGGGTCGCCGTTGGACCCGTAGATCGGGCCGGTGGGGACCAGCGAGGTCACATTGTTCGTGTTGGAGATCCCCATGCCCAGGAAGTTGTTCGCGAAGGTCATCGCATTCTGGTCGGACTTGTCGGTCAGGAGCCCGTTGCCGATGTAGAGCAGCGACGAGCTCGACCCGCCGTTGTCCAGGAAGGTGGTGAGGACGTTCGTGTTCTGGATGCTGAGCGGGCAGGAGGTCGAGGTGTTGACGGTGTCCCCCGCGTTCCACACCACGAGGTTGTAGCGGGGCGGGCTGGTCAGCAGCGAGCTCGAGATCGCGGCGGGAAGGTATCCGCATCCGTTCGACCCGAGCAGGGTCACCTGGGTGATGGTCGAAGCGGGGTAGCCCGTGGAGAGCATAGCTCCGTAGATGTAGGGGGTGGTCTCATGGCACGTCGTCGCCGCCCCACAGACGCCTCCCGCGCTACCGGTCGCGTCGACGAGCAGCACATTGTAATGGACGTAGAGCTGCTGCGAGAACAGGCTGTTCTGCATGATGTTGTTCTGCGCGTCCAGGTCAGAGGGCGGCGGGTTGATCTCGACGCCGATCGTGAGGTAGCCGATGAACGGCGGCGTCCAGGAGAGGGACGCGCTCACCGAGCCTCCCAGGGGGGAGGGGGTGACCTGGACCCCGACCGGGTTCCCGCCCACGAAGACGGGCAGGTTGTCCACCAGGAGCTCGGCCGTGATGGTCGCGGTGGAGGGCCCGTTGTCCCGCACGGTGAAGTTGACGTAGGCGAGCGAGTTGAACGTGAGCGTCGCGGGCTGGACGTCGACCTCGCTCACCGACCAGTCGTTCCCGCTGCGGATCGGAGTGAGGGACGTGAACCCTGCGAGCCAGTTGAACGCGTCGTAGGCGATGGACGCCTGGTTGCCGAGGGAGGTCACGTAGAGGGGGCTGGACGCGGGCATCTGGGCGGCGACCGCTGCGAGCTCCATCGGCATGTAGACCGAGTTTCCGAAGCGTGTGCTGGAGATGGCGAGCGCCGGGTTCCCTCCGGCGTTGGACTGCAGGAACGGCAGGCCCGAGGCGAGCGGGGTGATGGTGTAGTACTTGGGTTGGGTGAAGATGCTCCCCGCCTGGGACTGGGCAGGCAGATACCCGTCGAGGTAGAGGTTGGTGCTCGAGATGCCCGTGATGGGCACGTTACCCACGGCGGGAGAGATCGCGATCTCAGGGTTGGGGATCGTGAGGGCTTGCGCGGTCACGTGGTTGATCCCCAGATCGGTCTGGAGCCCACTGCTGATCCCGAGCCCGGCCCCGGCACCCAACAGCCAGACCCCGACGCCCCCGGTGATGGCGCTCTGGAGCGCGCTCTGGTCGCTCGTCCCCAGATAGCCCGTGTTCGACAGGAGCCAGATGACCACGTCGTAGTTGTTGAGGCAGGTGGGTGCGGCGCAGTTCCAGCCGATGACCGAGGAGCCGGGCACCACCGTCGTGGTGTTGTAGGGGATGTCCGCGGAATTGAGGTCGGTCGCGAGGTAGGTGTAGGTGTCGAGCGAGGAGTTCTGCCCCTGGGCGACGCCATCCTCATCGATGACGAGGGTCCTGGGGAAGACGGTCACGTTGACCGACGTGCTGACCGTGGAGCCCGAGGCCGAGGTCGCCGTCGCGTTGAGGATGACGGCCCCGTCATGGGCTCCCGCGCGACCGTAGCCCGCCTTCCAGTAGATGTAGGCCTGGTAGGTCGGGTTCGGGACCGGTATACCTGTAGGGATGGTCGCGAAAGGCGCGCTGGTACCGATGGTGCCTCCAGAGCTCGAACTGAAGGTCACGGAGACCGTGGAGGCGGGGGCACCGCCGTTGTTCCCCACGTCGGCGGTGAGCAGGACGCTCTGTCCGACGATCGGGTTACCGACCGAGAGCTGCAGGGAGACGAGCAGGCTCGCCGTGTTGGCCGCCGAAGGGAAGGTGTAGTAGAGGACCACGCTGTTGCGCTGGCTCGCGTTGTCCTTCGCCATGATCACGAAGGAGTAGGGCGTGCAGCACACGGGGGTGGTGGTGCCGCCCGGGACGGTGAACGACCACTGCCCCTGGCCGGCGACGCAGCTCGTGCAGGCCATCGGCTGGGCGGCGGCCGGGGCCCCAGGGACCGAGCCGATGAGCACGAGGACCGACCCGTAGTTGAGGTCGGTGCTCTTGATGTCGGTGTAGATCGTGTAGCTCTGGCTCGTCCCGCCGGTGCCCGGCTGGGAGACCCCGTAGTTGGTGAAGATGGGGGGCAGGTTGGGGCTGGTGCCCGGCAGGGTCACGTGGAAGAGCAGGATGTTCTGGACCGTGTTGACGATGGAGATGGTGATGTTGTCCCCGGCGGCGGCCAGGTTCCCGCCTGGACAGACGGTCTCGGGCGAGCCGACCCCGCTGGTCAGCGCGAGGTGGAGCGTCCAAACGCTCCCTGCGCTCCACAGGGTGGTGCCCCCCGGGAGCCCCTGATCGATCGTGTAGGGATTCCCATAGAGCGACCCCGTGGGTCGCGTGCAGTCGTAGTTGGAGGAATGGGCGCTGGAGGAGAGGTAGATCGCGATAGCGGCGGAGTTCAGGATGGGTCCGGCCTGGTAGGTGATGTTGATGTACGATTCGGTCGGGGTCGTGGACCCGGAGTTACCGAGGGTCGCCTGGAACTGGGAGGTCGAGTTCCCGGGGGGGGAGGGCAGGGTCGAAACGAAGTAGAAGATGGCGGAGAAGAGCACGACGGTCAAGGCAAGGATCAGGATGGTCCCAATGACCTCCGAGACCCCTCGTCGGTGCCGGTCGAACCGCAAGGACCGCTTGCGCGGGGCGCCGACGGCTCCTTGCGTGGAGCTCCGGGATGCGGTCTGCGGGGGGTTTGCCGCCGTTGTGCGCTCCTTCCAAGACATAGCATGTCCTCTGATGGTCATCGAGGACCGGCAAAACGGGGTCTACGCGATCCTCGCTGCAACAACGATGGTGGACCCGGTATTTTAGCGTGTTGAGCGGCCTCGCTCGCGCGCTACGAAATCGGCCCCGGGGCATGAGGGGCCGGGCTCCTAGGGTCCCTACACTTCCGGTGCGTGGGCGCGGGGGGTGGGGGCTCCCGCGGGGTCCGCCCCGGGGGTCTCCCACGCGGGGTCCGAGGTCGGTTCCTGCCGCGGGGGGTGCTCCGCCGGGCGGCTCAAGATCCTGCGGGTGAGCACGAGCATCTCTGCGATCATGACCCCGAACATGGTGAACAGGTAGGGGAGGGCGGAGGTGGCCCCGTTCGGGGCGGTGACCAGCAGGAGCTGCGTCAGGAACATCGCCCCGAAGCCTGCCGCGACCGCGATCGCGGTCCTCAGCGTGCCTACGGAGATGCCGTGGCGGGACCCGCCGCGCGACACGACCTCGCGCAGGAGCAGCAGGAAGGTCCCGGACATGACGATCGCCATCAGGACCAGCCCCTCGACGACCGAGGAGACCACCCACGGTCCGACCAGGGCGGAGGTCGCGAGCCCGACGAGCGCGATGCGCTCCGCTCGGGGGAACGGGACCCAGAAGAGCAGGAGCGCCATGTTGGCGAACATCGCCCAGAAGAACCAGACGGAACCGGCGGAGGCGATGAAGAGGTCCATCGCGAAGGACTGGGAGGGGAACTTCCCGCCGAGCGCGATGGAGAAGACCGCTCCCATCCAGAGCTCGTTGCCCAGCATGAGGAGCGTGAGGGTCGCGGGCCAGGCCCACCCCTCCGGGTCCACGTTCCGCTCGTGCCCTCGCAGGATCGCGACGAACGCCCAGACGAAGGGCGCCATCATCATGATCTGGATGCCGAAGAGCGCGGCCGTGAACCCCGTGCTGGAGTCGCCGGTGAGCTCGTCGTAGAGGATCGAGACCCAGAGCCCCATCGAGGAGACGAGGATGAAGCCGACCAGCGCGGCCCGGGCCAGCGTCGGGGTGCCGCCCTTGCGCGGGAAGAACTGCAGGAAGACCCAGAGGTTGAAGCCGACCATCGCGCAGGCGATGGCCGTGTAGACCGCAAGGACCCACGAGGCCGAGGGGAACGCTGCGATCATGCCGAGCCCGCGGCTCCCCGGGAGCGGGCTTCCCGCCGGCACTTCCCCGCTCCAGTTCGGGGCCCCCGCCTCCAGCTCATCCCCCGAGGCACCCCCGCTCGCGCTTGTAGCTTGTGCCCGGGAGATTGCCTCCGGGGCGCAGCCAGCGTCCCAACGCTCGGTCGGGAAAGGTATGGGCACGCTACCTCAATTCGACCACGACGTGGCTCGCCCCCAGGTCTTCAGGACGACCTCGGAGCCCCACCCCAAGGACGAGGGCGACCTTGGCGACCACCCTGCTATCCCCAACTCGATGGGGAACGCACCCCTAGAGGGAGCTTTCTCCCATGCGAGCCGTTGGCCCGCCGAGCACGCTCTCCCGAGGCTGGGGGCCGCCGCCCCCCCCCATTTTCAACTACCGTACCAGAAACGGCATGCCCTCCCAGGAGGTCGAGGTCACCATGACCGCCGTCGCTCCGGCCGCACCCGAGCCTGCCTCCTCCGCCCGAACACGGCCTCGCCACCCGTATCGTGTCCCGATCGCCCTTGCTGTGGCCGCCCTGGCCGTGCTTGGGGGGCTCTACTTCCTGGGGTTCTTGGGCGGGGGGAACGTGCAGCTCATGGTCCATGACGCTCCCTGCTCCGGCTGCGCCCACGTCTGGGTCACCTTCTCCGCGGTCTCCGTCCATGAG
>DAHUZP010000051.1 GCA_027306505.1 Thermoplasmata archaeon | reverse complement strand
TACGTGAGGCACCCGGCCATCGCGGAGTCGAGGCTGGTGGGGTACGATGGCGAGCGCGTATCATTCAAGTGGAAGGACCATCGGACGAAGGAGGTACGGTATCGGACGCTGGGGGTGTTCGATTTCATCGAGGCGCTGCTCCAGCACGTGCCGGATCGGAACTTCAAGGTGGTCCGTCACTACGGGGTGTATGCGCGCCGGCTGAGGAAGATCTTCCGGCGCGGGGCGGAGCGTTGGAGTATAGAGCAGGGCCGGACCGAGGACCTGCTCACGCGGGAGGAGCCGCCGAAGTGGATCCGGTGCCTGAAGTGTGGGGCTCCGATGGAGCGGGTGGGGTACGTGCCCGGTCCCGGGCGGGGGGAGGCCGCGTTCGGGGCTCGGATGGAGGATTGGGCGGGGATGACAGCGAGCGGGAGCGCTGCCTGAAGGTCACGAAGGTCCCGCCGAAGGCGGGCTTTGTTCGCGGAAACCGCGGAGTCTTCGTGCGTAGACGTCAGAGGTGATCAGCGACCCTCTCGACACGTTGGCGTGCCACCGTGCGAGGTCGTTGTCGAGGAGTAAGCGCTCGAGCGTCTCCTTGGGAGGGCCGCGCTTGGAGGGGCCCACGGGGGGCAGCGTCTCCCTTAGGGCGGCGGGGGTCTCAAATCTGGAAGGGAGTGGGCCCGCGGAGACTTGAACTGCCCGGGAGCTGAGTCGTGGAGGCCCAGCCTCGTCTCAGGCCTTCGGAAGCGCGCCGTAGTCCACATTCTTCCGGAGGCGTATCCGCGTGAACTTGACCTCGTGGCCGTCGAAGACGAAGGTGGCCCGGTAATCGGCGATCCGAGCGCGGAACAGCGTCTTCCCCCTCTCGCTCCCGATCTCCTTGACCTCGCACCAAGGAGGGAGTCGGCGGGGGTTGCGCTCCAGGAACTCCGCGAGCTCATCCACGCGCTCGGCGATTGCCTCCGGAAGGTCGAGGTACTGGCGACGGGCCTCGGGGGTCATGGAGACGGTCGGCACGAGGCGTTCAGTGACCTCGGCGCTTCCGCTCGTCCCGGACTTCCCGCCATGGGAGCGACGGCTCGTTCTCCGAGCGCCGGACCATTTCCCGGACGAACTCCTGGGGCACGTGCTCCTCGATGAAATCGATGAGGACGTCGTCCCAGGTCATCTCCCCCCGCTTGAAGGGCCGAAGCATGCGAAGGGTCGATTCGTGGACCGAGATCGTGGTAATGGGGTCGCTTGCCATCGAGCCCGTCAGGACGTGCATTACCATAATGCTTTTGGAGACTCCCGGCGGAGATCTGCCGGAAGGACGCGCATCCGCGCCGGTAACTGGGGGACGGCAACGGCACGGGGCAACCTCGGCTCATGTCTATAGGGGAGCGGATCGCGAAGCGGCTGGAGATGCGTTCGGGCCCCGCCTGAGGTGCAAGAGATACCCCGCCTCCAGCAGCAGGCCGATGAATCCTACCGACATGGCGTAGGATGCCCCCGCACTCTGACCACCAAAGGCGAAGTCCAGGCCCGCAGCAAACGCGGCGACCCCGGATGCCATCCCGAGGCCCGTGAAAACTGTCGCCCGGAGATGCCTCGCCCCGGCAGCGAGCCGTAACGCATTGACCGAGATCCCCAACAGGAGGAGGCCAAACACCACGTGGATGTCGAGGAGAGGACTCGCCTGAAGGATCGATGAAGGGGAGCCAGACGGTAGGGGCACGAGCAGGTTCAGCAACATGCCGAGAAGGAATTCGACCGCCAGGAGTCCGAGGAAGGGAAAGCCGAGTGCCTGCAGCCGCAGCAGGCGGTCGGGAGTTCCGCCTGGGAGAAGGGCCGCCGTCATGCGTACCCTGCCATCTTTCCCCCCTCGATAGGGATGGTCGAACCCGTCACGAATCCCGCGCGAGGGGAGCAGAGCCAAAGGACCACGTCGGCGACGTCCGAGGGGTCGCCCAATCGCCGCTGCGGAATTGCCGCGCGCGCCCGTTCGCGGTACTCCTCCGGGGCGGCCTTCAGCCTCTCGGTGTCGATGGGTCCAGGGGCGATGGCATTGACGCGAAGTCCTTTCGCCGCGTAATCGAGGGCGGCTGCCTTCGTGAGCCCGATGATCGCGTGCTTGGCGGTCACGTACGGGCCACCGCCGGGGAATGCGGTCAACCCTGCCGTCGAGGACATGTTGACGATGGCACCTCCCCCCGAACGAAGAATCCGCGGGATTTCCATCTGGAGGGCCAAGAAGGTGCCTAAGACGGTCACCCGAAGGACTCGCTCGAAGGCTTCGGGCGGGACGTCCGCGAGCGGGGTGGGAACGTGACCCTCACCCGCGTTGTTGAACGCCACGTGCAGCCCGTTCCCGTCCGCATCGATGTGCTCGCCCAGCTGCCTCAGGGAGGCGGGGTCGCCCATGTCGGTCGGCACCACCGAGGCGCTCCCGCCCGAGCGGCTAATCTTCTCGGCCACGCCGGCGAGGGCTTTCGCGTCACGCGAAGCGAGGACGACGTGGGCACCCGCCCGACCGAATGCGATCGCGGTCTGTGCCCCGGTCCCTCGGCTAGCGCCGAGGACCACGACGGTCTTGTCGGAGTAATCACTGGGGAATGGCCGAGACGCGGGAGGAGGAAGACCGCTCATTATTCGTCAGATATACTGTCAGACTAAATAACATTGGCGCGGCTTCAAGCTCCATCGAGAGGTAGCGCCGCTCCCCATGTCTCCAAGACGTTACGATATGGCACTCCGGCAAGAGGCCGCTCTAGCGACCCGAGCCAAGGTCCTCGAGGCCACCCGGGCCCTCATTGGGGGGAACGGGGATCTCCGGGAATTCTCGATGGGCGCCGTCGCCAAGAAGGCGGGGGTCGCCCGAATGACGGTCTACTACCAATTTCACTCTCGTGATGAGCTGCTGACGGCGCTCGCCGACCATCTAGCCCACCGGGGGAGGATGCACCGGATGCGGGAGGTCTTCATGGAACCTGACGCTGAGGCGTCGCTCCGTCGGTTGGTCGAGGTCTTTGTCGCGTTCTGGGGCACGGACCGGGTTACTCTCAGGCGGCTCCGCGCGATGGGAGTCGTCTCCCCAGGTCACGATCAGGTCGCCCTCAATCGCGACGCCTGGCGCAGGGAGGCGGTCGAGAAGGTCCTTGCGAAATTCGGTACCAGGCTCGGGTCGCCGAGGACCGGGAACCTGCGAGGTCTCGCCGCGATCCTTACGACCCTCACGAGCTTCGAAACCTTCGACTCCCTCTGCTTAAACGGGCAGACACCCGAGGACGTTGCGAGGCTGCTCGGTGAGGTGGCTGTCCTGCTCGTAAAGGCGAAGTGAGTCGTGGGTGGAACGCTCGGTTCGTTTCGGCTCGCGTTCTTGGGGCTCAAGTCTTCGCCCGAGGTCGCTCCGATGTTCGTCGTGAACTCAGGGTCTTTCGGCCGATCGCACGCCTGTCACCCCGATGCCCCGGACGGTTCACGAAAAGCCGCCCTAGGGTCTCCGAGGAGGTTGCCTGGGCTAGCGTTGTCCCACTGAATGCGGGCCCGACCTCCCACAGGAGGGGACTTCGCGGTGGGGCGCGCTCGGACAACGAGGGCTCCTCCGGAGCGTCGATTACTTCGAAAGAGCATGGATCAGTAGAACCGCACGAACCGGGGGGCTCGGATTTCGTGGTGATCGATTCGATGGGGGACTTGGGCCCGCGGAGATTTGAACTCCGGACCTCCCGGTTATCAGCCGGGCGCTCCAGCCGGTCTAAGCTACGGGCCCACTTGACCGACACGCGAGGAGGGGTCCTTCTTAAGGAATCTCCTCCCGCAGCGTAGCCCGCGGGATTCCGGGGGGAATCGACGGGCACCCGGCCGGCATGGCCGTAGGGTTCCCCCTTCGCCGGCCAGTGCTTCCAGGCCTAAACTATGGGTCCGCGGGCGGGGCCCAAGATTCATCCCCTCTTCGGTTGTGGAGCAGCAGAAGGTGCTAGGTGAGCGAGAGCCCTTCCGCTGCGACACCATTGGCCGCCACGAGCCCGCGCGCCCCCCACCGACATCGGATCCTCGTCGTTGACGACGACCCGGACATGCTCTTGCTGATCGGAAGCGCGCTCCGCCACTCCACGGGGTTCGCCTCCGAGGTCTTCGTGACCAACACGCCGGAGGAAGCCCTGGAGAAGGCAGAGAAGCAACCCTTCGATATCGTAGTCGCAGACTATCAGATGCCCAAGATGAACGGGCTGGAGCTCCTGAGCGAGTTCCGTCGGCGCCACCCGGGGGTCCTGCGGGTCTTGATGACCGCCCACTCCACCGAACAGCTCGCGCTGGATGCGATCCGGGCGGCTCAGGTGGACACCTACCTGGAGAAGCCCTTCCATCCCAGTCTGCTCATCGCCGTCCTGCAGGAAGTGGCGCTTCGACGGGACCCTCTAAGGGTCGGGGCCGGGCTGCGCGAGGAGCGCTCCGAGGCCGCTCTCCGTCTGTTGGCCCAGCTCCGTGCGAGCCTCGAAGGGGTGCCCCCAGAGCTCGCTGAGGTGACCCTGTCGGTTTCCTTCGACTCTCCCATCGACCTCAACGGCTTCGTGGGGGACCTCTCGCCGAGCGACGAGCCGAGGTCGGTGGACGTTCGCTACGTGGGCGGACGGTTCCAGGTCCACGTCCTCCTTCGCCCCGAGGGCGACCTCCTCCCGGTGAGATGAGGGCTGGCGGGGGTCCCCTGCCCTGCCTTCCGTTCTGGACCCTCGGTCACGCTTATCGGTCGGACCGGCCCTGCCTCGGGACCCAGGGAGGCGACCTTGACCGGCGGGAAGCGGCGGATAGGCGAGACCATCGCGGACGCCGCCCGCGAAGCGATAGAGGTCCGCTTGCTTCGAGAGGTCCGCTCAGAGCCGGTCCCTCGTCATCTCGCGATCATCATGGACGGGAACCGCAGGTTCGCCCACGAGCAGGGAATGGAGAGCTCCGACGGGCACCTCAAGGGGAAGGACAAGCTGGAGGAGCTTCTGGATTGGTGCCTGGAGGTGGGACTTCAGGTGCTCACGGTCTACGCGCTGTCCACCGAGAACCTTTCCAGAGATCCCAAGGAGATCTCGGAGCTCATGGACCTCTTCCGGGAGAACTTCCGCAAGGTCGGGGACGACCCCCGGGTCCACCGGAACAGGATCCGGGTACGGGCCATCGGTCGGCTCGACCGATTGCGCGCGGATGTGCAGGAGGCCATCCGCTACGCGGAGGACCGGACCAAGGACTACTCCAACTACTACTACAACATCGCCGTCGCCTACGGGGGACGGGAAGAGATCCTGGAGGCGATGCGGTCGATCGCCCGGGATGTGGCCGCGGGAAAGGTCCAGCCGGACGAGATCGACGAGCGAATGGTCCAGAAGCGGCTCTACACCTCCGACCTTCCGGACCCTGATCTCGTGCTGAGGACCAGCGGGGAGGAGCGGATCTCGAACTTCCTGCTCTGGCAGGTCGCCTACGCCGAGCTCTACTTCGCGGACGTCTACTGGCCCGGTCTGAGGAAGATCGACTTCCTGAGGGCGCTGCGCGACTACCAGCGTCGCCGTCGGAGGTTCGGCACGTGAGGGCACGGGTGACCTCTCGGCCCACCGGGGCCGCATCCTCTCGAGCCCGTCGGAAGGTGCCCGCAGACGAATGGTGGCGGACCGAAGGTGGGTTCTTCCTGCTGAGCGAGGCGCACCGAGCCCAGGAAGGGCCGCTGGCGGCCGAGTTCCTCGTAAAGGTCCTTCGCCTCCCCCCAGGGTCCCGGATCCTGGATGTGGGCTGCGGTTGGGGACGAGTCGGGGTCGAGCTCGCTCAGCAGGGACACCGCGTGGTCGGCCTGGATTGCTCGAGGGTCGTCCGACTGGGGAGGATGATCGCAGAACAGCGCGGTGCCCACCTGGAACTGGTCCGGGGGGACATGCGGCGCTGGGCCTCTCCACCGGTGTTCGACGCCGCCCTGCTGTGGGGGATGTCCTTCGGATACTTCTCCGACCGCGTGAACGTGGAGGTCCTTCGACGGGTCGGAAGCTCGGTGAAACCCGGGGGGTACGTCGTGCTCGACCTCCATCACCGGGATTGGTACCTCGCGAACTACCTGGGGGAGCATGTGGACCTCGTCCAGGGAAAGGTCTCCCATGACGAGGCCACGTTCGACGTGGCCTCCGGGAGGCTCCAGGTCCTGTCGACGGTCGCGGACGGACAAGGGAAGGTCCTCGCTCGACAATACCACTCTTTCCGTGAATACACGGTAGAGGAGACCCTCCAGGCGGTTCGATCGGCAGGGTTGGAAGTGTCCGCGATCTATGCCGGCCTCTCTTCGCGGCCACGCCCCCCAGGCCCTGCCGACAGCTCCTGGCAATTGGTGGCTCGCCGCCGTCGGTCCGGTCGATAAGTCCCCACCGGCCGGAGGAGGGGGCCCCCTCCGGGGTTCCCTCGTGGGAGGGGTTCCTGTAGGTGCCAGCGTCCAGGTTATCTTCCGGTCAACTCCTCGGCCCTCCGGCCCCGGATGCGACCTGTGGACGGAACACCCACCACCCCTGAGGAGGGTCTCCCCTCGGGCGATTCGCCGGGCGACCCGCCCGCTACGGGCTCGGAAGGTGGGGTGTCGGGGCGTTCCCGAACGCGCCGCAAGATCCGGATCGGGACCTGGCTCCCGCTGCTGGGCGGTCTCACGCTGCTCTGGCCGCTCGCGAGCGCCAGCACGGGGGCTCCCTCGTCAACGGGCCCGATCGGGGTCCTCGTGGCGGGGGTGCTCGTCGCCGTCGCGATCTTTCTGGCCGTGCGCCACGCGCGGCGGGTCATGGCCGAGGGGCACGAGCTCCAGCCGATGCGCCCAGCGGCGCCGGTCCGGACACGGAGCGGCGCGGTCGGAGCTCGGAGGTCGAAGCCCACCGAGGGACAGACCACCAGCTACGAGCGGGGTCTTGCCCCGCTCCCGGTCGTGGTGCCCCAGGTCTCCCATCTGCCGGAGCGCCGCGGGTTCAGCGCCTACGTGCTCCTTCCGAGCGCGGTGGCCCCACCCCCCGTCGGAGGGATGCCCACCTCGTCCGCTCCGCCGCCGGCGAAGAGCGGCTTCGGCTGGAGGATAGCCGTCATCTACGCTGTGATCGCGGTCCCGCTCCTCGGCCTCTCTCCCTACTTCCTTGCCCGCCTCTCCGCCCTGTTCTCGGGCCAGGCCCCACCTTCGCAGAGCCCTCCGGCCGTGCCCTATTTCTTCGCCTATTACGACCGGCTGGTCCAGGCCCTGGGGACGGCCATCTACTGGCCTCAGCCGTGGCCCGGTCCGCCCTACTTCCTCCAGCCTCCGAACGCCCTCCTCCACACCGCGGCCGACTACATCTTCACGATGTACCTGGTCCTCATGCTCTCCTTCCTTTTTGCGAGCGGGGTCTTTTGGAAGGGCCGATACACGATGGCCCAGCGGGGGAAGGCCCTGGCCACCGTGGGGGGCTACGTCGTGGCCGCGCTCTTCACCGAGGTGTTCTTCTACGCGATCCGTCCGGACCTGTTCTTCTCCTCCATCGCGCTCGTCGGCCGCGCGTTCATCGGCGGGCTGTTCTTCAGCTTCCTGCTCTTCGTGGTGCTGATGGCCCCGCCGGTAGTGACCGTGCGGGCGCGCTTCGCCAGGTCCCGGGCCGACATCGGAGTGTTCTTCCTGTCGGCGGCCGCCGCCCTCACGCTCGCCTTCCTGCTCCTCTACTCCGTCTACGAGCTCCTCGGGGTGGGCAGGAGCGAGACCTTGCTCTCCCTGGGTGGCCCGGTGGGAAGCCCGCTGGAACCCATAGGTCTCCTGCTCCTCATGCCCGTGACCGCGCTCACCTTCTGGGCCCTCATCGGACGGGCGCTCTACAGCTACGAGCTGCGCCTGCGCCCCGTCCCCTCCCTATGGAAGTACCACCCTTCGGTGAGCGTGCTGATCCCGGCCTACAACGAGCAGGGAGCGATCGGCGCGACGATCCGGTCGGCCGATCGTGCCGCAGCCCACTACCCCGGGGCCGTCGAGATCATCGTCGGGAACGATGGTAGCACCGACGGGACGAGCGCAGCCGCCTGGAAGGTCGTGAACCATCTGCGGCACGCCCAGGGCAAGGTCGTGGACCTGCCCCATGGCGGGAAGGCCAGCGCTCTCAACGGGGCGCTACGCGTGGCCGAGGGGGAGATCGTGTTGAGGCTCGACGCGGACACCCGTCTCTCCCCGGATTATGGCTTCGCGGAGATGGTCCCGCATTTCGCGGACTCGGAGGTCGGCGGCGTCCAAGGCCTCATCCTTCCCCTGCAGCGGGAGGGGTGGACCCGCAAGATGCGGATGCTCGAGATCGTCTGGAACCACTTGTTCCTGCGACGGGCGTTCTACGGCACGCGGACGGCCCAGGTGGTCGATGGGGCCTTCTGCTCGTTCCGGCGCTCCGACATCATGGCCGCCGGTGGATGGGTCGCTTGGAACGGGGAGGACACCGAGATCACCCAACGTCTGCAGAGGTCGGGCTTCCGCTTCCGCTACGAGACCCGCGCCGTCGCCTACGAGGATGTGCCGGCGAACTACCGCCAGCTCAAGAAGCAGCGCGTACGGTGGACCCGAGGCGGGTACTTCGCCCACCACCGGCACTATCCTGCGATGCTCTCCGACACGCCCGAGTTCGGGGGCCTCGCCTTCCTGCTTTGGCTTGCGATCTTCGTACGCGGCGGGATGCGACACCTGGTGTACATCTACGCGTTGATGCTCACCCTCCTGCTCGGTCTCCAGACGATCTATCACCTGATCCTGGTGGTCGCCCTCCTCTTACTGCCCCGGGGGCTCGCGATGGCCTACTACTTAGCCCGCCTCAACGCGTGGAGCTACCTTCCCTGGATCCTGACCTGGCCGATCACCTCGGCCGTGAAGCAGTTCATCAGCATGGAGGGCTTCGGCTCCATCCTTCCCGGGTCCATGCCCGAGTTCTCCGAGTAGGCCGAAGAGGTGCCTCGTGGGGCCGCTCGAGCCCTAATATAACTGGGAAGCCGGTCCACGCTCGGACCCCGGGTACACGTTCGTTCTACCCTGCTCGATGAGGCTCCCACTGACCTTGGTCATCACCGCCGTCGTGCTCTCGGCGGTTCTGCTGGGCGCCTCCGGCGAGCTCCTGCGCGGCCCGGGTTGGGTATCCAACGGCCCTGGGGCCCATCTCGGGGCCGGAGCGCACTCCCCCTCCACTGCGGGAACCTCAGCCTCGCTCGCGATCCTTGCCCCCCTGCCCTCGTCCCCCCCGTGGTCCCCGCGACCCGCAGGACTTGCGATAACGCTCGAGGAGGGGGCCCCGCTCACGGGTTCGGTGGTCCCCACCACCCCCTCGACCGTTCCGTCCGCGCCGCTCAACGTCACGCTGCATCCCTCCAATGGCGCGATCAACGTTTCCTGGCAGCCGCCCTTGTCCGACGGCGGCGCCCCTCTCAAGGGCTACCTCGTGGTGTGGAGCCCCTCGGTGAGCGGATCCGGAACCCACTCGGTCGGGGTGGTCCTCCACGCGTGGGTCAGTGGGCTCGTGAACGGTCAGGTCACCACCTTCCAGGTCGCTGCAAGGAACGGGGCCGGGACGGGCCCCTTCTCCTCGCCGGTGTCGGCGGCGCCCGGGACCCTCCCGCACGCCCCCACGGGGCTTCGAGCCTTCGAGGGCAACGGGCAAGTGACCCTCTCGTGGGTGCCGCCGACGAACCCTGCGGGCTACCCCATCCAGGGTTACACGGTGAACCTCACCGTGGCCGGCTCCTCCGCGCTGTATGGCACGCTCGCTCCGCCCCTCACCATCGGCGCTCTCACCAACGGCGTCTCCTACCGGGCCGCGGTGCAGTCGTTCAATGCCCTGGGGCCGAGCTCGTGGTCCGGAGGGGTCCCGTTCACCCCAGCGACGTCTCCCTCGCCGCCTCCAGTGCAAAGTGCGACCCTGGACACGCAGACGCAGGTCGTCACCCTCAGCTGGAGCGCACCCACCTCTACCGGGGGTAGCGCTGTCGTCAACTACACGATCCTATGGGCCTCCTCCAACGGAAGCTCGGGTGTCGCCCATGTGGGCCCTAGGTCCACCCACTGGAGCATCGCTCACGCGGTCCCTGGTTCCACCCTCAGCTTCTCGCTCGTGGCCGCTAACCGGATGGGGAGATCCTCCCCCGCGAACGTGAGCCTGCTCATCCCCTCGACCCCTCTCGAGTCGTCCTCGACCCCTCCTCTCATCGTGCTGGGGGAGCTCACGCTCGTCATCATCGTCGTGCTCGGCCTGCTCTTCATGGCCACACGAAACCCGCCCGGCCCCTCTGCTCCCTCCCGGACGCAGGTGTCCTCCGATGCGAGGGCCCCCGCGGTGGCGCCGCCGGGATACTCGCTTCCGCCGAGCGACGCCATGCCCTACAACAGGCGCTAGTTTCGAGGTTGGCCCTCGCCTGGAAGGGCCGTTCCGGTGACCCGCTGACGGGACCTCTCAACGAGGGGAGCTTTGGTCCCTCTTTATATACGAGTGCTCCCTCACCCGAGTTGGCATCGTACGGTGCCGTATCGGAGACGACCATGTTGACGGGACAGACGCCGATCCTGGTGTTGAAGGAAGGGACCAAGCGAGAGAAGGGGCGCGGAGCGTTGTCGAACAACATCGCGGCCGCGAAGGCGATCGCGGACTCGGTCCGCTCGACCCTCGGACCCCGCGGGCTCGACAAGATGCTCGTGGACTCCATGGGCGACGTGGTCGTGACCAACGACGGCGTCACCATCCTGAAGGAGATGGACGTCGAGCACCCGGCCGCGAAGATGCTGGTCGAGGTCGCGAAGACCCAGGACCAGGAGGCCGGCGACGGGACGACCACCGCGGTCATCCTCGCGGGCGAGCTTCTGAAGCGCGCGGAGTCCCTCATCGAGCAGAACATCCACCCGACGGTCATCTCCCAGGGCTACCGCATGGCGAGCCAGAAGGCGCTCGAGATCCTGGAGTCGATCAGCGAGAAGGTCGACATCAAGGACACCCTGGTCCTCCAGAAGATCGCCAAGACCGCGATGGCCTCCAAGACGGTCTCGTTCAACCGGGACACGCTCTCGGACCTCGCCGTGAAGTCGGTCTGCCTCGTCGCCGAGAAGACCGACAAGGGCTACTACGTGGACATCGACAACATCCAGATCATCAAGAAGCAGGGCGGGTCCATGTCCGACACCCAGCTCATCGAGGGTGTCATCGTCGACAAGGAGAAGGTCCACAGCGGGATGCCCAGCTCCGTCGCGTCCCCCAAGATCGCCCTGCTCGACGCGGCGCTCGAGATCAAGAAGACCGAGATCGACGCGAAGATCGAGATCAACGACCCGTCCCAGCTCAACGCTTTCCTCCAGGAGGAGGAGAGCATGCTGCGGAAGATGGTGGACACCGTGAAGCGCTCCGGCGCGACGGTGGTCTTCTGCCAGAAGGGCATCGATGACCTCGCCCAGCACTTCCTCGCGAAGGAGGGCATCTACGCCGTCCGACGCGTCAAGAAGTCCGACATGGAGAAGCTCGCCAAGGCGACCGGTGGGAACATCGTCTCCAAGGTCAGCGAGCTCACCAAGGACGACCTCGGGACCTCCGGCAAGGTCGAGGAGCGCAAGATCGGGGACGACCAGATGACCTTCGTCTCCGGCGCGACCAAGGCCAAGGCGGTCTCCCTGCTCATCCGCGGCGGGACCGAGCACGTGGTCGACGAGATCGAGCGGTCCAGGGAGGACGCGCTCAACGTGGTCGCGATCGCCATCGAGGACGGCAAGGTCGTCTCCGGCGGCGGTTCGAGCGCGGAGGAGCTTGCGATGCGGCTCCGTGACGAGGCCGCGAAGATCGGCGGGCGCGAGCAGATGGCGTTCGAGACCTTCGCCGAGGCGCTCGAGACCGTGCCCCGCACCCTCGCCGAGAACGCGGGCCTCGACCCGATCGACATCCTGATCGAGCTGCGCAAGAGCCACAAGTCCGGCAAGCGCACCTTCGGGGTCAACGTCGTGAGCGGCAAGGTCGACGACATGGTCACCCAGAACGTCATCGAGCCGATCCGGGTCGGACGCCAGGCGATCCAGTCGGCGACGGACGCGGCGGTCATGATCCTGCGGATCGACGACGTCATCGCCTCCAAGTCGTCCCCCGCCCCCGCGGGCGGCCCCGGCGGCCCCGGTGGAATGGGTGGCATGGGCGGCATGGGTGGCATGGGCGGTTTCGGCGAGGACTGAGGCCCCCGCCCGAGCTGATCGACCTGGGGGCCCTCGCGGGCTCCCAGGACCCAACCCTTTCCTTCCCTCGGCTCTTCTTCCTCGAAGCGAGCCTTCCTAGGCTTGGGCCCGCCACGGTGGGGATGGGAGGGCGCGGCCCTATTCCGTGGTCAGGCCCCCAAGGAGAGATTCGCCTTCTGGTTGTACGGGCGGGCCGGAGGCTTCGAGCGCGGCCCCGACTCGGACAGCCCCGAAGCGGCCCGAGCGGCCTAGGCCTTGGGTCGGAGCCTTCCCAGCTGATCGACCAGCTTCTCCAGGGCGTGGCCGCGGTGGGAGCGTAGGTTCTTCTCGGACGGAGCCATCTGCGCGAAGGTCCTTCTTTCCCCTTGGGGAATGAAGATCGGATCGAACCCGAACCCTTCGACCCCTCGAGGGCGAAGCGCGAGCGTGCCCTCGGCCACGCCCTGGAAGAAGTGGCTCTCTCCGGTGGGGCGGCGAAGCCCCATCACCGCACGGAAGGTCGCCTTCCGATCATCACGGGGGGTGATCCGTGCCAGCCGAGTGACCCCCAGGGTGCGCAGGGCATAGGCGGAGTAGACCCCCGGAAACCCTCGCAGACCATGCACGAAGAGCCCGGAGTCCTCGACCAGGGTCCAACGACCGCTGCGCGGGAGCTGTCCCAGCTTCCAGCGTGCTACCTCCTGCAGCCCATCGGCCTGGGGCTCCATCAAGGGGCGGCGGTTCTGGAGCACCGTCCACCCGAGGGGGGAGAGCCGCTCGCGTACCTCGGTCCACTTCCCCGGGTTGGTGGTGAAGAACTCGAGGACGGGCCGCACGGAGCGCCCCGTGGCCACGTCACCAGGTGTAGGTCTCGTAGCCCACGATCTCCGAGAGCGTCTTGCGAGGCGTATGGCCTCCGTTGGTGGGCGCAGCAACGTCGGGGTAGCCCAGAGGGAGGACTCCGACCACACGGACACCCTCGGGGATCTTGAACAGTTCCCGGAGCTTGTCCTCGCGGAACTCGGTGCACCAACAGCTCCCGAACCCTTCCGCGGTCGCAGCGATCAGGAGGTTCTGGATGGAGGCGGCAACGTCCAGTGGGTAGGCGAGCATGTAACCGCCGAGGAGCGCCGCCGAGGCCTCCTCGACCCCCAACGCCACGAGGACCACCGGGGCCTTCGTGAGGAAGTGTCCCTTGGAGACGGCCTGGGCGAGCTTGCGCTTGCTCTCCTCGTCCCTCACCACGATGAAGCGCCAAGGTTGCTGGCTATCGGCGGATGAGGCGAAGCGCGCTGCGTTGAGCACACGCTGGAGCGCATCCTCCTGGAGCGGGCGGAGCTGGAAGGCAAGGCAGGGCTTCCAAGCCTTGATGGCCTCGTGTACGTCCATGTCGAACAGTAGAGGTGGCTTCGATCGAAAGCCCCGCTCAGAGAGGCAGCCTGGCCGGCGACGATGGCATTTCAGAGAGCAGAGTCGTGGTGGCATAAAAGGTCGCCGTCCTCGCCCTGTCGAAGCCCCGTGCCCGGCAGGGCCACGAGCGACGCGCGCTCACCGTTCCCGGCCCCCGGAGCCCTCTCGCGGCCCCATGACGACCCGACGGATCCTCGATGTCGCTTAAATACGCATGGAAGGATAGTCCTCCATGCCCCGCGGACATCGCGGTTTTCCGGCACGCGTCACTGCCCGTGGACCGCTGCCCTCGGGGCGAGCGGAACATGGGCACCAAGCTACGGATCCCTGACGAACTTCAGAGGTTCTTGGACCTCCCGGGGCCGCAGAGCCTGTTGATCCGTGGTCCCCCTGGGACCGGGAAGTCGACGCTCTCGCTCGCTCTGCTGGAGGCCTTCTCCGGCCAACGCACCCTGGTCACGAACCGGGTGGGTCGGGTCGACCTCCTACGGTCCTTCCCATGGCTGGGGGAGGGCGGGACCGCCTCGATCGAGATCGTGGACGGTACGAAGGACCGCCGAAGCGTCGAGGAGAGCTCGAAGGCGCTCAACAACCTCCACCGTCTGGTCCACGCCCCGCAGGAAATCAGCCGCGATCTCCAGGAGTTCCTGTGGCTCCCACCCGCGCTCCAGGACGCGTGGAGCCGCCTCGATGGCACGGAGCGCTCCCTGGTCGTCGTGGACTCCTGGGACGCCCTCGTAGAGGAGTACGTGGGTCTCGGACCCGGCGCCTCCCCTCCTCCCGCCGGCATGCCGACGCGCGCGGACATCGAGCGATTGCTCCTGCGTCGGATGAGCTCCATCCCCAATCACCTCGTGCTGGTCCTGGAGCGTCCGCACGAGACCCAGCTGGACTACCTGGTCAACGGGACCGTCGTGACCGATCGCAGCATCCGCTCGGAGAGGGTCGAACGCTGGCTCACGCTGCCGAAGCTAAGGGGGACCCGGATCGCGAACGTGACCTACCCTTTCACCCTCGAAGGGGGACGTTTCCAGTGCATCGACCCGATCCAGCCCTATGGGGACATCTCCGTGGGGCGCTTCACCCCGGAGCCCGACCGGATGCGGGGCTACCTCTGGCCGGGATCGGAAAGCTTTGCCGAGAACTTCGGCCGCCTGGCGCTGGGGAGGATCACGCTCATCGAGAGGGACGAGGGCGTCCTCCAGCACATCCCTCGGATCCTGGTCTCCCCGATGATCGCCCACACCCTTCATCAGGGGTCCCGGGTGGTCCTGGTGCCCGAGCTAGGTGGCTCCCCAAAGGATGTATGGACCGAGATGCGGGGCGCGCTGGACCGGAACCGTTTCTTGGAGAACCTTCGGATCGTGGAGGTGGAGACGCCAGGGCCTTACGGGGCCACGCCAGATCCGGAGGACCTGTCGAAGATCCTGCTCCCTCTCGAAGCTACGGGAGGCAGCCGTCCCGACGCCCAGCCGTTCGATACGTCAGCCCTTCGATTCCTTCTGGAGGGGGCCACGGTCGACCGGCCCGCCCTGCTGGTGGTGCACCTCGGTGGGCTTGAAGCGAGGTTCAGTTCTCGACCTTCCGCGCACGAACCGTGGCAGGAGCGCTACGTCGCCCTCCTCCGCAGGATCACCCTTGACCGACCGGTGCACATGGTCGTGATCGGGAGCTCGAATTCCCCACTCACACGGTTCGTGCAGGATGCGTGCCGCATCCACCTCCACCTGGAGACCCGCCAGGGTCGGGTCTTCGCGCACGCTTCGACCCCGTGGACCCCCTCCTTCGTGTTGACGGAGCCCAGTGAGAACCGCCCATACGATCTGCTCCGGGTCGTGTGACCTGGGCCCTGAGGGACACTAAGGGTCGAGGGTCTCCCCCAACCGCTATACTCGGGCGGAGGCTGGGGCCCTCGTGGCGCCTTCCCGCAAGAAGGACCCGTCTCCGCGATCGACCCACGACAGTGGGTCCGTTGCCTCGCCCTCCTCGTCGCCAGGCCAGGGGCCCCTGCTCCCTCCTGGGATCCGGAGGATCGTGGTGGCGTCCCACCGTGGAGCCACTGAGCGCCCGGCTCGGATGATCGACCCGGACGATGTCCCGGACGGGGGCGCGGAGTTTCCGACGAACGTCGTGCAGGAAGACCACCGGATCCCCGAGGTCCGTCCCGAAGAGCTGGAAGGCCACGATTGGCTTCCCGCGCTCTTCTGGCACCATCCGGAGGAGGCCTCCTTCCCGGGGGAATACGCCGTGGTCGCCCAACCCTTCACGGCAGGTCCATCGCAGACCGGGTTCCAAGACCACCAGGGACGACCCCTCACCTACCTGGTGCTCTTCGTGATGGGGGCGGTAGCGCCTGGGGCGGCGCTCCCGCCGGATCTGCTACGCGCTGCTTTCCAAGACACCTTGGTGCGAGCGACCCGCCTCGCCAAAGGGCTCTCCCAGGAAATGCGCGATGCGACGGTCCGCCTCCTTCTCGTCAAGATGCCGGAGTGGATGGCGCGCAAGCTCGTCCCCTCGTTGCACGGGGTTCGCAAGGTCTAGCCGCTCGGACGGAAGGACCTCCGAGCGAGGCCGGGTTCGACCGACCCATACTGGGGGGACAGACCCGGCCCGACGGGTCCTTCACGAGAAGATTAAGAGCTCTCCTTCCTCCGAGCCAGGAGTCCGATGTTGGAAGAAGAGGGCTCCAGCTCCCCGTTCGGCTTCTCCATGGACGACGTGACGGGCAAGATCGCCTACGCGTACGCGAGGCAGCAGGTCTTCGTCTTCGTAGCGCTCTTCGGGGTGCTCTACGGGGCGGCCGTCCTGCTCCAGGAGTGGCCCCACGGGGCGGGCGACTCCTACGGCGCGCTCCTCGACGAGATCATCCTCGTCCTGGGCGGAGTGGGGATACTGGTCCTCGCTCTGAGGCAAAAGGACCTCAAGAAGGTCAACCGGCACGCCGTCGGCGTCCTCCTCGTGGTCCTGCTGGTGAAGGTCGCCATCATCGCGCTCAGCGTGAGCAAGGTGCTGGCCATCGAGGACACGGGAGACCTCGGCGATGACATGGGGACCGCTGCGGTGGTCGGCCTCGCGGTCCTGAGCTATCCCCTTCCCACCCGACGCGGGGGAGGCCCGCTCTTCTCCAAGGAGTCCGTCCGGCAGCTCTCCAACCTGCGAACGTTGGCCTTTGCGTCGCTCGTGGTGGCCCTCCTCAGTCTATCCGCGCTCTCCGACCCCTCGGAGCTCTCGGTCATCGGCCCCATGCACACCTCGATGGCGACCGATGACCTCTTCCTGGCCGTTCTCGGCCTGGGCGGACTGGTCCTCTTCCTCGCCTTGAAGAACTCGAAGAAGCTCGAGCTGTGGCTGACGACCGTGGTCGCGGTCGGTCTGGTCGGGGCCCTCTTCGGCCTCGCGAACGAGATGGGGTCCGACGGAGCGTTGGGCGACGACCTCTCCAAGTTGATCGCGATGGCCCTCGCGCTGCTCGTCGTCTTCGTGCTGAGCCCGTCCCTGAACCAAGGCCGGACCATCGTGGACCGCAGGGCCTGAGCACCCCGGGACCGGTTGTCCCTCGAACCCTCGGCCTCGTTGGGCGCCCCCTCGCGGCGAGGTCCCGTTCGGCTCAACGTCGGGAGTTGGGTTCGGGGGGATCTCGCCAGCGGTGGTCACAGGGAAGGATGGGGGAGTATCGCCTCAGCGGTCAGGGAGAAGGACCTCGCTCAACTCCTGCCTGGCGCGGCACGCCAGCGAGTGACCTTGAGGTCGATGGCGGAGGCGCCGTGAAGACATCCGTGTCGATCGATCCTGCCTATCTCCCAGCCGCGATCATGGGAGAGGATGCCGACGCGCATAGCCCCGACCGCAGTCATCTCCAGGCAGGGTATACACCCCCGCGCCGTGAGTCAGCGCGCGTGCAGGGCTTTTCCGCAAGGGGAGATTCAAGAAGACCCGTCGTGCGCGGTCGGCGGTAGACACGCCTCCGGGCGATTCCTTACCGTGAGCGAGCGAACGAGTGCGCACGGGGGTCGGTCGGCGCGGGAGCTTCCCGGGCGGCTTCCCCTCGATAGAGGGAGATCCCCGGGGATTCCCCGATCAGCCTGAGGATTCGCTGCTCCGGGGTTGGGGAACGGAGTGCCGTGCGCCACCTTCCTCCAAGAGGTGCTTGATCGCCTCCCGCGGGACTCCCTGCGACCGCTCGACGATCGACTCTAACACGGTGTCGTCCAGTTGGAAGGGAGTACGCTGTAGCGCGAGCGAGAGGGCGAGGCGCATGTCTTGTGGTTCCAACGGTCTGAATTCTAGTACGACACAACGGGACTGTACTGGCTTGGCGAGCCGGTCCAGCTCGTTGACGGAGAGGATGTAGACCGAGTAGCTCTCCTCTCGTTCGAGCGCTGGACGAAGGCTAACCTGGGATTCGGGGGTGAGGGCCTCCGCTTCGTCGATATGCACGATCCGAAATGGCGCCCCTCCGGCCGGAGGGGTCCTGGAGAGCTCGAAAAGTCTGTAGATGGCATTTGGGCTTCGGTCATCCCAAGGGTTCATCTCGCTGAAGTCGCGTTCGAGTCGGTCTCCCAGCGCCTCCCTTGCGAACACCCGCGCCGCTGACGTCTTTCCAACCCCCGGGGGTCCGTGAAAGATCATGTGGGGAGGGACCACGAGACCGTTCCGAGCGCCGTCGAGAAACTTCCTCAGCCGTGCGATGGCGGTCGTCTGCCCGATGATCTCGTCGAAGGTACGGGGCCGGAAGTTCCCGATGGAAAGCCGGCGGGGGGGCACCGAGGCCATCCGCCAGTTGGTCGATCCTTGCGATATCAAGCTTATGACGACCTTGGACGAGGATGGACTCCCCGCACTTGTGACCCTGGCGTGCGTCTGAGCACCTCCGCCCCCCTCCGTGATCGGCCAACCTCCTTCAAGTTCCGCACGACGACTCGGCCGAATTTCTTCATCCGCGAGTTCTGCCGCGTCCCGCCCTGACCATCCTTCCCTGGGCACCTCGGCCGAGAACGGGACCCACCCTCTCCTCCCTGCGACCCGCCCGCTCGAGTCGCTCGTGACCTGGATGGCGAGGTTGGATACTGACTACGTCTCCTTCGGCCACCTGAAGGCATCCCAGTCTGTCCCCTTGAGGTGCCCGCAAGGGCATCCAGAGATCTCCCGGGCGTGTAGCTTCAGGGTGGCATAGATCGCCAGCCCCTCCTTTCCAAGGGCATCGGCGTACGGCTTCGGCGCCTCCCTCAAGGACCCCCACTCCGCCCCGTGCGCCCAGTCGAAGACCCATCGAGCCAGCGCCCCGGGGTCCGCAGGGGCCTTTCGGCACGCTTCGTGGTGGATCTTCTGGAGGCGATGCATGACACCGCTGACGTTCCCATAGGAGTCGTTCACCGACCCCATCTTGTGGTCCATGGTCATGAGTGCCCTCTCGGTGAGCCGGATCACCGCCTCGGCGTGTCCCTCCTTCAGCAGTCCTTCGTATCGGTCCACCACTTTCTCCAGACCGGACACGTATTCGAACGACTCCTCGTGGCCCACGAACTCGTCGTCCCAACAGGCCGCCTCGTCGAAGGCCGCCACGAACGGTCCCAGACGCAGAGGCCGGCCATTTCTCCGGGCCATCTTCGCGAGCAGACCTCGCTCCATCTCCTCGTCCTCTTTCGCCCGTTCCATGAGAAGCCCCAAGAGTTCCTCCTTCGTTCGACCCTGTAAGTCCCTCCGAATCTCGGCCCATCGTTCTTCCTCGGCGACCGGCGGACCTGAACGTCTCTTCGGCATGCCTACCTCATCGCGGCTTCCCTTCCGACACCCCAACCCCGGGGGGAGAGGCCGCCTCTTGGAAGAGTTTGCCGTAGCCCATCTTCCTCAGGGTCTCCCGCGTCCCCTTCAACAGGTTCAGGTGCCAGATGCGTCGTTCCCTTCCCAAGGCCACCTCGACACGCTCCACTCGCCCCAACGTCTTCAGCAGGTCATCCTCGTACTCCCACGCGTTCCTCCCGGCCTTCGTGGCCTCCTCCCTCAGCGACCACCTCAGCGCCGCCCTCAACCGAAGCGCCAGTACCTGCACGAACTCGTAGGCCCTCACCCGCCGCTCCCGATAGTGCCGGACGGGCTCCATCTCCTCGTCCGTCTTCATCGCACGGAACCCCTTCTCGATGAAGTCCTTCTCGAGGTACGCGTTCACCGTCTCCGCCGCTGAGAGCTTGGGGTCCGTCACCAGGAGGGCGTACTTCCCGTCCCGCCGCTCGGCCGCCCGTAGCGCATGCTGATGGTAGCTCCACGTCACCCGCGGTCCCTTCTCCCTGTCCTTCCCCGTTCCCTTCCGACGCACGCGCACGCCGATGTAGGGGGCCCACCGCCCCACCATCTCGCGGATGGCCCTGTGCAACTTTGCCTCCGACCACTGGGCGCCCTCCTCCGAGAGCTTCCCTAGGGCCGCCGTGATCTCCGCCAGCGCCCCGTTCCTCTGGTCCGCCTCTCGCACCCCCCGGGCGCGGTTGTGGTACGCCACCACCCGCCGTTCCTTCCCGTAGAGTTGCGCCTTGGTTTCCACCGCGTAGATGGTGGTCGCGTCGGTCTTCCGGACCAGCGTCTCCGGCCGCATCGGGACCTCGGTGGTGTCCAGGACCTCCTGGACGGCGTTCACCGTCTTCGGTAGGCCGCAGATGAGCTGCCAGCCCATCTCCTCGACAGCCTTGACGTGGTCGATCGAGACCATCCCACGGTCCCAGATCAGGGTCCCCCGCGAACCCTCCTCTCCCGGGACGAGGAGCCGTCGGGAGAGCCGGGCGAGCATGTTCCGGACGGTGGCCACCCCGTGACGGCTCCCCACGAAGAGCGCGTGGCTGACCGGCATGGTGTCGCTTCGGTTGACCAGCAGGCCCAGGTTCACCTGGAGCTGGTCCTCCACGTCCTTGGCGTTGTACCCGAGCTCGGCCAGCGGGCAGGTCACGCCGAAGAAGAGCACGCTCGTCAGGTCGTAGGCGAGGGTCTCGCGCACCCCGGGGGGCAGGGGGTGGGTCGTCCGCCAGTGTCGGTAGAGCTCGGCTTCGAGGCGGTCGGTCCGGTCCACCAGGCGGGCGGTGTCCGGGTCCTCGCCGCAGACCTTGTCTAACGAGAAGAGGAAGGCGTCCTTGGTGAACTTCTCCGGGGCGATCCCGGTGAGGCGGGGGAGGTCGGTGGTGGGGGTCCAGCGCTCGAGCTGAGTAGCGCTCTCCGGGTGGACCACCCGGTTGATGGCCCAGACGGTGAGGAGGATGCCAGGGCTGGGGCTCCCGGGGGAAGAACGGTAGGGGCAGGATCGGTCGATGGTCTGGGGAATCCGAAGATCCTGGGCGAGGGCCCAGAGGAGGCCCACGTCCCCGGCCCGAGAGGAATCCGCGAGCTGAACGCGGTCCAGGACGCTCTGCGGCTCGCCCGGCCGCTCTCCTTCGACCCCCAGATAGCGGACGAAGCGGCTCCGCACCTTCCCCTTCTGTCGATAGGACTGCCGCTCCTCGAGGTAGACGCGCCCGTGGGCCTTCCGTCGGTAGGTGTAGGTCATGTAGCCAGTAGCAATACGTGCTACGAGCATATAACGACGTGGGTGCATGAAACGGAGATTGGTCCCCAGCTCGAGGTGAATTCAACCCGCGCTGGGGGCAAGTTTCAGGGGCCTACGTGTAGCACGTATCCCGCCGCGCTACCCAGGTCAAGAAGGTTGTCAGAGGCGTCCTTCCCTCCGGGAGAAACGCCACCCCGGGTACTCCCGGTCCCATTCGGCCACGCGCCGCCCGCTCCGCCTGCGGCGGGATCTGCGCTGAATAGACCACCCCACGCCGCACCACGTCTTCCCTGGTGTTCCTCCAGCCCTCCCCTCATCCTCGGTTGATTCACCCCAAGTCCCCGGCCGTGCTACGTCATGGACAACCCGTCGACTCAATCCATGTCGGTTGAACCGTACCTCACTTTCTGGCGTTCCGCCGATCGGATCCCGGTGCCTATTCCATCAACGTCCGACGACGGACGCCTGACCCCCACGACCAAGGGGTACGCGTCCGGACGGCGAGCCCGCGAAGGCTTGAGGCGGGCGCGGGCGGCGAGGGATGACCGCGAGAGCGCGCGATACCCGCGCTCGACGAGGCCGCCCGGCCTTACCGGTACGTACCATTGACCCCCGTCGGCCATCGAAGACGCGCTCCGGCCTTCAGTTCCGAGCTCCGAGCCGCCGGTTCTCGTAGCTCGTCCAAGCGTTCATTTACCAGCAGTCTCTGCAATACCGTAGCGCGTAGTCCACCGTTCAAAGCAGAACGCGAACGGCCCTTTCTGCGGTCGGGCGACGCGAAGGAACCGTGCCGAAGGCGAGGATTCTCGAGGAGACGAGACCCGTGCCGAATGCAAGACCGTCACGGAGGCACCGACCATCGAGAGTGGGCTGGTTCCTCGTGGGCGTGATTGCGTTGGTCATGGTCCTCCCTGTGCAGCCCGCGCTTGCGATTGGAGGTCATGCTGCGCCACCCAAAGGTCCGGCGGTCCGCTCGCCACCCGTGGATGAGAGCATTGCTTCCCGCTGGGCAGGCAGCGAGGACGGCGCGCCCCCTCCTCCGGGAGTGCCTGCACCCGGGTTTAGCGGTCACTACTACCAGGGGTCCGTATGGGTAGGGTCGGACGGCTACAACTATCAGTACTGGTCCGTGAACGTTTCAATCACTACCCCACAGAGCTTCCCGTTATCGGGAGATCAGTTCTACGAAGAGCTGTCGATATGGGACACGACCGACACCTACGACCAGGTAGGCATCTACTCCTCCGGCTCAAACGGCTGGGACTTCTCATGGGCCACGTTGAGCAACTGTGGTGCCAACCAGAACTACGGGACAAACTACAGGAACGGAGACATCATTCTGAACGCTAACGAAAAGTACAACTTTGGAATCACGCTTCTCTCCACCAACTACACAATCACCGAGTGGGTAGACGATGTCTACGGGAACCGCCTGCTTACGCACTACTACCCCGATAATGCGATGTACCTGGATGCCGGGCAATACCACAATTGCGCCAACGGCAACTCCGCGGAAGACTATACCAACTACGAGGAGGTGTGGGCCATCTCGGACCAAAACATGCCAGACTGGAACTTCTTGTTTGGGAACAACTCGTACGTCCCGCAGTCGTGCGTCAGATCCGGATGTCCGGGATCTTGGGGAGTCTGGACGAACGGTTGCACCAACTGTGGCATCGTCGATTCCATCAATGGCGCCTCCACAGATATCCAGAATGAGTTTTTTCGCGTAGGTGTGGTTTGGCCCCTTGGAGGCAGCCAATACCAAATTGGGACCTTGTCTGTCACACAAGGCCAGCAGAGTGCTGCATATGGCTACCTTTACCTGGATTGTTCGTGCTCCTCATCGAGCATCAGCCTCTCGACGGTGAACCTTCCAACAGGTGCCTCTGCCAGCTTCTCGCCCTCTTCTGGGACTCCGCCATTCTCATACAGCATCACCGTTTCTGCGTCCTCGGGCCTTGCCACTGGGAACTACTTCGTCTGGGTGGAAGGCGCGGAGAGCGGCAGTCTCCTGGCGAAGGCGGAGTTCATGCTTCACGTCGCCGCCTCGGGTGGTGGTGGTGGTGGTGGTGGCGGCGGGTGCGTTGCTCTCAACACACCCATACTTACGCCAAGCGGTTACGTCCCCGTTGAAGTTCTCAAGTCTGGAGATGTCCTGTTAGGCTGGAACGCACAAACGTCCACCCTTGTCAATGAGACTCTCGTCTCAGACAATCGGACGTCTGTCTCTGAGGTATTGAGCATCAATGACGGACTTCTGGAGGTCACCTTGACAGACCAACCCATCTACATCATGAACGGCACATTCATTGGTTGGCTCCACGACCCTCAGAACCTTACACCGGGGGACTTCATTTTCAATCCCATCAAGAACACATGGATGCAAGTCAACAGCATCCAGCTGGTGAATCACCCAACGTGGGTGTTCGACGTTGTCACGACGACACCCAATGATTTCGTCGCGAACGGGATCCTACTGGACATCAAGATCGGGTAAACCCACCGCCTGGGCCTCTGCCTGACTATCTACGCCCTGTCTACCTGACGCTCGCGCCACCACAGGCCATGACCGCATCAAACGAGTCCTCGCGGCAAACATCGCTGAACGTCGACATCAAAGGGTCTCGAAGGTGTACCCCCGCAGCCTTGGCGCTAGGAACCGTTGCAACTGCGCTTGCAATAACTTTGGTGGCCGTGCTAATCCTTCCACCACACTCCTCGACGTCCTCGGGAGTCAACCTCCCGGTAACTGAGACCCCCTTGGTTCTCATTAATGGCACACTCTACCGGGAAATGTACGTCACTGTGCAACTTGGGAATCCCCCGCCCCCCCAGAGCGACGCCTTCGGGAATGCGTCGTTCGTTCTTTGGATTGCCGGATGGGGGGGACCCGGGGGACCAAGTCTAGACGGCAATGTAACGGAGCGAGCGACCCTCTATCATTTCACACTTTCCTCTCTCTCGACCTCTCTACACTGGGTCGCTCCCGGCCACGATATCGGTGTTCTCTGGACCGGACAGCAGGACGTCTACCTGCTCTCGCGGTACTGACACTGTCCGAGATTAGGTTCCGCCTCAGTTCCCCGTCGATTGTGGTGGACCAAAGCGACAGCGCCGAACATACCGACCAGCGCGAGACCCACTCCAATCCACACCAGTGCGAGCGCTCCGGGTGTGTAGTAGGAAGCACAGGGAGGACCGGGAGGGCAGGGGGATGATGTGCAAGGCGGTTGGCTTGGACACGAATGGTATGCAACATACGCCCCGGCCGCGTACAGCGCGACCCCCAAGAGACCAAGCAAGAGGAGGTAGCGAGCCTTGAGCGGCCGCGCAGCTATCATCGCCACTCCAGGGCCATTCATTCGGTCCCTTCCTCATGAAACTTGTCCGTCCTGCAGCAAGATAGGTCAACTTCTCGCCTCCGACCGTGCGACCTGTATCCCCAGGTTCGGGAGGGTCGACAGGTGGCCATAGAGCTTGCCACGGTAGAACCGGCGTGGGTGCGGTCTCAGGGTAGTCCGACTTCAGGAGGACGAACCCGCGAGAGACGCTGTCCATCCCATCCCGTTGGTGGGAGGGGTCCCGCTTCGGGCGGGCATCTCTCTCAGGTCTCGGAGGGTAGGGCGCGCGAGGTTCGCGGACATCGGTGCCGAGGGTCCGCGAACGGAGCGGGGGCGTCAGCACTCGGACAGGCCTTAGGCTTGTTTAGGTGCAGGAATACAAAATCTTCTTTCGCATTTCGGGCCCTTCAAGACCCCTCACCCCTGCCCACCGGCCCCAAGTTCGACATCAAGTGATGTGAGTTTCACGTCAGCCGGTCGAGGTGGGCGCACCCCCCCTGTTCTATGCTAGGTTCTGTCGGCTTACTCCTGAACGCGCGCGCACGCGCGTAGAGGAACGTCCGCTCACAGCGCCATCCCCGCAGGGTCGATCCTCGTCCAACCCTTGCGGAACTGCTCGACCTTCAGGCCCACCGCTCTCAGGATCGCCGCTTGCTCACCGTCAGGTTCCGTCACCTGGTGGAACTGGGCTCCCGCGCCTGGGAGCTCCTGCCGGTTCACGACCAGCGACCGGAACTTCTCCACGGCTCGTGCCCCCGTGAGCGGCGCCCCCTCTTCCTTGAGCCCCTCGGCCCGGACCATCTTCTCGACATACCTCTCGAGGAGGAGGGCCAGCTCGCAGATGACCAGATGCGCCCCGATTCGTCGGCCCAGCTGGTGATGCAGCGGCCTCACCTCGAGGACGCTCTTGAGCTCCCGCCAGTCCCTCTCGATCGCCGAGAGGCTCAGGTAGAGTCGGATCACCTCCTCGGCCGGGAGCTCGGTGTTGGTCGTGAGCACCCACCATCCCGCCCATCGGCGGAGACGACGGACCTTCTCCTTGGTCCTCGCGAGGAGCACCTGGATCGAGTCCTCGTCCACGTCGATGTCGAAGAGGTCGGTCAGCCCCTTGTCCGCGAGCTCCAGGATCGCCTGCTTCATCACCGCGTGGGTAGGGCGCTTCGGGTTCTTCGCCCACCCGCGACGGATCCTCTCGAGGATCCCTTGTCCCTGTGCGAGGCGGCGCTCGAGCGCCGCGAGCACCTCTTCCCGTCGCGCCTCGTTGAACATCACCACGTGCCGTCGCCCGTCCGCTCCGCTCACCTCCCGCGCGACCAGCTTCTCCCCCACGACGAGCGGCGGCCGCTGCGCCGCCGCCTCGAGGGCCTGCTCCACGTCCCCGCTCTTCTCGGCGAAGATCCAACGGAACCCGTGGGCGGCCAGGTCCTTCTCCACGTCGGGGCTCCGCATCCCCCGGTCGCCCACGTAGATCCCGCGCCTCATCCCGAAGACCCGTCGAAGACGCTCCCGCACCCCGGCCACGGTGGTCACGTCGGTGGTGTTCCCCGGGTAGACCATGATCGTGATCGGGAGGCCCTCGGGGGTGACCACCATCCCGAAGTTGACCTGGGGGCGGCCCTCCACCCGGTCGCGGTTGTACCCGAACTGCACGAGGCCCCCCGTACGCCCCTCGTAGTAGGTGCTCGAGAGGTCGTGCAGGAAGACCTCCTTCTCGGCGGTGAGCGGGCGCACGACCCGCTCCCAGACCCGCCGTTCCAGGGCCTCCTGGCGCACCCAGAGGCGGTCCATGGCGCGGTACATCGCGTTCTCATGCCGGGCCATGGAGCCGAACCCCAGGAGGAAGGGGGTGGCAGAGTCCTCCAGCCAGTGGAGGATGCCGTACTTCGAGGTGGGGTCCGCAAGCCGGTTCACCACCATCGTCTCGATCCAGCGCCCACAGCGGGCCTTGCCGGGGACGCCGTTCAGGGTCTCGAGGACGATCTGGTGGAGGCCCAGCTTCCACCAGAGGAAGTGGGCGAGGGCCTCGCGGCCGTACTGCCAGGTTCGGGTGCAACGGAGGTCGCGGAGCTGGAGAAGGAGCGCGTCCTTGCCGGCGGGTCCTGGCGCGAGGGGGTTGGTCTCGACCCATCCCCGAAGGGCGGTGGCCTGTTGGGGCGTGATGCGACCGAAGTTGACCAGGACCTCGGTCCGGACCTTTCCCTG
>DAHUZP010000049.1 GCA_027306505.1 Thermoplasmata archaeon | reverse complement strand
GCGAACCACCACGTTCATCGGCTCGCACGTCGCTGCCTTGAGATGTGGAGAGGACGGGGGGGGAGCCTGGGCAGGACTGCGAGTTCTGTCCCTGGAACGAGGGCCGAGGAAAGGGGTCGCTTGTTCTCCGAGGGCCGGATGGGACCCCGCACGGCATGTGCATGTACCACTTCCTGGCGGGCACTTGGGCCACGCCCCCACAAGCGCACACCGGAAAGACGCCCCTTCGGACCGAGGGGGCGCTCTCTCATCCCGCTCCCGCGTCGGGTGACTCTTGGGGCGGGCTGATTGCCACACGTGTCGTGATGACCTCGGACGAACGAAAGCTCCTCGAGAGGACCGGCCGACGGCTCCCGCTGATCGGCGCCATTCTGCTGCTTGTCGCCTTGGGGACCGCGCTCCCCTTCATCCCCTCCTTGTCAATTCCGGGGGCGGCCACCTACCGGGGAGCTTGGGTCACTTGGTTCCTCCCACCCTCGTTGCTGGTCTGCGGCGTCGCTGTGTTCATCGAGGGCCGTGACGAGAGGCAGCGGTCGGGAGCCGCGCTCAAGTCCGGGATGGTCAACCGCCTCAAAGGGACAGGCTCCCTGGTCGACCTCGGCGACCGCGTGTGGTTCTGGGTCTTCGACCCTCAGAACGTGTACGTGTTCAACTCACGTCTCGTCGTGCGTCTGCTCCGGACCCTGGAGAAGTACCCTGGCGCGCGCACTGAGGTGACCTTCGATTACCTGGACGCCCCAGGCCTCGGCTTCCACGGGTACTGGCTCCTCGGAGTGAACGGCAGGGCGCTCCCAAGCTTCGCCCTCTTTGAGAAGATGAAGCTCAAGCTCGGGGGGATATCCCCCTCCCCAGCCGCGCGGAGATAGCGCGGCTGGGCGCGCAACATCGCGCGATTGCAGATGGGCGGGAAGCCGGCCTGCGGAACCGGAGCGGGGTAGAATCCCCCACCCGGTCCCGGTCGTCGTACCCACAGGGAGGCCGAAGACCTGGTGGCAGACGCCCATGTCGGAGGGAGGACGCGCCCCGAGCGACCCTTCACGGAGCGACGGGTGCGTCCGGCATCTTCCGCACGAGGGCTGAAAGACCGACCCGCGGCGGGGGCCCGGTCAGGGCCCGAGGACCGCCATGGACGCGTCTCGTCCCAGAGAGACCTGTAGGTGCCCCCGGTACTCCCGGACCCAGGCCCCCGCGAGCTTGACGCGCTGGCCCGCTTGGAGCTTCGAGATCTGCGGGCCCCAAAGGACCAGCTTGACCGTGCCCGACGCGTCCCGGAGCGTGGCATCGGCCACCTCGGCGGGACCCCGGGAGGTGACGACGTCCCTCGTGGGGCCGACGGCGGCCACGGTGGCCTCCAAGCTCGCTTCGCTGTTGGGGCGAAGGCGAGCAATCTCTGTCCCGACCGACGAGATTGCGAGCGAGGACCCGTTCCCTGACCCAACGGGTCCGGACGAGGTGATCCCCGGCGCGGCTGGGGCCGCGCCTACTTCGCGAAGAGACGGTCGTAACGATGGTCCAGCAGCACCTTCAACGTGCCCAGGTCCTCACGGAAGATCCTGATCTGACCAAGAAAGCGCTGCAGCGTCCCAAGCACTGACGGTCGGGCGGTTGTCAACGTTCCCGCGAGCTCCAGCGGCAATCCCTTTGCCAAGAGCCCGACGAGGGCGCGATTCCCGTCGTCCGCCAGGAGAAAGGGGTGCGCCATGCACTCCTCCACCAGAGTTGGAAGGAGGCGGTCGAGGGCGGCATCGGGTCGACGGGACCCCGTCAAGAGCACCAATTGACGGATGGTAGAGCTCCCGACGGCGAGCTCCCGGTCCAGCTTCGGGAGGACCCGCCACGCCACATCGTTGTTCGATAGAAGAAGACGCTGGCTCCGGGGCAAGAAGAACGCCCCTGCCTTCAACGGGGACGTTCCTTCAGTCACCTCCCGAAACGGCCGACTGACGAGTTCGCGCAACTCCAATAGGTGAGCCTTCGACGTCGCACGTCCTCGCGGTCCTCCCCTCACCCCCGGGAAGGAGCGAGGATACGAGGAAGGCGGAACTAGGCCTGGCATCGTGGACCAGGCCCCCTCGAAATCGAAGTAAACGCGCACGTGGTCCGGTGGAACCCTCAAGCAGAAAGTGTACGCATCGCTCTCTCCACAAGGGTCACTGGGGACCGACCCGGCGGTGACGAGTCGTATGGAGAACAGAGAATGAACACCCATCCAGAGCAAGACTGTGGTAGGATCCTCCGCAACGCGGCGGGCCAGGCTTTCCCGGGCCTCTGCCACCGGCTGCGAGAGGTGGAATCCGACAAGGCTCGCGCCGGCAAGGCGTGGCTCGGGAATGAAACGATCCTCGAGCCACCCTTCTCCGTAGAGGCGCCTCTTCGCCTCTTGGTACGTTGACCTGGGCAGGCCCGCCCAATTCCTCCTCGACCGCTCGGACTTCGTGCTGTCCGCCCCGAGCAGCGCCTCGAATACGAGAGCCTCCGCGTGGGTGAGGGCCTCCACGAGGAAGGAGAAGAGGAACCCCTTTACAAACCCTAGCACGCGGAACGGGTTCTCGAGGGAAACCTGGCTCAGAGTGTATATAGGTCGGAGCCCAAGAAGGGTACGAGGCCATGTCGATTCTCGGGCGTGCGTTGCCTCATCCCCCGGTCCCGCGGTACGGGGGCACTACCACGAGTGCGGTCACATCTGTCATCGCTGTGCTGACTATACTTGTTCCTATTCCTGCGAACGGCTCGGTCGCAAATTCGACGACGTGGACTGTGCCACCAGGCTCTCCTCTAAGGGTCGACATCTCCGTATCCGCGACATCTGGGATTGTGAATGAGAATCTCACCGCGAACGCCACCGGCGGGACTCCGCCGTACTCTTATGTCTGGAATGGTGGATGGACTGGCCGAGGCCCGATTGCGGCCGAACTCACCGCCCCAGGTGACTTCGTCTACACGGTGGTGGTAACCGACGCCACGGGAGACACCGCTGCAGCATTCTATCACCTCGCCGTGGCCCCTCCGGGCCGTGTGGGATACTCCTTCCTCCTGTCCGCGGCCATTCAATCGTTGACTCCGACTCCTAGGGGGGCGACCGTGAGTTTCGTTAGCTCTGTCTCTGGGAACTCAGCGCCCATCCAGTACATGCATTGGGACTTTGGGGACGGAGGCGGTTCCGCAGCCGCGAACCCTACCCACATGTTCAATGGCACGGGAGAGTTCCGGGTCGTTGTTTCCGGAACAACGAACGCGAATTACTCCGGCGGAGGGAGCTCTGCATTCTACGGCTTGGACGTGATAGTGAACTCCAGCGGCCGGCTCGCAATCGCCTCGGGCCTTTATCTGTCTGGACCTGTGTCGAACGGGTCGAGTTTCGGAGTCGCTTACGCCTTGAACGGTGCCGCCGTGGGAGGAGTGCCTCCTTACGAGTATCGTTGGACCTTCGGCGATGGCTCGCACAGCCCCGCCCTCACGAACGCCTCCATCGACCATACCTTCTGGACAAGTGGTCCTGCATCATTTGCGGTCACTCTCAACGTGACAGACAGTGGCGGGGCAACTTGGACGACGTCACTGTCTGTTGCCCTGGGGACCCCTTCCTCGGGGGGAGGAGGTGGCGGTCCTGTAAACCCGAGCAAGGGAGGTAGTGGGTCTCCGGAGCCCCTCATCGTCGCTTCAGTCCTTGCAGCGTCCTCGGCTGTATCCGTTTTCCTCTTGGTTCGCCGTCGCAGGAGAGACGAAGTAGAAGGACCAGCAGGCGTCTCCTCATCGGACCACGGAGGGATCTCGCGCTCGGGGGGTTCGACGAGGGCAGAGGGTCGAACTGCTGATTCCTCCCAGCGTCGAACTGGTCCAGCAGTCGGCCCTCCACCAACCTCGCCAAACCGTGAAGACGATTTGCTCGCTGACGTCCTCTAGCGACTGAACTCGACCGCTCCTCATCGCCCTTCGTTGCTCCGCACACCCTGCGGCGCCTTGAGGACCGCGCTTGCGCACCACTCACTCGGACGGGCAAGTCCCTGTGGTTCAAGTATGGCAGGTCTCCCCACCATTCACGCAGTTCCAATCGTAGGAAGAGGTTACCCAACTCATCTGGAAGGACTCGCTGCTTTCGTAGTTCTGGTTTGTGTTGTCACCGCTGCTCGAGCAGGAGCCAAACACCCACTCAGCGCACCACTGGTTCAGCTGATAGATGTCGGCGTAGCCGTGGTTGTATAGGTACGCACAATCATAGTCTGCATTCCATCCTTCGATTTGGCAGTTGTCCCATCGGACTGCGGAACTGAGCTGGGCAATCTGCTGGATGCAACTGTTCCCACCGCAGTTTCCATTCCCTTCGGTCTCATAGAACGCCTCAGTGATCAGGAAGGCGTGAGTGGGAGACCAGCCCGAAGGGTCATTGGAATCCGGCATCGAGAATGTATGGTGCTGACTGATATCGATCTGGTTCACGTCGTAGACATTAGATGTTGAACTCGTGCCGATGACCTGTTCAATGTCCGCCTGGCCGGGTGGAACGATTGGGACGTAGCCACCGGACGGCGAATAGAACTGCATGTACTGACCATTGCAGTTCGGAGCGCAGAAGTACTCGTACCACATGAGATAGCAGGGATTCCCGTAACAACTCCCTCCAGTGGAAACATCGTACTCCACTCCACCTTGCATCAACCCTTGCCCCCCGCCACCGAACTGATTCGGGCTGATTCCGACCCAGGGAGCTGCGACAGGGTGTGCGTAGTTTCCCGAGGGAATGCAGCAGGGGGATTGCGGCGGGGTCGAAATCGTCGGCATCGAATTGATCTGACCATTAATGTCCGCAACCGAGACTCCCGGTCGGAAGTCCCAGCCCGACCACGCGGGGGAGTAGTAGTAGCTCCCGCCAAAACCGGTGGGGAAGGCTTGAGTGAGCGGTCCCACGATTGACTCCGTAGTAAGGTTGACGTCCCAGTACTCAGTGTACGCGAGGCCGTTCGCTTCCCAGTTGACGTTCACGTTCGCGTCCTCCACTCCTCTAGCGAAGGAGGCCAGTAACTGAAGGGTGACGTCCGAAGACCCCTGTGCAGCAAGCGCGTCCACGAAGGACGGGTCAACCTGGACGAGGGAGGTCGCTGACATTATGCTCGAAACCTTAGCTGCCTCAGCCGTTGGAGAACCGTACCCCGCTGTGCAGGCCTGAGGGACATGCGCAAGATTGCACTGACCCACGTCGATGTTCGAGACTTGGGCAGCAATGGAGCTCTCGGAGAATGCCGGACCCAAGTCTGCGGTCTGGGCCTCTGACAAGCTCGCTCTGACAGGATGCCGGAACTGACCAAGGGGATTGGCTGCCAGCGGAGTCACCAGTATTGTTGCCAGCGCTCCCACCACGAGTATCAGCCAGATTCCTACCCTTACCCGTTCCATCATACAATTCCTCCTGCGAAGAAGCAGGCCTAGGTCGTCGAGGAACTACTTGAATCTCTGCCAGTATGGCACGATACCCCGGCAGACACTCTCGGATCTGAAGCGTTCGGTCGGCGGTGGTTGGCGCTGAGGCGTTCTGGTTCTCGTTCATGGAGGACCTCGATTGTGGAGGTCCTCCATGAGCGGGGGTCCGACCCCGAACCTGTAGGAGACAGCGATCACGCCGCGACGCCGAGCCCTACATATGTAGGAATGCGCATAGGATTGAGGGATGGTCGTCGTGGCCCAGGTTCGCCGTATCCGATCCGACGACGAACCCGAGGGGAATCGGGCGCTGGGCCGGGCGGTGGACCGCGCCTCCGCTTGGGCCACCTTGATGGAACGGCTGCGATCGAGCGCCAAGGAGCGCGACAAGCGACGCTCCTCGCCGATCCACTGACCGATTCGATGGGTCTCGCTCCCGAGTAACCGGCCGACTCGCTTCCGGGGAGCCGCGCCTGCCGGCCAGAGATGAGAATTGTCGGACGTTGCGATGAATCCAGCGCCGACACCCGCCACGGGGGGGGTGCGGCCCAAGCCCGCCGCAGGCGGGCCAGGGGGGGCTCCGCCGCCCCCCCTCTCGCGCACTCGACCGAACCGAGGAGCGGGGGGCAGGCGCCGTTCCTCGGGAGGACCTGACCGGAGGCAGGGGCGGGCAGGTCCGAACCGAGGGGCGACCCCCAGGCGTCGCCCCGAGGCCGCCCGCGGCCCCCAACGGGTCGGCCGGCCCCTCGCCAAACGGCCGTGTCCAGCGAGAGGGTAGCCGACAGGCGTAGGGAGAGTTGCTCCCTGCTATCCCCGACAAGATCGGCTTTGGGCCGAGCTGCCACGAGGAAGGGAACGGGGAGGCGAAGGGCCGGAGC
>DAHUZP010000038.1 GCA_027306505.1 Thermoplasmata archaeon | reverse complement strand
CAAGCGCGTTCGACGGATCCTCAAGGAGGAGGGCTTGCAGAAGGAGGTCCACTTCCCTCGCCCGCGTCTCCCCGAGACCGGGAACCTCAGCGCACTCGAGCCCGACCAGCGATGGTACGCCGACCTCACCTACGTCGACACGACCGACCTCGGCCCCGTCCCGCTGATGGTGGTCATGGATGCCTGCACGCGAGAGGTGGTGGGGCACGAGCTGCTGCGCTCCTGCGGAGCGGCGGAGGCGCTGTCGGTCGTGGAGCGTGCCGTCCTGGCACGCTTCCCGAAGACGGGGCGAGCTCCCGGCCTCACGCTGAAGACCGACGGAGGCGCCCAGTTCGTGGCGCACCGGTTCCAGGACGGGTGCCGAACGATCGGGATCTCGCTGATGGCCACAAGGAAGAGAAGACCCGAGGACAACGGGAGGATGGAGTCCTGGAACGGGCACTTCAAACAGGACTACCTGTGGATCCAGGAGCCGACGACGTTCCTGGAGACGCGCCAGATCGTGGACGGGGGTGTGGTCGACTACCACACGCAGCGACCGCACTCGTCCTTGGACTATCTCACGCCGAACGAGTACGCCGAACGGAAGAAGGAGGAACAGAGAACCTGAGCGAGAGGAGCTACGACGAGAGGCCGAGCGCCCCTCCCCAGACCCCTCCCTCAGATGTACAAATCAGAAGGGAGCACGTCACGTTGACCGCAACTTCATCCCCTGGGTATGGTGGTCATTGGTCTGCTTTGCCGCCCCCCCTAGGGCGCGAACTCATGCCCTGATCATCCATCGTCGTGTGACTTACAAGGAAACTTACAAGGAAGTCCGACCTTGGCCGCGGGATCCGCTAACGGGTGCCGGAGGTCAGTGAGCCGTTTCCCTGCTATGAGCATAGGGGGTCGTTGTCGAACCTGGTTCTTACTGGGAGGATTATTATTTGGCCCACGAGCTGAGTTCTGCATGGCTCCTCTGATGGACGGGACGCTCGACACAACGACCAAGGTCGCAGTCTTGCTCCTCCTTGCCTCGATGGTCGTCACTCCCCTCGCAAGCCTCGGCCAAAGCCCGGCGGACCCTCCCACGCAGTCCCCCTACGCCATCGGTGTGCCCACCCCCCATGTCGGTTCGAACACACCCTCGCCGGTGAACGCTCTCACCCGGGGGATGCTAGGAGCACATCCGTTCTGCACCAGCTGTCTCATCGGCAACATCTCGACGGGTGGGGAACCCGAAGGGGTGGCCTTCGACCCGCTGAACGGGGAGGTCCTAGTGGCCGATGCTGCGAGCGCCCCGTGCTGCTCGACGATCGGCAACCTGACCATGATCAATGGGACGTTGCAGCAGGTGACCACCTCGGTCCCGGTCGGGGAGCAGCCCATGAGCGTGACCATCGACCCGGCGAACGGCGAGCTCTTCGTGGCCGACCGAATGTCGAACGATGTCTGGGTCCTGAACGGGACCACGGACGCCGTCATGGCCAAGGTCGCCGTCGGGTCGCGCCCCACCGCCATCGCCTACGACCTCGCGAACGGAATGGTCTACGTCGCCAACAGCGCCGGCGGCGGGACGGGAAGCGATATTGCGGTGCTCAACGCGAGCTCGAACTCCCTCTCCACTACGCTCATGGGCTACCACGGGGCGGACGGGATCGCGGTTGATCCCCAAAACGACGAGGTGTTCGTCTCGAACGGCGGAGCCCGGAACGTCACGGTCCTGAACGGCTCCGACGACCTGGAAGTGGGGCAAGTGACCGTGGGGAGCGCTCCGGCGGGGCTTGCCTACGATCCGTTCAACGATCTGGTCTACGTCGCCAACTTTGCCTCGATGAACGTCTCGATCTTCAATGCGAAGAGCCACGCGGTGGTGGGACAGGTCGCGGGCGCCGGGATCAACCTGTTCGGAGTGGCTGTGGACCCTCACAACGGAGAGGTCGCGGTCACCGACGAGGACCTCCAGTATGACATCGGATCGGTCGACCTGATCAACGCGACCACCAACCTCCAGGTGGCCAAGGTAGGGACGTCAGGGACGGCGACGGGGGTGGCTTGGGACGGCGCGATGGGGGTCTTCGTCGTGGGAGAGAACGGAACGGACTCGATCACGCTTCTCGACCCAGGTACCTACACTTCGATCATCGAGTCCGTGACCGTGAGTCCCAGCGGCGTCATCCTCTCCCCCACGGGGTCCTACGACTTCAACGCGACCGCCAGGTGCGTTGCGGCCCCGTGTCCGGGACCGGTGAGCTACATCTGGTCCCTCAACTCCACGGCGGACGCGTCGCTCAACACGACCGTGGGAACGATGGTGAACCTCACGGCCGGGCCGCGCGACGGCTACGTTCAACTCTACGCGAACGCCTACGTCCAAGGTGAGACGCTTCGGAGCGCGCAGACCTCCGTCCAGATCTCCGGTAACTCCACGGCGCTGGGTCAGATCTCGGTCTCTCCGAGGTACGTGGCGATCGGCGCCGGCAACAGCACGACCTTGACGGCCTCGTGCGCAGGGGGGTGTCCGGTGTTCACGCAATTCACCTGGACCGTGAGCAACCCCACGCTGGGCACCTACTATGGCGGTGGGACCCAGGGGGGATACACCGCGGGCGCCCATCCCGGCAACCTCACCATGAACGTCACGGCCACCTACCAGGGCCTGGTGCACCACGCAAGCGCCCACATCGAGATCTTGCCGCTGACCACCCAACTGACGTCCGTGACCGTGTCGCCCACCATGTCCGTACTGGCCGAGGGTACCACGGTGTCGTTCTTCTCGACACCGACCTGCTCGAACGGCCAGGCGTGTCCCTACACGCTCATGAACTACAGTTGGACCCTCACGAACGCTCTCGGTACGCTTCGGTACCCCAACGACCCCTCCACCAGTTTCACGGCGGGGTTCACCCCAGGCAGGGACACGCTCTTCCTCAACGCATCGATGGCCGGGGTCACCCGGGCCATCACCCCGGTCCCGCTCACGATCGTCACGGGTCCTCTCCCGACGATCCTCTCGCTCAGCCTGACCCCTAGTTCCACGACCCTCGTACCGGGGGGCAGCCAGTCCTATGCCGTCGTACCGGCCTGCTCCTCGGCCTGCCCAGCCGGAGACATCGCTTACACTTGGTCGGTCTATCCGACGGGCTACGGCAACCTCAATGTCACTTCGGGGGCGGAGGTGACCTTCCACGCAACCGGCTACCCGAACTTCGGCGCGACCCTTCAGCTGACCGCGGTCGCTACGCTCGGTACGAGCTCCAGCACCAACCAGTCGAACATCGACGTTCTCCCGTCGAACAGCCTCGAGCTGACGGGGGTGTCGGTCCAGCCCGTCCAGGCGAACGTCATCCCGGGAGGCACCCTCAATTTGACCGCGGAGCCGCAGTGCGCCTTCCCTGGAGCCTGCGGCCCCGGCGAGGGGATACTGTACTCCTGGTCGATCTCGAACACGCTCGGCACGATCAGCACCAGCACCACCCCCAACGCGTGGGTGCTCTTCCACGCCGGGAGCGCGGTGGGCGTGGACACCGTGTTTGTGAACGCCTCTCAGTACGGAGTATCCTACGTGGGCAGCCCAGGCACGGTGAACATCTCAGCGAGCGCGGTCACCGTGACCTCGGTGTCCGTTCAGCCCTCAGTGGTGGAGGTGAAGCCGGGGGCAGCGCAGCTCTTCACTGCGAACGTGGTCTGCTCCACTACCTGCCCCTCGTCGCTCGCCTATCGGTGGAACTTCACCGGGAACTCCGGTCACATCAACCCGCAGCTTGATCCCGCGAAGGTGGCCTTTGACGCCGGGCCCAAGCCTGGGACCGACCTTCTCAAGGTCCAGGTGAGCCTGGGAGGGGTCTCTCGGACCGCGTGGGCCAACATCACGGTGGGGAATGGAACCCTCTCCGGGGGAGGCGGGCCTAGCTCTGGATTCGATGGCGTGCTCGTCGCTGTCGTCGTGGTCATCATGGCCGTGGTCGCAGTGACGGTGCTCGCTCTCTGGATGCGCAGGAGGAGGGGGAACCCCACTTCCACCCCGGCCGCAGTGGCTCCCCCACCGGAGCCGGCCCCACCTCCCGTGACCCCAGGCACAGGGACGGCAACCCCTCCTCCTCCAGGGCGGACCCCCGCCTCTCCTGACCCCTCGACCGTCGGGGGCGAGCAGGTGGCTGCCCCACCATCTCCCCCCCGTCCCTCGACACCCTAGGCTTCCGCAACCTCAGAAGACGACCCGTCCAGCGTCCCTCCCCAAGATCGGGCCAAGGACCCTCAGTCCTCGAAGTTCCCAGAGGCCCCTTGGCCGGTCGGGTGGGCAATTCACGGTCCTAGATCGGGTCCTCTTTCCGGGACACCCTTCCTCGGAAGTTCTCTCGAGATGAGGGGCCCACACCCTCTGGGGCCCGTTGAGCTCCGTCCACACACTAATCCCAGGCTTCGCTTCGGCACCCCGTCGTTGACCACCACGACGTTCGTAGTCCAAGTCGGAGTGCCGTTGGGCAGGGTGTTTCCTGACCCGCGCCGACCCATCCCTTCGATGGGACCCTGACCATCGTGCTGAACTTTGCGATAGGCTCGTCCTCGACCTCGACGCGATTATCGCGATCCGCTTCGCAGGGACAGGAGCGGAGCTGCTCCGCTCTACCTAGAGCCCTGCGCATTCCTGACCGGCGATCGCGTAGCGCCTCGAACCTCCAGAAGTAGAAGCGCCGGAACGGAGCCAGCCTAGCTCAGCGCTCTGCCCCCGGGTCCTTCCTCTGTGCGACTTCGGCCCCGAGCAGCGAGGCGTTCCGGGCCGACCGAGAGCTACCGAACGAACCGGAAGTCACCGAGCAGGCTTCCTGAGGCGTCCCACGGCTTCAGCCAAAGGGGGCGCTCTTCCAAGGCACCCAACCCTTGCGCCGCGATGCGCTCCCAGACCGCCGCGTCCCATCGACGCACCCAGAGGACCACGTCCCGAAAGGGTATGTCAGAGGACGAGAACGCGGAGACCTTCTCCTTGAGGTCATCCAGAGCGGTCGCGAGGTCCTCTCCATCCCCCACGACCAGGAGCCAGCTGGGTGCCTCCTTCGCGCCCTTGGGCCCCTTGAGGTCCTCGGAGGAGCGAACGAGATGGACGGCCGCAGGGTGCTTCGCGAGGGTCTCCCGGATTCGGCGTTCCATCGACGCCAGGTCGACTGGAGCGGTTCGGTCCTTTCCTCCCCGGGGTATCTCCTCGGCGTCGTCCAGGGCCTCCCCCAGGGGGTGTTTCGTCCAGGAGATCAGCATCCGGTGAAGGACCTTCTGCTCCTCGGTCAGGTCCTCGAAGAGCTCGGAGATCCCCTCGAGAGGAGAGAAGGTGTCAGGGGTCGGCTCCGGGACCTCACGGGGCTTGGGGCTCTTGGGCATGGTGGACGGAGCGCATGCGAGCAGGATAGAGTTTTGGGGGATACCACCAGTGGCGGGCCTAGGCGCGTGAACGCAAGCAACGCGCCAGGATGGGCACGCATTCCAGAGGTGCACAGGACTTCCACGGGCGAAGGTCGTGCGGTCGTCCCTCGAGGAGCACCCCCGCTTGGAGGTCCACCGATCCCCGGGATACTCACGGGAGCTCGACCCTGACGAGCGGGTCTGGAGCCACCTGAAGGAGCACGAGGGCGCGAGCTACGCGCCGCGTGACGTGAAGGAACTTCGTTCAGGGATCCGCTCGAGGGTGCTGAGGATGAGCGACCGGGCTCGGCCGATCCGTTCGTTCGTGCAGGGAGCGCACCTCTCCGAAGGAGTGACGGAACGGGGACTCGGCCCGAACCCAGGGCACATTGTCGGCGGGGTGCGTTAAGATATTTTCTCCGGGGTCAGCATGCCCTAGGGAAGGAGCATCAGAGCGGGTCAAGGACCCAGAGCGCCCCCATCCAGCTGGTCATTGGGCCCCTGGGGTAGGTCAATTGGGCGTGGAGATGCTCCACCCATGTCGACTCACCGGATTCCAGGCCCCGTGGTGGGAGGTCGGAGAGTGGTCGCCTCCACGACATGGGGGGATGCAAAGCCCGTGACGGCTGAGCCGACGTTTCGGAATTCTCATAACATGCCGAGGCCCTCTATGTCCACCCATGACACGACCGTTCACCCTACCCCCGAATCAGACCCCCACGAAGCCGGCCGGTCCTCCCCCGCCGTCCTTGCCGCGAGGCACGGAAAAGTTCGTTCAAGAAGCTGAGAAGCGCCTCAGCCCCAGCCAGCGCGCTCGGCTGGCCAGGGTCGAGCAGCTCATTCGGGATGACGCCTATATCTTGACGGGACTGCCCTAGGCCTGGAAGGCCTGCTGGACCCAGTTCTGGGCCCGTACCTCCCCGTCCTTCTTCACATCCTGGAGGGTGTTGAGGAATCGGATCACCTCGTCCTGAGAAACGATGGGTTTGTACCCGAAGAGGTCCATGTACGTCCGGCAGACGATCCACGCGGTCTGGTGGTTCCCCTCCACGAAGGGCCGCCAGGTCACGAGGTGATGCAGCAGCATGCCCCCGAAGAACCAGGGGGCCATGTCCCTGGAGGACCCATCCAGGTACTGTTGGATCTTGGCGAGCGTTGCGACACGAATGTCCTTCTCGGGGATCCCGGTGAGAAGGCGGGTCCCGCTCTGACCGGCCACTCGCTTCCACACGCCGATGATGAAGTCGGGTGTGATGATCCCCAGCGCCTCGCTGGTGTCCACGAGTGGACATGGGTGGGCCCGACTTAAACCGTCCGCTCTGGTCCCTCTATTGACCCCACCAGTGCACTTCGCTCCGGGCGAAACCGATGGCCGCGTGGACACGAGCCAGTGTCCTTTGTCGGTTCCGCAAACTATCCGGACACCTCTTCCCGAAATTATCGGTACACGCCCGATCCTCCTGAGGGGGGTTCCCCATGATGGGGAAGTGCGCCCCGGCATCCCTCTCTCCCGGGACCTGCGGGAGTGCGATGTACGACCAGATGAAGCGCCACGAGATCGAGGTACCGCGCCGAGCGGGGTTTCCCCTTCGTGAAGTGGCGCGAAGGGCGGAGGTGAGCCTGGACACGGTCTTGCGGGTCCTCCAGGAGAGCGACACGCCAGATCTGGTGCCGAACCGTGTTGGGAGACCGCCTGGACAAGAGCGCTCTCCAAGGGGCGCACGCTCGGTTCCTCCGCGCATACAGGAAGCCGCCCGCAACGGGCGCGATGAGTTCGAGTCAGCCGATGGAGACTCCCCCCCAGGTGAGGGCGATCCGGCGGGAGGGCAGAGCCCGTGCGAGGCCCTTCCCATTGGAGGGATCAGGAAGGGGGTGGGAGGGGAGAGGGAGGGAGAAGCTTCTGGTACTCCTCCGGTTCCCCAAGCAGGACCACCCCCGGGGCATGCACGGCCGATGAGAGCACGAAGGAGCCTCGGCAAACCGGGAGCACGGGCCCTCTCCGGCCACGCTACGAGGAGCCGTCGCGATTGGCAACGCACCGCGGACTGGTTCGAAGAGCACCACCATGCCTTGCTCGCCCGCCACGGTGGGATGGGATGGGGTCTGTTCCACGTCCCAGAGCAGAAGCTTCGGTTGCTGGGGGAAGTGCGGGGCCTGGACGTCCTGGAGCTCGGGTGCGGCGCCGCGATCTGGTCGATCGCCCTCGCACGAAAGGGAGCCAGGGTCGTGGGGCTGGACCTCTCTCCTCGACGATTGGATCAAGCACGGGGCCATCAGGCCCGGGCCGGGGCCCACTTCCCTCTTATCGAGGCCAGTGCGGAGTCGGTCCCGCTCCCAGACCGGTCCTTCGACCTGATCTTCTGCGACTTCGGGGCCATGACGTTCGCGGACCCCTACCTGACCGTCCCAGAGGCGGCCCGTCTACTTCGGGTCGGGGGAAAGCTGGTCTTCAGCACCTCGACCCCGATCCGAATGACGTGCGAGGATCGGACGGGCGGTCAGTTGGGGAGACGGCTCGTGCACGACTACTTCGGCATGCGCCGCATCGATTTCCCCACCTCGGTAGAGTTTCAACTGCCCTACGGTGAGTGGATCCGCCTCTTCCACGAGAACGGACTCGAGGTCGAGCGCCTCGAAGAGCTCCGACCGCCGCCAAGAGCGCGCACATCGTTCCTGAGCGCCAAAGAGGAACGATGGGCCCGACGATGGCCCATCGAGATGGTCTGGAGCGTGAGAAAGGGCCCCCACACGACGCGGGGCGATGGCAAGCCAGCAAGGACCTCACGAGCTCCAAGAGCAACGGGGGCTCGACCACTAGCCTAGGGGAGGGACCTGGCGGACGGTGTGCCACGAGGGGGAACCTGAGGACCCGAGGACCCGGTCGACAAGGGACCTGAGAAGTTCTACGAGGGCTTCCTGGCCGGTCCCTGATGGTCCTTCTTGGCCGCGCGGTAGGAAAGAACGTAGAGCGCCCCTGCGATCCCCATTCCGGCGAAGACCTCCACGACACCGAGCCATCGCAAGGCCCTGAGGGCCAAGGACCCCTCGCCTTTTCTCAACGGACGGACCACCCTGCTCCAGGCCAGATGGAGCAGCAGGAACAAGAGAAGGGGGACCTCGATCCCGGTGAGGAAGTAGAACAAGGCGCTTTGCCCGCCGATCACATAGCCCCGGTCCCAGAGGAACAGGGAGAGCACCAACCAGAGAGCGGTGACCGACAGTTGGGCGACCCAACCAAGGAGAGCCATCCTCGAGCCCGGGATGTGGGGTCGTGATGGGGCAGGGGCCGGCGCGGGAGCCCCATCTCGGAAACGCATGCGAGAGGCCCGTCGTTTCCCACCCCAGCTCCGGTCCAGTACGATGACCGCCAGCGCAACCAGGATCGCGAGCGCCGCTGCCAAGATCACGACGTAGCCCTGAGCGGAGGGAAGCGAGAGGATCAGTGGACCGGGCGCGGACGGTGCGTAGACCGCTTCGATCCATCCAGGGCCGGTCACGAGGACCTGGCCGCTCGAGGACATGGTCACGTTCCCGCCCACCGACCACGAAAGGTCGGGAAGGCCCGCGCAGCCGGTCGCGGCGATCGAGTAGGTCCCGGTTTGCAGGGGGACCCAGCTACCCGCCCCTCCGCTCTGCGCACCTATGGAGATGCGGGAGGTATTGCAGGGCACCGGGGCGATCTCGAGCGCGATCGCAACGCTGCCGGGCAGGGCATAGAGCGCACGCACGGTTCCCGGGCCCCGCACGGTGATGGTGGAGAGTGACGGGGAGAAGGACCCGATCGTCACCTCCCCCGCGCTGGACCATCCGACGAAGGGTTCGCCCCCGCACGACGGGGCGAGGACCGAGTAGACCCCCACGGGGAGCGAGGCGACGCCCCCGAAGGGGACCGAGCTGCCGTTCAGCATTGGCGGGCCGCACGAGGAGGGCTGGGAGAGGGCGCTGATGGAGAAGGTCAGACGGCGGTTCGCGGACGTGAGGTTCTGCACCTCGTAGAAGACCGGGGTCCGACCCTGGTAGAAGCTCACGAGGCCGGAGGCGGTCTGAGGGGGGGTGGAGTAGCTCGCCATCGCGTCCGTATAGAACAGCGCGACCCCTCGGGCATCGATCGTCGCCAGGAACTCGTAGAGCACCTCTGCCCACTGGACGTCCAGGCTGGCCCGGGAAGGGTCCTCGACCCCGCTCCCTGAGGTGCTCCAGGCTTCAGGGACCCAGACCTGCTTCCCCCCGGACCCCTCCTGCTGGAGGAAGCGCAGGGTATCCTCGAAGTCGCAGACCCCGTAGATGTCGAACCCGATGAAGTCCAGCCCCGCCATCTTCTCCGCCGCAGCTAGGTAGGTGAAGGAGAGCTCGGTCGTCGAGCCGTACAGGGTGGAGGCCGGGACCGCGACCCCGATGGCGGTCTGTGGAGAGACCGATCGCACCGCCGCGATGAGCTGCTCCGTGAGGGACGTCCACTCCGGAAGCGACTGGACCGTGGGGCTCTCAGGGAACCCCTGCAGCATGGGATAGTACCAGCCCGGCTCTTTCACCACCTCGTAGTAGTCCGGGTGGTAGAGGGCCGCGAGCGTGGAGACGCGAGATACCCAAGCCGCGGAGAAGGCGTCCCACGACATCGGGTGATGCCAGTAGGACTCCGACGCCGAGTCCGCTATCATGAGCTGGAGCCCATCCGCCCGGATGGAGGTGACGATCTGCCCCACCTCGGCGATGACGCTCGCGTTCTGGTCGAGCCATGGCGCGTAGTTGAGATCGATCCGGACGACCTGTACCCCGGAGGCCTTGAGCATCGCGAGCTCGGTCTCCACGGCGGCGAGGCTGTTCCAGGGCTCCTCCAGGGTCCCGTAGCTCGCAGAAGAGAGCAAGGCCGAGGACGCGAGGGGACGGGGAGGAGCGGAGGACCAAGCTTGGGCCTGCTGCGAGAGCCACGAGGAAGTGATGGGGGCGTAGCTGCATCCGGAGGAGGATGACGGTAGGGATCCCGAGCCGTAGAAGGCCACCGCGCTGGTCAACAGCAGAGCCACGGCCACCAGGGCGGTCACCCCTACGCCCCAGGGGCTGGGTCGCGGGCCCGTGGGGCGAACGACGGGGCTGGTGGCATCCAACGTCAGAGGGCCTCCGGTCCTCATCGGTGAGGGGATACTTGGATGCTCGTCCCAGTTCGCCCCGACCCGCGCTGAGCAACCGGCCGGGAGGCTCCCCAGAGCCTAGGAAGGTGGTGGTTGGTAGGACGGATAGGACGGATAGGACGGATAGGACGACCCGCCCGGGGAGGGAGGCGGGGGAGGGGGAGGGGGAGCCACGAATCCCGAGGATGGGTAGAGGGGAGGAGCCTCGTCCTTACGGGACCGCCTCCGGATCGCGAGATAGGCGGCCACGGCGCCCACGGTGCCCACGACCACCACGATCGCGATGAGCAGCCATCCCAGGTAGGAGCCGCCCAAGGACGAGGGAGCGGCGCTCGGGGGTGCATGGACCGTGACCTGGGCCGTGGAGGCGGCGTTACCGTAGCCTGTCGCGGAAGCGGTCGCGTTGACGTCGAGCGCGATCGAGGACGACACCGACGGGGCGGTCAGCACGACTCGGACCGTGCCGTTCGTCCCCGTCGTGACCAACGCCGGGGAAAGCGTGCCCATGGTGCTCGAGAACCGCACCAGGGCACCAGTGACCGGGAGGCCTGACGCGTCAGTGACCACCACGCTCACGACGACCGTTCCTCCCGAGGCTACCGTGTGGGGGATGGCGGTCTCCGTTACTTGCATCGGAAGCACGACGTAGAGATGGACCGACCCTGTAGACGCCGTGTAGCCCGCCTCGCTCCCCTGGGCCGTCAGGGTCACCAGACCCGAGGAGGTGAGCGCCGGCACCGCGTAGAAGAGGTCGACCGTCCCGTTCGCTGGAGAGGTCGCCCCGGCGAGGTTGAAGGAACCCGCCGAGGAGGTGAACGCCTCCGAAACGCCGGCCACCGCGGACCCCGCGCTCTCCACGAGCACGTGGATGGGGAGCGCCGACCCGGCCGCCACCGTGTAGGACGAGGCCGACAGGTTGAGGACCAACAAGGGCGCAGGACCGACCGTGAGGACCGCCGTGAGGTTCGCCGGCGCGTACCCGGTGAGGGTCACCGAGACCGAGATGGCGTCGCTGGTCGCGGTGGACACGCTGGCCACGGTGAGGTTCACGTAGGCCATACCCGCGCCGTTCGTCGTGGTGACGGCCGGGGCGAAGGTCCCCCCGAGCGAGTCACTGAGGTCGACCGTGGTCCCGGCGACCGAGTTGGTCAGGGAGAGCGCGTGGACGGTCACCTGGGCGGGGCGACCGGCCGTGACCGTCGCCGGGGTCACCGAGGCCGTTCCCGCGAGCTGGGGACGGTCAACGACCGCGGTGCTCCCCGACCCGGGGATGCTGAGAGGAGCGGTAGCGTTCGCCCACACCGTCAGGGTGAGCGGTGTCGCGGTAGAGGGCAGGGTGAGGTTCGACCAGGCGGCCCCCGAGGAGCCGGTGACCGCGGAGGCGGGAGAGAAGACGTCGCCCCTCTGGTCGGCAAAGGAGACCGTCGCACCCGATACGCTTGCACCGCCCGTCGTGACGAGGGCATCCAGGGTCACCCTGTGGCCCTGGACAGCGCCGCTAGGGCTCCCGGAAAGCGTGACGTGGAGGGTAGGGGTGGGATTCAGCGTCAGGGAGGCCGTGCCGTTCCCTCCGGTATGTCCGGAAGCCGTCGCCGCGGCGTTCAGCGTATCCACGGTCACCGTCGTCACGACAGGGCTGGTGAGGTTCGAGTAGGCGTACCCGGCCGGGTCGGTCGTGGTCGTGGAGGGCGAGAAGGTGTCGCCAAACGAGTCCGTGAACGTGACCGAAGACCCGGCCACCGCGGTCCCGCCGAAGAGCGTGACGTGGGCAATGGAGAGCACCACCGCCCCCCCCACCGCACTGCCGGACGGGGAGGTGGAGAGGGAGACCTGGAGGGCCCCCGGGGTGACGGTGATCGTGGCGCTCCCGGAGCCTGCGGCGTAGCCGGTGGCCGTCGCCGCACCCGAGACCGCGTCCACGGTCGATGCGACCACCGATGGGGCAGTGAAGTTCGACCAGGCGTCGCCGTTCGTCCCCGTCGTCGCCGAGGTCGGGGTGAAGGCGTCCGAGAGGGAGTCGGAGAAGGTCACGGTGGCCCCGCTCACGGGGACGGCCGCGGAGGTGACCGAGGCCATCACGGCGACCCGGGAGCCCGAGGGTGTGCTCGTGGACGGGAACAGGGTCACGTTCACGTAGAGCGAAGGGGCCGTGGTCGTGTAGATGGCGACCATCGGAGAACTATCGTTCATGCGGACCCCGACGAGGGAGGATAGCGTCGAGGAGCGCATCCCGGTCCAGTGGGAGAAGGTGTACGGCGTCCCGCTCACCGTGACGCTCGTGGGAACGGAGAGGTTGTGGACGGTCCCAGTGGTCCAGTACTCCGAGGCGTGCAGCGGCGTGGAGACCCCGTCGACCGTCGCGACGACCGTCGGGATGTTCGCCGAGAGGTTGAGCCAGGCGAGCTGCCCCACGTAGAGGTCCTCGTTGGTGTTGCCCGGGAGCCCGTTACGGAAGTCGGTCCACACGGAGAAGTCCCCCGCGGGGCTCCAGAAGGTCCCTTCGTAGTCGCCCATGAAGGCCGACCAGACGGTCGGGTTGCCGCTCACGGAAGAGACCCGCACGTTCGTCGGGAAGGAGGTCCCGCCGTTCGTGGAGACCGCGACGCTGGTATCGACGTAGAAGTTGCCCGGGACGTACCGACGGTCGAGGAACTCCACGTAGACCGTGCCGTTCTTCCCCACCGCGAGCTGGGGCCACCAGTGGTCCGCTCCGTCGCTGGGGTCGTTGTTGACCTGCACGGGGCTGCTCCACGAGCTACCGAGGTTGGTCGAGACCAGGAGCATGATCTGGAGCGAGGTCGTGTTCGTGGTGTAGACGACGTAGAGGTTGCCCTTGTAGGGGCTCCCGGACCACGTGTCCCCGAAGATCTGGGGGAAGCAGTTCATCCGATCGACCCCTCCGATCTCCGGGAAGCCGGAAGAGCCGGCGGGGGCGCAGTTGATCGACCCCAAGCTACGCTCGGCCGAGAAGGCCGCCCCCGGTGCGGTCGCGCGGGTGAACTCGATGTTGTTCCCGGTGCTTCCGCCCTGCCAGACGATGTCGACCCCCCCTGAAGAGTCGACCGCGAGCCCCGCAGCGACCATGTTCTGGTCGGTGGCGGGGTTCACGTGCTGCGGTCCCGTCCAGGTCGCACCGTGGTTGGTCGAGTACCAGTAGTCGATGTAGGAGGTCGAGCTGTAGTTCATCACGTCGATCGAGATCGTCCCGGTCGTGGGGTCGATCCCCATCCATTCCTTGTCGACCCAGTACGAGCCGAAGTCCTGCTCGACACGGACGAAGGTCCAGGTGATGCCGCCGTCAGTGGAGTGGGCGACGAAGAGCCCGCCATTGGTCGCGGGGCCTGAGCAACGTCCGGTCTGGGCGGAGGGGTAACCGAGCCCGGCGAAGTACGCGGTCCCGTCCGGGCCGAAGAAGACGTTCGTGTCCCCGCCAAAGCACGGGTGACCCCCGGCGAAGGTCGCGTTCATGTTCGCCGGGTGGTAGGACCACGTGAGCCCCCCGTCGAGCGACGTGAACTCGCTCGCCCAAGACCCGGAACTGCCGGTCGCCGCCATGTCGTAATCGTTCCCCGAGACGATGAGGTCCTTGGAGTTCGTGGGATTGACAGCGATGCTAGGTTCGTTCTGGGCGGTGGGGTCCCAGGAAGCCTGGTAGTTCACCCCGATGGTCGGGCTCACTCGCGGAGAGGAGACCAGAGGCGAGGTCCCGACGCCAGGATCGAAGGTCGGAGGAAGCGAGGAGAGCTCCCGTACGGCAGGGGTGCCCACTCCAAGGGTGGGGAGCGATGGAACGCCCGCGGCCGAGGGCGAGTCGAGAGGCCCACCGAACGCGGATGAGCTGGGACTCCTCGCACCTGCCCCGAGGGAGGTCGCGCCAGGGAGGGCGATCACCACGAGCAGGGTAGGAAGGACCATCACCAAGGTCCAGAAGATCACCGAAGATCGAAGGGAAGCACGGTGGAGGCCGTTGGGGCGGATCTGCGACATGGGAGCGCGTGTCCTCTGGGACGGCATGGGACCTCCACCTAAAGGTTCGTTCCGCCCACCGCTATCCAGGCCAGGGCGTATGGACGGGCCGTGGGGGGTCGATGACCCCGTCAGGGCCCGCCACGACCGTCGGCCTGACCGGTAGGGGGTCACGCTGATGAGTGACCGAGACGAAAGTAGGAGGAGGATAACTCTGTATTCTGTATCGACCCTGGCCGAGGGGGGGGACTCGGCCCGGTTCGGAGGGGCGCCCGAGAAAGCGCCCTCCCGACCCGACACAGCGGCCTGGGAGGCACAGGTGGCGGAACAGCTCGAAGAGCTGGGATGGACCGCAGGGCTCCTCCACACCTTGGGTGACCGCTTTCTGCGGGCCGACAGGGACGAGGCCCGTTCCTTTGGCTCGAACTTGATGAAGCACGCCGACAGCTTGGTGCGGCTCAAGGAGGGGGCGCTCGCTTACACCCAACGGATCGGCGGGGAGAAGGGCTCACGACCCGCGAACCTCAGCAAGTGGAACATCGTGCTCGACGGCCTCCAGCGTTGCGGGGACGCGATGATCGGCGCCTCCCAAGGATACTCGAACGTCGCCCGCCGCCTGCCGGAGCTGGACGGGGAGCTCCGCACCGCGGTCGGAGAGGCCCTCATCATCTCGAAGTTGGTGGAGGAGCGCGGGGGACAGATGCGTCGTCTCGCGGAGCGGCTCCGGAGCAGCTGCCATCTTCCCTCAGACCTGAGTTCCCGGCCTTTTGGGTAGCAGGTGCCTACCCAACGCCCCTATCCTTCTCGTAGATCCACCATTCCGAGCACCGGCAGGTTCTTGTAGGAGCCTACGTAATTACATATGTCTTGACGCACCGGGTCTACA
>DAHUZP010000033.1 GCA_027306505.1 Thermoplasmata archaeon | reverse complement strand
CAGACCCGACGATACCCTAAGCTCGGATGGGTGAGCGCCACACGACGGACGTGCCCCCGGGCACGAGGCTCATCGGCGTGGAGACACCTATGGGGACCTGGTCGAGGTTCGTAGTAGAGGGTGGCCCGGGCCACGTGGAAGACGCGGGCCAGCGTGGTCGTGCGGACCTCTCCCTCGCTCGAGAGGCGCTTCACGAGCTCCCTCCGTCGTTTTTCCCCAATGGCCGTCCCTCCAGGGTCTCCTGAAGACGGTCGTTGATCAGGGCGTACTCGGCCACGAGCTTCTTCAGACGAGCGTTCTCGTGACGGAGAGCGGTCTCGGCGCCTCCCGGGGTGGTCTTCAGACCCTGCTTCATCCCGGTGAGCGCCTTGGTCTTCCACTCGTAGTAGGCGGTGGAGCTGATGCCGTGGCGACGACAGACCTCGGAGATGTTGGCTCGGGGCGACATCCCTTCGAGCACGATCTGCAGCTTCTCATCGGCGCTCCAGTTCTTGTGCGTGGTCATCGCCGCTCCGGGATCGGGCGTCCGACCGGTGGGAATCGGAGGGCCGCAAAGCCCCCCCTTGGGCTCGCGCCCTTCGGGCGCTCGCCCTTCCCCCCCGTCGTCGTTCTCTCGGTCCCCTTCCCTGACCACCAACCACGCAGGTGTACAAATCTTACGGGGTGCGCCTCAGAGCCTGGGACCGAAACACATAGATCTCGACCGCTCGATGTCGGAAGTGTGGACCTTCGGCTCACGCCGTCGATAGGTGCGCCATACCATGGGCCAACCCAAGTGGCGAGGGTACTATCGGAAGACTGGTTTTCTCGGGAGGGATACTGCCTGGCATGCCTTAACCGCCCCGTCGCGAGGTTGGCCAACAACTCAGCGGTGGCAGACTTCCGGTGCCAGCAATGTGGCGAACCCTACCAACTCAAAGCCCGGTCCAATCGGCTCGGAGGCATGGTGGCTGATGGGGCCTACAAGACATTCTTCTCCGCGGTTTCTTCTGGGGCTGCGCCCAACCTGCTCCTACTCCGATACGATCGGGTGCGGCAAGAGGTTCTGGAACTCCTCGGCATTCGAAGGCAGCTGCTCTCCCCATTGTCGGTGATTCGGCGCAAGCCCCTTTCGCCCACAGCGAGGAGGGCCGGCTGGGTTGGTTGCAATATCGATCTCCGGAGCCTGCCCCCTGGTGCGTTGATCCCGGTCGTGACCTCGGGCAGGCCCCTGGACGAGAACTTGGTACAAGACCGATGGCAGAGGTACTCCTCCCTTCTCGATCAAGAGAGGGAACCAGGTTGGCTGCGAGACACACTCACGTGCATCCAGAGGCTGGGGAAGGAGGAGTTCTGCTTGACCGACCTCTACGCATTCGAGACGAGCCTCACACGGCTCCACCCTAGAAACCACAACGTCCGGCCCAAGATTCGACAGCAGTTGCAGGCATTGTGTCGTCAGGGCCTACTTGAGCGACTTTCACCTGGACTCTATCGGACGATTCCCGTCGGAAGAGGAACTACTCTCCGCTAGATGACAGGGAAGCCAATCTCGCGGAGATACTCGAAGGTGGGGTCGTAGTAGTCCGGGTTCCGGGTGGGGTCTGCGACGTCCCCCTCCGGGACGACTACGACCATTCCCTGCCTGGCTCGGGTAAGCAGGACGCGATAGGCGTTCTTCTGATATCTCTGACGGTCGGATTGGTGAATGCGCTGCCACCTATCGCCCCGAAACGACCAATGCTCCCAACCCTCGCGGGTGTATCGTAGATCCGCATCCCATGTCACACAGGTCCAGTCAAGCTCCAAGCCCTGGACGTGGAATTCCGTGGCGACATCCTCCAGGTAGTAGGATGACCGGACATCTTCTTTGCCGTCCAGAAACCAATGGATCGGGTCAACGGGTGACTGGATGTTAATAGCGTACGGTCTCAGTCGTTCGGCCTGAGAAGAGACGACGATCCCGTAGCGCTCGGAACCCCGCGCCTTGCTCTTGAGCCAGTTCTTCGCCGTGGACACCTTGCGTGTCAGCACGATGGGGAAGTTGGGAGCGGCGTGGAGGGATGCCCGGGCCTGGGCTATTTCCAGGTCCAGCACCTGCTTCACGAGAGCAGAGATGTTCTCTGACCGGTACGAACGCATGGACGTGGAAAGGTGCAGCCCCTCAGTTCTGACCACGCCTGGGCGGGACTCAAGAGCAATTGCAGTGCTCCCTGCGGCATACTCGCTGTCCAAGAGCTGAGGCGAAATGTGAACCTCCCACGTCGGGTATGCGCGGTTGAGGGAGGCGATCCATTCTCCGATTCCAGCCTCTCCGGTGTTGATTTCTTGTCCGCCCCCCACAAGACAGATGATTACTGCCCAATCGCGATGCCGGTCCATGCAAGAGATGAGGTACTCTGGCTCGGACTTGTCGAAGCCTAGAACGTGCTTTCTCCGCTGCATAAAATGGGCGGTTTGATTGAGATCCCACGCCCTCTGGGCCTCATCGAAGATGGCTACGTGTTCGGCGGGTGGCGTAGGGTCGTGAAGGTATTCGTCACGAAAGTGGTGAACATTTTGGATGAAGGCCTTGACTTGGGACCGAGCTTCAGCCAACCGCATGAGACCCCCTCGCTCCGCTACTCTTCGAATCTGGTCTCTTGCGAGGGCTTCGCAGAGGACTGCCACGAGTGGACCGTTTCCGGATAGGAAGACCGAGTAGAGGTCGTCAGAGCCTTGTCGATGATTGGTGGCAGCGTTCAGCCCCACGAGGGTCTTGCCTGAACCAGGGACTCCCGTGACGAAACAGATTGCCTTTCTGTGGTCCTTCTTGGCAGAGCTGACGATGTCATCGATGCACTTGGACGTCGTGGTGAGGTTGAGCGCTCCCGCATCGCTCCGGGAGATCTCCGCCACCTTGTGACCACCATACAAAGCGGCAGCCGCTTCGATGATGCTTGGGGTCGGCAGGTAGCGGCCCGCCTCCCACTCCCCGGGGAGAAGATCCGGCGCGCTCGAGTGCCGGAGAACATCCTCCATGACCCCCTGCAGTCCCTGGGGGTTCGTGCGGAGAGGAGAAAGCAGGCAGTCCTCTGAGCACCTCAAGGCGTCGGGAGGGTGGGGTGCACTCGCCTTCTCAGCCACGAGAATCGGAGCAACAACAGGACGGTGACTTCCCTCGTGGAAGTTCTTCAGGTCAAGCGCATAGTCCCAGACTTGGTCGATGGCGAACTGGTCGAACCTCCCTTCGCCCGCCTTGAATTCGAGGACAAAGATGACAGGGCCGATCAAGGCAACTACATCGATTCTTCGCCCCATCCGAGGAATCGTGTACTCAAAGTGGATCGATCCTGCCCACTGAGCCAGGACCTTCTGCAGGCACGAGACCTCCAGGTCCCAAGCCGCAATCTGGCGGTCCTGCGGAGGAAACCCCTTATCGCTCGCTCGAGCCTTGAGCTGGTCTAGGATGAGGCTGGGTGGAGATGAACAGAACTCAGCAAGTGTCGTAGAGTAGAAGGCCCGGTCCATCAGGTTCGGTAGCCCGATTCCGGGATATCACGGTGCACCTTCAGGCGGCGTGTTCGGGCAAGCTGCAAAGGGTGAGGGGCGGCGCATTCTCTGAGCTCCAGCACAGCCGCAGGTTCCCCAAGCCGAGCAACCCGCAAGAGCTCCTCGCGAAAGGCCCTGCCGTGGTTCGGAATCCCTACATGGCACATTTCGTGAACGAGGGTCCGACGAAGGTCGAGCGGGGAATTGAGGAGGCTTGCGTTAACTGCAATCAGTCGAAGCGTCGAGTCGCAGAACCCACTCTCGTGGTCCAGTTCGTCGTCCACCCCGACTGAGTAGCCCTTGAGACGGCCAGGGAAGTAGCGGGAACGATGATCGAGGAAGAGCCGGTCCAAGTAGCAGTTCGGACGGGGCGACATGTCGATCCTGGGAGATTCCCATCTCCAGTTTGGCAGTCCTGATACATGAACCCCTTCACGGGCAGGGAAGCCTCTACACCAACAGGCTGTCCAGGGGACCCGAAGGTCCGGGAGGGACCTTTCTTCATGGACAGCGGGATCCGGGGGGGCGCCGAGGCCCCGTAGTCGTCAGCTCCATGCGAAAGATGACCCGCAGGGGTCATAGGAGCCCCAGGGACGAGCCCCACTCGTCCCCGGGAAGATGAGGAAGTCCCCCGCTTGCGTTGGGGGAAAAGGTTCCGCTACTGGGCTTCCTCGACGGGGGCAGGGCGAGCGGGGGGGTCTGTTTCGAACCTGCAGAGTAGGACGAGGATGTCCCGGGTCAGTTGGCCGGACCGTATCCAGTCGGGCCCTATCTTAGGGGTGGCGACCTCAGGCCGGGGGTTCATAAACCACGGGCGTCGCCGCTGAGGAGAGGGGTGCTGACAGCTTTCCACGTTTCCCGTAGGCTCGCGCACTTCAGTACCACGTGGAACGCCGGCGGGCTTAACTGCCGGGTTCGGAATGGGACCGGGTGTTTCCCCGCTGCTTTGGCCGTCAGCAAGGGTGGCCAAGGACTTGGGTATTTAAGCCCGCCCAGCGACGGTCACGTGCCCTCGGGGCGGCCCGAAGGGGGCAAAGGGGCTACTTCCCCTTCGAGCGCGCCGCGCGCTCTCGGTCCCATGTCTTCTCAGCTTCGTCCGCGACCTCTTCCGCGGCCCGCAGGGCCATCCGGCCCACGTGGCCCGCTAGTTTCCAGCTGACCCGAGTGAACTCGATCATGTCGTGGGCCATCTCTCGGGCCAACGCTTGCGCCTCGTCACGGACCTCTTCGCCCTTCCGGTCTCCCTCGCGCGCGGGCATACTGACCCCGCGATAGCCTCCCAGGGGAAATACGTTCGCTAGGGCCCCGATCGGGCTCAGTAGCGCGCGGGAGGGAAGTCGAAGGGCAGCCGCTCCTTCGGGTCCTTGAGGTCCTCCGCCGTGGTCACGAGCGCAGAGACCAGCTTGAGCGCTGGGATGATCGCGACCAGGGTCACGAGGGCGACGAACCCGAAGGTCGCCGTCGCCTCCCCGTGGGGGAAGATGAACGTGAGGTAGGCGACGTTCGCCAGCACCAGGAGGTAGAGGAGGACCAGGAGCGACTTCAGGGCGAAGATCGGTCCGTAGAGGCGTGTCGGTTTCAGGATGTAGGCTAGCGGAGAGAGCAGGGAGATAGCCGCCCCGAAGCCGACGAGCTCCCCCTCGGGAAGCTGGAAGGACGCCCCGTAGTACTTCGCGGTGTAGACCAGCTGATCGGGGATGAGGACGAGCAGGATGACCAGTCCCAGTCCCATCAAACCCGCGATGAAGATGCGGTACGTGAGCGATGGGATCCGGTAGGGCTGGCGGAGGAGGGGAGGGGGGCCAGCGCTCCATTTTCTCGGGGGGGGAGCGTCGGCCATCGTGGGATCCCCGCTCGTCGCGGGCGGGTGCCGGTCCGGGACGGCGTCGGCCGGGGGGGCCACCTCCTCCGCGGGGTAGGGGTCAGGCGGCGGGCTGGGGGACCTCCCCGCGCTCATGGGATCGCCTCGTTCGGCAACGAGACCGAGAGTACGGGCGAAGTGATCGAGGAGACCACCTGCCCCTGGGTGTGGGGGTCGCAACCCGGGGCGAGGTAGACCGGTCCGGTCGTACCGGTGAACGTCTGGGTGGGCTGGGCTCCCACGAGCATGTAGGTGGTCCCGCAGGTCCGGCCCTGAGAGGTGAGCTCGATCGTGAGGGGCCCCCCGATCGGGAACTGCGCATGGTCCGCGAACGTGACCGTGACCTCCACCTGGGCGGTGCCGTTGCCCAACGTGGTGGTGGGGCTCACCGACTCTGTGAGGCCGTAGAACGGTGCTCCCCAGGTGAGGTTCGCCGGGAAGTAGATGTGGAGGGTGAAGAAGCTCGCGAAGGTGGAGTTCACCCAGTTCTCGACCAGCAGGGGGTCACTGCTGGGATAGTCGTTCACCAGGAGCAGCTGGTCCGTCGGTCCCTGGAAGGGGACCGTCAACGTGGAGGAGAGGTTCCCCGATCCGCCCGCCGGGATGGGGACATCTCCCGTCGTCGCCGGTGAACCGAGCAGGCCGCCCGTCGGGACCGAGAGGCGGGAATCCACCCGGAGCGATGAGATGGGTAGGAACCCCTGGTTCGAGACCGTGAGCCAGGCCTGGAGGGAGATACGGTCGCCTCTGACGAGCTGTGGGACGGGATAGTGGAACTTGCTCTTGCTGAGCTGGCCGTTGAGCCCCTCCCCGAACTGGAGCATGGAGTATCCCACCAGGAAGCTGTAGAGGACGAGGCCCACCGTGACCAGCGTCGCCAGGACCTTGAGCCACCCCGCGAGCCGGTAGAGCGGGGGCTTGCCTCTTCGGGGGAGCCGTACGGGGGGACGAGGCGATGGCGGCCCCCGAACGCTCACCGCCGCTCCACCTTCTTGGCGGAGGGCTCCGGGGCTGCGGCGTCCTGCGCCGGGGCGGGCATGCCGCTCACCGCGCCCCGAGGTGCGGGGCCGTTCCCGGGCGCGAGCGTCCAGATGTACCAGGTGCCCCGGCCCGTGCCCATGAGCTTCCCCTCCTCATCGGTGATGTGACCGTCGGCAAAGGCAATGTTCCTTCCCCGGCGGGTCACCCGGCCATCCGCGCTCAACACCTGCCCCAGCCGCGCCGGGCGCAGGAAGTCCACGTAGAGGCTCGTGGTCGCCGTGACCTCCCGGGGGTTGAGCGTGGTCACGACGGCACCTCCCATCGCCGTGTCGAGCATGGTGCAGTACACCCCTCCGTGCACCACCTGGTTGATGTTGAGGTGCATCGGTTCGATCTTGCCCCGCACCACGCAATGCCCGTGGCTCGCTTGCGAGGGGTCGATCTCGAACCCTACGGACTTGTGGAAGCCCGGCATGTCGGCGGTCTTCCGCCAGTCCTCGGGAGGCCGGACGGGTCTCGGGTCAGGTCCCGAAGGACGCCCCTTTGCCACGGCGCTCAAGGACCGTCCCCGCGCTTAAGCGTTCGTAAGTGGCCCGAAGCTCGTCCCCCCCATCGAGGGTCCTTCGCATCCCTCAGTGGATGCGACGGTTCCACGAGGGGTCGGGCATGGCGAGGTCGATGCCCTGGAGGAGGGGCGTGACCTCCTGGATGTAGCGGTTGCGGGCCTCGTCGTTGGTCCAGCGCTTGATGCCCCAGCGGATCGCGTTCTCGCTGGTCGCGGACTTCGAGTGTCCGAACATGTCGAGGGCCCGCGGGAACCACTTGTTGACCGCTTCCTGGGCCTCCTCCTTCGTGCCGTAGTACTTGGGGCCGTCCCGGGACATCCGGCGGAGGACGTTGTATCCGAAGTTCAGGTGGAGCTGCTCCTCGCTCAGCATGAGGGGCATCGCTCGTGCGAGGGGACCGTAGGAGCATTCCTGGAACGCCCGCAACTGGTAGACCCCGACCCGGTCGACGAGGCAGGTGAACGCCCCGACGTCGGCCCAGGAGTCGAACGGGATGTTGAACGCGTCCAGCTTGTGCTCCCCTTCCTTCGTGCGCAGGAGGTTCGCGATGCGGTGCTCCCCCTCCTCGCCGAAGTCCCGGAGGATGCGGCAGGCCTGGAGGCCGTGGCGAGCCTCGTCCGCGACGATGCGGGCCTGGACCCAGCGGTCCTCGAGCGTCGGGGCCTGGTCGAGCCAGGGGCGGTGCTGCTGGATGGAGCCGTACTCGGTGTCGGCCTGGACCACCATGAGCCGCATGATGAGGTCCGACATCTCCGGCGGGAGCTCGTCCGCGGTCTCGTACTTCCGGACCCCCGTGCTCTCCCCCCAGAGCACCTCCCGGACCGGGATGACGGTCCCTCCCTCCTTCAGGCTGCGTTCCATCGGGTTCTTGGGGGGGGTCGCGGGAGGGGTTCCGGGCATGGGATCTTCCTCGCGAGGAGCGGGGCTCAAACCCCGGCGAAGATCGCCTTGCGCTTCTCGATGAAGGCGGCGAGGCCTTCCTTGGCGTCCTTCGTGACGAACAGGCGGTTCTGGAGCTCGCGCTCGAGCGCGAGGCCCTGGACGAGGGACATCTCGGAACCCTCCTGGACGGAGCGCTTGATGAGCCCGACGGCCCGGGAGGGGCCCTCCGCGAGGCGCTTCGCGTAGGCCATGACCTCGGCCTCGAACTTCTCCGCGGGGTAGAGGTAATTGACGAGCCCCACGTGGAGCGCTTCCTGCGGGGAGAGCGTCCGACCGGTGATCATCATGTCGAGCGCGACGGACTTGTTGATGAGGCGGGGGAGCCGCTGCGTCCCTCCGGTCCCGGGGAGCACGCCCAGGTTGACCTCAGGCAGCCCGATCTGGGTCTTGGGGTCGTCGATCATGAACCGGACGTCGTGGGCGAGGGCGATCTCCAGCCCGCCGCCCACGGTGTGCCCGTTGAGCGCGGCGATGAAGACCTTGGGCGTCGATTCGAGCTTGCTCAGCGTCTCCTGGCAGTTCAGGCAGAACATCGCCTTGAAGTCGGGCTCGGAGGCCTTCAGCATCTCGATGTCGGCCCCGGCGCTGAAGAACTTGGGGACCTTGGAGGTCGTAACGGCGACCTTGATCTCGTCGTCGAAGCGGACCGCGTCGATGGCGGCGCCCAGTTCGAGGACCATCTTGTGGTCGTAGGTGTTGGCTTTGGGCTTGTTTATCTCGATGACCCCGACCTTTCCTTCCTTTCGGAGGGAGATGAACTGGCCGTGCATGGACCTATCCGGTGCGGTCCCCGACGTCAGGTTTCGGCATAAAGATGGCCCTAGGACATCTCCCGATAAGGAATTCGGCATCTGCCGAGCGCCCTCCGGGACCTCTCTCGGAGATATTCGTTGAATGACGATAACCCTGGCCCCCGGGGGGGGAGGGGCGGCTCGCGGTGGGGCGTTACGGGGTGGTCGCCGCGGAAGCCTTGCGGCGTCGGCCGAGGCGGGGTGCCCTCTCCTTCTTCTCCGCCCTCTTCCGGGGGGTCGCGGGGTTGGGCGCGGACCGGGACCCCTCGCCCAGCGCCTGCTCCAGGACCGAGATGGCGGTGGGACGGCGGACCGCTTCCCGCGGTCGGAGCTCCTCCACTCGGCCATCCGGGAGCCCCACCTCCACCAGTTGGGCCATCCCGACGAACAGGCCGGTCTCCACGACCCCGGGGGTGCTGCGGAGCTCCTCGTCCCAGGACTTCTCGTCCAGGACCTCGGTGGGGACCCGGCAGTCCAGGACGTGGTTGCCGTTGTCGGTCACGAAGGGCAGAGGCTCCCCCTCGACGGTGGTGGATGAGGACATCCGGAGCGTCGGCAGCAGCGCCCTGCGCTGGAGCTCCCGGGCCACATAGGGCACCGCGAAGGGGACCACCTCCACCGGGAGGGGAGAGCGCTCGCCCAGGCGCCGGACCAGCTTTGAGTGGTCCACCATGATCACGAGCTGGTTGGACATCCGGGCGAGGAGCTTCTCCCGGAAGAGGGCGCCGCCGCCCCCCTTGATGAGCGTCAGGTTCGGGGCGACCTCGTCCGCCCCGTCGATCATGAGGTCGAACCGCTCGACCTCTTCCAGGGTGATGACCTGGAGCGAGAACCGCCGGGCGATCTCCTCGCTCCGACGGGAGGAGGCGACGCACCGCAGCCCGCCCCCGCCGGGGAACCGGGCGGCCAGCGCCTTGATCGCATGGTGGGCGGTCGAGCCGCTCCCGATCGCGAGGGTCGCGTCCTCCGGGACGAGCTGGACCGCGGCCCGGGCGGCCCGGATCTTCTCGCTCTCCAGGAGTTCGGACTGCATGGGAGGCCAGGGAGCCCGCCGAACGCTCGAGGCCCTTAATGATGGTGGACGGGCTCTTCGTATCTCCCGGGGCCGCTCCTCCTTCCTGGAGGGGGCGCCTTCCGGTTCCCGCGCGCAGCTTCATCTGGGCGGAGCGGTCCACCGAGTGTGCCTCCCGCGCGACGCCCGGTCGTCCTCTCGCTCGGCGGCTCCGTCCTCTTGACAGGTGAGGGTGACGAGGAATACCTGCGGAAGCTCACGATGCTCCTGCGCGAGGCGGGCGCGAAGCGCCCGCTCGCGGTGGTGGTCGGAGGCGGGAGGACCGCCCGGGACTACATCCACCTCGGCCGCTCGCTCGGTCTCAACGAGATCGAGCTGGACGAGCTCGGGATCGTCGTGACGCGGCTCCACGCCCAGCTCATCGCTTCCCTCCTCGCCCCCGACGCCCCCCCGCACCCTCCCCGCGGCGTGGCCGAGGCCGTCGCTGAGGTGGGGCGCTGGCCCGTCGTGGTGATGGGGGGGACGGAGCCGGGCCATACCACGGATGCCGTGGCGGCCCTCCTCGCCGAGAGGATCCGGGCGGAGCGCATGGTGAACGCGACGCGCACCGCGGGCGTCTACGACAAGGACCCGCGGAAGTTCCCCGACGCGAAGCGGCTGCCGCTCCTCCTGATGCCGGTCTTCCGAGACATGGTCATGGAGGGCACTCAGGGACTGGCGGGGCAGGAGTTCCCGTTCGACCGCCTGGGGGTGGAGCGGCTCTCCCGGGCCCGCATCCCTCTCGCCGTGGTGGACGGCCGGGACCTCCCGCAGCTGCGTGGCGCCATCGAGGGGAGGGCCTTCCAGGGGACGCTGGTGCAGCCCTCTCGGGAGTGAGACCCCCGCCCCGGGAAGGGTACCTCGCCCGCTAGAAGGTCATCCGTCGGAGGCTCCCCCAGAGCACGACCCCGACCCCCGCGACGAGGAGCAGTCCCACCGCGACGATATCGGCCAGGGCCCCGGGCAGGAGCATCGCTGCGGCGGCCCCCAGGACCAGCGACCCGGCGGCCCTCGCCGTCCCCCGGAAGAAGTAGACGTTGGATACGCTGCGCGCGACGAGCTCCGGCGGGGAGGAGCCCTGGAGGTAGACCATGAAGCAGACCTCGAAGACGAGCATGGCCGCCCCGATAGCGAACCAGAGCACGGTCGAGCCGAGGAGCGAGGAGGTGAGCCACGGGGTGAGCACCAGCAGCCCCGCGGAGACGACCGGGGAGACGACCAGCAGGAGCCCCACGCCCCTCCTCGGGTTGAGCTGACCTAGGGCGATGCCCACGGCCGCCCCGCCCAGGACGAAGGCGGTGAAGATCACGCCATAGGTGAACTGGGCCCCCCGCAGGCTGCGGCTCGCGAGCTCGGTGATGAGGAGCACCGCGCCGGGGGCTAGGAAGCCCTGCACGGCGACCATGAGGCTGAGCGAGCGGAGCGGCCGGTCGTGCGCCTCGCTCCACCAGCTGCGCCATCCCTCCCGCAACGCCTCGAGGGTCGTGCCTTTCGCCACGGGCGATCCCCGGGTGGAGATCCCCAGGGACAGGACCAGCGCGAGCGCGTTGAGGCCGCCGTAGAGGACCATCGCCCCTCCCGGTCCGGTGAGGAGGATCAGCGCTCCTCCCACCGTGAACCCCGTGACCTGGTTCCCGCCAGAGACCATGCCTGAGAGGCCGTTCGCCCGGAAGAGCACCTCCTTGGAGAGCAGGAGCGGCGGGATCGCGTTGTTCGTCGACCAGGTGAAGTCCCAGACGAGCGAGATCGCCGAGACCAGCCCCAGCAGGAGGGGAAGGTCGAGCCGGTGCGTGAGCGCGAGGACCCCGATCGCGGTCGCGGCGACCGCTTGCAGGGCGTAGCCGATGATGAGGACCTTCCGTTTCTCCGCGGTGCGGTCGACGACCGGGGCCGCGACGAAGGAGAAGGCATAGAGGCCGAACTCCGAGGCCAGCACCGCCCCCACATCGAGGAAGTTCCCGGTCACCTCGTAGGCGAGCCACGGGGCGGCCACCGCGTACACCGCGTAGCCGATGTCCCCGGCCGAGAGGGAGGTGAGATAGAGCGCGAACCGCCGGTTCCGGAGCAGGCTCCTCCAGTCCGCGACGCTGAGAGCGTCCTTCGGCCCCGCCACGCTACCAGGACGGGGACGAGATTATGTAGCCGGCAAGGTCGGTCCGACGGTCGGTGGCCCCCATGATGATCGCGTTCCTGGGCCCCCCCGGGGCGGGCAAGGGCACGCAGGCGAAGCTGCTGGCTTCGGAGCTGCACGTCCCCCACCTCTCCACCGGGGACATGCTCCGCGCGGCGGTCAAGGCCCGCACCCCTCTCGGCGTCGAGGTGGAGGGCTTCATGACCGCGGGCAAGCTGGTCCCTGACCGCCTGGTGCTGGGGCTGCTCCGGGAGAGGCTACGGGCCCCGGACACGGCCGGGGGGTGCCTCCTCGACGGCTATCCCCGCAACGTCGCCCAGGCGGAAGCGCTCCGGGAGTTCCTCCCGCTGGACCGGGTCCTCTACTTCGACCTGCCCGAGCAGGAGCTCCTCCCGCGCCTCACCGAGCGACGGAGCTGCCCCACCTGCGGGACGATCTACAACCTGCGGAGCCATCCCCCCAAGCATGCGGGGCACTGCGACCGCGACGGCGCGGAGCTCATCCACCGGCCCGATGACCGGTTGGAGGCGGTCAGGACCCGCCTCCAGGTCTACCAGGGCGAGACCGCCCCCGTGCTGGAGTACTACCGGGCGAAGGGGCTGCTCCGCACCATCCCCGCCGGAGGGAGCGTGGAAGAGGTCCGGGCCGCCATCCGTCGGGCCCTCGCCTAGTCGCGGCTCCCGGACCCCCACCTCCTGAGCGCCCGAGGGCGTCCGAAGGGCATTTCTACCTCGGCCTTGTGCTCGAGGTCACCCGGCTTAGCTCAGTGGTAGAGCGGGGGACTGTAGTCCGATCCGCCGACCGAGAGCTCGGCGGTTCCCCCGAGGCAGAGATCCTCAGGTCGCCTGTTCGAGTCAGGCAGCCGGGACTAGCGGAGCGCCCCCGGGCCCCGGCGCCGCCCTAGCGGACCCCGACCATCGATGGGTCGAGGTCGCTCACGGACCGGCTCCCGGTGAGGGCCATCACGTTCGCGAGCTCCCGCTTGAGCAGGGTGAGGAGATGACCCACCCCGACCTCGCCCCCAGCGGCGAGGGACCAGAGCACGGGGCGGCCCAGGCCCACCCCCTTCGCCCCCATGGCGAGGGCCATCAGCACGTCGCTTCCCCGACGGATGCCGCTGTCCATGTAGACCTCGGCGCGGTCACCCACCGCCGACACGATGGACGGGAGGACGTCGAGCGCGGCCGGCGCACCATCGAGCTGGCGCCCCCCGTGGTTCGAGACGATCACCGCCTTCGCCCCGTGGCGCACCGCGGTCCGGGCGTCCTCGGGGGTGAGGATCCCCTTGACCACGAGCGGTAGCGAGGTCATCCCGCGCACCCGCTCGAGCACCTCTTCGGTCACCGGGCCGTGGTCCGGGATGGTGAAGTGGGCACCTTTCCCCTCCGGTCCGCGAGGGGGCGCTACGAACTCGGGGCCGTTCCCCAGAGGGATCGGGCCGCTCATCGCAAGCCCGGAGCTGGCCTGCTGGTCGCGGGCCCCCAGGACCGCCACGTCGACGGTCACGATCATCGCACGGTAGCCGGCCTTCTCCGCCCGCTGGAGGAGCCGTCGGGTCTTCTCAGGGTCGTCCTGTACGTAGAGCTGGAACCACCGGGGTCCCTGCCCGGAGGCCTGGGCGACCTCTTCCAGCGAGCAGGAGCTGAGGGTGCCCAGGGCGAGGAGGACCCCAGCCCGAGCCGCGGCACGGGCCGTTGCCTTTTCGCCTTCGGGATGGACGAGCCCCTGGTAGGCCATGGGGGAGATGTAGAACGGGGCTTCGACGTCGGTCCCCAGGAGATGCGTGGAAAGGTCGATCTTCCGCACGTCACGAAAGGCGCGGGACGCCAGCTCCCGTCGGTCGAAGGCCTCGCGGTTCGCGCGGACCGTGCGCTCCGCGCCGGCGCCGCTCTGTATGTAGCCCCAGACCGGAGGGATGACCTTCGGCTGGGCCGAGGTCTCCAGGTCGGAGAGGGTCGCAAAGCCGGGCCCGTTCCCTTCGTTCTCGCTCACAGCCTTCCCCTTGCCGACGTAGGCCCGACGCTTCCAAGGCTTTGATACCTCTTGCGAAGGGGGCACGGCCTCCCACGCAGAAGGCTCACGTCGGCCCATGTCCCTGGGGGGGATGCCTCGGGCGGCAGGGCGCGCGGGCACCCCCCCCTTTGGGATATACCTGACCCGTGCCTCTGGACGGACCGAAGGGACATTGGCGGTAAGGGCGAGACCCAGGACCGCAGCGGCCCCGCGGACCTCGATGGGCTCATCCGACAGGCGCTCGCCCACCCCATCCAAGGGTGGGACTTCAGTTGGCTGCGCTCGTCGGGTCGGTGCTCGTTGTCCCCTGTCCCTTGGAACTTCGCGGCGCTGGTCCGGCAACGGGCGTCGAGCTCCCCCGATATGCTCGACCTATGCACGGGGGACGGAGAACGGCTCTCCCAGGTGCTCTCCCGGCCGCGACGTACGGTGGCGACGGAGGGGTACCCACCGAACGTTCGTGAGGCCCACCGCCGCCTCTCCCCCCTGGGGATCCATCTGGTCCGGTCCTCGGTCGCGCAAGGCCATGCGTACCAGAGGGCGAACGAGCCTCGCGGTTCCGTGCCATTCCGTAACGGGTCCTTCGACCTCGTCACGGTCCGCAACGAGTCCTATCTTCCGTCCGAGGTCGCGAGGGTGCTCCACCCTGGCGGGTACTTCCTCGCGGAGATGACGGGGGGCGAGGAGGTTCCGGAGCTAGGCGAACGGTTGGAGCTCAAGGTGACCCCCTCTGCAGATTGGACCCTCGAGATGGCGGAGCGGGCCATCGTGGAGAGCGGGCTCTCGGTGGAGCGCTCCATGGAGACGACGTTCACCATGACCTTCCACGACGCGGGGGCGGTGCTCTGGCACCTCCTGCCCATCCCCTGGGTCGCCCCGGGGTTCTCTCTGGAGACCCACCGTCCACAGCTCGCACGGATCCACCAGGAGATCCTCCGGGAGGGGCCGTTCAGGATCCCCCAGGGCGTGTCCTGGTGCGAGTCCCGGAGGCGCTAGCCTAGACGTGGGAGTGCCCGTGAGGCTCGGTGGGGCCCGCGGCGCCGTGCACGGGGGCCTCCCGGGGCAGGTGGCGGACCTCGAGCCAGGTGAGCACGCTGATCGGGATGAACATCACGACCATGATGAGGACCACGATGAGCTGCCCTGCGTCGAACGGGACGTTCTGGCTGTACCAACCGGACCAGTAGATGGGGCCGAAGACCACGAAGCTGATCCCTCCGTAGAGGAGGGTCCGTGCGCCCACCAGCCGGCCGAACTGGGCGACGCGGTTGGGCCCGAAGCGCTTGGAGACCTGCAGCGTCTCCCCGAAGAAGAACCCCACGAACATCAGCACCACGAAGGTGCCCAGGCCGAAGAGCGCCCCGGGAAGCCACCCGATCTGCCAGAGGTCCGACTGGACCAGGACCGGGATCGTTACCACGTAGATCCAGAAGGAGAGGATACCGGTGTCGGTCCCGAAGCCGGAGATGAAGCCATGGATGATGCACCAGTGCGTCGGCACCGCGCCGCCGTTCGTCGCGTTCGGTGTGGTGTGCTTCGCGAGGTCCGACCGGGAGACCCGCATGAAGGGGTGGAAGTGCGGGATCCGGTCGCGCAGGATGAGGAACCCTGCGATGGCCATCGCCGCCCCCACCGCGATGTACACCGGCCCGTTCACCGACCGGTCGGCGGTCGCGAGGTTGAGCCCCCAGTAGCCGAGGAGACCCCAGAGGACGAGGAAGACGATCATGCTCATGAGCGCGCGCTGCGCTGTGAAGGCGAGAGAGAAGGTCGCCCCTGAACGGATCCCCCCACGCCCCGTCGTCGAGCCGATGGAGTAGGCGAAGGTGATGGGCCAGGTGTGCTCATCGGGGAGGACCCCGTGCAGCATGCCTAGGCCGAAGCATACTGCGAGCAGGTAGGTGATGGTCTCGGCGACCATGGTCACTTCCTCCGCGTGCCCCGATGGTCGTGCTCGATGGGCTCGCCATGGGGACAAAGTCGGGGATGGCCGGCGGCCTCACAGATGCGTTCGACGGTCCGGTGCGTGAGGGCGAGGTCCACCTCCCTCGCAGCTTCGCAGGTGGCGTCGGGGGGAAGACCGAGCCTTTCGAAGAGGCTCTCCGCCACCCTGTGGTGCCGGTAGTACTCGCCCAGGCAGGCGCGGCCGCGCGGGGTGAGCCGGCTCTTCCCTCGATGGCGGTCGACCAGCCCCAGCGTCTCCACCACGTCGACGTGGGCGAGCGCGGAGGGGGGTCGGACCCGGAGCGAGGCCGCGATCTCGTTGAGGGAGACCCCGTGCGCCGGCGTCTCCCGGGCGCCGATGACCTCCAGCACGTCCAGCTGGCGACGTGTGAGCCTCTGCAGGACCTCCATGGCCGGCGGAGCGGCACGGCCTATATTAGGTGGACCCTAATTAATTGGGCTGCACTTAACAGGCGCCCTCTGGAGAGGGTCCCTCGGCCAGCGTCTGGCCGAGGAAGGTCTTCCCCAATCCTCTCGATCCGTCCTTCGGGAGATGAGGGCTCTGGCGGTCCTCGCACAGGTAGGGGCGGGCCTGCGGATGCCTGCCACGACCAACGGGATGGAGCGTGACATTCACTACTTTAGTCGCGTGACAAGATGGGCTAACTTCTCGCGCCCGGACGCGTGCTCTTCTCCCTGTCCCCCCGAAGGAGGGTCGGGTCCATAGACCTTCCCTGGCGAGCCCGAGGACGGTAGGACGCAGGGCGAGCTATCGCGCGCCTCTTCTCTCTCTCTCCCTCGAGTGCGTGGCGCGGCAGTTGCGGAGGGGGGTTGCAGGGGGGCCGGGCAGGGGGCCCCCCTCCGCCGACGCGGAGGAGAGGGTCTCAGGGAGGGGAACAGCGAAAGTTCTCCTCCCTGGCCCCGGGCTTCTGGCCTACGCCTGGGTGATCTGGATTCCCAGGTTCGGGAGCGTGGAGAGGTGACCGAAGAGCTTGCCCCGGAAGAACCGTGCGTACGTGTCGGGCTCCAGGGTCCGCACAACGAGAAGCGTCAGGAGAGCCTGGGCGCCCTCTGTCGTCCAGTTCATCCACCGGTGCTTGCAGCGCTTCATGATCTCCCCCATCAGACGCTCGATGAGGTTGCTGTTCCAGGGGATGATGATCCCCTGGAGAGCCAACGTGGCGAAGGTGGTCACGTGGTCGCTCACGCGATGTAGGAGCACGGCCGCTCGCCGGTACCCCTTGTGCAGGAGGAGGGTGCCCAGGCGACGGAACTCCTTCGTCGTCTGCTGGATCCGATGCTCCACCGCCTCCGTCTCCCCTTGGGGGAGGTGGAGGGCCAGGCTGTTACGGAGGTGGGCGAGGAGCCCTCCGACGGTCTTGGCCACGCCTCGGCGCTCATCGTAGTCCGCCCCGTCCTTCCATAGCGCCTGGTTCGTCCCTAGGGGAACATGCACATGGTCAGGCTCCCAGAGTCCCCCGACGGGGGTCATGGCGTTCACGAGCGGTATCTCCTGGTCGCTGACCATGGTCGGAGTGACGGGAGCCCCCTTCTCGTCCTGGAACTTCGTCCTCTCCAAGGTCT
>DAHUZP010000032.1 GCA_027306505.1 Thermoplasmata archaeon | reverse complement strand
ATCGGGGCCAGCGAGAGCGGCCCCTTGGCCGTCCTGAAGCTCTTCTCGATGGCGTCCCTCTCGAAGTACGCTCGACACATCTCCTCCGCCGAGAGGTCCACGTCCGTGCTGAACAGCAAGTGCCGTCCGTCCCGGAGCGTCTCCTCCTCCACCTTCTCCCGGTCCACTTGGAAGCCTCGGCGCCGTCGGCTCTTCACCAGCAGGCCGTGCGTGTAGCGTCCATCCTTCTTCCGACGCGGGTCCTGCACCCCCAGCTCCACCCGAAGTTCCCGCACCCGCGCCTTCTCCGGTGCCCCCAGGAGCTCCCGGACCTTCTCGTCCCTCCCCAGCCGCTCCAGCTCCTTCTCCTCGGGATCCACCACGAGCGCCAACCGGAGCTGCCTCTGCCCCAGGAGCGCCCCGGTCCACGCCTGCGCGTAGAGCCGCTCGCCCGAAGGACGGACCACGAGGTTCTCTCGCCTCTGCAACGCCTCCTCGTCCCAATGCCCCAGCGCGTCACCGCCCGAGGTCCGTCCCTTCTCCCGAGCATGGCGACGTGGGCGTTTCCAGGAGAGCCTGCGGGCTCGGAGGATGTCCCACATGCGGCTCTGGGAGTAGCGGGCTCCCCACTCCTTCTCCACGACGTCGACGATAAGGGGGAGGGCCTATAGATCGATCGAGCACCCGTAGGCGAACGGGCCCTGGACGAGGCTCGAGGCCAACGCGGCCTGGGTCTCTCGTGGGACCTATGGAGGGCGTCCCGGTCTGGGCAAGGAGCGAAGGGTGGCATTGCCCATTTTTTCCGACCGCTGAACCCACGGGTTCACCACCTGGGGGGAGACCGCCACTCGACGGGCCACCTCGGCCTGAGGGACCCCCTTCCGATAGAGGGCCACGTCGTTCAGGCGACGATCCTCGAGAGAGGAAGCATCAATGTGGCGTGGGGACGATCGGCCCGTGAGCCATGGGCATCGTCCCCATGGGTATCAAGGTCATTGCCGGATAGTAGGGAGATGGTGGAGGGGGGCATATGGCGGCCGATGACCCCAAAGCCAGTGGCCCGGAGGTAGACGTCGGACCTGTACGTGCATGGGCTCGGGGGGACCGTTTCGGGGCCCAGGAAACTCCGCGGCGCTCCAGAGCAAGTAGGTGAATCGCCGTTCACCTCGCATCCAAGAACCCTTTCCCGCGTCTAACCCGTCATGACACTGCGAGCGGCAGGTCGTTGGGAGAAGGGGTTCAGGACCAGGCTTGAGGATGGCCGAGGGCATGTGGTGTCGGTCGACCTGCCAAAGGACGAGGGAGGGGAGGACGCTTCCACCTCTGCGCTGGAGCTCAACCTGCTTTCCTTGGCGGGTTGCATCACGACCATCTTCGCCTTGGTCGCCCACAAGCGTAGGCTGACCTTCGAGTCCATGGAGGTCGACCTGGAGGGGAACCGTTCCCGGGGGGCACCGACCCTCAGCTCCGTCGGGGGTCGGGCGGTCATCGTGACCACCTCGGACCCTGAGGCCGTGGAGACCGCCCTCCGGATCACCCTGAGGACCTGTCCGGTGGGGGTCCTCTACGAGCGCGCGGGCATCCCGGTCACCGTCCGATCGGTCATCCTCGCCCCCGGCCAGGGGCACGACGAGAGGGTGGCCGCCTCACCGGCGCCCGCCGCCGAAGAGCTCCTTAGCTGAGCGGAGCCGCCCTTTGGAGGGCCGGAGGCGGCCACCCACCTATCGGGGACGGTGGAGTGGAACGGGGCCGGAAGTCTAATTCGCCTTGCCCGCCATGCACGTACCGACCCCTTGGCACGACGGGCCCATGGTCGATAGGGACCTCTACCGGTTGCTAAACGTTCCCCCCACCGCCTCGACCGACCGAATCCGTTCGGCCTACCGCAAAGGGGTCCGTCAGTACCATCCGGACGTCTACAAGGGCGACCCGGAGGTCGCCAAGGTGAACTTCCGGGCACTGACGGAAGCCTACGAGACCCTGAGCGACCCTGAGCGCCGCAAGGAGTACGATCGGGAGCGGGAGGAGGAACGTGGTAAGCCTGCTCGCGGCTCCCCGCGCGAACGGTCGGGCCCGCCCAGGGCCGTCACGATCTCGCGTCGGCCCGCCGGCTGGCTCCACTACCCACCCCCGGAGCCCCCGTGGACGCGTGCCGCTCACTCCCAAGACCCCGCCACGCGAAGGATCGCGAGAGAGTGGAAGGCCGCCCGCCAGCGCAGCCTCCCGGAGCTGATGCTCCCCCGTCGACTACGCACCATACTGGTCCTCCTCTTCGTCGTCTTCCTCGCGGTGATGGCAGGCCTTCTCACCATTCCCGTGTCCCAGGCCTTCGCCTTTACGGGCTCCCCCACCTGCTTCACCCAGTCGAACGCGAACACCTACCAGTTCGAGGCTGGCGACCACGTCGCTTTCTCGTGGGACACCCCCTCCGAGGCCTACGACCAGAGCCTCGGCGGAACTCCGCCGGGGATCACGCTCACGAGCTCGCATTCCGGGACGGTCATGGACTCACAGTCCTGGAACGGGTCCTATTCCTACGTCGCGGACGGTAGCGCCTACACCTTCTACACGATGTCCTGCAGCATCATCGTCTCCGACGTCCAGTTCTCCGGGGACTTCGTCGGACCCCTGCTCTGAGCGGACCCCGCGCGAGACGACGCCGTCCATCGGGGAGCGAGGGCAGGGGGGTCGGGGCGGGGTCGGAGAGGATGAAATACCGCGAGCGCCCTTCTAACAGAGATGACCGGTTGCGAGGCGGGGCCCCTTGGGGTGTCGTCCCCGGTCGGTCGACGACGCGGACCTTGGTGGTGAGCGGAGGGGCCGTACCGGCCACCTTCCGGGGGCTCTGCGAAGCTTTGAAGGGTTGGCCGGTCCGGTACCTCCCCCCCCCTCGAAGGAGCCGCGGGGAAAAGGAGGCACGAACCGATGAGCGGAAAGGAGCTGAGGCTGAGACGACTCTTCCCGGGCCCGCGGTCCACGCTTTTCGCGGTGCCGCTCGACCACAGCCTCTCCGTCGGCCCGATCGCAGGCCTGGCCCGTCTGGGACCCACGGCCAAGGCGTTGCAGGAGGGGGGCGCACGTTGCCTCATCGTTCACAAGGGCGCGGTACGGGAGGTCCAACACGAGATCCTCCCCAGTACGCTCTTGGGGGTCCACCTCTCCGCCTCGACGAGCCTCGCCCCGGATTCCGGCCGCAAGCGGATCGCCGGGACCGTCCAGGAGGCGGTGCGGCTCGGGGCGGACCTGGTGAGCGTCCAGGTCAACTTCGGCGACCCCGCCGAAGGCGAGATGTTGGAGGACCTGGGTCACACGGCTGAGGCCTGCGAAGCGCTCGGCATGCCGCTCCTCTGCATGTCCTACGTGAAACAGAAGGGGAAGGAGCTCGACGCGAGCGCGATCGCCCACGCCTGCCGGGCGGTGGCCGACCTCGGAGCGGACATCGCCAAGACCAACTTCCCGAGCGTAGAGGGCTTCCGCCAGGTGGTCGACTCTACACCGGTACCGGTCCTCGTGGGGGGAGGGCCGCGGATGGACCGCGAGGAGGACCTGCTGAAGCTCGTCAGGGAGTCCATGACCGCAGGCGCCCGGGGGATCTGCATCGGCCGCAACCTTTTCCAGGCCCACGACGTGAGCGCCACCGCCCGGCGGGTCGCCCAGCTGCTCTCGGGCGGGGGGAACCCCACCCTCCCTCCCAAAGAGGCAAAATGACCTCGAGGTCGGTCCGCCTCGTCCGATGCATGCGATGGAGGCCCCGGGTCACCGGGTGAGCACGACCGTGGAGCGCTCTCGTGTCGTCCTGGAGCTTCCCGGCGGCGCCCTGGGGACCCGCCTTCGGGCCTATGGAGAGCGACGAGGCTTCCGCCGGTTCCTCGTCACGTCGGGGGGACCCTCCCGCTCCGCCGAGGGACGGGAGGTGGTCCTGCGTCGCGGCGCGACCCTCGTGTTCCCCGGAGGGGGCGCTGACGGGGAGGTGCGCCAAGTCGAACGCCCCTCCGACCTTCCCGGGGTCATCCGGGCCCTCTCCAGTCGACCGCTCGTGCTGGTCGTGTTCAGCGGAGAGCGCGTCATCCCCCTGGAGAACCTGATCGCGATGCGACAGAGCTCCCCCCGGGGACCCGAGGGGGCGCTCTGGGTCCAGGCTCCCAGCATCGAAACGGTCCCCGGGATGCTCGGGGCCCTGGAGCACGGGTCCGACGCCGCCGTGCTGCTGGTGCACAGCCAGGAGGAGATCGACACGCTGGAGCGCCACTTGGAGCACCCCAGGCTCGAGCTCTCATGGAAGGTCGCCCAGGTGCGGCGGATCGTCCCCGGAGGGATTGGGGAGCGTGTCGTCGTGGACACGACGAGCCTCCTGAGACCGGACGAGGGACTGTTCGTGGGGAGCCAGGGAGGCTTCCTCCTGCTGGTCGCCTCGGAGGCGGAAGGTTCCCGTTACACGCGCCCGCGCCCCTTCCGGGTCAACGCCGGGGCGGTACACTCCTACACGCTCTTGGCGGACGGGACCACGCGGTACCTGACCGAGCTAGAGGCCGGGGACCAGGTCGTGGTGGCGCCACCGCGGGGACGGCCACGCGCCGTCCGAGTGGGCCGGCTCAAGATCGAGCGGCGACCCTTTGCCTTGGTGGAGACCTCGATCGGTTCCCGCCGGTACACCCTGTTCGCTCAGGAGGCCGAGACGGTCCGGCTCGTGACCCCCCGGGGCCCGCGACCGGTCCAGGAGCTTCACGCGAAGGACCGCCTGTTGGGCGTCGAGCTCCCACCCGCCCGACACTTCGGCATGGCCGTGCAGGAGACGATCGAGGAGCGCTGAGCCTTGGATCGCCCGTCCTCCTCCCGACGACCGACCGTGGCGCCCCCACGGGGGGTCCCCCCCGAGGTCCTTCCGCGCCGGGAGGGCTACCCGCTCGTCGTCGCCTCCCTCCCCGGGAGGAATGTGGAGGTCCTGAGGACCCAGGCCGGGCTCGCCTCAGAGGCCGGGGCGGACCTGGTGGAGTTCCGCCTGGACCGTCTCCCCGCGAGCGAGCTCCCACATCTCGAGCGGGTCCACGAGCTCCCCCTGATGCACGAGTGGGTGCCGGCCATCGCCACGCTGCGATCGAAGGCGGAGGGTGGAGAGGGGCCAGACGGCCCGGGGGAGCGAAGGAGGCTCTTGCGGACCGCTCTTGAGGCCCTCCCTTTCAGCGTCATCGACCTCGAGCTCGACCGCGACCTTCCGCTCCGTGAGGAGCTCGCCTCTCTGACCGGTCGACCGGTCGCCTTCGTGGCCTCCGCTCACCTTCCGGAGAGCACCCCCACGGCTCAGGTGGCAAGGACGCTGGAGCGGGTCCTGGAGGAAGGTGACGTGGGAAAGGTGGTGCTGCCCGCCACGGCAGAGCGTGTCGTGCGCGACCTGCTGCCGCTCCTGCCACCCTTCCGCGGGCGTCCGTTCGTCCTCCACACGACGGGGGGAGCAGGGTCGGTGCTAAGGGTCCTCGCTCCCAGAACCCGCATGGCCTGGGTCTTCGGAAGTCTACCCCTGCGAGCGGCGCCGGGGACGCCAGGGCTCACCTCCTCCCCCCGAGATGGCGCCCGAGGGAAGAACGAACGGGGCCCCGCCGGTCCCGAGGGAGAGACCGGAAGCGTCGAGCCCTCACAGATCCCGGTGGACCGTCTACGCCGCTTCATCGCGTCGGGGCCCGAGACCCCCTGGTTCGCACTGGTGGGTCGACCCCTCGGTCATAGCCTCTCGCCCGAGATCCACGAGGATTTCTTCCGACGGGCGGGCGTCCACGGGATCTACGTGCCGGTGGAGATCGGCTCGGAGGAGGAGCTAAGGGGGGTCCTGCTCGCGCTGCGACCGATGGGCCTCTCCGGCATCAATGTCACGAGGCCATGGAAGACCGCCGCCTACCGGTTCGCCTCCCGCCGCAGCGAATCGGCGCTCGAGAGCGGATCGGTGAACGCCCTGGTGCCCGACGCCTCCCCTTCGGGGGGATTCGCCGGGCACAACACGGACGTGGAGGCGCTCACCCGATGGTGGGAGGAGCTCGGGGCGGACCACGTCCCCCGGCTCCTCGTGGTCGGGACCGGAGGGGCCGCGAGGGCCGCGGTCCTCGCCGGGGTGCACCTCGGTGCTCAGGTGTGGGTCGTGGGACGGGACAAGGAGGCTGCACGAGGGCTCGCACGGGACTTCCCGGACCGTTCGGTCCGGGCGCTCGAGGGCGCGCCTGACGGGCCCTTCCCGCTCGTGGTGAACGCGACGCCGGTCGGCCAGGAGGCGGACGGTGCCCCTCTGGAGGTGCCGCTCGACCGAGCACTAGGAAAGGGAAGCATCTTGGTCGACCTGGTCTACCGCCCTCGGGCGCCTACGATGAGCGACCTGGCGCGGTCAGCGAAGGCCCGATACACGGACGGGATGCGGATGTTGCTCTACCAGGCGGCCGGGAGCTTCCGGCTCTTCACCGGTCAGAAGGTCCCTTCCGGCACCGTGGATGCTTGGATCGCCAAGGAGGAGGTCGTCGCGTGAGCCGGGACGCGCGTTCCGTCCCCGAGCCGTCTGGCCCCGCCGGACAGGCCCCCGCCCCGTCGGACCCCCATGCGGTCCGTGACGGCGCGTGGGGGGCCATCTCGTTCCTCAATGCGATCCCCCAGGGCATCGGATGCGCGGCGGCGATCTCCCTGAGCGCGACGGTGGACCTGGAGTACCAGCCCGGGGCGCCCGAGACCCAGCCCTCGTTGGCCGCCGAGAACGGGGAGGTCTCCCCGTTGCTCCGGTGGACCCTCGACAAGGTTTACGAGAGCCTGCGGTTCCCCCCGGTCTACCGGTTCCGCGCGACGGTCCGGTCCACCATCCCGGCCGGGAAGGGGCTCAAGAGCTCCTCCGCGGTCTCGGTGGCCCTCGCTCGCGCCCTGCGGCGGGTGCTGGGCCATCCGCCCTCGCCTGCGGACGTCGCGGCCATCTCCGCCAAGGCCGCCCTCGCCTCGGGAACCTCAGTAACAGGGGCCTTCGACGATGCGCTCGCCAGCGCATTGGGCGGGGTGGTCGTCGCGGACGTACGGGCCCATTGGCAGATGGTCTCCACCGAGGTGCCCTCCGGGCTCCAGGTCTTGATCTGGATACCGGAAGCCGAACGACCGGATGTGAAGGCGAAGGCGAGCGAGCTGCGGGTGACCGACATGAACGCGAAGGAGGCGGTCCGGCTCGCGCTGCGGGGGGAGTTCCTCAAGGCGATGCGTTACAACTCCCTCGTGGTGGAACGTGCCCTTGGCTACGACTACGCGAGGATCCGGGACGCGGGACTGACCCGAGGGGCGGTGGCGGCAGGGGTCACAGGGAACGGTCCGGCGGTCGCCTTCGTCGTGCCTCGCGAGCTCACCGTCCAGGTGGCCGCTGCGCTCCCCTGGAAGAGCGCGAAGATGGTCTCGGCGGAGTTCGTCCGACCCGGGGTGGTCCCAGCGTGATGGTTGCCCTTCCTCACCCGAGGGCCGCAGTGGAGCGCGCCCCACCCTCGCGGTTCCGGCTCGTCCCAGGACCGGCGCGGGGCCGGATCGTGCTGCCCGGCTCGAAGTCCTACACCCACCGTGCCCTCCTCGCCGGATTGCTGGGGACCCGACCGCTCCGGGTGAAGGCGCCCCAGGTCTCCGAGGACACGCTCGCCTCCGTGCGGGCGGTCGAGGCCCTGGGGGGGTCGGTCGAGGAGGAGAGGCAGGAAGGCAGCTCCACCCAGGTCTGGGCGGTCCATCCTCCGGAGGCCGGGATGGACGACGGTCATACCGGACCGGGCCCACGCCCCCCCATCGAGGTGGACGTGGGAGAGTCCGGGACCACTTTGCGCCTGTTCTCAGCGGCAGCCGCAGGACAGCCGCGCGAGGTCCGCTTCGTGGGGGCCCCAGGACTCGCACGACGCCCCATGGAAGGCCTCCTCCGTGCGCTGGAGTCGATGGGGGCGCACGTCATCCGACCGCCACAGGGAGGCTCCCTCCCTCTGGGCATCCGGGGCCCTCTCCGACCGGGGAGGGTCCGCGTTCCCGGGGACGTCTCGAGCCAGTTCATCTCCGGCCTGCTCTTCGTCCTCCCGTCGCTCAACGGGGAGAGCGACCTCGAGATCGAAGGACCGACCGTGAGCGAGCCCTACATCGAGGTCACCGTGGCGATGCTCGCCTCCCAGGGGGTACGGGTAGAGCGGACCTCGAAGGGCTTCCATGTGCCCGGAGGTCAGCGCTTCGCCGGCCCCTCCTTCCAGGTCCCGGGAGACGCCTCGGTCGCCGCCAACTTCTGCACGCTCGCCACGATCACTGGAGGACCGATCTCGGTCGGGCCCCTGCCTGCGGGGACTTCTTGGCCGCAGGCCGACCTCGCCCTGATGGAGCTCCTGCCACGCCTGGGGGCCCGGGTGGAACGCCGAGAGGGCGACCTGGTCGAGGTCACCCGAGAAGGCGCCCCGCAGGGCCTCGGAAGAGTGACCTCGCTCCCCACCTTCGACATCGATCTCGACGCTTCGCCCGACCTGGGCCCTCTCCTTTCGGTGCTGGCCGCCTTCGGCCGGGGGCGGTCAGAGTTGCGCGGGGGCGCCCACCTGCGGGGGAAGGAGAGCGATCGTCGGGAAGGGATGTTACGCCTCGCTCGAGCCCTGGGAGCCCGGGCGGAGGACCACGGCGACACGCTGTGGATCGAGGGCCCGGCCGCGGCGAGACGCCTCGAGCTCCTCGACCTCACGGACCATCGGATGCTGTTCGCAGCCTCCATCGCGGCCGCCGCCCTGCCGGAACCCTCCCTGCTCGGCGACGGACGCTCCACGACGAAGTCCCATCCGGCCTTCCTGGGTGACCTCGCCTCGCTCGGGATCGGGATCGAGGCGGCGGAGCCCTCGCTAGCGGGCGATCGGGAGTGCCCGCCATGAGGATGGGGTTCGGGCGGGCGCTCCGTCTCACGCTCTTCGGGACCAGCCATGGTCCAGCGGTCGGGGCCGTGGTGGAGGGGCTGCCTGCGGGCACCCCGATCGACCTCGCCAAGGTCCAGGAGGAGCTCGACCGCCGTCGGCCCGTGGGTCGCTCCTTAGCGACCAAGAGGCAGGAGGAAGACCAGCTACGGATCGATGGCGGGGTGGAAGGGGGTCGGACGACCGGGGAGCCGATCATCGGAACGGTCCTGAACCAGGACGTGCGTCGGGCCCCGTACGCGGAGCTCGAGGACGTACCACGTCCTGGGCACGCGGACTATCCGGCGCGGGTCCGATACGGCCCCGCCATCGACCTCTCCGGCGGCGGGATCTTCTCCGGGAGAATGACGGTGGGCCTGGTCTTCGCGGGGGCGGTCGCACGTGGCCTGCTTGCCCCTCAGGACATCGATGTGCTGGCGCTCACCCGCTCCATCGGAGAGGTCGACGCGTCCCCCGGCTCCCTCGACCGTCCCCTTCCCGAGCTTCGCAAGGCCGTGCTGTCCCACGAGGTCGGCTGCCCGGACGACGAGGCGGCCCAACGCATGGCCGCCGCGATCGAGGCCGCCAGGCGGGAGGGGGACAGCCTGGGCGGGACGGTCGAGCTCAGGGCTGAAGGGGTCCCCGCGGGAGTGGGTGAGCCCTTCTTCGATCCGGTCGAGAGCGTCATGGCCCATGCCCTCTTCGCGATCCCCGCCGTGAAAGGGGTCGAGTTCGGGGCGGGATTCGCGGCGGCCCGCATGCGGGGCAGCGTGCACAACGACGCCTTCTACATCGAGGGGGAGAAGGTGCGGACGCGGACCAACCACGCGGGAGGGGTCCTGGGAGGGCTCACGACCGGCATGCCCATCGTCGCCCGTGTGGTGGTCAAGCCTACCTCCTCCATCGCCCACGAGCAGGAGTCCGTCTCCCTAAAGACCCGGGAATCTCGCCGGCTGGTCGTGAAGGGTCGCCACGATCCCTGCATCGTTCCCCGCGCCCTCCCGGTCATCGAGAACCTGGGAGCCTTTGTCCTCGCGGACCTCATGCTCGAAGGCGGGTTCCTATGAGCGACGGCACCCCGGTCCCCTCGGTCCTCTTGGGCGCGAGCGGATGGATCGGCCAACACTTCTCTCGCCTCCTCGCGGACCACCCCTACTTCGCCCCGCCGGTCCTCACCGGGGCGAAGAGCGCCGGAAGGACCCTCGAGCAGGTCTGGCAGCTCTCCGACCTCCCGGTACCGGCCGCGCTCGCGGACCGCCGACTGGAGCGGCTCTCAGCGGCGCAGATCGCCCAAAGGGGCCTCCGGGTCGCCTTCAGTGCCCTCCCTTCCGATGAAGCGGGCCCGATGGAGACCGAGCTCGCGCGGAGAGGGGTGTCCGTCTTCTCCAACGCCTCTTCGCACCGGATGGACCCGAGGGTCCCTCTGGTCGTCCCCGAAGTGAACGGGGACCACCTCAAGCTCCTGGGGGCTCCGCGACGCAGAGCGGCAGGGGGGCAGACGCGCCGAGGGTTCATCGTCACCAACTCGAACTGCTCGACGGCGGGGCTCGTCCTTCCTGTCGCGCCGCTGCTTGGCCTCCTGCGGCCCCGTGCCGTGCACGTAGCGACCTACCAGGCCCTCTCCGGAGCCGGGTTCCCCGGGGTCCCCTCCCTGGCGATCGGGGACAACCTGCTCCCCTTCATCCGCGACGAGGAGGAGAAGATGTCGACCGAGACCGGGAAGATCTTGGGACGCGTTGCCGGTGGCCGCGTCCATCCGCTCGAGCTCCCGGTGAGCGCCCAATGCGTCCGTGTGGCGACACGGGAGGGCCACCTCGAAGCCATCACGCTCGTGCTGCCCTCGTCCCTCAGGGTCACCCCCGAGGAGATCGTGGACGCCTGGGAGAGCTACCGCCCGCTGTCGGCGGACCCGGGTGCCGGGGGCGGTCTCCCCACGGCCCCGGAGCGCCCCGTGATCTATCGGCCCGAGGAGGACCGGCCCCAGCCGCTCCGTGACCGCTGGGCAGGGAGGCCCGAGCGCGCCCGCGGGATGGCGGTCTCGGTCGGGCGTCTTCGTGTCGCGCCGGGGACCATGCGCTTCTTCTCGCTCTCCCACAACGCCGTCCGAGGTGGCGCCGGTGGCAGCGTGCTCAACGCGGAGCTGGCCTACCGTCAAGGATACCTAGGGTAGTACGAGTGGGTGGGCCGATGAAGGAGGAGGACGGAGCTGACCGGCCCCGGTCGGCCCCCATGCGCGCCACGGGAAAGGGCACTCTCACCGTCATCAAGTACGGGGGCGGGGCGCTCGGTAGCGAGGTCGACGTCCGGCAGGTGTTGGACGACCTCGCTCCGAAGGTCGAGCAGGGACCCTGCATCGTCGTCGTCTCCGCACGGGAGGGGGTCACCGACCTTCTCAAGACCACGATGGGCTCGAGGCGCGACCGGTCCTTCCCGGACAAGCTCCTGGACCGGCTTCGCGCGTTGCATCCCACCGACGACGCTGCGACCCGTCGCGCGATCGAGCGGCTGCTCGCCCGGCTGGAGAAGCATCTCCTAGAGCTGCGCCGCATCTCCGGCCGGACCTCGGGAGGAGGGCGAAAGCCTTCGCCGAGCCTATCGGCCGCCCGGCTGAGCGATGCGATCCTCGCTCAGGGCGAAAGGCTCGCCTCCGTGTGGTTCTCCTCCGAGGCACGCCGTCGAGGGATCCCGGCGCAGCCCGTGGAGGCGGACCGCATCGGGCTCCTCACCGATGACCACCCCGGGGAGGCTATCGTCCTCCTCGAGCGGTCGGAAGGCCCGGTCCGGAACGCGCTGCTGCCGCTGCTCTCCCAGGGCACGGTCCCGGTCGTGACCGGGTTCCTGGGCCGTTCGGTCGCCGGACGTGTGGCGACGCTCGGGAGGGGGGGGTCGGACTACTCCGCGACCTGCCTCGCCCAACTTCTGGGGGCCTCCCGAGTCGAGCTCGTCAAGAAGGACGTCTCGATCCTCTCCGCGGACCCTCGGCATGTCCAGGCGGCTCGGCCGCTCCTTCGGCTCTCCTACGAGGAGGCGGAAGAGCTCGCACAGTTCGGAGCGAAGGTCCTGCACCCGCTCACGGTCGAGCCCGCAAGGGCCCGAGGCGTGGAGGTCGTGATCCGGTCGCTGCGCGACCCCTCGCGCACCACGACCATCGGCCCCGCGATCCCCGGGGAGGGGATCCGGGCGCTCACCTTGCTCTCTCCTACCGCGATGCTCCTCCTGCGGGTCCCCGGCGGGAGGCAGAAGAAGGGGGTCATCGCCGAGGTGAGTCGCGTCCTCGCGGAGTCGGAGCTGAACGTGATCACGATGTTCACCTCCTCCGCCCTGCTCATCCTGCTCGTCGAGAGCGCGATGGGGCGCAAGGCCCGACGGGTCCTGGAACGCTTCGCTCGCAGCGATGGAGCCTCGCTCGAGGGTCCTTCGGAGGCGGCCCTCGTGACCGCGATCGGCGACGGGGTCCTCTCCGACCTAGGAGGGCTGCCCTCCGAGGTCTCCGCCCGCGCCCTGGGGGTCTCGGCGACCTCCCGTACCCTCTCCTTCGCGGTTCCCGCGTCCGCTGGAGAGGAGACCCTGGTGTGCCTGCACCGCGTGCTGGTGGAGACCCCTCATCGATCACCCGTTCCCGGGGTGTCCCGTCCTCTCGCACGAGCCTCTTTGGTGCCCAAGCTCCCCTGAAGGGAGAGGAGGCGACCTCGAGCGGCATGCCTTCCGAACTTCGACCCCGCGCGACCGGGGAGGGCGAGGACCGTTCGGCTCGTCCTCGCTCGAGGAGACCCGAGGACCCGTGGTGGACCTTCGTCCACGACCTCACGGGAAGGAGCGGGAGCGCCTTCTACTTCGAGCGCGGAGAGAGCCCGGGGCGGAGCGTTCGGGAGGCCTTCTGGGGCTTTGACCCCCGGCAGCGGGAGATCTGGGAGGAGGCGCGCGACGTTCCCCGGTCCCAGATGCGTGTCCCTCGACGGGCCGGTCATCCCGCCGTCACGTGGATCGGCTACCTCGGCTTCGAAGCGGTGGCCCTTTTCGAACCTCTCCTGGTGCCCTCGACCCCCAGAGGGTCGCCCTTCCCCCTTGCCGTCTGGGACGGGTACGACCAGGTGCGGCACCGGTTGGGTCGGGACCCACGGGGCTCCTCCCCCGCTCCCGACCTCCCACCTGCCCCTCGCCTGGGGCCGGTGACCGACTCCGCCTCCCCCGCCGCGTATGAGGCCTCCGTGGAGCGGCTACGGGAGGCGATCTTCGACGGGGAGGCCTTCCAGATCGTGCTCGCGCACCGACGGACCCGTCGGATCTCAGGAGGGCTGCTACCGCTGGTGGACAGTCTGCGGCGAGAGGAACGCTTTGCGTTCCTCTACTACCTCCGCATGACGGACGTCGAGGCCGGCATCGGCACCTCCGGATCGCCCATGGAGATCGCGGGGGCCTCCCCCGAGTCGGTGGTGGAGGTGCGGGGCCGGCGCATCGCGGTGAACCCCATCGCCGGGACCCGTCCACGTCCTTCCCCCCTGCGAGGACCCCACTCCCGGCTGCCTCTCGACAAGGACCCCAAGGAGCTCGCCGAGCACCGCATGCTGGTCGACCTCGCTCGCAACGATATCGGTCGGATCTCGACCACCGGCTCCGTGCGGCTCGCCCGACGCGAGACGAAGGTCCCCTACGCCCGACTGGAACACCTGGTGAGCCGGGTCGTGGGCAAGCTCATCCCCGGTCGTGACGCCCTGGACGCCCTTGCGGCGACCTTCCCTGCCGGCACGGTCAGCGGGGCGCCGAAGATCCGAGCGACCGAACTCCTGCGACGGGAGGAGCGCACGTGGAGAGGACCTTACGGGGGAGCCGTAGGCTTCCTCCGCGCGGGGGGCACGACCCGGGACTCGGCCCTCAACCAGGCGGACTTCGCGCTCACCATCCGCTCCGCCTTCGCGTGGGGAGGAAAGGTCCATGCCTCGGCAGGAGCCGGGATCGTCCACCTCTCGAGCCCTGAACGTGAATGGGAGGAGACCCTTACCAAGCTCTCGACCCTGGAGGGAGCGCTGCTGGGGAGAGGGAGGGGACGTCGCCCTGACCCCGGGCGTCCATTGGAGCGCCTAGCGAGGTCTCGATGAAGGTCGTGCTCATCGACCACCAGGACTCCTTCGTGTACAACCTCGCCCAGGCCCTGGCGCAGCTGGGGGCCCGGGTGGAGACGGTCCGCTCCACATCGGTCACCGTCCGTGCCCTTCGCAAGCTCGACCCTGACGCGCTCGTCCTCTCCCCCGGCCCCGGACACCCAGATGACCGGAGCACCATGGGCGTGACCCACGCCCTCCTTGCGCCTCACGGACTTGCCAGGGAACTTCCGACCCTCGGGGTCTGCCTCGGCCACCAGGCGATCGGTCGGACCTTCGGCGGCAGCGTCCACCGCGGACCCTACCCTTGCCACGGCGAGACCACGCCCGTCCTTCACCACGGGGACGGGCTCTACGCCCGCATGCCCAGCCCGTTCGCGGCTGCTCGATACCACTCTCTCGTGGTCGACCGGCGAGGATTCCCCGCCGAGCTCGAGGAGACGAGCTGGGAGCCCGGGGGCGTCCTGATGGGGCTCCGCCACCGGCGCCTCCCCCTGGAAGGGGTGCAGTTCCATCCGGAATCCTACCTCACCGAGCATGGAGATCGCCTGCTCTCGAACTTCCTCCGGGGGGTTCGAAGATGAGCCCGCGGAGCGGCGAAGCCACCTCCGACCGCGCGCTGCTCCGGCTCCGGCGCAGGGAGGACCTGGACCCGGAGTCCGCCCGAGAGGTCGCCCAGGGGTTCTTGGACGGATGCTTCTCTCCTTCCACGATGCGAAACCTCTTGGTGGAGTTCGCGCGAAAGGGCGAGAGCGAGGAGGAGGTGTACGCCTTCGCCTCGGCCCTGCGGGAGAGGGCTCGACCCTTCCAAGGTCCGCGGGACGCCGGGGCGGTCGACCTGTGCGGGACCGGGGGTGCCCCCTTCCCGACCTTCAACATCTCGACGGTGAGCTCCTTCGTGGTGAGCGGCGCCGGCGCCCCCGTCGCGAAGCACGGCAACGTCTCCGCGCGGGGTCCTTGCGGCTCCTCCGACCTTCTCGAGGCGCTCGGACTGCCCATCCGCTATTCGATCTCTTTCGCGGAGGAGTCCTGGCGGAGCGAGAGGATCGCCTTCCTCCACGCGCCCCTCTATCACACGGCGACCCGGCAGGTCGGCCCGGTGCGGAAGGAGATCGGGGGACGCACCGTGTTCAACCTCCTGGGACCCCTCACGAACCCGGCCTCGGTATCCTCTCAGCTGGTCGGAAGCTACTCGAAGGACTATGCACGGCTCGCGGTGCCGCTCCTCCACCGCCTGGGGGTGCCTCGTGTCCTGGGCGTCCACGGGGGCGAAGGCGCGGACGAGCTCACCTCGAACCGGAAGGGTTGGGTCCTACATGGCCTCCCTGAGGACCCCGCTCGAGGACGCGAGGGGGAGGTCGAGCCGTCTCGCTTCCTTTCAAGGGATGAGATGGCAGGCGACCTCCGGCCCCGCCCGCCAGGGGAAGCGGCACAGCTCGCTCTCGACGTCCTGAGGGGTGGAGGGGACGGGGCCGTGCGGGGCTCGGTCCTGTTGACCTCGGGCGCCGCGCTCTGGGTCCAAGGTCGGGTCCCAGGACTGAAGGAAGGGGTCGAGATGGCCAAGGCGGCCATTCAGGACGGGGCCGCTGTGGGCAAGCTCCACAGGCTCCAAGAGCTCGCCCGGTCACGCCCCTGGGCGAAGGAGGGTCCATGACCGCCTCAGCGTCCAGGCCGGTCCGAAAGTCCAGGGGCCAAGCCTCCGCTCCGGTGACGACGCAGGGTCATGACCACTTCCTCGACGAGGTCGTCCGGATTGTCGAAGAGGAACTTCGGTTCGGTCTCTACGCTCGGAGGCCTTCACGCGAAGAGGTGAGCCCGGGACCCCGCCGACCCCTCCGGGAGGCGCTCCGGGCGGACGACCACGGCCCGGCCCTCATCGTGGAGCTCAAGCACGCCTCCCCGGGACACCAGGAAGAGAGGCTAACGACCCTACCTCCGGACCGCTTCGCCCACATCTGTGAGACCGCCGGGGCGAACGCCCTGTCGGTCATCCCGCAGCCCTTCGCGTTCGGAGGCAGCCTGGAGGAGTTCGCGAAGGTCACTCGGGCCACGAAGCTTCCGGTGCTGTTCAAGGACTTCATCATCGACGAGGCCCAGATCCGGGCAGCGGCGCTCCACGGGGCGAGCGGGGTGCTCCTGCTGGCCCGGCTCGCCCGGGCCGGACGCTTGCACGCCCCCCTGCCACGGCTGGTGGAGCTCGCGCACGAGCACAGGCTGGAAGTGCTCGTCGAGGTCCACGACCCGGTCGAGGTGCCGATCGCCCTCAAGAGCGGGGCGGACGTCCTCGGGGTGAATTCGAGGGACCTGGACACTCTCGCGTTGCGGCCCCGGGAGGCCGTACGGGTCCTACGGACGCTTCGAAAGGACCCGAGGCCCCTCGTCGCCATGAGCGGGATCAAGGGCCGGGCGGAAGTGGAGCTCTACGCCCGGGCCGGAGCGGACGCGGTCCTCCTCGGTACCTCCTTCTCCAGGGCCCGCGACCCTTCGGCCTTCCTCCGGTCGCTCCGGCTCCATCCAGCTTCGACTACGTCCCCTGGGGGCACCCCGGGACCATGAGCCCCACCACGACCTCATCCCTCTCCATCGAGGACCTGCTAGGCAGGAGGGGCCGGTCGCGCCTACCCGTGAAGGTCTGCGGCATCCGTACCCCGGAGGACCTCGCCGCTGCCGAGGGGGCATCTCTCATCGGGGTGGTCATCGGGGTGCCGAGCTCCCCGCGCGACCGTACCCTGGACCAGGCAGCCTCCATCTTCCGAAGGGCCGAAGGTCGGTTCGGTCGTGTGGCCGTGCTGGTGGACCCCGATGCCGATGGGATCCGACGGGCCCTGAAGGTGACGGGTGCGGACCTCGTCCAGGTCCACGGCAGTCTGCCGAAAGGTCTCCTTGCTACGGAGCTCGCCCGGGTGGTCCCCTCGATCCCCGTTCCCGAGCCTCGGGAAGGCCCCTCGGATGCCGGGCGGAGGGAAAGGGAGGTCGAACTTCCCTCGGACCTTCCGGTATCCTCCCACCCGTACTTCCATCTGGACCGCGGAGGAGCCCTACAACGGGGGGGGACCGGGCTGGTCGCGGACTGGGACCGATGCCGACGCCTGGTGGTGAGGAACCCGGGGCGGCGGTTCATGCTCGCCGGGGGACTCACCCCCGAGAACGTCGCTCGGGCCGTCCGGGAGGTCCATCCCTTCGCGGTCGATGTGTCGAGCGGTGTCGAGTCCCGGCCGGGTGAGAAGTCACGGGAGAAGGTGGGCCGGTTCCTGAGAGCCCTGGCTTAGGGGGGATGCCACGAGGCAAGGAGCGCGCCCTGGACCGACGGCCTATCTACCTTGAAGGCCTGGCCGCGTGAAGATGATCCATCTCCCGACCCCATGCGACAGAGGAGGGCCCAGAGGCCGACCCGTCGGCCCCTGGAGCGGCCGGAATGCCTGAGTGGTACGGGCCCTACGGGGGTGCATACGTTCCCGAGACGCTGGTCCCCGCGCTCCGTGAGCTCGAAGTGGCCTGGCGCTCCTCTCGGCGCGACCGGGCCTTCCGTTCCGAGCTCGAGCGGCTCTCCCACGATTGGGGGGGACGCCCTACGCCGCTCTACTTCGCGGAGAACCTGACCCGGGAAGTGGGAGGAGCGGAGATCTACCTCAAGCGAGAGGACCTCCTTCACGGCGGGGCCCACAAGTTCAACAACGCCCTCGGGCAAGGGCTGCTTGCGAAGCGCCTGGGAAAGGCCCGTCTCATCGCCGAGACGGGCGCCGGTCAGCACGGCGTCGCGACCGCGATGGTGGGGGCGAAGCTCGCGCTTCCCACCGAGGTGTACATGGGCGCGGTGGACATGGGTCGCCAGCGCGCGAACGTTCAGCGCATGCGCCTGTTGGGCGCCCAGGTACGCTCGGTGGAGCACGGGGCCCGCACCCTCAAGGAAGCGATCAACGAAGCCTTCCGTGACTGGATCACCAACGTCCAGACCACCTACTACCTTCTCGGGAGCGCCGTAGGGCCCCATCCGTTCCCGTCGATGGTATGCGACTTCCAGTCGGTCATCGGAAGGGAGATCCTGCGACAGTCCCGGGCCCGATGGGGAGCCCCTCCCGACCTCGCTCTCGCCTGCGTGGGTGGGGGTTCCAACGCGATCGGCACCTTCCACCCCTTGCTGCGCACCTCGACCAAACTGCTCGGCGTCGAGGCGGGGGGGTCCGGGGGCCCGACCGCGGTGGGCTCAGCCTCCCTCACGCGTGGCCGTCCCGGGGTCCTCCAGGGGATGCGCACCTACCTGCTCCAGGACGCGGAAGGGCAGGTGCTCGAGACCGACTCCATATCGGCCGGACTGGACTACGCCGGCGTGGGGCCCGAGCATGCGTTCCTCAAGGACAGCGGCCGCGTCGAGTACACCGCCGCAACGGACACCGAGGCCCTGAGCGCGTTCCACGCGCTCGCCCGCACCGAGGGGATCCTCCCGGCCCTCGAACCCTGCCATGCCATCGCCGAGGCGATCCGCCGGGCCCGGGAGATGCCCAAGGACGCCCGCATCGTGGTGACGCTCTCCGGTCGCGGAGACAAGGACCTCGAGGTGGTGGGGGCCCATGCAGCACCTCGGTGAAGTGCTCGCCCGCAGGAAGGCCGCCGGGGAGGCGAGCCTCCTCGTCTATGCCATGGCGGGGTCGGTGCCCGAGGAACGGTTCCTCTCGGTGGTGGATGCCCTGAGCGAGGCCGGGGTGACCGGAGTGGAGATCGGCTTCCCCTTCAGCGACCCGATGGCGGAGGGCCCGGTGATCCAGAGGGCGGCCTCGGAGGCCCTTCGAGGCGGTTACCACTGGGCAGACCTCCAGCGTCTCCTGCGGGCCTGCGCGGAGCGGCTCCCCTGCGCCGTCATGACCTACCTCAACCCGATCGTGCAGCGCGGTGAGGCTCGAGCGGTCGAAGAGATCGCGGCGGCCGGGGGCAGCGCGTTGATCCTACCGGACCTGCCCGTGGAGGCTCTTCGGCCGTTCCGGGAGGCCCGTCGGGTCCACCGGGTGGACACGGTGCTGCTCGCCTCGCCCGCGACGCAGGAGGACCGACTCGCGACCTTGGTCCGCAAGAGCGAGGGTTTCCTCTACCTGGTCTCCCGGTTCGGTACGACCGGGCTCGGCGGCGGAGACACGCCTTCCACCCGAGGAAGGGAAGGGGACCTCGCGCCGCTCCTTCAGCGAGCGCACGCGATCCGCCCGAAGCTGCCGGTCCTGGTAGGGTTCGGGGTCCGTACGGAGGATGACGTGCTCCGCCACCGGAGGGCGGGCGCGGACGGGGTCATCGTGGGCAGCGCTGTGCAGGCGCTCCTCTCGGACGGCCGCCCCGTCGCCGAGGTCGTCGAGCGGGTCCGCCCGCTGGTGGAGGCGCTACACGCGCCGCTCCTCCCCGCATAGGGGCCGGGTCCCGTCCCATCCTCCTGGCCACGTGGATCCCCTTGCATGTCCGGCCCGAGCATCTTTCTCCGCCCTCTCCTCCAAGCGCGTCCTCCAGAGGTGCCGGGGACCGCCGCCGTCGAGAGCCCTCGCTCGGGCCCTCGGTCGGACCAGCGACGTCCTTCGAGAGCCGGTCGAGCACACTTAGGCAGCCCGCTGTTCCCATTCGCGGGCAGGCGGGTGCACGAGCGCCCGTGCTCATGCGGATCGCTCCCCGATGGCCCCCGGTGTCGGGTCGCTGAGGGCCCACGCTCCCAAGTGGACCTCGCTTGACCCAGCGAACATGTACGCCCGAACTCTGGGACGGAGCGTGGCCGCTCCGGGCGCGCCGGCCCTTGCCCCGAAGCCTTCTCGACGGCGCTGGGTGTTGGCGATTGTGGCGGTCGTCGTGGTCGCCCTCGTCGCCGTGCTGGCCGGGGTCTACGTCCCCGTTCACTCCCTCTCGACCGAGGTCCAGGTCACGTCGCTGAGCGGTGCGAGCAGCACCATCCCCTTGCCGGCCTCCGTCTGGGTTACGGTGCATGTCTACCACCACGGCTCCATGCCGATGTCCTACCACATGGACGGACCGGAGGGAGGGATGATGTACGACCGTCAGGGGATGATGGACGGCGACAGCTACGCCTTCTGGTCGAACGGGGGGAGCTACTCCTGCTGGGCCGGCTACTCGAGCGGTTGGGGAGGCGCTACCCCCGTGTGGTTCAACGCGACCTGGGGGATGCTCTAGGGCCCCTTGGTCCACGACCCTCGAGGGTCGCTACGGTCGCATCCTCTCAAGATGGAGGTACGTAGGTGCCTCCGAGCCGGGGGACATCGATGCGAAGAGGAGCTGCTTACGCACGCCCTGGGCAAGACGGACGGCCCGAGCCACCTCTGGCCAGGGCGCGGACCACTCAGGGGGGACCACGTGGACCAGGTACCGGGCGTGGGTGGAGGAAGGGTCCCGCTCGTAGGCTCGGAAATGGGTGCCGTACTTGAATCCCGTCTTGGGGATGAGCCCCTGCGCGCGCAGATGCCGGTAGACCGGTAGACGCAGCGGGAGGTCCGGCTCGGTCGCGCGGGCCCCGAGTTCGAAACGTCTGAGGTCGAGAGTACCCGAGCCGTCGGCAGCACGGAGGGAGATGCGTCGTTCCCTCCCCAGGTAGAGCGCCTCCAGCAGCGAGAGCTCGAGCCGGCTCCCCACCCGACTGCCGTAGTGTTCGGTCTCGTCGAGGGCGGTCACGGAGAGCGGGTCGAAAAGGCTCACCCGGTCCCCCAGGTCGAACCCTTCGGCCGCGGCGGGTTCCGAAGGGGGCCGGTTCTCCCCCTGCGGGGTCACCTCCCGGACCCGGTAGTAAGTAAGGTCGCTCTCCTCATCGATGATCCCCAGGAGGAGGGTCCGACGGGCGCTCCGCACCTGACGCAGATGGTCCAGGATCTCAGCGAGGGAGAACGGGACCCGCTCGGAACGAGACTCCACCCACCACTTCGAGGCGGTCTTCGAGGGGGTGCCTCCTCGGGGGAGGAGAGAGAACTCGACCGGGGGGGGGCCCCGAAGGACCACGTAGCCCCGTTGGCGGAGATCACGGTAGACCAGGAAGCGGATCTCGAAGGTGGGGTCCCGTCCGTGTGCGGCGGCGAGGAGGGCACGGAAGTCCCGGGCCGAGCCGTCCAGGCCCTCGACCTTGAGGCGCTGCATCTCGCAGAGGTAGGCGGTCTCGAGGGGATCCAGGTGGAGGACGCCGCCTTCCCCGATGGTCCCGTAGCCGCCTCGCCCATGGAGCTGGGAGGCCCCGGTGAGGTCATGGACCACGGCGGAGCCGTCGAGCTGCAGCTGGGCGAGCGGCGCCGTCGCCGCGTTCTCGTTCCGGGGGGGCCCGTCGCTCCTCGCCTCGGATGGCATCAGGCCTTCCCTGGGACCCGTGGCGCCCCTTCGGGGCTCCCTTCAGGTGCGGGATCGGGCGTTGCCGTCCGAAGGGCGATCTGCGCTCCCACGTCGGCCATCCCCTGGTCAATCAGTTGGAGCTCGGCCTCACTGAGCGTGCCCATCGCCCGGGCCTTGCGCTTCAAGTGGTCCAGGTCGGTCAACGTGAACCAAGGCAGCTCGGCCTTCCTCATCTGCTCGGCCGCCTGTGGGAACCCGTAGGTCACGATCGCGCTCGCCGCGATCACCTTGGCACCGGCCGCCCGAAGTTGTCGCGTCGCGCCTAGGAGCGAGGAAGCGGTGGAGATGAGGTCCTCCACCACGACGACGCGCGACCCTGAGGTCAGGGCACCTTCGATCGCTCGGGAAAGCCCGTGCCCCTTGGGCTCCGGGCGGACGTAGACCATGGGGAGACGCAGCCGGTCGGCGAGGAGGGCCGCGTGCGGTATGCCGGCCGTGGCCACCCCTGCGAGGACCTGCACATCGGGGCAGCGGGTCAGGAGCAGCTGCGACCACGCAGCGACGATGGCGTCGCGCACATCGGGGTAGGAGAGGGTCCGGCGGTTGTCGCAGTAGACCGGAGAGCGGACCCCTGAGGACCAGGTGTAGAGCTCCCGAGGGGAGAGGGTAACGGCTCCGATGCGGAGCAGGTGCCCCGCCACCTCGTCGGCGGCCTCTTCCGTCGAGGACGCGGCTCGGGGACCCGTCATGGCTCACCAGGGGACCCGCTTGGCGCCGATAAAGAATCCGACCCAATTGAAGCTCGTGTGGAGGAAGAGGGTGAGGAGCAGGACCCAGGCGACAGTGAGCAGACCAGGGATGAGGCCGGGCCAGAAGGCGGCGGCGAAGAGGCCCGGGGTGAAGACCCCCAGCAGGAGCATCGGGACGAGGAGAAAGGGCAACTGGTCGAGCACCGGGAAGGGCGCGCTGCTGTCCCGACCGAATCGGCGCTTGAAGAAGGATCCGGCCGCGTCACCAGTAAGAGCTCCGAAGCCAAGAAGCCCGGCGGGGAGCATGGAGGCGAGGAGATCGGGGCCGAAGACCGGGACCAGCTTCCAGGGAGGTGGGGCGAGAAGGATCAGCCACGCCTGGAACAGCCCTACGGCCATGCCGATCAACGAGCCTACGAAGAACCCAAGCCACGTCTTCGAGGAGCCAAGCACCCGCCGCCCGTCCCGCGCCCATATCCGGCCCCCATCCATGGCGGGGCCCTTGCCTCGTGAAAGCGTCGCCGCCGCGTTCGCGACGTAGGCCGGGATGAGGACCCATAGCGAAGAGGCGAAGAGCAGCAGCAGCGGCTCCACGGCTCTCCTGGTCAGGTTCGGCCGCTATAACGGCTTGGAGGAGGAAGCGTCCGAGGCGGAGGTGCCAGGTGGCAGCGCCGCGAGGTGCGCGAGCACGTCCTCCATCTCCTTCGCGACCTTGGGGTTGTGGAAGCTCCGCGCCGCCTCTAGCGAACGAGTGGCTTCGACCTTCGCCCGGGCAAGGTCGCCCTTCCTCACGAGGACCCGTACGAGGGCCGGGAGGCTGCTGACCCTTTGGACGGGCACCTCGAAGTAGCCCGCGGCCTCGATCTCTTCCAGAGCCTCCAAGGCGCCCGCGAGGTCCCCCGTCCTCTCCTTGAAATCCCCCAGGGAGGCGAGGCACTCGTAGACGTCGTCCTTGCGTTCCGTGCTCCTCGCCTCTTCCAGGGCCCGGGTCATCCAGGTGGTGGCTGAGGTCCATTGCTTCCGTTCGGCCTCGGCCTGGGCGATGAGGACGTCACCGCAGCAACGGATCCGAGGCATGTCGAACTTGACCCCTATGTCCAGAAGGTCCCGGCCGATGCGCTCCGCCTCGTCCAGATGTCCCAGCTGAAGCCGTGTGACGCCCGTGTTGTAGCGAGTGATCGAGGACTGGGAGAGGGAGCCCGCCCGCTGGGCCGTCTCCGCCGATCGCTCTCCGTACTCGATCACCTTCTCCCGGTTCCCCCGGAAGTCCTCGATCAGTCCCAGGACGTTGTACGCCCGGGAGCTGACCAGGTCGTCCTCCCCGGCCAAGCCGAGCGCTTCCTCGGCCATGCGTGCGCCTTCCTCCTGACGGCCCACCATCGAGAGGCTGTAGGCCTGGTTGACGAGGGCCATGGCGAGGAGCTCGCGGTCGAGGTCGGGAGGACGGTTCGAAAGGAGCGGTTCCATCCTGTCCATCGAGTCCTGGAACTTGGTGTTCTGCGCGCGCAAGCGAGCGTCGAGGGCCCGTACCTCCCACTGAAGCGCAGCGGGGACCTGGTCCGGTTGAGCGGAGATCTCGGCGAGCAGCTCGTCGCTCAGCCGCTGAGCTTCGACCATGTCGTGCGGCTCCGTCGCTCGGACGAGGTGCGAACGCGCTGCGAACTGCAGCTCCTTCGGGAGACCCTCGGCAAGGAGGTCCTGCAGGAACTTCCTCGCCTGACGGTAGCCTCCGACCCGTATGAGATTGCCCGTACCCTGGACCTCCTCGCGGAGAAGCGCCGGATCGGGCACGTCCGGAGAGCTCCGTCGCAGGTCGCGCAGCCACGCGAGATAGGTGGCCGCGCTCTCCGGGGAGAGGGAGGCTATCGCCCGCTCGAACGCACGACGCACCCAGGGACGACCACGCATCGGGTCCTCGGAGGCGAGCGCGAGCCGTGCCAGGGTCTGGACGTCCTCGGGACGGTGCTCCTCCCACCACCCCATGAAGTCGAGCGCGGAGCGGCGGCGGGCCGCGGCCTGGAGCTCGGAGATGGTCACCTCCCAGACGAGAGGATGAGAGAAGGACCATCGGTCCTCCGTCCCATCGAGCGAGCCTTCCAAGAGACGACGCCGACGGGAGAGGCCCTCGACCATCTCACGGGCATCGTCCATGGAAAGCCCGCTGACGGCGGAGACCGGGAGCAGGTCGAACTCGCTCCCGGCGATCGCCGCGAGGTCGAGGAAAGCGCGCTCCTCCTTCGAGAGATGCGCGATCCGCTGGAGGACGAGCCGCCGCAGGGTGGGAGGCACCGAGTCCAGCAACCCTCCAGTGGGTCCTGTGGAACGGAGGAAGCGCAAGTGGCCGCGTTCTTCCCTGAGAGCCCCATCCTGTTGGAGCTGCAGGAAGAGCTCCTGGAGGAAGTAGGGATTGCCCTCCGTCCTGATGAGCATCAGCCGGATCGCTTCGGTACCGTCCCCTGGCACGAACGGGGCCCCAAGGACCTGCGCGGCGAAGTTCCGAACCTCTTCCGGGCCGAAGCCGCGCAGCGGAAGGCGTTCGAGCAGCCCCTCGCGAGAGAGCGCGTCCAGCCGATCGACCGTGGAGATGCCGTTCTCGTCGATGGTGGAGGGGATCTCGTCCTCCCGAGCAGCACCGACCATGAGGACCGGCAGGTCACGGAGGTTCCTCGCCAGGAACTGGAAGGCGCCGCCCGAGGCCGTGTCCGTCCAGTGGAGGTCGTCCACGACCACCAGCTGCGGGGCGTCCATCGCCGCCCGCTCGAGCGCGTTGAGGTAGCGAAGGAGGCGTTCGGAGGGCGATTCGTTCCCAGCCGCGAGCCCCTGCGGGTCGGACCCCGAGGCGCCGTTCTGCACCCCCTCCGGGCGGATCACCTCGGCGTCGGACTCGAGCAAAGAGACCTCCTTGCGGTCGAAGGCGGCCGGATTGATCGTGACCATCAGGTGACCACCCGACTCCTCGGTGAGGTCACGCAAGAACTGCGTCAGACGGAGGATCGGACCGAACCCGTTCTGGCTCGCGAGGTACTCCATCCCTTCCAGCGCGACCACCCCGCCGGGGTGCTCCTTCAGGTAGCGGGAGGCCGACTCCCCCAGGCCGTCCAGATTGGATGGAGAAAGTCGACCTTCCCCCTCCATCCGGGTGATCCATAGGGTCATCGCGCCCGAAGGGAGGCGGACCCCCCGGTCCTTGAGCGTCGTGGGATTCTCGCGCGTGGCGTAGAGCAGCGGCTGCTCTGGACCGAGGGAGGAGACGGCCGACCGGAAGCGACGGGGGCGATCGTCCTCGAACAGGATGTAGGCCCCGGCCCGGGTGAGGTTCACGGCCCCAGTGGTGCTCGTGGCCTCCCCGCCGGGCGAGCGACGGGGCTTGCGCCGGAAGACCTGCTCGAAGACGAAGAACGGGGCGACCGACTCCTGGAGCCCGTTCCCCCAAGAGACCTGGAAACCGAGGCCCACCGCTTCGCGCTCGAGCCAACGCAGGAGGCGGGTCTTGCCCATGCCGCCAGCTCCGAGGAGGAGCCAGGTGCTTCCCGAACCTCCCTTGGCCCTGGCGAGCGCCGCACCGAGGCGCTCCATCTCGACCTCACGCCCGATCAACGAGGAGGGCGCGAGCGTCGAGGGCGCAGGCCGCGCCACCGTGCTCACGAATAGCCACACACGGGTCGAGGCCATATCAATACCGGGGGGGTTCCCGCCGATGCTTTCCCGCGCGCCCCGCCCCAGTGCGCCTCCATTTCACGACCCCTCCCCGCCCGTATATCCCCCGGTCATCGGCTGACCGTGGTTGGGCCGAGGGACGGCCCCGGAGTACCCCCATGCCTTCTTGGTCCGCGCAAAGGCCGCCCCGACCGCAGGGGACGTGGGTCTCGGGCGTGACCGTGGTCGTATCGGACCGGAGGTCCGCGTCCCGGTGGTACGTGACGAGGCTCGGACTGCGGGTGCTGGAGGCGAGCGGACACTGGGTCACGGTGGGCCTGCCCGGCTGCGGCGCCGCCCTCCACCTTTGCGAGGTGTCCGAACTCGAAGAGGACCCGCCGCGGGAGCCGACGAACACCGGGATCGTGCTCCGCCTCGAGGGTGACTTCGCGCAGCGCTGCAGACAGATGGAGGCGGACGGCGTGGATTTCTCCCGTCGGCTCGCTCTTCGCCCTTGGGGACATGAGGCGACCATCCGTGACCCCGACGGGAACGAGATCGTACTGAGGCCCGCTGCGGAGCTCGGGCGGCCCCTCAGGGGGGCGACCTTGGCCCCGCGGGCCCCGCATCCCCTGAGGGCCCCCACGACCGTCCCGCGCCCTGTCCGGTCCTCTCGGGGCCTTCCGGGCCCGGCAGATGCACGTGCAAGCACACATTCCTCCGAGAGACCTGGAGCGAGCGGTCGCCCTGGGGCCTACCACCGGCACCGGGCAGGTCTGGCCTAGGCCCCTCGAGCGTGAGCTTATCCCACAAAGGAGTTCAGGTGACCGTATGGCCAGTGGTGCCGGGGGAGCGAGGACCGTCCCCTCCTCCGACGACCTCCTCGTCCTGTTCGGTCGGGTCCCGAGCCTGGGGACAGGCTTCAAGGAGATCACGGACACCCACGGGCCCCAGGCGGCCTATCGTCTGCAGCGCATCCTCCTGGACATCTGCCTCAAGAACGCGGGCGCGTTGCACGTCCGCAAGTGGTTCCGCTACCCCGCGGGTACGCCCGCCCCCTCGCTCGGCCCCGATTGGAGCTCCGGCACGCACGAACCGGGCACCGTGGGGGAGATCGTCTCGGCGGTGCTGCGCGAAGGGTTCAATCGCGGTTTCCAGCGCATCGTCGTCTTCTACGCGGACTGTCCCTCGCTCGTTCCCGACATCCTCGAGAGCGCCTTTGAGGCCCTGGAAGAGGAGGCCGAGGTGGTGCTGGGCCCGACCTACCGGGGCGGCATCTACCTGGTGGGTGCGCGACGCAAGGCGGCGGACCTCTTCGCATTGTTCCCGGGTTGGAGCACGAGCCAGCTCTTCGATCTCGCGAAGCAGCGGGTCGAGGCCTCCCAGCTCACCCTCTTTGTGCTCCCTCGAATGCAGTCGGTGGAGACGCTGGATGACTGGAAGAACGTGTCCGCCGAGGGATGGATCCCAGGTCCGCCCACCGTGACGGGCGGGACCGGCCGCCCGGAAGGCTGAGCGGGGTCCCGGGGCGCTGGGCGCTAGACCCGCGGTCGTAGGGATGTCAAGGCCTCCGGGGGCCGACAGCAGGTTCATAATCCCTCGAGGCGAATCCCCTGCAAGGCGCGTGCTCACCCGCGGACCTTGACGCGGGGAGGGAGCGACACGGGAGACCGAGCGAGCATGGATGCGAGATCGAGCCCCGGGACCGCCGCTACCCGTGTCCCGAGCTTCGCCTTCGTTCCTCTACCGCAGCTCGAGAACCGAAGGTACCACTTCCTGGTCGTCGATGACGACGAGTCCGCCCTGCATCTCATCGAGCACTGCCTCATGAAATCCGCCGAGTTCCAATGCGAAGTGACGCTCGCGAAGGACGCGAGCGAAGCGAAGTCGCACCTCTCCTCCGACCGTTTCGACGCGGTCCTGGCCGACCAGGTGATGCCTGGGGAGAACGGGATCGAGCTGCTGATGGACGTTCGGGAGGAGTACCCCGAGACCCTCCGGCTCCTCATCACGGCCTATTCGAGCCTGGGAGCGGTCCTTCGGGCCGTGAACCTGGCCCAGGTCCACAGCTACATCGAGAAGCCCTTCGACCCTCGACACCTCAACCGGGCGGTCTACGAGGCGCTCCTGCGCAGGCAGGAGCGAGAGCGGACCCAGGTGGTGAACCCCAAGGGGGTCGAGGACGCACTGGAGATGGTCCAAGGGCTCGAAGAGACCATCGGGGCCGTACCCCCCAAGCCGGACGGGTCGGGCGTGACCTTCGTCTTCGACTCCCCGGTCGACTTCAACCAGTTCATCTTCGAGCTCCTGCAAGGGAAGCGCTCGGCCATCAAGGACGTCCACGTCTTCGAGAGCCGCTTCCACGTGACGCTCTCGATCCAATCCAGCGAGACCGCCGCCCGTGCCTGAGGCCGGTAGGGTGGGACCCACCCCGGCCCATGCACCATGACCGGACCGTCCACCGGTCCATGATCCGCCGTGTAGGGACCCCCGGCCGAGGACAGGCTGCCCCCCCCAGGGGCGCGGCGACAGGAACGGGATCAACCCGGCCGGAAGACCAGCGAGATCGAGTTCACGCAGTGCCGTGTGTTCCGAGGGGTCATTCCCTCCCCTTCGAAGACGTGGCCCAGATGCGCTCCGCACCGCGCGCAGGTGATCTCCACCCGTTCACCGTCGGCGTCCACGGTGCGTCTGACCGCTCCGTGAAGCTCCAGGTCGAAGGAAGGCCAGCCACATCCCGCATCGAACTTGTCGGTCGAGCGGTAGAGAGGGGTCCCGCAGCGCTTGCATTCGTAGGTCCCGCTGGCCCAATGCTTCTCGTACTCCCCCGAGAAGGGCATCTCCGTGCCCTTGTGGACGATGACGCGCTCCTCTTCCCGGCTCAACTTGCGGAACGAGCCAGTCCCTGGCGAGGTGGTCATGACCCCCCTACCCGTGAGGGCCACTTCAAGGTGCGTAGGGCAGGGAGCTCAGGCCCTCGGGAGGGTCGGGGGGCAGGTTGGACAGCACCCCTGCCCGGAGGAGCAGCAGGCGCAGCACGGGCAGCACCCGTCCTGGCACTGACAGCAGGCGCAAGAGAATCGACGACGGATGGCCGCGACGGGGGCAGAAGGGCCGGGTAAGCTCACGTCCCGCTCCATGAACAAGAGAAGAGGGACATGGTCCAGCATAAACCTCCGGTTGAGGGAAGCGCCGTTCGCCGGGGCGGAGGCACTCCAAGGTCGCACGAACCGAGTGGAAAGTGGCGACGCTAGGTCGTCCGCGAGGAGGTGGGGGTCTCGGGGCTGGTTGCGTTGTCCAACTGCTCCGGCAGGCCGGTCGAGGCCGGTTCGAGGAGGTGCCCCGCCTTGGCTCTCTTGGTCTCCAGGTAGCGCCGGTTGTGCGGGTTGGGCGGGATGACGATGGGGATACGGCCCTCGACGCGCACCCCGTGGAAGCGCAGGTCCGCGATCTTCGCGGGGTTGTTCGACATGAGCAGGATCGACCTCACATCCAGGGACGCGAGCATGTGAGCGGCCACGGCGTAGTCGCGCTCGTCAGGACGGAACCCCAGCGCCTCGTTAGCCTCGATGGTGTCCAGGCCTGCCTCCTGAAGCTGGTAGGCTCGGATCTTGTTCTGGAAGCCGATCCCCCGTCCCTCCTGTCGAAGGTAAAGGACGATGCCGAGGTCCCGCTTGCCAATCTCGGTCAGGGCCTGCTCGAGCTGGTCCCGGCAGTCGCACCGCAGGGAACCCAGCGTGTCGCCCGTGAGGCACTCGGAGTGCAACCGGACGGGCACGTGCTCCTGGCCGATGGGGTTGCCGCGCACGAGCGCGGCGTGCTCCTTCTGGTCGGACGGGCTGTGGAAGGCGACCACTTGGAAGTCACCGAAGCGGGTAGGGAGGTCCGCTATGGCGACGATCCGGACGCAGACGTTCTTCCCTCCCTCCGAGCAGTCGTGCGTTTCGTTCTCGACCAGCAGGCGGTCAATCTCCCGCCTGGAGATCTTGCTCTCGGCCGGCATGCTCTTCCTGGCCCTCCGGGAAGGTCCTGGGCTCGCACCTCTCACTCCCGCTGAGCTCTAAAAGAGATACCTCGAGGAGGGCCCGACCCGCTACCCCTATCACAGGGCGTAGCTGGGGGGGCACGCCACCTCCGGGGAGCCGATCCGCGAACATGATGGACCGCCTCCACGTCTCCTTTGGGTTCCCCCCATCGGGGCGCGTCCCCAGCTATCGTCGGGTCCTGAGGACCCCCTCGGTGACGCTCCTGTGGGCGTCCCAGCTCATCAGCCAGTCGGGGGACTACGTCTTCGACGTCGCCCTGGTGTGGTTCGTCCTCCGGTCGACCGGTTCCTCCTTGGCGATCGCCTCGGTGAGCATCGCCGCCTTCGTTCCCTGGATCTTGCTCTCCCCCCTCATCGGGACGCTCATCGATGAGACGAACCGACGCTCCGCGCTCCTGGTGAGCAACGTCCTCCAGGCCCTGGTCGCGGTAGGCCTCGCTTACCTGGTCCTCATCCGGACCTTCGAGCTCGGCCCGATCCTGGCCCTGGTGGTGCTCCTCAACACCGGCGGGGTAGCGGTGGGGGTCACCTCCCGGGCCATGTTGGCCCATCTCTGCGCCAAGGAGGACCTCTCAGCGGCCAACGGCCTGTTCTTCTTCAGCAACAGCGCAAACCAGCTCCTGGGGTTCAGCCTGGGGGGCGTGGTGGTGGCCTTTGCGGGCCTCGCCCTCCCCATCGAGTACGACGCGCTCACCTTCGTGGTCGCGGCGGCGCTCGTGGTGAGCATCGCGCGCCCCGCGGGGTCCTTCACTGCCCTTCCCGGGAGCCCTCGGAAAGAGAGCCGAGGACGCCGATTTCTCGATGACCTTCGGGAGGGGGGCCGGTTCGTCCACTCGCACCGGACGCTCCTACGGATGTTAGGGATGGTCACATTCTCCACCTTCGTGCTCAACGGCTACACGGTCCTTTCCGTTCTGTATGTGAGTGGCGTCCTTCATCAGGGAGCCCTAGGGTACGGGCTCTTCCTCGGCGCCATGGCGGCGGGGGGGGGCTTCGGGTCCCTCGTCGTTGGCCGGCTCAACCTTCGTGCTCGTGTGGGCCACAGCCTCTTCCTGGGTACGGGGGGCCTGGGGGCGGTGACCGCAGTCCTCGCAATCGCGAATTCGCTCTACCTGGGAGTGGCCCTCGCCTTCGTGCTCAATGCCTGCGGGGCACTGGTCACCGTCGCTACCTCATCTTGGATCGAGGCCCAGGTACCGGAAGCCTTTCAGGCGAGGGTGTGGGGGTACACTGGGCTCACTCGAGTGGGGGCGCCCGTGGGGGCCGCCGTCGTAGGTGGGTTAGCGACCAGGTTCTCCGTCCCGGACATCATGCTCGGGGTCGGACTCGGAGTGTTGGTGCTCGTGGGGCTTGTCCACGCATTGTATCGCGATCTGCGGACCGTCGCCTATTAAGCAGCCGCGCGACGCGAAGGAGCCGGGGACGGGCGTGCGAGCCGTGGCTCGCCTCGAGCCCCCAGGACCAGATGGAGCGGGGTCTGCTCGATCCACACCTCCCGGCGCCTCGACGACTCGAACCTGGCTGAGGCGTTGGCCCGACCCTGTCGGGGATCACCCATCCAGCGCTCCGGGGCGCCCGTGCGTACCAGCTCAGGGGCCGGTGGTAGCCAGCCGTGGTAGCGGTTCGGTCTCCTCCCAAGTCCCAGAGATACCGGTCACTATGGATCTCGGCATACCTGGTGACCTTCCGGAAGACCCTCCCGGGACCGGTGTCCTTACCCTTTCCCTCCACCGACCAACTGGACCATGTGTCCACATCGAGGCACGGATGGCTCATCATGTAGACGAACCGCCCTCCGTCTTGAACGACCTGTGGCACGCCTTGCGGACCCCTTCAACCTCCAGGATGTCCCTGTGAGCCTCGTTGCACACCCCCACGTCGAAGTTCTCGTCCTCCATCTCCCGCGTCCTCGCGGCCCGGGAGCCTCGCTGGTCGCTGGACCGCGCCCTGGGGCCCGGGGCGGTGACTCTCTTCGATCTGGAGCGGCGGGCGGTGGGGGTGCGCGCCTCATCCTACCTGGGGGCAGCGTTGCTTTCCCTCCTCTGGTCCTACCTGCTCGCCCGCAGGACACCGGAAAAGGTCGTGCTGCTCCTGGACGAGATTTAGGACTTCCTCGTTCAAAGTTCGTTGAGGTAGACACGAAAAGGGCCCTCCGGACACCGCCAATCCCGTCACGCCTGAGGGGGCCACGGGGCACCGTCACCCCCACGTAGGAGGTGGCTCCTTAGCTTGGGGCCGGTCCGCCGATTCGACGGAAGCTCACGCGCTGGCCGGTCCAAGGCCCCCCCTCTGCCAGGACCACTTCCCGAACAACAGCGGTGAACGGCCTCCCGGAACGGGTGGGAAATCCGCTCTCCACCCCCACGGAGTTCCTGCCGAGCCGTGCGGCGGCGACCATCGTGGTCCCCCCACCGACGAACGGGTCGAAGACGATGTCCCCGACCGATGTGAGCGACCGGATGAAGTGGAGAGGGATCGCCAGGGGGAACGCGCTCGGGTTCTCGGAGCGATGTCGGGGAAGGATCCAGGTCTCTACGGAGCGTTCCCAAGGGGGGTGGAGCGAACGGACGGCCCGTGATCGGAGCGACTTCACGACCGGGTGGCGCCCATCGGACTTGAGGAGGACGGCGGCGTACTCCGGTGAGTCGCGCCGTGGACGCCGCGGTCGGTCCACAGGTGCCGCGGTCGGTCCCCAGCGGAGCGAACCGACGTGATGCAGGGTCATCCATGGGTCTCGGAGGAGCCGGCCCACCACTCGGGCGTGCAGACCGACCCGACGGGAGTGCGCTCTGGGGTCCGGGGGGACCCGGCCATCCGCCAGGACCAGCACCATGGCCCCGCCCGGACGTAGCAACACGCAGCCCTTCCGCAAGACGCGCACCAGGCCGTCGAGGTAGCCCTCGAAGTCCCTCTCGAACCCCAGCATCTCATGGTGGCCCACGTCGCGGGCGGCCCAGTATGGAGGGGAGGTCAGGATCAGCTGGACCTCGCCGATATCGAGGAAGCTTAGGTCCCTGGAATCTCCGACGTAAAGAGTATGAATCGTGCCCGCGGAGGACCGCAGCGAGACCACGCTGAGCTACCTGGGCGGCGGGGCCGACCCGGGTGGGGGAACCCGCTACGGTTCAAATCCCCGACGGGAAGGCCGCGGACATGCTCGTGGACCCCCCGGTCAGGTTAAAGGAGGGGCGGCCCGCGCCCGAGGTCCCCCCTCCCGAAGTGGTGGAGGGGCGGGAGTGCGCGGGTGGGGATGGGGGGTACGGTTCAACGTTCTAGAATCGGGACCGCTCACAGGGCGTGGATGATCGTCCACCTGGAGACCGACGCCTCGCTGCACCACGGGAAGGGGGCACGTCGGGCTGACGGGACGTGGTGGGCCCCCGCCGGCGCGGGGGTGGTCATCCGGACGATGCAGATGGAGACGCTTGCGATGTTCGCCGTCCGTCTGGGCGATCTCGGGTCCACCCTCCTCGCGGAGGGTCTTGCGCACGAGTTCGGCTTGGAGCAGGTCGTCGCGCGGGGGGCCTCGGGGGTGCGCGCGAGAACGGATTCCCTGGACCTGGTCCGACTCGTTTCGGGCGAGAAGTCCGCTCCCTCCCCCGCGATCGAGGAGCTCAACGAGCGCCTGAGCCGGATCGCCCGACGTCTGGACCCGTACGACCTCCGGTGGGCGAGGTCCACGCACGTGGTCCGAAGGGGGGACGACACCCTCTCCGCGGACGCCCTCGCGAAGATCGCGAGCGGCGTGCTCCGACCGCGGGCCCTGCCCGATGGCGTACGCATCGAGAGCTGGGCGGAGCGCGGCCCGTTGCCGTAGGAAACCCGCGCGCCGGCCCCCTCCCCGGGGGGCGGGGGCCGGCGCGTCATGGTCGCGTCTCGAAGGAACTTCGGTGGACCATGTCGAAACGCGGGTCCGTAGGGTACTGCGACAGGTGCCTCCGCCGCACCCACGCGAACTCAACATGCTCTTCCGGGTCCACCTGCGGTTCCTTCACCGACCTCAGCGAGCAGTGGAAATCGACCTCGATTGTCGGCACGGTGCGTCGCGAACTCGATGGGTAGGAGTAGGTCCAAACATGGAACGGTTGTTCTACCTGAACGTTAAGACCCGTCTCCTCTCGGACCTCGCGTCGGAGCGCCCGCTCAAGCGACTCTCCCGCCTCCACGTGGCCCCCAGGAATCTCCCAAAGCCCGGGGAAGGGAACGGTGGAGCAGCGACGAAGCAGGAGCAGCCTGCCGCGATGGACGATCGCGGCTCCCACGCAGACCTCAGCTCTCAGATTGACGGGCATGAACCGGCAACGGACCGGTGGTTATCAACCACTCCCTCGCGAGGCCGCGTCCTTCGCCATTAATGCTCCCACGATGGCCAAGGATGCGGCCTGACTCAGGGAGAGCTGGAGCTGGCCCCGGTAGTCCTTGGTGAGGGACCCTCCACCTCGCTCGACAAGAGAGAGGACCGGGGCAGAGGGTCCCGCGGCAGACGGGTGGCAGGGGCCGTCGGAGGTAGGACCGTGTCCGAGGGGGTTCCCCGAGGAGCAGGTCCGGAAGGAAGGCCCGTCCCGGGAGGGGGAGATCCCGAACGGGCAGGGCCGGGAACCCACGCCCCCGCGAGCCTCACGCGCTGGCCGGGCCGGACCGAAGGACCCGAACGATTCCCTGTCAGAAACCGGATGACCGGAACATGATCCTGACGGAGGAACTATTCGAAGAGGTGGGAACAGGGGCGGTCGGGGGTCGGCCTCATGGACCGAGTTAGGGGCCGTAGTAACTGCCTGCCTCCCAGACCAGCCTCCGAACGAAAATGGACACGGCCACCAGGGAGCCACCCATGACGAGGGCTACGATGCCGACAGGGGCGAGGGCGGCTACGAGGATTGTACCATTGTGGCCGAGAAGGAAGGAAAGGCCCAGGAGGACGGCCCCGGCAGCCAGCAGGACACTGCCTGACATCTTCAGTCCACGACGGAACCGACGGTCACGGGCGGCATAATCGCTCTTCTGCGCAGACTCGGGATCGGGCAGGGCGCCGTCCTGCGGGACCTGGACGGCGGCCAAGGGTTGAGGGCTAGGAAGTGGACTTCCAGTTCCGGCGGGGGCGTCGCGGCCCTTGCCCTTCGCTAGAGCTCTGTCCTCTATGCAGACGTACCCGTCCTGGTCGAGGTAGTAGAGCACCCCCCGCTTGCGCGTGTACTTCTCGAGTCCGACCCTCGCCTTCTTCCCACCTGCGTTCTGAGGGGTGGGAACCTTCCAGAAGTACCCGTCCGGAGCTAGGACGTAGAGGTAGCCGGCCTCCCGTACGATCTGCTCCTTGCCGATGCGTTGTCCCACGGTCGTGCCCCGGCGCGGACCATGGTCCACGTGCTATTTCAAGCCCCATGACCGGTAACCGCGGGGCCCTCCTGGGGGGCCGAGCGTGTCCGAAGGACAGGGCCGGAATCGGCCACTTCGGCGGGGCCCCGGGACGTGTCGACCTCCCGCGCGCTCGACCGAACCGAGGAAGCTGCGACCGCTCCCTCGACCAGCCAGAGGACCGTGGCAGGGCTTCCTCGGGAGGACGCACAACTCGAGCGAACGCGAGAGGGCGCGTCCGAAAGCTGGACGAGCACGACTTGTCCAGTCGCGCGGGAGAGGTACTCCTTCGTCTACTGACCGTGGAGATGTTGTCTTGAGCTTCTCTGACAAGAATATGGTTGTCGGTCGTCTCTGTCAAGCCATCAGTCGGTGACTTTCGAGGGGCCCGCGCTTCTCAATAGCAGCCGCAGGATGGAGAGACTTGGGGAACCCGGAACTTGCGCACTCGCTGGGTCGAGACCCGAACCCTGTTTCTTGACTATCGGGCGCGGATTCTCCTCTTCCTGGCCGACGCGTGGTTCGTAGGCTGGGGGCTGTTCCTGGCTTACTTCCTCTCGGGTGCCCCTGCCCATGTCGTCATTGGAGTGGGAGCGGCAGTTGTTGGTCCTGCCCTCACCACCGGGTTCGTTCTCTATGCGAGACTCACGATTCTGAGGAGAGTCGGCGTCTCAGATCAGGGTGTAGTCCTGCAGTACGTCGGACGCGAGTACAAGGTCCCTTGGAGCTCCATTCGCCTCCCCACCCTCCGTGTCCACCGGAATGGGGGACGGTTTTTCGAGTTCTCTTGGACGGACGCCAACGGAAGGGCGAGATGTTTCGTTCCGGATCCTGTCACCGTGAGACTCATCCTGACACACCCCAACCAGCCCGGCTGGGAGGTCCCCGACGAATTCATTCAGGTGATTGACTCGAACGTGAAGGCACCATCTCCTCGGCTCAGGGTCTACTTCGAGGAGGGTTGAATAGCGCTGTGGGCCAAGGACATCTTCACTCGGGCGGCATCGAGGAGCGGGCCAGCTTTCGCACCAGTCTAGGGCGGTCGCGCATCCGCACGACGGCCAACCTCACGCCCCGCTTCAGCTCCTTGAGATCGTGCGGGGCGAAGCTCGCCAGCTCGTGCTTCTTGAGGTGAGCCCACACCCACTCTTCGGGGTTCAGTTCGGGACTATACCCGGGGAGACGGTGAGCTTCCACGCGAGGGTTCTTCTCGAGGTACGCCCGCACCAGTTTCGAACGGTGAGGTTGACCGTTGTCCCAGAACACCATGATGGGTCTCCTCCGGATGTGGCGCTGGAGGTGCTTCAGGAACGCGATCACCTGGGGTCCACGGATGGACCCCTTCCTCACCTTCAGGTAGAGTCGTCCGCGAGCCGTGATCCCACCGATGGCCGAGACCTTCGGCCATCGTCCTTGGTGGACCAGCACCGGAGTCTTCCCCACAGGGGCCCAGCTCTTCGCGTTGTAGGGGATGAGCGAGAGCGCGCTCTCGTCCACGAAGACCTTCACCGCTCGTCGTCGTCGCGCTTCTTCTTGAGACGGGGATAGGTGTAGCGCTTCCAGCGCGCCACCTTGACCATGTCCTTCTCGCGAGCCTGGCGAGAAGGACGTTGCCAGGAGTACCCGCTCCGCTTGAGCAGCACCCAGGTTCCGCTCTTGGTGTACCGCACCCCCCACTCCTTCTCGAGGGCGGCGGCCAATCTTCGAAGGGTCCAGATGTCGGTCTGGTAGCCGAAGGACTGGGCCCCCCGGGCCAGGATCGAGGGGAGGGTGGCCATGGTCTCGGGTTCGACGTAGGGGAATCGCCCACCACGAGGGACGGCACGCAGGGCCTCGGATCCCTTGGCCGCATGGATCACCTTCCACTGGTGGACCGCCTGGGGAGAGACGGCCAGGCGGCGGGCCACCTCGGCCGGCCTGACCCCGAGCTGGAGCAGATCAACGGCCTTCAGACGGCGTTCTTCGAGGACAAGCGTGTCTCGATGCTTCTGGGACCACCGCGCCATGACCAGGGGTCAATACATCCGCGGATATCCAGGCATCTGCTAGACCAGCAGTAGTATAGGCGAGAGAGGACTCGAAGAGTCATCTTCGAGAGAATGGGGATGGGGCTGCCCGAATTTGAATCGGGGTCGCGTGGTCCCAAACCACGCAGGATGGACCAATGTAGCGTCACCAGGGGTTCGGCCCCTGGACGAAACTACCCCACAGCCCCACCGACAACGTCCCATAAGGGCCCCGCCTTTGAACCTTCCCAAAGGGGCGGTGAGAAAGAGCTGCCGCGGCCCCTACGCGGGACCAACACCTCGGCGTAGGTTCCCCCGCCCTTCGCGAGCAGTCCCTATACCCCTGATGGTCCCAAGATGGGCGGCGGGGGCTCCGAGGGTCCCCCCGATCCGTCCAGCTTCGACGGGGAGGGTGAACCGACACTGAGCATCGCCGGAGCTTGCTCGGGGTTTCCCGAGCGCAGCCCAGGGGCAGCGGGGTCGGTGGACACGGGGGAGGAGCTGGCCGTGAGGAGGCTGCGCAGGGGGTTCCCTCCCAGTTCCTGGAGGCCTGCTTCCGATCGAGCGTTCCACTCCTCCGACATCTGAAGCTCTACCCGCAGGTGCTCGCAGAGCGCACGAAGGGCGAGGATGGCCATGGGGTCCTCAGGAACGGCCTCGGGTTGGAGGTTCAGCCGGAACGTGACCTTCTGCCCCTGCTGGACCGAGGTGAGGAGCAGGTCCTGGACACGGTCGGGAAGCAAGCGCAGCCCCAGCGCGCAGAGGCCCTTCATCGGCGTGCGCAGCAGCAAGGAGAGGGCCTTCCAGTCCGCGCGGGAGAGGTGGGCGAGAGGGTTCTCCACGACCTCGAGGTAGGGGTGCGGAGCGTTCGGGTCGCTCCGGACCTCTCCTCGTTCGATCGCGAGCACCGTTTCCTTCGGAGAGGCGAGGCAGGCGCATGCGATGAGATGGTCGCGGTTGACGTCCAGCCGCAGGTTGATAGGCAGCACCTGGGAGGAGGTGGGGACCCCCTCCTTCGGGACCAGCTCAGGGCTGAGAAGCGGGCAGTACTTCTTGTTCCGCCAGGGGCAGTTCGCTTCTCTTCCAAAAAGGTCAGCCATTGAGCTTGCTCCTGGCCCGTTGCTTCCCCACCGAGGCTGTACGCATGCCTGGACCAGCCCCTACGGCTTGGGTAAGATTCATGCACATCGGCGTTCTCACTCTCTCCCCCTAACCGGTAAGGTGAGCGGAGACCCCAAAGGAAAGCTCTGCCAGGAGATCCCGCCGCTCCCTCGGCTGGCGCGGCGCGCGCCCCTTCGACCCACGAGGGGGGGCAGCCCTGCCCCGGCTCAGAGGCGAAGGGACCTAGACCGCTTCCACGCGCTTGAGGTTCCGCCCGATGAGGCAGGTGGCCTTCGCGGGGTCCACCCGGACGATCCGGAACTTGCTCTTGGTGGGCAGGGAGGGACCCGCACAGGCCTCCCAGTTCGGGCAGTCCAGGCGGGAGCAAGCAAACCGAGACGCTTCCACGGTCGACCCCTCCACCGCGGCTCCGGCCTCCACCACGAGCGCCCTCGGCACCGGGGCCACATCGACCACGCTCGCCTCCACTTCCTGCAGCGCGCAAGGGTGGACCACCGGGCGGACGCTCTGCACCTGGTAGCGGTGGCCGGGCTCCAGGGTCAGGCAGGCGTTGCGGTAGGGGCAAGGCCGGCAGGGGCCCGCGCCTCCCTGGTAGTAGAAGACGAACCCTGGACGGGCCTGGGTCCGGGCGATCATCGTGATGTCCGGCATCAGAGGACCTCGGTCTGCGTCGCCAAGCGCTCGGCCGCTTCCCGGGAGAGACCGTTGTCCCCCAGGATGGTGTAGCGTTCCGGTCGCAGCGTGTGGGCGTTCACCAGGGCCGTCAGGACCTCTTCGCGCTCCACCCCCGCCGCGCGTGCGGTAGTGGGGGCTCCGATCTCCTGGAGAGAGGTTCGAAGCCCCTTCCAGTCGGTGTTGTGCAGATAGGCCATCATGATGGTACCGAGGCCGACGACCTCGCCGTGGAGCGCACGGCCGGGGGCGATGCGCTCGAGCGCGTGGGCGAAGAGATGCTCGGAACCGGAGGAGGGACGGGAGGACCCGGCCATGCTCATGGCGATCCCGCTCATGATGATGGGACGGATCGCGATCCAGACGCTCTCCTCCTTCCCAGGACGGATCTCCCGGGCATGCTCGAGGATCCCTCGGGCCGCGAACTCGGCGAGCGTCGCGGAGCTCGACGCGAAGTCCTCGTTGCGCAGCCTGTGGGCGAGCTGCCAGTCGAGGACCGCCGTCACGTTCGAGATCACGTCCGCGCACCCCGCGGCGAGGTAGCGGAACGGAGCGCGGACCAGGATAGAGGTGTCCGCGATGATCGCCTCCGGCACCGCCGCCTCGATGGAGAAGGCCTCCCGGGACCCCTTGAGCGAGGCACGGGGGGAGGAGATCCCGTCATGTGCGGCCGACGTCGGGACGGAAAGGAAGGGGATGCGCTGACGGGCCGCGACGGTCTTCGCGAGGTCGATCTTGCTCCCTCCGCCGACACCGACCAGGAAGCGGATGCCCTGCCTCTCCACCTCGGCCGCGATCCGTGCGACCTCGTCCAGCGTCGCGTCACCCGCGAGGATGAGCCGCACCTGGATCCCCGAGGTCTGCAACAGGTGGACGACCCGGTCCCCGGCGATCCCTTGGGTGATGGAGCCGGTGATGACGCCCCCCGGTGAAGCGAGCCCGAGGGTCTGACAGACCTTGGGCAGCTCTTCGAGGACCCCGTGACCGGCGAGGACGGTCCGGGGGAAGTTCATCGTCCGGATCTTGTGAAAGTCCTCGATGGGTCCCCCCACCGTGGCCGTCGAGGCCCTCAAAGGGCTAGCACCGCCGGTGGCCATCTACCACTGGGGAGGTCGACCGTCTAAAGAAGGTGACGGGCTAGAGCCCCCGCGCGCCTCGGCCCACGGCGGTCTCGGGCGGGGCCCTGCGGCCCCGCCGCGTGCGTAAGCTAGGGCCTACCTGGATTGTCCGCCGCCCCCGAAGGGGTCGGGTGCACGAGCGTCATTCGCGGGCGGGTAACCTCCCATGCCCTGGGGGCCCTGAGCGGGCGCGACGGGGGCCGCCGGAGGTCCCGACATGGGCGCGGGCTCGTAGGCCTGCGAGACGGCGTAGGAAGCGCCGGCCTCCTCAGAGGCCCCCCGCTTCGGGTGCCGACGGACCACGAGGGCGACCACCAGCGCGGCGACCAGCACCACCACCGCGATGAGGAGCAGCAGGTCGAGCGTCGAGAGCCCGTTCCCTTGGGCCGAAGTAGAGCTGCCCGAGACCGTGATGGTCAGGACACCCGTCGCGGTGTGACCCGCGCTGTCCGTCGCCGTCACCTTGACAGAATAGCTACCGCCGTTCTGGAAGGTGTGGGAGACGCTAATCCCCGTGGTCGCGGCGGAACCGTCGCCGAAGTCCCAGGAGTAGGTGTAGGGACCGGTTCCTCCGGAGGCCGCCGCAGCGAAGTTCACCGTGAGCGGGCCCGGGCCGGAGAGGGGCGAGGCCGTCGCGGCGACGGAGAAGGACCCCGCCCCGCCGGAAGCGACCGCATCAATCCCGAGCAGGGCCGTCGCGGACTCTCCGACGGAGTCGTTGACCCAAAGGGTCGCGGTGTAGAGCCCCACGTTCTGATAGGTGTGCGCGGCCGAGGACCCCGTCGCGGAAGCGGAGCCGTCACCGAAGGTCCACGCGTAGGTGTAGGGCCCCGTGCCGCCGCTCGCGCTCCCGGAGAACTGCACCTGGAGCGGCACCGACCCGGTGAGGGGGGTCGCGGAGGCGTGGGCCTCCAGGGTCTGGGCCCCGCAGCCGGTGACCGTGACCGGGGAGATGGTGGCCACGTAGTTGGTCCCGGACGAGTCGGTCACGCTCAGCGTGGGGTTGAACGTCCCGCAGGTGCTGTACGTGTAGCTCACGGTCGGAGAGGAGCCCGAGCCGCTCACCGTCGCGCTCCCGTCACCGAAGTTCCAGACGTCCACATAGGGCGCCGTCCCTCCGGACACGACCCCGGAGAACGATACCGCGAGCGGCTTCGTTCCCGAAGTGGGGGTCACGGTCGCGCTCGCCGAGAGCGACGTGGTGCCCTTCGTGAGCTGGATCGAGACCGACTTGAGCACCGGGACGACCGGCCCGCTCGTGACGCTGAGGTTGAGGTAGCCGTTCATGGCGGTGGAGCCCGCCGTGAAGAGCGTCGTGTTCCCGGGTCCGGTGGTGGAGATGGTACCGATACTGGCCGGCGACAACGACCAAGCGTAGTTCGCCGAGATCACGTTCCCGTACTGATCGTAGGCTTGCGACCAGAACTTCTGGGTGCTACCGGTCGTCGTCTGCAGATAGAACGGATTGATGGTCGCCGTGGTGAGCGTAGGGGGGGCGAGCACGACGCTAACGAACGAGCAGGCGTTGAGCTTCGTCGACCCGTAGGTGACGTTGAGACACACCGTCTCCGAGGCGGCGGCGGTCCCTGCGGTGAAGGAGACATCGGTCCCCGTGCTCACATTGAGCGTACCGGCACTGGAGGAGCTCAAGGTCCAGGCGAAGGTCGCCCCGGGCGGATAGACGTTCGAGCCCGCGCTCGTGGCGGCGACGCCGTGGAGATTGAGAGAGGCCCCGGTGTTCACGCTGCCGCTCGTCGGTGTGACGCTCACCGACGTGAGGGTGGGGGCGCTGCTTGAAACGACCGTCACGGCACAGGCCGGCAGGGTCACCGACGGAGTCCCGGCGGTCGCGTTCTCGCAGATGTGACCGGTTTGGGAGGCGGTCCCCGCGGTGAAGGTCGGGGTCTGGCTCGTCGAGGAGCTCAGTGTCCCCAGAGAGGCCGGGGTGACCGTCCATGCGAACGTCGCCGTCATCGCGTTACCGTTCTGGTCGTCGGCGGACGCGGAGAGCGCTACGGTCCCTGAGGGGGCGGAGCTGATGGGGTTCGGGGTGATCGCGGTGGTGGTCAGGACGGGGGTGACGGCGGTCCCCGTGTTGCAGGGCACGCGCGGGTCCCCGCAGCGCCAGACGGGCTCCAAGGGGTTCCCTTCCGCCAGCTGGTCGTTGGTCGCCATCGGGAAGGTGGTCTTCCCGAACGAAGAACTGAAGATGCCCGGGTTCACGTTGAGCTCGACCCGCTCCATGACGGACAGGACGTTCGAGGTGTTGAACGTCTGGTGGACCACGTTGCCGCAGGGCCCCGAGGTGATGCCGCAGGACGCAGGGTTGGGGTTCCCCGTCTTCATCACGCTAGGGGGGGCGACGAGCACGAACGGGAAGCGGCGTCCGCTGTTGATGTGGTCCGGACCGTTCTGGCCGTTCTGGGTGTCGTCCTCGCTGATCGCGACGACGGTGTTGTCCTTGTACGGGCTGGTGCTGTTGAAGATGTCCTGGGTGATGAGGTTCATCGACGCGTCGTTCCACTGGATGCACGTGTCGTAGGTTACGCCGGAACCCGGGCACGACGGACCCGGGTGGTCGTCGAAGAGCTCGATGAACGTGTAGGTCGGCAGGCCGTAGTCCGCGACGTAGCTGATGAACCCGTAGGCCGCGTACTGGTCGGACATCGGGTTGATCGCATTGCACTGGTACTGGCAGCCGAAGAGGACCTGGGGGTAGTGGGTCACGGGGTTCACGGTCGGAGGCATGTAGTTGACGGAACCGGACGTGGTGTTGGTCCACCATCCCGCGCTCGTCCCGCAGCCCGTGTATTCCAAGGCCACGCTGTTGCCCGGCAGGGACCCGGGGATGCCCGCCGTGTGGCTGATGGCGCAGGAGCCGGCGGAGGTCAGCTCCCAGGCGAGGTCACCGATGGAGAGGAAGGGCGGGGTGCTGGTGGAGGGCGTGACGTGCGAGCCGGTGAACCGGTCGAAGATCGTCCCATCGGACGGATAGTTCTGGGAGCCGGAGTCCGGTGACCAGGAGCAGGAACCGGCCTTCACGTTGGAGCTGTTGTAGATGCCCCACTGGGTGGTGGAGCCCGTTCCCTCGACCGTGTTGGAGCAGCTATCCGATCCGCCGCTCACGTCGGCGGAGAAGAGGTAGGCGTGGGCTTGGGCGGAGTACGGGTCGATCGAGGAATACATGTTGTCGAAGACCGTTCCCATCTGGGCCCAGTGGTGAAGATAGGGAACGTCTGCGATGTGGTTGGTCTGGGTCGTGTAATCTGCGCCGTAGTTGCACGTGTCATTGATGGTCGAGAAGCAGTCCCCCAGGTAGTCGTCGAAAACGTGGTTCTCACGCACGATGTAGACGAAGTGGGTTAGGTTGCTCGGGAACTCGGGGAGGCCCGAGGAGAGCGAGACGGCCGGTGCTTGCCCGTAGCCGGGAAGGGAAACGGCGGAGCTCGACGAGGTGGACGGGCTCAGCGCAAGGGCGCCTCCGCCAGAGAACACCAGAACGAAAGCCAGAATCGCCGCCAAACCACCCCAGATACGAATGGACACGCGCATGCTTCACTCCGTCACGGACGGCCGCGCGACTTGGCCTCAGCTATATAACCCGCATGCCCGGGAACACGGAAGTCCGGCCGGATTAGGGTGGAAGCGACCGAAAATCGCCCTCCTTTCTTCCGTGGTACCTCTATAGGTACGTGTCCAGCTACCTCGGCTCTCTCTACTTTCCTGAGGTGAACTTCACCCCCGTGAGGATTGGGCCCTGCAACGGTGTCGGGCGCACTTGCTCCGGGTCGCGAACGCGGGGGCGGAGGAGAGCGGGAGGGGCAGGAAGCCCTAGACGAAGCTCTGCCGCCTCTACGGGCGCCTCACCCACGACCTGGAGGGGACGAGCCCGAGAGCCCGGGCTCGTCGCCTCCACCTGGGGGAGCGGAAGCTGGCGCGGATCGTGGGGCGGTTCAAGCAGAGCAGCGCCGAGGGGGTGAGGAAGGTGGAGAACTACCTCGAGAGCAGGAGGGCGTGGTGGCCGACCTTCCTGAGACGGCCCGGGGTGGAACCGACGAACGACAGAGGAGAGCGTTCGATCCGCGAGGCGGTGGTCATGAGGAAGACCCTCGGCACGCTGAGGGACGAGAAAGGAGCGAACGCCCTCCCCCGATCGCTGAGCGTGTTCGGGACCTGGAAGTCAGGCGGTGAGGACCCCGCGAAGAACCTCTACGCCGCGCTCAGTTGAGACTCGCCCCGATCGGGGCCGAACACGTACCTCTATGGAAATGTGCTACGTCGAGCGGACGGGTTCGTCGGTCATCCAGGACGCTCGTCAAGTGCGAGTGGCCTAGCCCCCGATGTAGCGCTTGCGGGAGCGGTAGCGCGCCCGGTGCCGTTGACGGGCGACGGGAGCCTCCTCCTCGGCCCGCGGCTTCGATCCGCGACCTCTGCTCCGCCCTCTGCGCGCTAGGCCGAGCATCAGCACTGCGGCCGCGAGACCGGCAAGCGACGAGACCAGGAGCAGGGGGAGCGTGACCGCGGGCACGCCCACGCCGGTGCAGGCGTCCGAACCTGCGACCCCGGGCGTGTCGTAGGGAGAGATCCCCGCGTCGCGCGTATACCAGATGACCCCGTCCCCGACCGAGACGCCCCACGTGGCGTTCTCGAATCCGATGGCGTAGATCTCGGGGATCGCCGGCACCGCCTCCTGTACCCAGCATGCCCCTCCGTTCCACGTGTAGAACAGGTTCGCGTCCTCGGAGCCGACCCAGCCGTACTGGCCGTCGACCGAGGTCAAGGCGTGCGAGCGCTGCTGGGAATCGAGGGCGAGGCTCGACCAATTGGTGCCATCGAAGGTCCGAAGCACCGTGTCCTTGATCCCCAGCAGCCAGGCGGTCCCAGGACCTTCGGCCACCATGCTGGCGGACATCGTCCCGACGCCCTGGGTGTTCCCCGTGGTCCAGTGAGCCCCTCCATCCGAAGTGTAGTACACCTGTCCCGGAGACGGACCTCCCTCGACCCATCCGTGTGCGGCGTCGTAGAACGCAGCCGTGCGGACCGTCGACCCCGCGGGCGTGGGCACGTCGGACCAACTCGTGCCGCCGTTCTGGCTCACGAACAGTCCGGACGAGGTGACCGCGTAGGCAAAGGAAGGGTCGGCCGCGTCGGGGAAGGAGAGGGAGGTCACGTTCCCTTGGAGACCCGAGGCTGGCACCGAGTACCACGTCGCCCCCAGATCCACCGACCGGATCACGGTCGTAGCGGTCCCGGCCGCCCAAAGTGCACCGCCAAAGTCCCGTGCCAGCGCGTGAAAGTCCTGACTGGGCGGGACGGGAGTCGACACCGTGTTCCAGGTCTCCCCTGCGTCCACCGAGCGCATGACCGTCCCCACGATGCCCACCGCAACGACCACCTGCGGGCTCGCCCACACCACGCCCCAGAGGGAGGTGAGGTTCGTTGCAAAGGAGGTCGGGACCGAGGCCGGGACCCAGCCGCAAGCGGATCCTGCAGTGCCATTGGTCGCTAGAGGGTGGGTTTGGACCGCGGGGGCAGGGGCGACGCTCGTGCCGCCGACGAGGCCACCCCCACATGCGGGCACACCGCCGCCCGCAACGGCGGACTGGGACATCTGAAGGACGGAGCAGAGGACCAATGCGAGGACGACCAAGGACCGCAGGACGGGGGGCCTTTGGATGGTGCGGCCCCGGGCGGTCGGTCGGGTCATCGACCGGGGACCTCTCCCCACAGCACCTTGTGCTCCTGGAGCATCAGGCGGGCCTCGAGCCGGTCCTCGAGGACCCAATCTGCGATCGGTCCGGGAGGGACCCCCCACACCGGCTGGATGACGACCTCGGCCTTCGAGGGATGCTCGTGCATCACCCGCTTCGCATAGTCGTAGTCACGACGGTCCGCGACGACGAACTTGATGACGTCGGTCCTCCTCAGCTTCGGGAGGTTGTCCCAGTGCATCCGCTTCTCCATGTGGGAGGAAGGACACTTCACGTCGAGGCTGATGCACGTCCGGGCGAAGGAGAGGTACGGGCCCACGTCGAGCGAGCCCCCGGTCTCGATGACGATGGTGTACCGACGCCGAGAGAGCTCACCGACCAGGCGGACGCTCTCCGACTGCAGGAGGGGTTCCCCGCCGGTAAGGCAGACGTGTCGCGTTCCATGACCTTTGACCTCCTCCAGGATGGAGGCGAGCGTCCGTTCGACCCCGGCGCCGAAGGAGTAGGTCGTGTCGCACCAGCTACAGCGCAGGTTGCACCGGGCGGTCCGGATGAAGCTCGTCCGTAGCCCGGTCTTGGGGCCCTCGCCTTGGAGGGAGTGGAAGATCTCGATGATGCGCATGGAGGGGTGCGGTCCCGAGGAAGCTTGGGGTCGAAGGGCCCTTAGCTCCTCAGCAGCGGGAGCAACATATAGCCGTGGGTCACCCCGCACGCGAAGCATGACCGAGCCGACGTTACCGGTGGATGGTCCCGCAGACGGTCCGGCCCACCTCTCCCCACCACCCGACATCGGGGCACGGGAACGGGTCTGGCAGGGACGGTGGCGGGAGGCGGGGCTCGGCCGGGCGGTGGCGAGCCCCGGACGCCCGAAGTTCATGATCGTCTTCGCCTATCCCGGCACCTCGGGGTTCATGCATATCGGGCACATGCGTGGCTACACCGTCGCCGACGCGATCGCCCGGTACCACCGGATGAAGGGCGAGGAGGTGTTCTTCCCCGGGGGGATCCATGCTAGCGGCCTCCCGGCGGTCACGTTCTCCTCCAAGGTGGCCCGGAGGGACACGGACACGGTCGAGGGGCTGCAGCTCTGGGGGGTCGAAGAGAAGGACCTCTCCCGGCTCGAGGAACCGGAAGCGGCCGCACGGTTCCTGGGAGAGACCTACTGGACGGTGTGGGAGCGCTTCGGCATGGTGATGGACCGCAGCGCCTACCTGACCACCATCGACCCGGACTACCGGCAGTTCATCCGGTGGCAGTTCCTCCGTCTGCAGAAGCGAGGGCGGCTCGTCCAGAAGCCCTACTACGCCCCGTTCTGCCCGAGATCCGGTCCCGTGAGCGTCGATGCGTCAGAGACCGACCTCGACCGCGGGGGCAACGCGGAAATCGTGACCTACACCGCCCTCGCGTTCCGCCTTACGGACGGTCGAAGGATCCTCTGCGCGACCCTGCGACCTGAGACCGTCTACGGGGTCACCAACCTATGGGTCCCCGCAGAGGGCTCGCTGGTCGAGTGGAAGCACCACGGGGAGACCTACCTGGTGAGCGAAGCGGGGGCTGCAAAGCTCCTCGAGCAGGTGGGCGGGGAGACAGGAGCGACCGTACCGGTCGACTCGCTGGAAGGTGAGCAGGTCGTCGCGCCCTTCACGAACTCCCAGGTGCCGCTGTTGAGGAGCGCCCTGGTCGATCCGATGGTCGGCACAGGGGCCGTGATGTCCGTGCCGGCCCACGCCCCCGCTGACTGGGTCGCGCTCCAAGAGCTTCCGGAGTCGCGCAAGGCTCCGCTGATCGCCGCCGCGAAGGTGCTCCTGACGCTCCCCGCGCAGCGCCTCGCTCCCTCCGAGCGAGAGCTCTTCCAAGGCGAGGGACCCCCCGCGGCCCAGGCCGTGCGTCACTTGGGAGTGAAGGGCCTCTCGGACACGGAGCGCCTGCAGGAGGCGACGGAGCGGGTCTATCGCGCGGAGCATGCTCACGGGGAGATGACGGTGGACCCCTACCGCGGTCAGTCCGTCGAGGAGGCCCGCGCTCGCGTCGCGGAGGCGGCGATCTCCCACGAACACGCGGTGGAGGTCCGAGAGTTCTCCGAGCCGGTGATCTGCCGCTGCGGAGAGAAGGTCGTCATCCGCCGCATCCCCGACCAATGGTTCCTCGCCTACGGGGACCGGGGCTGGAAGGAACAGGTCCGGGGTCACCTCGAAGCGATGCGGATCTTCCCCTCGGACTACGGCGCGGAACTTCCTGGGATCCTCGACTGGTTCGAGGACCGGCCTGCGGTCCGCCAAGGCAAGTGGCTCGGGACCCCGTTCCCCCAGGACCCCCGATGGATCATCGAGCCGATCGCGGACTCCACCTTCTACCCCGCCTACTACATCGTGCGCCGTTTCGTATGGGACCGACGGCTGAAGGTCGAGCAGCTGACCCCGGCCTTCTTCGACTATGTCTTCACCGGGGAGGGCCCGGGCGAGCCTTCGGTCGACCCCGCACTGCTTGAGGAGGTCCGCCGGGAGTTCCTGTACTTCTATCCGCTCGACCTCAACCTGGGCGGCAAGGAGCACAAGCGCGTCCACTTCCCGCCGTTCCTCTACAACCACATCGCCCTGCTACCCGCGCCTCTCTGGCCCAAGGGGATCTTCGTCCATTGGTGGATCACCGGCCGAACGGGGAAGATCTCGAAGAAGGACGTGAAGGGCGGGGCCGTCCCCCCGGTCGACCGCGCGCTCGCCAGCTGGGGCGCGGACGGTCTCAGGCTCTACTACGCGCTCGCCGCAACCCCGTTCCAGGACGCGGAGTGGGACGAGGAGGCCTGTGCCCGAGCCGCCGAACGGGCCCAAGAGGTGCTGAAGCTCCTGGGACCCCTGCTCGATGGGGTCCAGGGCTTCACGGGTCCGTCGGCCTCGCTGTCCGACCACTTGGGACGTTGGTTCTCGAGCGTCGTCCATGAGCTCCTGGCCCGTGTGCGCCTCGCGTTCGACGACAACGATCACCGCCGCGCGGCCGAAGCCCTCTATGTCGAGCTGCCCACGCTCTTGAGACGCTACCGGGGGCGGGGAGGCGCGGACCCCAACCTCCTGCGGTCGGTGGGCAGCGCCTGGCTCCGTGCGATTGCCCCGATCACCCCGCACCTCGCCGAGGAGGCCTGGGGGGAGGAGCGGGCCCGCAAGGTCGGGCTGGTCGCCCGCGCGCAGTTCCCCGGTCCCGAGGAGCTGCCCACCTACCCTGAGGCGATGGCCCGGGAAGCGCTCGTGGACCGTCTCGAAGAGGACATCGCCTCCCTGCTCAAGGCCTGGAAGAGCCCGGCGACCGAGCTCCGCCTCTTCGTGGCGGCCGACTGGAAGCGGATGGCGGAATCGACCATGCGGGCCGCCCTACAGGGTGGCACTTCCCCCGACCTGGGGAACCTCATGAAGGCCTTGCGGGCCCGAGAGGAGCTCAAGCCTCACCTGGGCGAGGCCCCCGGATTCCTCAAGCTCTACGACCTGAGGGAGCTCGCGTCGGAAGCCTCTACCACGACGGAGCCTCTCGCGAGCGAACAGGAGGCGTCCGTGTGGAAAGCGGCGGTCCCTTTCCTCCGCGAACGGTTCGGCCTAATGGAGGTCCAAGTGGTCCAGGAGGAGCGCGGGAAGGACCTCGATCCCCGGGGTCGGCGCCAGAGAGCCCGGCCCGGGAGGCCCGCGCTCTACCTCGTCGAGCCTGCCCCGACCCCCGACGCTCGGCCGCCGAGGGGATAGCCCCACCGCGACCGGCGTCCGCGGGGACTTCGGTCCCCCAGCTGCCCTATAGCAGGCGATCCATCGGATCGCTGGACCCCCGCTCGCGCGCGCCCCCCGAGCGCCGGAGGGAGTTCGCGCGGGGAGGAGCGTTCACGTCTCGAACGGCGTCCTCGCCCGAAGGGGAAGCGCTCTCCCGGTAGGGTCGGAACGCGGGGTCGGTGGGAAGGCGCGGGCGGGGCGACCGGGAGGACCTCGACACCACGACGAGGACCACCACGAGCACCGTTGCCGCGAGGAGCGCGACCACGAAGGGCAACTGGGTGTACCAGGTCCCCCTCAATCCGCCGTGGGCTGCGAAGGCCGACTCCCCCCAGGCGATCCACGAAGCCGAGAGCGCTTCCGCGCTGGCGGCGGAGATGGGCTGGGCCTGGATACCGCCCCCGCCAGGGCTGCTCGTCCCGGTGAGAGACGGGGAAGCGCCGGGGGCCAAGGATAGCCCGGTCGCTCCGATCGAGGGCGCGGAGGTGGTCAAGCCCGAGGAGGCCGGTGCTTCCGCAGGGATGGGATAGCCCATCATCATCGCTGGGAACAGGCTAGGTCCCGGGGGCTCGTAGTTCGTGAAGGCGGCGACGAACCCCAGGTGGGGGAGCCCGGCCGCGACATCGATCGCGTTGGTGGAGACCATCGGGGCCGTGGCGACCCCCGGGCTACCCGGGGCGCCCATGGTGCCGGGAGCTCCCGGGCCGTTCGGTGCCGGGGTGGGGCCTGAGGTCCCACCCATGCCGCCACCTCCCATGCCACCACCCATGCCACCGCCCATCCCACCGCTCGAGGTCGTGTTCCCGACGGTCACGTTCCCACCCTGAGGGACGCCCGGTCCAGAAGAGGGAGGAAGGGGTCCGCCCGGAGCGGGCATGATGATCCCGGGGGCAGGGACAAGGAAGAGCCCATCCCACATCCCGAACGGGACGAAGAGCAGCCCGAAGTTGTCCACCTGGGCGACGAAGCCTCCTTGCAGGACGATCGAGCCCTGATCGAACCCACGGAGACCGACGGAGCCGTTGAGGGTCCCGCCCCAGCCGGGGTTCGCGTCACCGCAGGGACCGTATCCGAAGCTCATGCCCATGCACACGTGGATCAACTGAGCGGCCGAGGTAGACTCGCTGTAGTTCGCCCCGGAGGTCCAGCGCTCGCCCGACGTCGAGGTCTGGGGCACCAGGCCGAGTGCCGGGACGAAGGCGACGGCGATCTGCCCTTGCGAACGGGTGCTGTAGTACGACCAGCCCTGAACGGTCTGGCCCATGGGGTTCTGGCCCTGGAAGCTCGAGGTCTGGGTCACGTTGCCCGTCGAGGTCGTCGCATCGTTCATCAGGGAGAGCGCGGGGACCGCGGTCCCGTTGACGAGCACGCCTCCAGCGAGGGTCAGGTTCGCGAACGCCTGCTGGCTCTGCCAGCCGACGATGGTCGAGTTCTGGACCTGGGCTCCAGGAGTAGAACAGCCCGGTGCGCAGTACTGCGAATAGAAGACCGAGAGCAGGGTCCGCTCGCCCTGGACCATGAACGTGGAGGAGGACGTGTTGGTCTGGGTATAGACCACTGCCCAGGCATAGTAACCATGGACCGCGTACTGGAAGCTGCCGTTGCCATTACTGAAGCTTCCGCTCGCGGTGACCGAGTTCGAGCCGGCGTAGGCCCACGTGATGCTGCCCGAGGCCCCAAGGACCGGGTGGAACCCCGCTAGGGAGGGAGCGAAGGCGGAGCTCGCCGCCTCTCCGTTCGCCCAGACCGCACTGGTGGAGAGGGCCACCGCCCCTAGGTAGGCTCCTGTTGGTGCGAGCAGGAGCGCGGTCAAGGCGAGCAGGGTGAGGCCGCGGGAGGGTCCCAGCGGTCCCCGGACGGTAGTTTCTCGTGCGTCTGGACCCATCGAGCCGTCGTAGGGCGTACCCTTCATCTTCTGCTGCCTGCGGGTGTCCGCAGGACGGGATGGCGGGCCGAGCAGGATGAACACGCGGACCGCGGGGCGCGATTTGCGTTGTACGTCGTGCTGGGGTTTGTCACGCGGCGCGGAGTGAGGGACGGATGAGAGAGGTGACCTCGGGCGAGGCACGGATCATCTCTCAGCTGCTCAGCGGGGAGGGACAGCGTGGCCAGAAACCACACTACGCCGGCCTCCCGCGCTCCACCTACGTGGTTGCTCGGAGACGGATCTTCCAGGAGAGGTGGGTGTACGACCGGTATGTTCCGAACCCCGCGCTCCTAGGCTTCGCGAGGGTTCGTCTGCAGCTAGCTCGCCCCTACGCAGAGGAGCTCCACGACCTCTCCGTTCAGTGGCGGAGCGACCCAGGCGCGGTCGTGCTCTGGCAGCACCCGAACCTGCTCTTCGGGATCTTCTTTGACGCCCCCGTGCACAGCCCGTCCCGAGCCATCCCCCGACGACGGGGTTCGACGGCTCCGGTCGCCCTGACCGCGGGAGTCGATGAAGCCGGGGGACCGAGCCCCCCCGTGGAGGCGGGCACAGGCCGGCAGGCGAGCACGGTGCACGTCATCCAGGGCGACCCCCGCACGACCCTTCTGCCCGTTTACTTCGACCCTGAGGGAGCCTGGAGCCGTCTCACCAGGGGCGAGGGAACGACCGCGTATCCCCGGCCCCTAGGAGGACGGCCCCTTCCCTCCCCGGCCCGCGAGCGCTTCCAACAGCATCCGGGATTCCCGTCCATCGTCCGTGAGCTTCTCTCGCGGACGCCGTCCGAGGGCATGGAGGAGCGGCCGCTCCACCTGAGGGGCACCTTCGGCCTGCCGCGCTCGCGAAGGCGCTTGGTGGAGCTTGGATTCGTGGAGCGACGGCTCCTGGTGGACTTCGGCCGTCTTCCCCCCGTGGGAGGCCGGAAGGTGAACCAGGTGATGCTCCTCCATGGCGCACTCCTCCCTGGCGCCAAGGTGGAGGAGCTGTTCCGGGCCCTCGTAGGAGAGGCCGGCGTGAACCCCTTCCTCTTCGCTTCCGACCAGACCTCCGTCCTCGTCGGCGCCTACGCGGAAGGCCAGCACCCCGAGGAGCGGGGAAGGAGCATCGTGACACGCTCGGAGGCGGGTCCGGGCGCGAGGACCCCGCCGCTCGAGATCTTCCGGCGCTTCCTTCGGGGGCTGGATCCCTACTGGGCGGACCTCCAAGGGCTCGACGTGCTCCTGGACCACGCGTACGACCGGCTCAAGCTGCCAGGGAGCTCACCTACGGAGCCGGATTGATCGGAGGGCGCATGGCTCTGTATCCGGTCGGGACGTAGCCATCGACTGAGGTCGCTAATGGAGGGGCTCTCCGACCTCGGTCGCTGCACCACCTTCGACATCTACTTCAAGGGGACATGCGGTTGGAGGTTTCGGGGACCTCTTTGGCGGGGACGGCACGGATCGTCATCGGCGTACTGCTCGTGATCCTCGGCCTCCTCACGTTGTTGCGCTTCGTCGGGGTCATCTTCCTCATCGCCGGGATCGTTCTCATTTGGTGGGGCCGAGAGGCCTACCAGCAAGAGCGGCGGCAGCGTCAGGCGACGCTGCAACTGGCCCAACAGCCTGCCCAGATGCCGGTCCTGACCCCCCAACCCCCACAGGTGCCTTCCAGGCCCACCCCAGGGGGAAACTACAGCGCGCCTCCGGTGGCCCCTCCGGTCATCTATCCGGCCCCCGGCCCGATGGTCGCTCAGGCGCCGTCCCCGCCTCCTGTCGCCGCCTCAGCGCCCAGCCCTGCCCCCCCTCCACCTGCACCCCTCGCTCCTCTCGCTCCTCTCGCTCCTCTCGCTCCCCCCGTTCCCATCCCCCCTGCCGATGAGGCGGCCCGGGCCCCCCCGACCACCACGCCGCCACCCCCCCCACCCCCCTCAACGGGGGCAGGGTCCCCTTCGGTCGCGGGAGCCCTCCCGGCTTCCCCCTCACCTCCTCCGGGAGAGAGACCCGGATCATCCGGGCAGCTCCCCTCCTGGCCTCTCACTCCGCTCGCGACCGTGGAGACGACGGACTCGACCAAGGTGTATGCGATGGCGGGGTCCTCAGGTCTGGACCGGGACCGGATGTTGATCATCGCGCCGGATGCCGGCGGCTCGCTCGCTGGGAACTACGGGTTGGTGGGCGCGGAGATGTGGCGGCTCACGCGGAGCGAGGGAGAACAGTTCGTCTCCCCGGCGAACCCCGACCAGTTGGGCGACATCATCGTGCGGCACCTGGAGCGCTCCAGCGGACGTGCGGTGGTCCTCGTGGGCCTCGAAAAGATCGTGGACGCTTGCGGCCTGCGGACCGGCATGAAGCTGCTCGACGTGGCCCGGGAGACCGCCGAGATGAACAAGGGCACGGTCCTGGTCGCGATCCACACGGGGATCCTCAAAGAGAACGAGGTGCGCCAGCTCGAGGAGTCCTCGACCGTCCTGCGGGCCAAGGCCTGAGGAGAAGGGTCCGACCGGACCTCTACGATCAGAGCTTCCGACCCAGTTCGGAGGAGAGCGCCGAGAGCAGCTTCGCGCTGTGCTCGTCCTTCCAAGAGCTGGGATAGATGGGAGGGACCTCGCCCCATGTGGTGGGCGCTTCGTCCTCCGTTTCCCGTTCGAACTCCTCACGCCAGGACCGCGGCAACGGCCCGGACGGGTCCGTCCCGAACGGTCGGCCGGAGAGTATCCCCGCCGCCCGCGCGAGGACCCGCGAGACGTTGGAAGCGAGGTAGCCGCCGCCGCCCGTCTCGAGGAGCCGTCCTTCGCAGAGCTCGTGGGAGAGCTCGTGGAGGGTGGAGATCGCGTGATCGTACGTCAGGGGCGTGTACTGGAGGTGGGCGAGAGGGTCGCCCGCGTGGGCGTCCACACCGGTCTGCAGCACGATGAGCTCCGGCCGAAACTCCCGTAGGAGGGGAGGGACGAGGCGGTCGAAGAGGGGCAGGAACGCGGAATCGCCGGCCGTCGGCAGGAGCGGGACGTTCACTTTGAGGCCTTGACCGTCCCCCTTTCCGGTCTCCTGCGTGAACCCCGTGCCGGGGAAGAGCGTCCGACCGTCCTGGTGGAAGTCGATGTCGAGCACACGCCCGTCCTCGTAGAACCCGTACATCACCCCATCGCCGTGGTGGGCGTCGATGTCGACGTAGGCGACCCGGGCGAGATGCCCGGGGCCATCGAGGGCGCTACGGATGGCAAGGGCCACGTCGTCGTAGATGCAGAAGCCGCTCGCTCGACCTGGGCGCGCATGATGGAGCCCTCCACCCGGGTTGAGCGCGTGGCTTCCCGGGTGGTCGAGGACACCCTGGAGACCCACCAGGGTCCCCTTGGCGATCCGGGCGGCCGCCTCATGGCAGTGCGGGAACCCCGGGGTGTCACCCTGGTCCAGCATTCCGGGCCGACGCTGGGCCCCCACGGACCGGACCAGCTCCAGATAGCTAGCCTCGTGGAAACGGAGAAGCTCCTCGTCCGTCGCCACCTCCACCTGGTCCAGGTGGCGGGGCGCGCTGCCCATGGCTCCCGAGAAGAACCCCGAGCTTTCGAGGAGACGCACCGAAAGATAGCGGCTCGTCTCGGAAAAGGGGTGGCCGGGCCCGAAGTCGTACTCACGGTATCGGTCGTCCCAGATCACGGTGAGGGGGCAAGGACCTGCGGACATCTTCGGTGAAGTGGCGGTGGAGAGGAAGGGCCCACCTCTGTTCAGGATTGCGTCATGGCTGGGCGAAGCGCGCGGGCCTCCCCCTACTAGCGTGTGGCCTTGCCCTTTCGGAAATTGAGATACATCTTCGAGGGGACCGGCTTGTTGGTCACCTTCCGGTACTTCGCGCTCTTCTTCCTTGCGTAGTCCACGTCGATCTTCCCGCTCACCTCGAAGTAGATGAGCTGGCCGATGGGCATCTTCGCGTAGATCCGGACCGGGACCTTAGCGGAGATCTCCAGGGTCCAGTAATTGCAGTAGCCCACGTCCCCCTTCCCGGCGGTGGAGTGGATGTCGATGCCCAGCCGGCCCACGCTCGACTTTCCCTCCAAGAAGGGTACGTGGCGGAGCGTCTCGGTGTATTCCTCGGTCACGGCGAGGTAGAGCTGGTTCGGCATCAGCACGAACCCCGCCTTGGGGATCCGGAACGTGTGGATCGGCGTGGGGCGCTTCACGTCAAGCTCCGGTCGACTGTAGGTAGCGAGCCAGGCTCCCAGATGCACGTCGTAGGAGTTGGTCCCGAGGCACTCCTTCCGGAAGGGCCGGACCAGGATGGTCCCTTTGCGCATCTCCTCCCGGATCTGAGCGTCTGTGAGGATCATCGGGACCCCTCGCTTGCGGCGAGGTATCTCCCCTCTTAAGATGGGTGGGGTCCGGTCCGGACAGGGGGACTCGCGGAGCGGGCTCACGAGGCCCTGTGAGGGCATTCGCGATGGTTCCCCTTCCCCTCTACGCCTCAAGCCGCGGCCGGAGACGGGCCCGAGGTCGTGGGCGATGGCTGGAGCCATCGCATGTAGGCGTCCTCGAGGGTGAGCGTCGCGCTGCTGAAAGAGGCGACCGGGGCCAATCTCTGACATCCTTCGAGGATGTGCACCCGGGTGTCCTGGGACCCATCGAAGTCCAGCCGGAAGCGCGTAGAGGAGAGCTCGCGGGCGGGGGGCACCCCGGGGACCTTCTCGACCGTCGAGAGCGACGTCGCTCGGGTGAAGTCGACCTCCAGGGATGTCGGCCGGAACTGTCGATCGATGCTCTCGACGGAGTCCTGGAGCAGGATCCTCCCCTGGTCGATGACGATCACATGGTCACAGATCTCGGTCACCTCTTGGAGAAGGTGGGAGCTCATCAGGATCAACCGGTGCTCGCGCTTGAGCTGCACCAGGGCGTTGCGGATGACGACGCGCTCGGCGGGGCCGAGACCGTTGGTGGGCTCGTCGAGCAGCAGGACCGAAGGCTCGGTGATCAGGATGGAGGCGAGGAGACCGAAGTGGGGCGTCTCCAGAGGGAGGGTCTGGAGCAGGGTGGTCCGGGCCCGAGGATAGACCGGGTCCACCGGTCCCAGATGCTCGAGG
>DAHUZP010000027.1 GCA_027306505.1 Thermoplasmata archaeon | reverse complement strand
TCGCCCGGGGAGGGAGAGATGTTGGTGCGCAACCTCTGGCTCGATGTCGCCCCCACCCAGGTCCTGACCCTGATCGCCCCTCCGGAAGAGGGCGGGTTGCCACCCGGGGCCCCTATGCCGGGGTACGCGTCCTCGCAGGTCCTCGAGTCGCGGATCCCCCGGTTTTCCCGAGGAGACATCATCTACGCCTCGTCGGGCTGGGAGGACTACTCCGTGATCGATGGGAAAGGGTACTGGGACGCTACCAAGGTCTCCCCCGGGGTCTCCCCTAACCTGGCCGTAGGGGCGCTCGGGATCACGGGCATGGTCGCCTACTTCGGAGTGACCGAGGTCGCCAAGCCGCGCCCCGGCGAGACCTTCGTGGTCTCCGCCGCGGCAGGTGGCGTGGGATCGGTCGCCGCCCAGGTCGCGAAGGTCCTTGGGCTGCGGGTGATCGGGATCGCGGGAGGGAAGGAGAAGTGCGAGTGGCTGCTCACCGAAGCAGGGGTCGATGGCGCCATCGACCACCGGGGCGGGAATGTCGCCTCCCGACTCGACGAGCTCTGCCCGAAAGGGATCGACATATTCTTCGACAACGTCGGCGGGGCCGTCTTGGACCTGGCCCTGGAACGCCTTCGTCCGCACGGGCGGATCGTGCTCTGTGGGACGACGGCTCGATACCGCCAAACGACGAGCGCGCCGGGACCCCTGAATTACTGGCAGCTGATCATGGTCAACGGGCGAATGGAGGGGCTCCTCGGTAGGGATTACTTCGACCGATTTCCCGAGGCCATCGCGGCGCTCAAGGGGTGGTTGGACTCCGGGCAGATCAAAGCGAAGGAGGACGTCGTGGTCGGGCTAGAGAACGCCCCCGCGGCTCTTGGCCGCCTTCTTTCCGGGGAGAACCTTGGGAAGCAGCTCGTGAAAATCGCTGACCCCTCCCCCTGACCACGAGTTGATCGTCACGGTCGGTCAGAATCCGGCTACCATCGCCCGCTCTCACGATCGATTCACGTCGCAATCGGTCGCGGAGCCGGGACGGACCGGAGGGGCTATGGGGAGGGCTTCAGAAATGTGATCGTCGTCTATCCGTAGGGCAGAAAACGTCGCGCTAGCCACACGACGTTCCGGGCAGTCCCAAACTCGGCTGGCCGACCCTTTCGAGCCGGTCAAGATACCGTGGGTATCCGCGCGGGGCGTGGCGCAGCACCGACCTCGGCTCGGCCGGGGCGCCGATTGCGGTCCTCCATCGTACGCGCGCGCCCTACTTCATGCACGCACCATTCCGAAGAGACTCTCGTCGTGGACAGTCAACTCGCTAATCGCCGGGGCCGTCCGCGTGCGAGCACGCTATCACTTCTTCCGTGGCAACAGCTCGACCCGGATCCCGTTCGGATCCATCACGAAGGCTTGGTTCCAGCCCATGTCTGCTCCCATCGCCTTCGGGCGCGACATGACCCCGACCCTTCGCCGCTCGAGTGCCGTCACAGTCGCCGACGGGTTTTCGCATTCAAAGCAGAGATGATCGAGATCCTCCCCAGCGAAGTAGGGGAAACCGAATCGGCTGCCCGGCTTGTACCCATTGGACTCGAGCAGCCCGCTCCCTCCGGCGGGGTGCGGCGCCGTTTTCAGGGAGTGGCAGCGGAGAGGGCCGCTCGACTTTCGCCGAGGAAGCCACCGGTTTCATTCGGTGGAGGATGTAACGAGGTCTGAACCCGTGAAGAGCGCCCCGTGGCGATGCTTCCCTCGATGTACCGGGGCGGGCACTGACACGCGCGCAGGTCATGGGATTAGGAGCCTTTCCCAGCGAGGTTGACCTGGGGTGGGTGGGCTACGGGCACGCTGTATCACCGAGGGGCGCGCCTCGCTCGAAACTCGTCCGTCCGGCTATTTCGTGCCGTCTCAGATGTCGTCCCTACTTCGCCTTCGCTCCTCCCTGTCGCTTGGACTCCGAAGGGTGGCGGGCGGCCCACTCCCTCGCCCCCGGGATCAGCGCGGACTTCGGCGGAGGCCACTTGCCGTGGAGCACCCGCCGGAGAATCCAGAATGTGCTGGGAGGCTCGACGTCCATCTGCCACAGCATCGCCTCGACCTCCCCGAGATGAAGGAGGTGCTCGGTCAAGCACTGCGCAAGGGCGGAGTCACGGGAGAGGCGCAGCGGATACTTCTTCGCGGCGACCCATACCGCGGGCTTCGCGAGCTCCTCGGGTGTGTTCCACTTCCGGAACCGCGCGTTCCCCATGGCGGTGACCTCTTGGAGCCGCTTCCGGACGGACGCGATGCTGCGGTAGCTATCTTGGGGGATGTTCATGACCTCCCGCATCCACGGCGTGGCACGGTTCTCGCAGAACTCCGTCACGTGCTGCTCCTCGACGTAGGCGAGGTGCAGGAAGATGCCCCGGAAAGTGTGCATGCTCACCCCGCGGTCCTTCGTGAACTCCTTCCGGCCGAGCTTGGCCGCGCACTCAAAGAAATCCCTTCGCAGTTCGTGGACGAAGTCCATCAGGTCGATGGTGGAAACCATGGATCGGAGCAGGGCGCCGACGCCAAGAACCTTTGCAGGAGTATCGGATGAGTCTCCTGAGCCCGCCCCTAACCCTCCCCTACCCCTCATGAGTTGATTCACGTGGAAACCGGCCCTTTGAGCTCCGGCCAGCTCCCAGCTCGGTCCCCCGGGAGGACTCGCTCCGCCATCGGACCTCTTCCCACGCGACACGTCTTGGACGGTGCGATTCGACCGTGGTGGAACCCGTCACTCCGCGGGGTCCGCGAGGAGGCGAAACGGTTCGTCCGCGAGATCGTCGACAGGGCATTCCCGCCAAGGACCTGCGTCGAGTGCGCCGAAGGGATTGAGGCCCACCGGCTACGGCTTGAGGTCCAGGAGGAGGAAGACCCTGGCTGAAAGTTGGGTCCGCGCTCGCGACGACGAGGAATACGGCCGAATCTGCAACTGACCCGGGCTGCGTCGCTTCAGCCTCAGCTCCGCAAACCTCCGCTGCGCGCGCCGGGCGAAGACGGTCAAAGCGGGAGGAGCGGACCCGTATAGGTCCCCGACACGTTCGCGGGCCAACACGGACTCGTGGGAGGGCAAATTGTCCCGAACTCGTACGTCCCCCCTTGGGAAACAAAGGTGTCGG
>DAHUZP010000026.1 GCA_027306505.1 Thermoplasmata archaeon | reverse complement strand
GGACCTTCTCCCTGCTCGGTGTCGCGACCCGGGTGAAGCAGCGCAAGATGGTCGCCATGCGGAACGTCGCCCAGGGCGCCCGCAAGGGCCCCTCGGGCGGACCCATGGGCCAGCCCACCACCATCGGCACCACGGAGTAGGTGGGAGCCCCTGGGTCGAATCCCGGGCCACCGACGGGACCCGCTCCAGGGTCTCGAAACCTTTACAATGGCCGATTTCTCGGCCCATCTCCCGGAGCGGCCATGGAGATCCAGGTCTTGGAGAACGAACGTGACACCCTACGCATCGCCCTCCCCAAGGGCGAAGAGACCATCCTCATCCCGCTCGTCGAGGCGCTCCAGGCCGAGGAGAAGGTCCTAGAGGCCCGATACTACGTCGGCCACCCCTTCCTGGACCGCCCCACCCTCTATCTCAAGACGAAGGGCGAGAAGCCCCAGGCGACCCTCAAGCGCGTGCTCAAGGACCTCGCCGACAACTACGGCGATGCCCTGACCGAGTTCGACAAGAAGGCCGAGAAGGTCAAGGGATAGGTCGGACCCTCATCGTCCGGTCCCGACCCCGTTCCCCCCAGGAGGTCACATGCTCAAGGAGTGTGTCCAGCACGGCTACTTCCGCGGCACCCATTGCCCCGTCTGCGGTGACGAGGCCCGGTTCTTCATGGACGACCGGGAACTGGACCACATCGCGAGGATCGTCGCCGGGATCCTGCGACACTTCCCCCCTCGGTACGGCATCTCCCTGGACCCGCAAGGATGGGTCCCCCTCCCCCGGCTCGTCCAGGCGATCCGGTCGCAGCACCGCGCCTACGGTTGGCTCAAGGCCCACCACCTGATCGCGCTCGCCGAGACGGACCCCAAGGGACGCTACGAGATCCGCGAGGAGCGCATCCGGGCGACGTACGGGCACACGGTCGACGTCGACCTCGACCTGCCCACGGACCACATCCCCGAGACCCTCTACTACCCGGTGACCCAGGAAGAGGCCGCCGTGGTGCTCGAGATCGGACTGCGCCCCACCGACCGCAAGAAGGTCCACCTGTCCAAGACCGCGGTCGACGCCTACAACGCGGGCCGGGTCCGGACCCCCGAGCCGGTCATCCTCGAGGTCGACACCAAGAGGGCCCAGGAGGACGGCCTAGTGATCCGACGCGCCGGGAAGACGGTCTTCCTGGTGGACCAGGTCCCCTCCCAGGTGCTCCACCGGTTCGAGGGTGAGCTCCCCGCTCCCCCCCCCGAGGCCGAGCCTGAGCCGGCCCACACCACTCCATCCTCCCCCGGCCCCAGCCCCAGCGGCGGGTCCTCGCCTCGGCCTCGTTCCCGTCCACCCTCCCGCCGGCCTGAGGGAGAGGCCTAGGAGGGCCGCGTCGAAGGTCGCCCCCCGACGCAACCTCTTGAAGAGGGTTGCGTTCGTGACTTTTTGCGGGAAGTAGCGCGGTGCAGCAGCGAGCGAAGACCTACACCCCAGAGGACCGGGTCCTCCGGTGGATCGCCACGTGGTCCGGGCGCTTCCCCCGAGGGATCCCGACGGATCGGTTCGTCCGGCATCTCAAGGGCGACCTCACAGGGATCTCCTACGCACAGCTCGACACCTCCTTGAGGACCCTCGAAGGACAGGGGGCGGTCCGCAGGGAGTGGGACACCCCGGGCGAGTACCGGGTCTTCCTCACCCCCGCCGGTTCCCAGCGGGCGACCCGGCTCGAGGGACGGGCGACACGTCCCCCAGTTCCCACCGAGCCTGCGGCTCCTGCCATCGCCCCCGCCCCCTCCGGTGCGGTGCCGAAGGCGACTCCCGTTGCCGGCGCCTTCAACGCCCCTCCGAGCCCGTCCCCTGCGGCACCCACGGCCGCCTCACCCATGCCGGAGCCGACGGTCCAAGGGAGGGCCCCCGGACCGATCCCCTCCTCCGGGACTCCCGCCTCGGCGAACCTCCCCGTTCGGATCCTGCTCTACTGCATGCTGTACCATGCGGGGAAGGGCGAGGGGGATGGCGTGGTCCCGGGAGAGGACCTCACGCGCTATCTCATGAGCCAGGGCTTCCTCCTCTCCGACGACTACCTCACCCGGCTCTTCGAGGGGCTGCAGCGGCGCGGGCTGCTGGTCTACCGCCCCCGACCCACGGGGGGCTACGACCTTCGGCTCAGCTCCCGGGGGCACCACCTCGCTGAGGGCCTCCTCTCCGGCCACGTGGCGACTCGCCGAAGTGAGCGACGGGTGGTCCCTGCCCAGACCGTGGGAGCGGGGTCCCTCTCCGAGGCCGTCGCGTCGGAGCCATCCATGGAGGCTGAGATGGCCGCACCGGTCCCCGCCCCCGATGGTGGCGCTGCCGAGGGCGTGGGGGATGCTCCCTCGGGCGAGGAAGAGGACCTCCAGGACCGCTGGTCGGCCGCGGAGGCCGAGAACGCGGAGCTCCGACACCAGGTCGAGACCCTCCGCCGGACGCTGAGCGAGACCGAGGAGAGGGGGAAGGCCGACCGCGAGACCGTGGAGGAGCTCATGCACCAGATGGAGGTGCAGGCGGAGCGCATCCAGGCCTTGGAACGGGAGCTCGCAGAGCGCGGTACCGAGCTCACCCCCGAAGCTCCCGCCGCCGGGGCCCCTGCGCCTGAGGCCGCTCCATCCGAGAACGCCCCTTCGGTTCCCGAGGCGGAGCCGCGCCCCTCCGAGCCTCTCCCCCCTGCGGCGGTCGAAACGCCCGAGCCCGCCCCGGAGCCCGCTCCGACCCCGGGAGAGGCCCCGCCCTCTTCCGACGGTTGAGCGCCATCGGGGCCCCTCCGCCCTCGGGCGCACGGTTCCGGGCGACCCCAACATATAGATGGCTGGACAGTGCTACCCTACCGTATGGCCGCACCGAACGCCTCCGCCCAGTGGATCATCGGCGCCCTCGCGAACCACCCGAAGCTTCTGATGAAGATGAGGATCCTATCGTTCGGTAAGAACTACGACATCATGGACGAGCAGCAGAACGTGATCTGCACGGTCGGGCTCGACGCGGGGCAGAACGTCAAGGGGCAGCTGCTCGGAGCGGCGGTGGGAGCCATCGCCGGGGGCTACATCGGCCGATACGCCCAGAGGAGCCTGCATTACACCTACACCGTGAAGGACCCCCGCGGGAACGTCGCGATGGAGATCCGCAAGGGCTCCGGGGGGAACCGCGCTCAGTTCGCGGTCGTGGACGCGGCGACCCAGGGAGGCTTCGGCATGATCGACCTCAAGCGGAGCATCTTCGGGGGCCTCAAGGCGGAGTGGGTCCTGCCGAACGGGCAGGCGATGATGCGGACCAAAGGCAACATCATCCGGCGCAAGTACTCGATCATCGACGGCAGTGGCCGCGAGGTGGGCCGGGTGCGCCACAAGATCCTCGCCATCCGGGACGTCTGGCAGCTGGAGTTCGAGCAGGGGGCGAACCACCTCTACTCCGCGATCTTCGCGACCATCCTGGACTTCGAAAAGAAGATGTGAGGGTGGAGGACCTCCCCCTCGAGGGGGTCCCGGGCCACGTCAGGGTCAGTGGAGCGGCGTTCGGACCCGGTCACGCTGGAGCGGGGGGGGCCCGCCGCGCTCAACCGTGACCTGGCTCTGCTGACCACCACCCGGGCCCTCCGAGGGTTCGGAGCGGGGCTCCTCTCGGTGGTCCTCGCGATCGAGCTCTCGAACGTCGGGTACTCCGGGCTCGAGATCGGGACGTTCCTGGGCCTCGCGATGGGCGGGGGGGCCCTCTGGGCCGTGCTCGCGCCGCGGGCGGGGAGGAGTCTCCCTCGCTCTCTTCTCTTCGTCCTGGGCGCGCTCGGGGTCGTGGTGGGCGGGCTCGGCCTCGCCTACGGGCTCGCGGACCCCGTCCTCGTGGTCGTCGCGCTCCTCTTGGGGGGCGTCGTCGCCGGGGGAAGTGACGTGAGCCCCCTGGGCGCCCTCGAGCAGGGGACGCTCTCACGCGTCGTCCGCGCGGAGCGGAGGACCTCAGGCTTCGCCGCCTACAACCTCGCGGGCTACCTCGGGACGGCGGCCGGCGCGCTCGCGGCCGCTCCCGTGACCCGCTGGGCCCTCTCGCTCCCGGGCCTCCCGCCCCTGATGGGGGGCCCTGCGCTCCTCCTCTACGCCCTGGTGGGGCTCCCTCTTCTGCCGCTCTACCTGGAGCTCGCCTCGGACCGCCCCCGCGGGGGGGCTCCCCCTTCGGTGCGCCCGCTCTCCCCTCAGCACCGCCGGCCCCTCCTCGAGCTCTCCGCGCTCTTCACCGTGGACGCCTTCGGGGGAGGGCTCATCGCGAACACCCTCGTCGCGTACTTCCTCCGATTGGACTTCGACGCTTCGGAATCCTCCATCGGCTGGATCCTCGCCCTCGCGAGCGTGGCCGCCGCCGTCTCGCTCCTCCTCGCGGTCCCGCTCGCTCGCAGGATCGGGCTCATCCGGACGATGGTCTTCACCCACATCCCTTCGAGCGTGCTGCTGATCCTCTTCCCCTTCTCGCCCACGCTCGCGCTCGCGGGGGTCCTCTGGGTCGGCCGGGCGACGCTCTCCCAGATGGACGTCCCGACCCGACAGTCCTACACCCAGTCCATCGTCCCGCGCGAGGAGGGCGAGGCGGCCGCCGGCTACACCACGGCGGCCCGGAGCGCGCAAGCCTTCGGGGGCCCGGTCTCCGGTGGGCTCCTCGGGCTGGGGAACGTCTGGCTCGCCGGACCCTTCGCGCTCGCGGGCTCGGTCAAGATCGCCTACGACCTCGCGCTCTACCAGCGCTTCCGTCACCGCCCAGCCCCTGAGGAGAGCGCAGCGGGGCGCCCTTAGGGGCCGCCCGGGCCGTGGAGAGGGCTGGGGCGTTCCCTTCATGCCCCTCACCTGCCTGCCCTGAGCGGAGCCATTGGGCGCGGAACGCCTTCGACCCCGAGGATGAGGAAAGATGGCCGTCGATGTGCAGACGGTCCAGGTGCCCTCGGACGACGGAACGACTCTCTCGATGGAGCAAGCGGGGACCGGACCGCCGCTCCTCTTGGTCCACGATACCGGGGAGGACCGGACCCGGTGGAAGGGGCTCTACCCTGCCCTGACCTCCTCCCACACCCTGTACGCGCTGGACCGGAGAGGGCGGGGCGGAAGCACCGACGGTCCCTCCTACGCCGCCCAGCGGGAGTTCGAGGACCTCTCCGAGGTCATGACCCACCTGCCGAACCCGCTCGATGTGATGGGGCTCGGCTGGGGAGCGATCTGCGTCCTGGGGGGCGTGCGCAGGGTCGCCGCAGGCTGTGTCCGCCGGATGGTCCTCTACGAGCCGCCCCTGCCGGTGGACGCGGGCCCTTCGAGGACCCCGGCGGTCGTGCTCGAACGGATGCAGAGCTTCCTTGGCGTGGGAGCGCGCGATCGCGTCGTGAGCCTCTACCTCACCGAGGTCCTGGGACTGAACGGGGCGGAGCTCGAGGAGCAGAAGACCCAGACCTGGTGGCGAGGGAGGCTCGGGGCGGCCCGCACGATCCCCCGGGAGCTCCGGGCCTGGGAGGAGTACCGCTTCGACGAGGAGAACTACCGCGGCCTGGCGGTCCCCACGCTCCTCCTGGAGGGCAGCCTCAGCCCCGACCGGGCGCGGAAGGCGGTCGCTCGCCTGGCGAGCGTGCTCCCTTCCCGAGTGGTCTCGAGCCTGCCGGGCCAGAGGCACCTCGCCTTGGACAGCGCCCCCGACCTCGTGCTTCGGGAGCTCTCGAGCTTCCTTTCCCCCTGAGGGGGCCCTCCGCGCGGGGAGGGCGTGGTCGCGCGGCTCACTTCTTGCGCGGAGCGCCGAAGAAGACGTTCACGTTCTTCGTGCGCGTGTAGAAATCGAGCGCGTGTATCCCCTGCTCCCAGCCGATCCCGCTCTGCTTGTAACCGCCGAACGGGGTCTGCGGGAAGGTCACGGGGTACTCGTTCACCGAGACCATGCCGGCCTGGATGTGCCGGGCCGCTCGGTGCGCGGTGGAGAGGTCCTTCGTCCAGACCCCGGAGAAGAGCCCGTAGGTGGAGTCGTTCGCGAGCGCCATCGCCTCCTCGAACGTGTCGAAGGCGAGGCTGGTCAGGACCGGGCCGAAGATCTCCTCTCGGGAGATCGCCATGTCGGGCCTCGCGTCCGCAAAGATCGTGGGCTCGACGAAGTTGCCCTTCTCCAGGCCGGGGGCGCCCGCCCGATGGCCTCCTGTAACGAGACGCGCGCCCTCGCTCTGCCCCTTCTCCACGTAGCCCAGAACCCGTTGCATCTGGTCCTCGGAGACCAGGGGGCCCATCTCGACCCCCGGCTCCCAACCGGGGCCGATCTTGAGCTTGCGCGCGAGCTCGGAGAGCTTCCCGAGGAAGGCCTCCTGCACGGAGCGCTGGACGATGAGGCGCGAGCCGGCCCAGCACATCTGCCCCGCGTTGAGGAAGATGCCGTAGAGGACGCCCCGGGCCGCGCGGTCCAGGTCCGCGTCCGCGAAGACGATGTTCGGGCTCTTCCCCCCGAGCTCGAGGGTCACCGGCCGAACGTGCCGGGAGGCGAGCTCCATGATCCGCTTGCCCACCTCGAGCGAGCCGGTGAACGAGACGGAAGCGACCCGTGGGTCCTCGACGAGGGTCTCCCCCACCTCTCTACCGGGTCCGACCAGGACGTTCAGCACGCCGTCCGGGAGCCCCGCCTCCTTCGCGAGCCGGGCGAAGGCGAGCGCGGTGAGGGGGGTCAGCGTCGCGGGCTTGAGGACCGCCGTGTTCCCGGCGGCGAGCGCCGGGGCGAGCGAGCGCACGGAGAGCTGGAGGGGATAGTTCCACGGGGCGATGTGGACCGTGACCCCGATCGGCTCCCGCACGGTGTAGTCCATGCGCTCGCCCGGCACCGGGATGGAGTCGCCTTGGACCTTGTCGGCGAGCCCGGCCATGTACTCGAGGGTCCTTGCGGCGAAGAGGACGTCCGTCTTCGACTCCCGCAGGGGCTTCCCCTGGTTGAGCGTCTCCAGTCGGGAGAACTCCTCCGCACGTTCGGAGAGGAGCTGCCCCAGCCGGAAGAGCACGCGCGCCCGGTGGGCCCCGTCCGCTTCCGCCCATCCGGAGCGGAAGGCCCGTTCGGCCTCCTCCACCGCGTATCGCGCCTCCTCGGCACCCCCCACTGCGGCCGTGGCTAGCACGGCACGGTTCGCAGGGTTCAGCAGGGTGGTCTTCTCGCCCTTCGAGGAGGGGACCTCTCGGCCACCGATGAACAGCTCGTAGTGCTTGGGCAGTTCCGTCGAGGACATGTCGCACCTGGGCCTCGCAGGCCCAAGGGCGATTAACGCTTCTCCGCCTCTTCGCGGAGCGCCTCGGGTTTCACGTCAGGAGCGACGGTGTTCTCAGTGTTGAGCAGCCTCCAGACGCACGCCGCGAGCGCCCCCCCGATGAACGGGCCGACCCAGAACGCCCAGAGCTGGACCATGGGCCAGGAGACGCCCGCGACCGAGGCCCAGACGGCAGAGGCCGTGCTCCGGGCGGGGTTGTATCCGGCCCCATCGACGGTCATCCCCATGAAGACCAGAACGCTCAGCACCCCACCGATCGCGAGGCCGTGGAAGCCCTTCCAGGCCTGTCGGTCCGTGACGAAGAGGATCACCACGAAGAAGATGAACGAGGCGAAGATCTCGAGGAGGAGCACGGACGCCGCGCTGAAGAGGTAGGCCGAGCCGTTCCCCGCGTAGCCGTCCGCCCCCATGGCCGTCGCGACGGCGATGGCGTGGGAGCCCCCGCTGAACCCGGAGGCGATCCCGTAGATGACGCCGAGGCCGGTGATGCCGCCCAGGAGCTGGGCGATCCAGTACGGGATCGCGTCCCAGGCGTCCATCCGACCGGCGAGGAGGAAGCTCAAGGTGACCCCGGGGTTGAAGTGTCCGCCGGAGATGTTCCCCCAGGCGTACACGCCCCACGCGATGGCCCCACCCACGGCGAGCCCGATGAATCCCGCGTTCACCGGGTTGAGGGAGCTCTCGCCGGAGAAGTAGCTGAGGAAGACCCCCGCGCCCAGGCCCCCGAAGAGCAGCGTGAAGGTCCCGAGGAACTCTGCGAGGTACTTCTTTGCTGGTGGGACACGCACCTTCTCTCCCATGGTTTCGGGTGCGGGAGTGGGTGCTTGTGTATATGATGTCTAGGAGACGGGCGGACGAACCAACGATCGAGGTCTCGAGTAGCGGTCCCGTTCAGGCGTCCATATCGTAGGTGCGGCCCTTCCAGGTGATCGTGCCGGCGCGTAGACCTTGCTGGAACGAGCGGGCGAAGAGCCCGAGATAGTAGACGCACCCCACGGGGTAGAGGAGACCGTAGCGGAGCGGGACGTTGACCGCGCGCTGGAAGCCGACCTGCTTCACGGCGGTGAGCACGATCAGGACGAGGGAGAGGAGGAGCCAGGGAGCGGGCAGCCAGCCCAGGAGCGCGAGCCCCACCGCGAGGAAGGGGGAGAGGAAGTAGAGGAAGATCGCGGAGGCGAGGACGATCTGGCGGAGCGCTGAGAATCGGGTGCCGTGCAGGTTCTTGAGGATCCCCTCGGCCATCTCGCGTCGGTTGGTGTACATCCGGGTCGAGAGGAGGTCGGGAGCCCAGAAGATCCGCACCTTCCCCCCTCGGCGCTTGACCTCCTGGGCGAGCCGTACGTCCTCGAGGACCGCCCCCTTCACACCGAGGTGTCCCCCGGAGCGCTGGTAGCCCGCCCGTGAGAAACACATGAACTGCCCGTTGGCCATCGCCCGGGAGGAGAGGTCGTTGTTCACCCTCGGCGCGAGGAAGTAGAGCAGGACGAACTGGACGAAGAGAGGCATCACCACCCTCTCCCAGAACCCCTCCATCTCGATCCGCGCCGCGAAGCTGACCAGATCGGCGCCCGTGCTCCTGAGGCACGTCACCCCGGCCCGCACCGCGCTCGGGTGGAGCCGCACGTCCGCGTCCAGGAAGAGCAGCACCTCACCGTGGGCCCTCGCGGCCCCTTGGTGGCAGGCCCAGTTCTTCCCCACCCAGCCTTGAGGCAGCGGAGGCTCGTCGAGCACGGTCGGACCGAGCGGATGCGCCCGGGCGGAGGCGGCGGTGCCGTCCGTCGAAGCACCGTCGACGACCACCACCTCCATCCGGCCCCCGTGTTGGAGCCAGTCCTGTCGGCGCAGGTCGTCAAGACAGCGCTCGAGGTCGCCGCCCTCGTTCCGGGCGGGGATGATGACCGAGACCTCCACGGGCATCGACCCGCGCTCTACCTCCTCGGGGGTGAGGGCGGGCATGTGGGCGGCGAGCCACACGATCGCCCCCTGCCCAAGCAGCACCACGAGGAAGTAGAGGAAGGGCAGGAGCCAGACCCACCCTGGAGGCGTCCAGAACAGGGCGACCCCTAGGGGGAGTAGCTCCGTCCCGGGGGGCGGCCGTTCCATGCCGAAGGCAATCCGTACGGTGGAAAAAGAAAGGGGGAGATACCCCCTCCCATCTCAAAGGGCCATAAGCCGCGGATCCCTGGGCGCGAGAGGCCCGTGTCGTTCGTCTCCCACCCCCGACTGCGGCCCGATACGCTGGAGGACCGCGACTACCAGCGCACGATCGCGGACCAGGCCTCGCGAGAGAACGTCCTGGTGGTCCTTCCGACCGGGCTCGGAAAGACCGCGGTCGCCCTGCGGGTCATGGCGGACCTCCTGGAACGCTACCCCCAGCGCTCGATCCTCCTCCTCGCCCCGACGCGTCCGCTCGTCGAGCAGCACGCGAGGAGCGTCCTCGAGAGCCTCGTCGGCCCGGAGCCGCTCGTCTTCACCGGGGCCATCCCTCCGGAGCGTCGCAAGGACCTGCTCTCGCCTCCCCAGGTGGTCATCGCGACGCCCCAGGTGATCGCGAACGACGTGCGGGCCGGACACCTCGACCTCTCGCTGTTCTCCCTGGTCGTCTTCGACGAGGCCCACCGCGCCTCCGGCGACTACCCCTACGTCCTGCTGGGCCAGGAGCTGCGCGAGCGCTCCCAGGTGCGGGTCCTCGGGCTCACCGCCTCCCCCGGTTACGACAAGCGCAAGATCCAGGAGGTGCTCGGGAACCTGGGGATCCCCCACACGGGCATCATCGTCAAGACGCAGCAGGACCCGGACGTCGCCCAGTACTTTCACACCACCGAGATCACCCCGGTCTACGTGGACAATCCGCCCGAGATCCTGCGGATCGCCCAACTGCTCCGCTCGGCCTACCAGCGTCAGGTGGAGCGCCTGTTCAAGGGCGGGCATCTCCCTGAAACGGAACGCGTGGGCCGGGGGGACCTCCTCAACCTGGGCATCCGGCTGCGCCAGGCCGTCGCCTCCGCGAGGGCGGCCGGAGGACAGCCCGACCCCTACGTCTGGGAGGCGGTGAACGCCCAGGCCGTCGCGATGAAGGCCTCCCACGCGCTCGAGCTCGCAGAGAGCCAGAGCCTGGAGGCCCTTCGCAGCTTCTTCGAGCGCGTGCGGGGCGGGAGGAAGGCGAGCGCCGGCAAGCCGGCCCGGCTCTCCCCCTCCGACCGTACCTTCCTCAAGGACCCGGACATCGAGGAGGTGGAGCGGCTGCTCGAGGGGGTCGACCTCGAGCACCCGAAGGTCGCGAAGGTCGTCGAGGTGGTCCGGGACGAGCTGCTGAAGCACCCCGCGTCGAAGGTGCTGGTCTTCTCCCACTTCCGCGACACCGCGAAGGTCCTGACCGACGCTCTCGCCTCCGCGCCCGATGGCATCGTGCGGCCGGCGCGGTTCGTAGGGCAAGCGACGAAGGGCGCCTCCGATCCCGGGCTCTCGCAGAAGGAGCAGGTCCATGTGCTCGACCGTCTGCGTTCGGGCGAGCTCAACTGCCTCGTTGCGACGAGCGTGGCCGAGGAAGGGCTCGACATCCCGAACACCGACCTCGTGGTGTTCTACGAGCCGGTGCCCTCCGAGATCCGAACGATCCAGCGGCGGGGAAGGACCGGGCGCTTCCGTTCGGGGGAGGTGGTGGTCCTCATGGCCCGAGGCAGCCGGGACGTGCCGAGCCAGTACTCGGCCCGCGGGAAGGAGCAGCGGATGAAGGCGGTCCTCCAGGAGCTCCAGCGGGAGATGCGGATCGCCGAGGGGCGCCGGGCCGGGAAGGGGGAAGCTCCCCCGCCGCGACCTCGGGGGATGCGCCAGCTCGAGGACTACGCGTGAGCCCGAGCTCCGTTCCGACCCACGGCCGGACCGCGCGGCCCCTCTCGGAGAAGACCTGGAAGGACTTCGAAGGGCTGTTCGCGAGGTACCACGGGGTCCAGGCCGGCTGCTGGTGCATGTTCTACCACCGGGAGGGGCCCCTCCATGACCCCTCGGAGGAGGAGCGGAGCGAGCGGAAAGGCACGGACCACCACGCCTGGGTGAGGGAGGGAAGGGCCCACGGGGTGCTCGTGTACGAGGGAGGGGAGGTGGTCGGGTGGTGCCAGTTCGGCCCGAAGCAGGAGCTGCCCCGCCTGGAGCGGGGACGCACCTACCGTGCGCTCGGCCTCCCGCCGCCCCGGGGCCTGTTGTGGAGGATCACCTGCGTCTTCGTGGACCGACCCCATCGAAGGCAGGGGGTCGCCGAGTTCGCGTTGCGCGGGGCGCTCCGGGAGATCCGCAAGATGGGGGGAGGCCCCGTGGAAGCCTTCCCCGCGACGCACGGAAAGGCGGTCGCGACCTGGTTCGGGACCGTGGGCATGTTCGAAGCCGGGGGGTTCCACGACGTGGGCCCCTTCGGCAAGAGCCACCGTCTGATGCGCCGAACCCTGCGGTAGGGCCCGGCCTCGCGCGGCCGTCGCACGACGGCGCCCTCAGCGGACGAGGGGCGGCGGGCTCAGCTCCCCCATGAGCTCGGGGTCCGCCCCCGGGACCTCGAGCGCCCCCGGGCCGAGGTCGATGCGGTAGGCCCACTCGGAGGGGGCGAGCGGTTCGCGCCGACGGAAGGAGGTGGTGTCGGCCATGTCCCAGGCGGGAGGGGAACGGTCCTCGGGAGAGGCCCGCAGGGCGTACACGACCGGGTGCCCGCCCTTCCAGCGGGAGTGGAACTCCTCGCGCAGGGAGAGGACCTTGCGGAGCGACTCCGCCGCGTAGCCTGCGTCGGCGATCGCGTTGAGCGCGAGCTCCCGCTGCTTCATCGAGGCGACCAGCGTCGCTTCCTGCTCCCCTGGCGCGAGGGGCTTCCCCACCCGCTCGCGCTCGAGGTCGTCCCATTCCTTGAGGAGGGTCCGGTGCGCCTCCCGGCGGGAGGGGTCGGACAGCAGGCGGGAGAGCTCTTCCGTCGCTTCGAGCAACGCCTGGGCGGTCTCCCCGAACGGGAAGGAGATCGCCCGGTTTCGGGCCGTGAAGTAGTAGGGGGTGAACCACTGGAAGGAGCACTCGAGGTCGGGCCGGTCCATCGCCTCCATCAGCACGGCCCGGGGCGTGATGCCCTTGAGCTCCCCGTCGTACTGCAGCTCCTCGTAGATCTCCAGGAGGCGGGCGATGTCCTCCTTCGGGCGGTACGGGCGCTCGGCCGGGTCGATCCCCTCCGCCTCGAGCCGGGAGGAGCGCAGGGAGGAGGACGGGTGGAAGAGGAGCGTTCCGGAGTCCTCGGAGGAGGGCACCGGCGAGCGGACGTCACGGGGTTCCGGGACCGGGAGGATGAGCATCCGCTCCCGCCGCAGGGGTCGTGAAGGATAACTCTGTCCCCCCCGACACGGCTTTCGAAGACCTCCCCTTCGCGGGGGGCCCCTGGGGAAACCCTTAGCCACCCACGGGCTCGCTCGGCCGTGCTCTTCCGCCATCTCGACCTGGGACCACCGGAGGACCCTCGGACCCAGGACCGTCGGCAGGTGGTCGAGGTCCTGACGGCCGCGATCCGGGGCTCGGACGCCTACGCGGCGGTGCGGAGGGCCGTGAAGCTCGAGGAAGGTGTCCTGCGCGTCGGCAACCGCTTCGTCCAGCGCTCGAAGGTGAAGGAGGTCGCCTTCCTCGCGGTGGGGAACTGCGCCGCCGCGATGGCGAGGGGGTTCCACGACGCTCTAGGCGAGGTCGTGACCCAGGGCCTCGTGGGCGGGCCCGAGCCTCCCCCCGAGCCCTGGCCGTTCCTCTTCCGCAAGGTGAGCGATCCGCTCCTGCCTACCTCCGAAGGGGTGGCGCTCGCCGCGGAGGCGATCGAGATGGCGGAGGGCCTCTCTGGTAGCGACCTCCTCGTCCCGCTCCTTTCCCCAGGGGTTCTGGGGATGCTCGCCTCCCCGCCTCCCGGCCTTGACCTCCCCGCCTATCGGGCCCTGCTCGAGAAGGTCCTCGAGGGTTCGCCCCGGAGCGACGAGGACCTTCCGGCGGTCCTCTCCGCCCTCTCCCCGGCCCAAGGAGGCGGGCTCGCGCGCGCCGCCCGCGCGACCTCCACCGAGGCGCTCTGGGTGGCGCGGGAGGTGCAGGAGGGAGCGAACCGGCCTTTGGGCGCGGGTCCCACCTTCCCCTCCGCTCCCGAGGCTCCAGCGCGCGCCCGCTCGGTCCTCGAATCTCTGGGGCTCTATGCGAGCCTCCCCTCCGGCGTTCGGGACCGTCTCGCGCCGGGAAGCACCTCTGGAGGAGCGGTGGGCACCGACCTGCACAACGTGATCGTGGTCTCCCCCAGCGATGCCCTGGAGACCGCCGGGGCGGAAGCGGCCTTCCGAAAGCACCACCCACACCTAGTGAAGCTCCACGACGCGTCAGGGCCAGAGGAGGCGGCGGACCACCTGCTGAAGGCGCTGGAGGAGCGGGCGCCCCACCGGCCATCGGAACCGAAGGGGGGGATCGCGCTCTTCTCCGGCGTCACCCTGGGGACGCCGGAAGGAGGGGAGGATAGGGAGCTGATCTTCCGGTTCCTTGCGAGGGCCGGCTCGCGTCTCCAGCGCCGGGAGGCGACGGTCGCGCTCCTCTACACCGGAGGCTCGCTCTCGCCCCGCACGACCCCGTCCGGCGGGATGGTCGACGCTCGAGGCACCTTGACCATCGAGAAGTTCGTCCCCCGGGCCCGGGGCGTGCTCGACCTCACCCCGGGTTTCACCGATGTGGGAGGGATCGCGGTCGCCTACCTCGGTGGACCCGGCGAGAGCCCATCCCCCGAGCCGCGTCGGCGCCGGTGATCCGGAGCGCCCGCCGCTCGGCGGGCTCAGGCCCTCTTCTCAAAATGGGCCTTGAGGGCGGCCCACTCGTCGTAGGAGATCAGTTCCCGCCCCCGGGCCCGGTTCACGTCACGCAGGTCCTGGATGGCGAGCTCCCGAAGGAGCTGGTCGACCGAGCGAGCGGAGGGCCGAGCCGTCCCGGTCGCTGACGCCGCCGGTCGGGCGGCGGTCGGAGGGGAGGTCGGGGCGGGGGTCGGAGAGGGGGGCGGAGAGGGGGCCACCTCCTTCGAGGGCAAGGGGACCTTCGCCGCGACCGCGCCAGGCTTCGGCAGCTGGGAGCGGAGCATCTCGTGCTCGGTCGGGGTGATCTCGCCCTCCCAGAGCAGCGCGTCGAGGAGCTGGAGGTCCCGGGGTCGGTAGCTCTCGACGAGCTCGGAGAGGGAACGGTCCGGTCGGGGACCGGTCGTGCCCCCTGAGGCGAGGGCGAGGGAGGAAGCGGAGCTCTCTAGGACCGAGGAGAGCGTCTGGATCGCCTCGGCGGTCTCCGCTGGGGCCACCTTGCCGTCCTCCCCCGGTTCCAGCGTCATCGTGACGCGGATGCGCCGGGGCGCTTCGCCCTCGCCCGAGGGCACCTCCTGTTCGAGGCTGACCGTGACGTCCTTGCGGCGGGCCGGCATGAGCAGTGCCGCGGAGGGGATGGGGTAGTAAACGGCGTCGCAGCGCCCCGGGAGGTGCGATGCCACGCGGGCGGGGCACCCCCGCCGATCAGATGGGGCTGTAACGGTCGCGGCGAGAGTAGTTCATGAAGGCGATCGCGACGGAGATGATCCCCAGCGTGAACAGGAGGAACACGATGAACCCGTACGCCGAGGAGAAGACCGTCGAGGTCGTCACGATCCCCTGGCTGCTCGCGACGATCCCGTAGAGCGCCCCTCCCACGGCGATGAACGAGAGGGTCCCCGTGCTCCCCGACTGGTTCTCGATGACGGGGCCCGGGTTCGCGCAGACCCCCGAGGAGATGGACGTGCAGGTCTCCACCTCCACGTAGGCCGTAGGCGACATGCCGCTCCAGGAGAGGGCGACCTCCGTGCCCACGGGAAAGTAGTACCACCCGGGGAGCGCGTAGGACGAGGCCTGCCCCGGGAGCATGTTGAAGTCCTGGTCCGAGGTCATGGGGCCCACCACCAGGTAGGTCCCCAGCAACAGCAGGACCACCCCCAGGGCCAACGCGGCTCCGAAATGGGCCACGGTCGTCAACCACCTTGGTCCGTCCCAGGCGCCGACGGGAGAAGAGCCCCACCCTCCGGGTCCTGGGGCCCGCCCGCGTCGGGCCAGGTCGGGGCCGGGGGCGCTCCGTCCGGCGGAGCTAGGGGAGGGGAGCCGCCCCGACGGTGACGGAGCACGAGGAACACCGCGGCGGCGAGGAGCAGGGCCCCTCCGATGGCGATCGCGGGAAAGAGGAAAGGGCCCTCCCACGGATGGATGGAGGGCGGGGACGACGGGCAGGAGCATAGGGAGAGGACGGAGATGTTCGTCGAGCCGACGGTGGCGTCACCGTAGAGGTCCCCCACCCGCACCGTGACGGGATAGGTCCCAGCGGCCGAGTAGGTGTGGGTCACGGGGGTGCCGGTAGACGTGGTGCCGTCGCCCAAGCTCCAGTTGAACCAAAGCCCCCCATACCCTCCGGAGGCGTTCGCCCAGAACGTCACGTGGAGCGGCTGGGACCCCGAGATCGGGGAGGCCGCGATGGACAGAACGATAGGTGGGTCGACGGTCACGACGAGCGAGGTCTCGTTGGAACCATGGGCGGAGTCGTTCACCCACAGGCGGACGACGAACGTGCCGGGGGACGTCGCTGAGCCGCTGGCTAGCCGGAAGACGTGCGTCGGGTCCGCCCCCGCGCCCGATCCCCCGTCGCCGAACCGCCAGAGGTAGGCGTAGGGTGACGTACCGCCGGTCGCGGAGCCTTGCAAGGAGACCGTGAGCGGGCCGCTCCCCCTCAGCGGGGTCGCCTTCGCCTGGGCGACCACGGGGAGCGCTCCGACGCTCACCGAAGGCGCGGTCGCGTTGACGCACTCCCCGCCTTGGGCGCAGACCTGGTCCCGGGCGACGAACGTGCCGGGAGCGGTGAAGTTGTGGTACACCACCGGACCGCCGCTCGCCGTGCCCCCATCACCGAAGCTCCACAGCTCCGAGTAGGGGGCGACGCCTCCGGAGATGCTCGAGCGGTAGACGACCTCGAGGGGAGGGGGACCTGAGAGCGGGGAGGCGGACACCTGGGCGCTCACGTTCGAGCGAGGGACCGCGGTCACGGGGGAGCTCCACGGTCCGGTGCCCACCTCGTTGACCGCCTGGAGCGCGAAGTCGTAGGTGACCCCGTTGGCCAGGGAGCTCACGGTCAGGGCGAGGGGTCCACCGGCGGCGACGTAGGCCACCGTGGAGGGGGTCGCAGAGGTCCCCCAGCTCACGTTGTACCCTTCCGTGGGCCACGAGCCGTTCGATGCCGGATAGGACCAGGAGAGCCGCACCGAAGCGTTCCCTGGCAGGGCCTGGACCCCGAATGGAGCTCCCGGAGCGGCCGGAGGCGGGACCGCGAAACCGAGGAGGTGGTCGCGGAACCCGGTGCCGTACGCTTGGTAGGGGGCCCCGGTGTAGTTCGCGATGAGCGTCGGTCCGGTGCAGCTGCTCCAGTCGTCCCAGGTCCAGCCCAGGTAGGAGACGTGCAGGGGGTCGGCCCAGCCGAAGTACCGGTCGATGAAGGTCGCGTTGCAGTCGCTCTCCCCGAGCTCGCCCGTCACGAGGGGGAGGCCCGCCTGCACGATCGGAAGTAGGGTCTGGTTCCAGCAGGTCCAGCTCGAGCAGGTGTTGAAGTTGTACATGTGGAGGCTCACGCCGAGGTGGCCGGGCCCCGCGGGGTCCGTCGGTTCGTGGGCGAGCCACCCGGAGTCGTCGTTCGACCAGTTCAGCCCCCCCAGGAGGACGAGCTGGCTCGTCGCCCCTGCTGAGCGCACCACGTTCAGGAGCTGCTGGAACCCGGCGGTCTGCCAGCCAGGGTTGGTAAAGGTCTGGAAGCAGCCGTTCTCCCAGCAGTTCCAGGAGATGCCATAGGGCTCGTTGTAGAGGTCGAAGATCACGAGCGAGTCGTTGCGGAAGGTCGAGGCGACGCTCGCCCAGAACGCCGGGGCGTGGTCTTCGTCGGCCATGGGCATCTGCCCGGTCGAAAGGTTCGTGCCGGGGGCGTTCCAGTGGAGGTCCAGGATCGGACGGATGGCCTGCGACTCCAGGAGATGAACGTAGGCCGCGATGAAGGCCCGGTAGGGAGCGCCGCTGTAGGCGGGGGTGACGCCGTTGATACCCAGCCAGCAGTCCTCGTTGAGCGGGACCCGTACCGCGGTCACGTTCCAGGAGCGGATCGCCTCAACGCTCGCGAGGTCGTAGGGTCCGTCGCCGAATCCCCAACCTTGGACGCAGGCGTACTCGGTCCCCGACCGGTCCACCCCGTGGAGGGGCCATGGAAGATCGCCTCCCGAGAAGCCATGGGCCGAGGGGCCCTCCGAGACCTTGGCCGGAGGGACAGCGCTCAAGAGCGAACCACGGGCTGATGCCGTTCCCTGGGGCACGCGCGGCAGGGTCGACGGACCCCCCGTCGCAGCGAGTACGCTCAAGAGGATGAGAAGCGCCGTTAGACAGGTCGCGAGTCGGACCAACCGTCCTCCCGCCGTGGGCTAGAAGAAGTGCCCCGGACCGATATCTCACCTTCTGTCGGGGCCCCTGCCGGCCGGACCTAGGAGAGCAGGTCGGTCCGCCGAGCCCAGGACCGAGCGAGGGCTCGCTGGACCTTCGCAGCAACGAACGCTTCGAGCGCTCCGCGAGCATTTCAGGCACTCAAGGGAGGGTGGTGGAGAGGCCGCGCCGCACGCGGGACGGATCGGTGCTTCCGTCCCCTTATGCGATATTGGTCGCGGCTTCTCCGTTGGGGTGGTTTCCCGAGTGACGTTCCCCCCGGGACCTATTTGAACGGCGGTGGAGGGGTCCTGAAACCGTGGTCCCCTCGAGCGCCTATCGGGAGCAACGGTTGCATTCCACCCCGTCCACAGGTGGTGGGGAGATGCACGGCCGAGGTCGGGGTCGCTCGTGGCGAAGATCGCTCACAGCGCGCTGCTCAGCGTGATCGTGATGGTGAACGCGGTGCCGCTGAGTGCCGACGGGTTAGAGGCCGGCAGCAGCACGCCGACGCTCAGGACCAGCACATAGTTCGCCCCCGCCGCCAACGAAAGGCTCGTGCCCGGCTCGCTCCCGATCCCCGTCGTCCCGGTAGGGCCGATGTCCAATCCCGTCTCCAATCCAGGGTTCGCGCCCTCCTTCCCACCGAGCCCCTCCAGCGCCTGGAGCGTTCCGCCCCGGACCTCGGGGGCGGAGGAGATCGAACCTCCCCGGTGGCCGTGGGGGCCCGGGGTCCCCACGATCCCGTACACCTCGGCGTTCGGGGGAAGGGAAGTGACGGAGGTGGTGAGGCTCACCCCAACGCTCACCTCGGCTTGACGAGAGGCCAGGACCTCGAACTCCACGACGTCGAGGAAGTAGGTCGGCACCCCCACGGGGACCCACAGCCGGAGATAGGCGATGTACCCGTCCGAGCTCACGTTGAGCTCGCTGCCTCCGGCGGTCCCAGGAACTCCAGGGTGCGGTCCGGCCCGGAAGGAGCCGGTCGCCGCTCCGGGCCCCAGAGGGCTCGCGCCGTAGGCGAGCACCCCGGCAAGGGCGAGGGTGACCAGGCCGAGAAGGGGACCGCCGTGGAGCAGACGAGAAAAGCCGCGCCGGCGTCGTCCTGTGCGGCAGGTGGGGGCGCATATCGGTGACGCGCCACGCCGCCCGAGAGGGGAGCGCTGGAAGGTCGCTTGGGGACGGGTCGGCACAACCCGGTCATCGCGTTGGAGTCCACATCACACAGATGGACCTTTTTGGAATTAACGTGATACAATGGATTTCAAACAGAAACCACCATGCCATCTCCCCGTCAGGAGATGGTCCCCTCAGCGTCCGAGAAAGGAGTTAGGGGGGGTGCCGGCGAAAAAAATACCGTGGGCCCCGAGAGATAGCAGGAGTCAGCGGGGGATTGCCACAGGCTCTACTGCTCGCACCGGGGCCACGGCGCCGGGACCTTCCGTCGATCTCGCCGGTCCGCCCCTGCCCAGGGGGATGGAAAGGGGCGGGACCGGCGGACTTCCCCAACGGGCGGCGAGGCCGCCAAAAAGCACTGGGGATGACCTTCCGGTCATGGTCCTTAGCGTGGACTCTTTCGCCGAACCGGCATATGAACCCCTCACGGATTTTTGCGCAAAATTCGGGCTCCCTCCTGCCCTACGCTTGGTCCCGCATCCCCTGGCCGGGGCTGCAAGGGGTTTAAGTGCCCTGGACCGAGTGTGTGGAGGCTCCATCTTTCTCCCGAGCCAGGAGCGAGCCAGGGGGACGTGTTGCTCGGCCGACAAAGAATGACCCTCGCGGTCCTTCGAGCGTTGCTGCAACGCCACGAGGAGAGCGGTGGAGAGGGGCTCGGACAGGACGATCTCGCCCGAAAGCTCGGGTACCACGCGGCGACCATCTCCCGTGCTCTCCGCAAGCTTCGCTTGGCAGGCGAAGTCTCGGTGCACCGCGCCCACGCGCCGGGCAAGAAGTATCGCGTGCTGCTCTACGAGCTCACCCCCCAGGGCCGGGAGAAGGTGCTCTCCACCTCCGAGGTCTCCTCGCTCCAAGGTCTACCCGCACCGCCGGAGATCTTCGTCGGCCGACATCAGGAGCTCAACGAGCTTCGCCGCGGGTTCTCCAGAGGGGGAGCCCTCGTGGTGGACGGCGTCCCCGGGATGGGAAAGACCTCCTTGGTCCGCCGGGGGATGCGGCTCGCGCCGGCCTCCCACCTGACGGTCTGGACAGCGCTCAGATCGACCACGACTCCCGATGCGCTCTGGGAGAGCATTCGCCGAGGTCTCGGGGGCGACGAAAATCCCTCCTCTCGCGCAGAGCCGGCGATTGGCCTCCTCGGCAGCCAGGTAACGGGCACCCCCGCGGACCTCACCTCGCTGCTGCAACGGACGTCGAGACGGGTCCTCTGGGTGGTGGACGACGTTCAGGATGCCCCCAAGGAGACCCAGCGCGCCCTTCGTGACATGCTCGCCGCCTTCAACACGGGATCCAAACATGCGGTGGTGGTGATCACGCAACGAGAGCTTCCATGGCCGCTCCCGCACGGGGCCGTGGTCCACCTGACGCTCAAGGGGCTGAACCGAAAGGACGCGATTTCGCTGACCGAGGCGCTGAACTTCCCGGAAGAGCGGTTCGAGGAGGTCTACCGGGAGACGCTCGGCAATCCCCGGTACCTCCGTCTGAGCTCGCGGGAAGGACTCCCCAAGGGAGAGGACTTCGCGAACGCGGTGCTCGCGAGCCTCCCGGAGGTGGAACGGCAGGCGTTGCTCCCGCTCGCCCTGTGCTGGGACAGTGTCCCGTTCCAGAGCGGCCTCCTTCCTGGGCTGACGCCGGACGAGCTGGAGACGCTGGTCTCGCAGGCGGTCCTGGAGCGGTCCAGCGCTGGGCTCCGGCTCCCCGAGACGCTCGCCTCGCGGCTCCGGGAGAGTGCCCGGTGGGACGAGGTCCTTCGGGCCCACGCGTTCCTGGCCGCGAGCCCGTCCCTGCCCGCGGTCGAACGCTTCACCCACGCCGTTGACGCCGATCGGACCACGCTGGCGTTCTCGCTGCTTCGGCGACACCGCCAGGAGATCCAGAGCACGGGTGACCGAAGGGCGCTTTCCGCGGCGCTACGATTGGTGCACGTGCTGCCCAAGGGAAGACGTCGCGGCCTCGTCCTGCTCGTGGTGGCCGAGATCGAGCGCTCCTGGGGCGACTTCGTCGCGGCCTCCACCTTCCTGGACCGGTCGCTCGAGCAGTTGCCCCGCAACGATCCGGCGGCGATCCGAGCTTCCGTGGGACTCTCGAGTAGCCTTCTGCGGGCGGGGCACCTGGACCAGGCGGAGCGATGGGTGCGCTCGCTGAATCACCTGGCCGGGGGCGGGCGCTGGGCCTCCGCGTGCGCCCTAGCCCGAGGCAACTACCACACCTACTGTGGGGACCTCGACCTCGGGGAGCGCCACTTCCGACAGGCCGAACGTCTCGCGCGGCAGCATCACCAGGTCGAGCAGAGGCTGGACGCCCTCCATGGCCTCTGCCACATCGCCGGGGAGCGCGAGCAGTTCGATGAGGTCGCGCGGCTCGCGACGCTCGGGATGACATTGGCGAAGCGCCATCGGCGGCTGGACATGTTCGAGAAGTTGCGCATTTCGCGTGCGATCTCCTGGTCGCGTGCTGGTAGGCACGCGGAGGCCCTCAGCGAGTATCGCGCGATGCTGGAGGAAGCCCGTCGCTCGGGTGCGCAGCTCAACATCGTTTCGTCGCTCATCGGGATCGCGATGGAGGCAGGGCTGGGTGGGGACCTGAAGGAAGCGGTCCGACGCTGCCAGGAAGCGGTGCGTGTCTCGGAGGCTTCCCAGGACCGGTCCATCGTCGCGCGAGCGTACGGCGCGCTGGGGGAGTGGCTCCGTCGCAGCGGGGCCAAGGAGGAGGCTCGACGGACCACCCAGCGCGCTCAGGCCATCTCCCGAGAGGTGGGACCTTCCCCCTCCGCCATCCCGGTGCAGGAAGCCTGGGGCCTCTCACACGCGGGCCGTCGGAGCGCACGTCCCTCGTCTGTCCGGCGAGCAGGGCCGCGCCCAGCCTCGGCGGTGCGAGGCGCGCCACCCCTGAAGGCAGCGCCCTCCACCGATCGAGCGTGAGTCTACGGCCAAGCATCCGGCGGAACGGTCGGGTCCATCGAGGCACCTCCTCGTGGACCTGTGCGCGCTCCTGCCCCATCCTCCTAGGTCAGATTTTTGCGCAAGAATGGGGGGGCCGCGCGTGTCCCTGGTGCGAAGTCCCCCCGGCCGTGGGATGCGCATAAGTAGGGGCTTGACCATGTCACTCCCGCGGAGGCGGTTGCAGAAGGCCCCGGCGCCGGCCCGGCGATTACGGTTGTTCCGGACCGCCGAGGGGCCTTCCGGGGGGCAGGGTCACACCTGCCCTCTGTCCGCTACCCCTACCCGCGAAGAGAGAAAGAGCTCGCTGCCCGCGTACCGAAGGGCGTCCGTCGCCAGTTGTCGGGAAAGTAGGGGTTGAGCTTCACCTCACAGGTGCGCCCCACTTCTCTGGGAGGGTGGCGGGGAAGCTTGACCGGCACGGCGTGGTGCTCGGAGCGCTGGTCCCGGGCGTGGCGCAGCGAGGCCATCCCTCCGAAGTTCCAACGGACCGTCCCCAGGACCAGGAAACCCAGGAGGCAGGCATGCGAATCCACCATCACCCCCGAGCTCGCCTGGGCGAGTGACTCCCCCCAGCTCAAGCTCACCACGAGGGAGAGATACTGCAACAGGATCGCGACCCCGGCGAGCAGGGCGAACGCGCCGAAAGCGTAAATCGTCGCGACCTGGAGGGCGTACATTCCCATGCTCGGTCCCGGTTCGGGGAGGGAGGTCTCCGCGGACATGATCTCCCTGAGCCTCGGGACGCACTATCATGATGGGGTTCTCAAAGGGAACATTCAAAGCCTTGCTGGTTGTTGAATGTGCCACCGATACCGACACAAAGTCCAACACCATGGTTTTGGGCCCATGATGGTAGGGTCGGCGACCATGGGGGTCCGTGCGTGTCGGACCCGACCGGTTGCGAGAAAACGCTATACCCCACAGTGCTACGACCTCTCACGGCCCCCACGGCACAGCTTAAATATGAGTATGTCGAATAAATAGTTGGGAACCCTAAGTGATGGACCATGTCACCTTCTAATTCCACCTCAAGAGAGCGGCACGGGGACGTGCCGTCGGGCATGCGTCGGGAGCGCTCTCCCACCGATGGCTACGAGCGATGCAAGAGCTGCGGGAGCACCCGGCTCTTCCGCGACGAGGCGACCGCGGACCTGGTCTGCCAGGAGTGCGGCCTTGTGAACCGCGAGGGCGAGGCGGTGGTCCAGGAACCGTTGGGCCACAGCGACGACGCGAGCCGCTACGGACCGGGGACGCACGGCCGCGCGACCACGGTGCTGCTGCCCGACAAGGGGCTGCGCACCCGGATCGGCCCGCTCACCCGCGGGAACATCCCGAGCCCCCTTTCCCACCGGCGCAAGATGGAGTTCGCACGCCTTCGGCTGGTCGACCGGCGTCAGGGCCGGGGCGACAGCGGGGAGAGGAACCTCGAGACCGCGCTGCCCCAGCTCAAGCGGCTGACCGAGGCCCTGGGACTTCCCCGGACCGTCGAGGAGACGGCCGTTCGGCTCTACCGCGAGTCGCTCGCCCGGCGCGGGATGCGCGGCCTGCGGATCGCTTCGCTCGTCGCGGCCTGCGTCTACGTGGCCTGCCGGGTCCACGGCGTCCCGAGGACGCTGCGCGTGGTCGCCTCGCACTCCGAGGCTCCCCGTAGCGTGATCGCGACGGTCTCGATCCACCTCATCCGGGACCTCAAGGTGAAGGTCCGTCCGGTGAACCCGCTGGACCTGCTGCCCAAGCTCGCGGAGGACCTCGAGTTCCCGCGGGAGCTCCGCGCGAAGGTGCGGGAGTACCTGGAGCGGCTCGACAAGGGCGGCTACCAGTCGAGCGGGGTCATGCCCGCGACGTTGCTGGGCACCGTCGCCTACGTCGCCGCGCAGGAAGGGGGATGGCGCTACAGCCAGGACCGGATCGCGAAGGCGCTCGGCGTCACCAGCGTCTCGCTCCGCAACCGGGTCCCCAGCGTGGTCGCGTTCCTCCGTCTACCCTCCCCAGGTGCCCGGCCCGGCTCCCGGGCCCCACCGGCCGGGGGAGCCTCGGCGGCGCAGCCGACGGACGAGAAGTCCCTCCTCGACGTGCCGAGCTGAACGGACGGCCCGCCCCACACCTGCCCCCCCTCGGCCGGGGAGCTCTGGACCATCGCCCCGTCGCGTCTACGCTCCGCGGTGAGCGTCGGCCCTCTACGGAGGGCCCGAGGTGCCGGCGGGGCGCAGGGTCTTCTTGGCGAGGGCCCGCTCCTGGGAAAGGCTCACCAACGCGAAGGTCGCCATCGGAAGCAGGGAGGCCATCGCGAGCGCGTTCGAGAGGTCCAGCTGGCCGCGGCTGCCGCTCATCACCGACAGAACGAGGAGCAGGAGCGTCGCCAGCAGCGTCAGCGACTCGGTGAGCTTGAGCCAGAGCGGGAGCTTCACCCGAGGGCCCGCTCGGGATGCGCCCGCCCGACGAGCGCCTGTCGACATCCACCGCCGGACCCTGGGGTCCTTTTTGAACCCACCGAGGAGCTCTCCGAGGAGGGACTTCCTCCCAGGCCAGCCTTCATAAACGACCCGAGCCCCTCTCGGTAGACGTGAGGGCCCGCCGCCGCTCCACCCAGGTCCCCCTTGTCCTCCACTAGACCCGAGAAGCCCTTGCGGGCCGTAGCGACGTTCCTCGTCGCCGCGAGCTTCCTCCTCCCGCTCCTCCTGGGGCTGGGGACCTCATGGGCCCTCGCCGGGGGCCCCTCCCTGCCGGGCGGGGCGGCCCTCCTCGCCGGGTCCACCGGTGGAGCATCCGGAGGACCGGTCTCAGCCCCTGTGCCCGGCTCGCACGGGGGCTCGGCCTCCGGCGGCATCCCGTTCCCGACGGGCACGGGGGGACCCGCGCGGACCCCTTCCCCAGCTCCGGAGCAGCTCCCGCAGCCGTTCCTGACGGGGCCGCCGACGACCGAGATCAACGGGTCAGCGCACATCAACGGGTCGCTGACCTCGAGCTCCAACTACCTCTCCGGGTACGTGCACATCGTCGGTCAAACGTCGACCCAGGGATGGACCCAGACCCAGGGATGGGCGGACTACGGGCCCACGGTGACCTCTGGGACCATGTCGATCGTGCCGACGACCCCGGGGGGCACCCTCTTCGCGACGCACGGGGGATCGAGCCTGTGGGTGGACCCCACCCCCTCGGTGCCCACCGCGCTCGCCCTCATGCAGGGGAACCTCGCGCTGGGCAACTCGGGCACGGGAGGCTCGCTCCTCATGGCGATGAACGGTGGGACCACCCTCACCATCGACGCGGTCCAGGCGGGGGGCATCTACAGCTACCCATCGGGCAACAACAATCTCAACAGCGGCGGGAACATCGTCGTCACGAACTTCGGGAACTCGACCGGCTCGGTCACCCTCAACTGCAACATCATCCTCGTCTGCCCGGTCACGGTCTCGCCCGGTTCCACGTTCACGCCTCCCTTCGGCGTCTCGGCCTCCTCGGCCTCCATCACCTGGGGGGCGAACACCCACTTCTCGATCACCGGCACCACCACCTCGGGAGGAGCGGGCGTGACCGCGACCATGCCCGACACGAGGATGGACGTGACCATCCCCCAGGGCGGGAACCTCTCCCTCACGCCGGGCGGCGGGTCGCCTTCGCTCACCGTCGCTCCGGGAGCGACCTGGCCGGCGATGGTGGTCACGGCGGGTCACGTGACGGTCTCCCAGGGCGAGCACTTGAACGCGGCGAACGTGACCGTCGCCGGTGCTTTCCAGGCGGTGCAGAACGCCGACAACGGAGGGACCTTCTACAACGACGGCGGTCTCAACATCACCGGGCAGATCGACGCGGCCGGGTTCCAGGTCTTCCGGAACAACCTCACCATCGGCACCTCGGTCAACATCACGAGCTATCCCGGCCAGAACATCACCAACACCGGTACCATCGACATCGACAACGTCGCCCAGATCCAGGGGCTCTCCGCCTCGTCGGGGACGCTGAACATCCTGGGCACCCTCGACCAGGGGCCTTCCACGAACGTCGTCACCGGCACGGTGAGCGTCCTGGGGACGATGTACACCCAAGGCTACGTCTCGACCACCGGGAGCACGCTGTTCGTCGGGAACGTCTCCACCTCGGGGGACATCTCCCTGCCCAGCGCGTACGTGACCGGCACGCTCTCGCTCTTGGGAGGCTCCTTCCTGGGCCAGGGTACGACCGCCCTCTCCGGGACGACCCTGGGCGTGGGACGGACCACGGTCACGACCACGGGGTACAGCACGGTCGGGAACACCACGATCACCGGCACCGTGCAGTCGACCGGCACGATATCGGTCAACGGGACCTCGATCATCGCGACCGCCCCCGGGGCCTACTTCCACCTCACGAACACCGTTCAGATGGGGGTCACCTCCTCCGGGGGATGGACCTCCCAGGTCGTCGGGAGCGTGTTCACGCAGGGGACCTCCTTCTCCAACGGGAGCGCCGACTTCAGCTCGACCCAGGTCCACTTCCCGCCCGGGCTCACGGTCCACGGCACCGCCTGGACCTCGGGGAACGTGACCGTCCTCGGCTCCTCGGTCTTCTCCGGCTCGGTCGCGACCACGGGGGTCGCACACTTCCCCGGCACGACCCTCGTGGGGGACTTCGACCTCGCCGCCCCGGGCGCGGTGAGCGCGAGCGGGACCTCCTGGGTGGAAGGGAACGTGAGCCTGGTGGGGGTCCTCTCCATCGGCATCGGGCTCTTCCAGGAGGACGGGGCGACCACGATCACGGGGAACATGGACATCACCGGACCCTCGACCATCTCGGGGAACGCCGTGATCGCGACGGGGCCCTCCGGCGCGCTTCACCTGGACTCGACGATCCTCATGGGTGCCCAGGGGACCACGTTCACCTCCCGCGTCATCGGGAGCGTGATGACCCGGGGCACGGTCTATGCGAACGGCACCTCCACCTTCACCGCGACGACCGCCTCCTTCCCTCCGGGCCTCAGCGTCCACGGTGACGTGAGCGCCCAGGGGAACGTGACCGTCCTGGGGACGACCCTCTTCCAGGGATCGGTCGCAACGAGCGGAGTCTCCCGGTTCCCAGGAGCGGTGCTGGTGGGAACGTTCACCCTTCCGGCCCCCGGATCCGTGACCGAGACCGGGACGAGCTGGGTCCAGGGCAACGTCACGCTCTCGGGCCTCCTTTCGGTCACCTCTTCCTCGTTCTCGGAGGTCGGCAGCTCCGCGATCGTGGGGGACGCGGACCTCTCCGGTCCCGTCACCCTCTCAGGCGACGGCTACCTGGACACGAGCGGCGGCGGGGCCTTCCACATGACCGGCACGATCCACATGGGCTCGGTCTCCACCGTCGTCGGGACCGTCATGACCCAGGGGGTCGTCTTCGCGAACGGGACCTCGACCTTCGACCTGGGCTCGGCCACGTTCCCGGTCGGGCTCACGATCCACGGGACCGTGGACTCGCAGGGGAACACCTCCGTGACCGGGGGGACCGACTTCACCGGGGCCGTCACCACGAGCGGCCTCGCCCAGTTCCCGGGCATGACGCTCTCGGGCACCTTCGCCCTGAGCGCCCAGGGAGGCTCGGTGAACGCGACGGGCACGAGCCTCGTGGTCGGAAACATCTCGCTCCAGGGCGACCTCTCGATCGGGAGCTCCGACTTCCGCGAGGTGGGAGACTCCGTCATCACCGGCAACATGGTCATGACCGGGACCGTCGTCGTGAACGGCGACTCCACGCTCACCACCTCCCCGGGCACGCTGCTCGAGCTCACCGGCAACATCCAGCTCGCGACGGCCGCCCACATCATCGGCAACGTGAACACCTCCGGGGACGTCACGATCTCGGGGAGCGCGGTGCTCACCTCCACCTCCGTCGTCATCGGGGGCTCCATGGCCCTCAACGGCTGGGTCACCTCCCGTGGGGAGATCGCGCTCTCGGGCACCGCGGACTTCCTGGGACCGGTCCTGACCCAGGGGCACACCTCTCTATCGGGCCTCTCCGTCGCGGGTAACTTCTCCCTCCACTGGGGAGAGTTCCGGCTCACGGGGACGGTCCAGCTGAACGGCTCCACGGTCTCGGAGGGATCGGTCATCGCGAACAGCTCGGGGTACTTCGTCGTGGGCAGCAGCCGGATCGAGGGGACCACCACCGTGAACGGCGCCGCTCGGGTCCAGGGGGCCTCCAGCACGCTCGGCTCGGTGGTGCTGAACGGAGGCAGCCAGTTCGGGACCTACATGGTGGTGAACGGCGACCTCAACGCGGGTGGGCTCGACCTGCACGGGCCCATCGTGCTCCCGGACGACACGGTCACGTTCAGCTCCTCCGCGAACCTCACCGGCTCGATATGGGAGAACGGCGTCCTGGAGAGCCAGGGCGGTACCACCACCTTCGTCGGACAGAGCATCATCAACGGGACGGTGACCAGCCCCGGGTCGCCGAGCGTGGACGGCCCCGTGGTCCTGCCCCTCGGCGGTTCGCCCTTCGCCCTCACGCTCGGGCCCACCTTCTACCTGCTCGTCGCCCTGCTGCTGATCCTCCCCGTGATCCCCATCGTGGAGGCCCTCCGTGCCCTCGCCCGGCGCCGTCGGCCGCTCTCCGAGCATGAGCGGGAGGCGGTCCGCTCCCTGCGCCCCCTCGTGGCCTTCGCCGGGGTCTTCCTGCTCCTCGGCGTTGGCGTGGGGCTGGGCGGGGCCTACTACCTCGGCTCGGTCCTCTCGAGCGTCGTCGGGGTCCCCATGGCCGGGAACGTCGCGGACCTCGAGGTGGCGGCCTCGGCCGTGCTGCTCCTCGGCGTGCTCCTTTGGGTCGTCGAGCGCGGGCTCTATCGCTCGCGCCGCCGACGAGCCCGGGAGGACGGCGCTCCGCCGTCCGCCGAGGGAGCGAACGTGGCCCCCCTGGAGGCTTGGGACCCGCCGGGGCCCCCGGACCCCGGAGCCGTGGTCGGGGGTGCCCCAGGACAGGGGCCGACCCCGTTCCCCATGATGGCCCCCGGCCCAGGTGCCCCCGACGCCCCCCCCGCCTACGGTGCGCCCGACCCGGCGAACCCCTGGCCTCCGCAGCCGCCCCCGACCGCTCCTCCCGCCTACGCCGCGGTACCCATGGCTCCGCCGCCGCAGGGGGCCTTCGACCCCGCCTTCCCTCCCTTCCCCGCGGCGCCGCCGCCTGGGCCCGCGCCTTCGGCCCCTCCTGCGCCGCCCCCTCCGTCCCCTGTGGCGATGCCGGGCCCCCGAGCCCCGATGCCCGCCCCAGGGCCTTACCTGACCGAGCGGCAGCGGAGGGCGATGCAGGCCAAGTCCCCACCCGCCGGGGCGGACGAGTGGTCCGAGCCCTCCTCCGGTCCCCCGAGCTGAGAGAAGAGAAGGCAGGGAACGACCCGGGACCGCGGTCTGGGACAATCGCTTTGCCCCGGGGAGCCTGAGCGGCCCATGGCGGTCGAGGGCGTGCCGGAGGCCGAGGTCCTTCTCGGCCGGGCGCAGCCTCGACCCGAGGCCACGGGGCCGGTCAGGGACCTCCTCACAAGGACGGGCGCGCCCCCCGCCCGGCTCACGCAGGTCTCGGTGAGCCGCCTGGTCAACCCCGCCCAGGCCTACTGGGGATTGGTGCACCCCCTAGCGGAGGACCTGGCCGCCCACCAGAAGCGTCTCGCGGGCACGGGGGCGCACGACCTGCTCGAGGAAGCGCTCGCGGCCGAGGCGCGCTTCACGGAGATCTGGCTCCAGGGAGAGGACTCGGAGGGGGACCCTCCTCTCGACCGGATCACGGCGCGGCTGGACGCGGCGGAGCCGCTACCGGACGGGCGGCTCTCCCCGACCGAGATCAAGAACGTAGGGACCGAGCCGGAGCGCCCCTCGGACGAGCATCTCGAGCAGCTCGCGATGTACTGCGCCCTCGAGGGCGTGGAGGAGGGGCGGCTGCTCCTCGTGCTGCGGAACGAGGGGTCCGGCACCTCTCGGATCCTCATGCCGTGGAAGGTGCGGTTCCCGGACCTCACCGCGGTCCGGCGGGAGATGGTGCGACGGCGCGACCTTCTGACGGAGGCCTTCGAACGCAAGGACCCTTCCGCGCTGCCCTCGTGCCGCTGGTGGTCCCGCGGCTGCAGGTTCCAGGCGGCGGGGATCTGTCAGTGCGGGGACCTCGCCCCCATGGACCCGTCCATCGTCCGCACGGCCCGGTCGGAGCGCGATCCGGAGTACCTCGAGCTCTTGCACGCCCGGGCCCGCGCGAGGGTCCCCGCGAGGACCGCGCAGGGTGTGGAGGAGCGATGGACCCTCGCCTCCTTCCTCACGCCTCGCAAGGTCTACTTTTCCTCGCGCGAAGCGGCCGCGCCGAGGGAGGGAGGGGAGGGAGGGGAGGGAAGGGAGGGAGCGGAGACCGCGGCCCCGACTGGCCTCACGCCGATCGCCGGTCCCACCGACGTCACGGACCAGTCGAAGGAGCGGAGCGAGCAGGCGCTCCAGCGGGTGAACCTGCGCGGGCTGGAGCGACAGGTCTTCGCCGCGGTGCGACGCGCGAACGGGCCCTTGTACCGAAGCGTTCATGTCGAGGTCCATGGACACGTGTGGAACGTCCCCACCCTCGACGGCCGACCCTTCCTGGTCCGGGTGCGGCACGTCGCCCGGGCCCTGCGAGGCAGCGCGACGGAGCTCGCCGGCCGCTGGGGCGTGCCCGAGGACCTTCGGCAGCTCGCGGTCCGGGCGAGCCTGCTCCAGGTCGAAGAGGCCCGGGTGTACGTCTGGAACTGGAAAGTGGACGACCCCGAGCTCAAGCTCCAGTGCTTCGATGTGGGGTTCCGCCCCTCCGAGCTCGAGCGGATGAGGGCCCTCCTCCTAGCTCTGCCGACCGCGGTCACGGAGGCGCTCAACGGGGACGACCATCGGGGGCTTCCGCTCTGCCCGCGGTGGATGTGCCAGCGCTGCGAACACCTCACCGCTTGCGCCCCCGACGGGTGAGGACGCGCTCGGCCCTGGACCGGCCCGTGGGCCCTACGGAGCTGGGGTCGAGGACCCGCCGGAGCTCCGCTCCACTCCCCGGGGAAGACCGCACTGGTGGTAGAGGTTCTCCGCACGCTCCCGGTGCATCTTCGCCCTCGACGGGTCGCCGTGCGCTTGCTCCCAGGTAGCGAGCGCCTCCAGGACGGAGGCCTCCGAGAGCAGGTTCTGGCTCGCACGAGCGGCCTCGAGGCCACGCTCGAGCTCCCGGCGCGCCCCCTCCGTGTCGCCCACGAACCCCTTGAGCTCGGCCCGGGTCTGGTGATAGAGCGGCAGGTTCCGCAGGTCGACGCCCACGCTCCTGCGGACCATCTCGTCCATCTCCGCTAGCGCGGTCCGGGGGTCGCCCATGATCCCCCTCAGAAGGGCGAGGTTGATGCGCGTCGAATAGGAGAGGTCGGAGAGCCCCAGCCTCTCGTAGCGCTCCAGCGCGGAGCGATAGGCCTTCATCGCCTCCTCCCACCGGCGCTCCTTCTGGTAGAGCACGCCCATGCGGAAGGCAGCGTTCGCGGCGACCCGGGGGACGTCGAACTTCTCGGAAAGCGCCTGGGCCTCCTCCGTGGACCGACGGGCCGCGTCCAGGTCGCCCAGGTTGAGGTTCACTTCCGCCAGGTTGAGCAGGATGGACGCGACGCGCCCGATGTTGCCCGTCCGTCGGCACTGCTCGGCCGCGTCCTCGAAGGCCCTCCTCGCCGCGGGCAGGTCCCCTCGTAGCAGGGCGACCGCCCCTTCCCCGTTGGTGTGGGAGCTCACGAGCCCAGGTCGCTCGGCGACGGTCGCCGTGACGCGGCCCTCCGCGAACGCCTCCCGGGCCTCGTCCAGGCGGCCCAACTGCTTGAGGCACCAGCCGGCGGAGTAGAGGGCCTGTGAACGCTCCCCCGGGTCGCCGCCCCCGACCGCCCCGAGGAGCGCGAGCGCCTCCCGGGCGGAGCGCAAGGCCTCCTCCCACTGACCGGCGAGCGTCAGCACGTGCGCGCGCGTCACCCCGAGGAGCGCTCGGGCCTCAGCGGGAGGGCCTCCGGGGAGCGCGGCGACCCGCGCTTCGAGGGCCTCGAGGTGGGAGCGGGCCTGCCGGGCGTCCAGGTCCGCCTCGACCGCGACCATCGCCCGCTCGACGCCCCACTGGAGCTCCGGAGGGGGGCCCGCCTCGAGCAGGCCCTGGAGCAGCCTTCGAGCGTCACGCAAAGCCCCCTGTTCCCGGATGCCTTCCGCGAGCCGCACGCCTTCCGTGACGCGGCTCTCCCAGTCCTCCTCGCTTCCCCGCAGCAGGTCCTCCGCCCATCGGACGTAGCGTTCCACCGCGTCGCTCGCCTGGGACCGCAGCGCCCGGTCCGCCGCCTTGCGGATCCACGGAAGCCCGTGCTTGCGGTCGCCGGCCTCGTGGTAGAGCCGCGCGATCGTCTCCACCTCCTCGGGCCGACGGGAGCTGTACCACTCCGCCAGGGCGCGGCATCGGCCCCGCCGGACCTCGGCGGTGGACCCTTCACGGGCCGCCTCCCAGAGGAGGAGGTTCTGGAAGGTGTACCCTCCGACGGCCTCACCCGCCGCGAGGATCGGGAGCTGCGTCGCGAGCCTCTCGGCCCGGGAGCGAAGGTCCTCCCGGGTCCGGCCGAGGACGTCGACAAGTGGAGGGAGGTCGAAGGAGCGGCCGATGAGCGCCGCGGTCTCGAGGAGCGCGCGCTGATCGGCGGGCAGGCCCTCGAGCTGACGCTGGACCATCCGGCGCACGGTGGGAAGGGAGGAGCCGGCTCCGGCGGTCGTCCCTCCCGTGCTCCCCCCTTCGGGCGAGGCGGGGAGGGTGAGCTCGGCCCTGCCCTCCACCACCCGAGCGAGCCCTTCCTCCCTGAGCTGCCCCAACACCTGGAGCAGGTAGTACGGGTTGCCCGCGGTGACCTCGAAGAGCGTGCGCGAGGAGCGGCGGGCCCCCCCCACGGCGAGAGGGGCCCCCAGGCTCGACTCGACCAGGGACTGGGACTCCTCCGCCCCGAGACCGCGGAGCACCAGGCGGTGCAGGAGCCCCTCGCGGTGGAGCTGATCCACGACGGATTGCACCGCCGCGGACGCTTCGAGGGTCCCCCGTTCCTCACGCCCTTCCCGAGGTTCCTTCTCCCGGACGGCCATCGCGAGGACCACCGGGGCTTGCCGGAGGTTCCGGGCGAGGAACTGGAAGGCGAGCGCCGAGGACTCGTCGGCCCACTGGAAGTCGTCGAGGATCAGGAGGATCGGGCCCTCGCGCGAGACCGCTTCCAGGGTCTGGACGTAACGGAGCAGCGTCGCGGAGGAGGGTTCCGCCCCCGTCGAGGTGGCGTGGGGGGGCTCGGAGCGGCCGGGCTTGCCCGTGTCCGGGGCCGCCCCGGGCCGGACCACCTCCCCTTCGGCCTCGAGCAACGAGGACTCTCTCGCGTCGAAGGCGGAGGGGTGGACCGAAAGGAGGAGGTGACCTTCCGTGCCCTCGGCGACGTCACGAAGGAACTGGACCAGGCGCAGGACCGGCAGGAACGAGTTCTGGCTCACCAGGTACTCGAGCCCGGCGAGGGCGAGCACGCTCCCGGGCTGGTGCCGCAGATGGTTCTCTCCGAGCTCGCCCAGCGTATCGAGCTGGCTGGGGGAGATCACGTCCTCCCCCTCGGTACGGGATAGCCAGAGGAGACGCGCGGACTCCCCCATCTGCGGGAAGCGCTGCCGTAGGATCTGGGCACGCTCGCGGCTCAGCAAGAGGCACGGATGCTCCCGGGAGAGCCCCACCAGGTGCTCGAAGAGCCGGCGGGGCTTCTCCTCCTCGAACAGGACCACCGACGCGGTCGCATCGATGGAGGTGCCCTCCGACCGGGCCCCCTCCCCTGTGGAGCTTCCCTTGGCCCCTTCCGTGGAGCCTAGGCGCCGAAGCGCCTGTTCGAAGGGGAAGAAGGGAGAGACCTCCTCCTTGAGGCAGTAACCCCAGAGGCTCCGGAACCCATGCTTGCGGGACTCCGCCTCGACCCACTGGAGGAGCCGGGTCTTCCCGATCCCCGCAGCGCCATGTACGATCCAGGCGCTCCCCTGACGCTCGCGAGAGGTCCGCTCGAGGGCCGCGCCGAGCTCGCGGCGCTCCGCCTCCCGACCGACGAAGGACGGCGGGCTCCCCGAGGGAGAGACCCCCCGCTCGGCAGAAGGGGCCGCGGGGGAGGTCGTGCCGGAGAGGGGGGCCCCGTCTCCGGAGCGAGGGGGGGGACCGTCTCCGCTCATGCGAGGGCCTTGAGCCCTCACCCCACGTAAGCCTAGAGTGCCCTGGGGACCCGCGCGGACCGGAGGTGAGAGGGCCTCCGAGGTCGCTTGCGCCCTGGGTCCCCTCAAGGGGGGACCTCGCGAGGATGCTCCGAGAGACGGTGCGAAGCTCGGTCTCGGGGAGCGCGAGGGACCTACGGGAGGTCCGTTTCGCCGTGACAGCCCGGACAGGGTCCATGGTCCGGGGTCAGACGAGCGGCGATCCGAACCAGGGCACGGGTCAGTTCGGCCCGGTCCTCGTCGGGAACGAGCTGGGAGAGGTCGCGTCCGATGTCTGCGTGGTGCTGGTGCAGCGAGCGGAGCGCCCGCACCCCCTTCGGCGTGAGGCGGATCACCACGCGCCGTCGGTCCTCCGGGGACGGGGAGCGCTGGACGTACCCCAGGGACTCAAGGTGGTCCGCGATCCCGGTCACGGTGGGCAGGGTGACCTCGAGCCATTGGGAGAGCTTCCCCGCGGTGAGAGGGCCGTGCACGTCCAGGCACTGGATGACCCAGTACTGCTGGATGGAGACCCCCACCCGGCGAAGGTCGTGCTGGAGGTGACGGAACAAGCTGCGGGTGACGGAGACCAAGGACTCCCAGAGGGCCACCTCGTCGGGGGCCCGTCTAGGGAGCGGCGGTAGAAGTTGTGCGCCGGCGCCCATGATGGTTAGGGGACCTAATTGTCCACTAGTCCTACCCTTGACGGCATAAAACACTTCGGCGGAGAGCGACAGCCAGGTACCGGTGAAACCTCATGAGGCGGAGCCGGGAGCGACCGCTCTAGGAGCGCGCCGGACTTCGAAGCGCGCCCGCTCACGAGCCGCCGCGGTGGGCGGTGGACGACCCCTTCTCCACCCTCGCGGCCCAGACCGGGAGCCGCCAGCTGATGGACAGGATGGTCCCCAGGACGAAGAGCGAGCCCACTCCCACGACGAGATAGAGGAACGGGGGGGAACCCTCGATCGTTGAGATCCCGGCGGCCGTTCCGGCGAAGGAGCCCAGCCGCACGGCCGCCTGCTCGAGGGCGAGCGGGAGGAGGAGCACCACCAAGAGCGCGACCAGCAACTTCCCTCCGGTGAACGTGAAGCGCCCGTCAGCCTCGTGCTTGACAGGGACCCGTCGCCCCACCGCGCGGCCCAGGAAGGCGCCGATGATCCCAGAGAGCACCATCGAGCCCCAGGAACCGAGCCAGGTCGTCTGGGAGCCCCACGGCACCGCGAGGTAGAGGGCGAGCAGCGTGGTCCCCAGCGTGTAGACGTGCACGACCGGGGCAAGCCAAATCGCCCCGGTCAGCCGACGAGGGGAGAGCAGACGGAAGGTGAGCGCGACGAGCACGAACACCAGCACGTCACCGACGACCACGAGGAGCTGCGCCAGGGCGCCGGGTCCGCTCAGCAAGGGGATCATGGACCGTACTGGAGGAGCGAGAGGTGCGCGCCTACAAAGGCTTGCAGGGAAGGGCCGTAGGAAGTCCAGCGGAACGCCCAGGGGAGCCCGTAACCGATGGAGGGAGCCGGCCTCCCACGGCGTGGGGCTCCCTTGAAAGCCTGGGTGAGGTGGACCCCCCATGCGCCTCGCAGGGCCGCCTCTCACCCTAGCGGTCTATCCTGCGCGGACCCTCACCAACCGGAACTTCCAGTTGCACGACCTCTCCGCGCTGGACCGGTGCTACCTCCCTCCGGCGCTCACCGGCCTCCTGGAGGAGGCGCCGCTACGGGTGGAGGAGTTCGTGGAGGACGACAACCGGGGGGCGGTCTCTCCCAATCCGGTCGCCACGCTGGACGGCCTCCCGTTCTACCTCTCCGTGAAGGGCGTAGGGTCGACCATAGACCCGTTCTCCACGCGCCCCCTGGACCGGGAGCACGGAGCTACCCTCACCACGGATCCTCGAGCGCTGGAGGGGCTGCGGAACCCGAAGCTTCCCCTGCCTGAGGGCGAGACCGACCGGCTCATCACCGGGGAGCTCTGGCTGCGAGGCTCGCCGTACGGGGGCCAGGGGCTCTCGCACGCGACCATCGCGCTTAGGCTCTCCGAGCGGGCGGACCTCACGTCCCTCCGCGGGTTCAAGATCGCCCCGGTGCTCAAGGTGAGCCACCTTCCCTCGGAGCTCGAGGAGCGGCTCCGTACGCTCCATTGGTACCGGCGCTTCTCAGGACCGATGGTCCAGGAGCTGCGGCTCGTTCCCTCCAACATCCGGATCTACTTCCACGCGAAGCACACCGTCGGGCAGGACGTGCATCATCTCTTCGATCGCTTCGGCCTCGGGTCGGGCGCGCAGGCTCTGCGCTTCGAGACCCGGTTCATCCGGAGCACGGTCGCGATGCTGACCCTCTTCGCTCGAACCCTCACGAAGGTCGAGGGGACGGACCGGTACCGCGGGCTCGACTTCCACGATGTCTGGCTCGACAAGGACGCGGTCCTCTCGCCGAGCGGCGAGGTGTACTTCGTCGACCTCGAGGGGATCGAGGAGGTGGAGGTCCCGGAACAGGAGGTCCGGGAGAAGATCGAGGACCAGATCTACCGGTCGCTCTACGAGTTCATGTTCGCCTACGAACAGATCGACCAGGAGCGGCGCCACCGTTTCGGCGATACCGGCAGCCGGAAGCAACGCTTCGCCTCGCTCTTCGAGGAGGCCGTGCGGGAGGACCCCTGGGTCCGGGCGCTATCGAGCCCCGGGAAGCTCGAGCTCGAGGTGCGGAACGCTCTCACGGTCGAAGGACTTTATACGACCTTCCCATTCGTGGACCACTGACATGTCCAGTTGTCGAGAAGTCGCCGGTTTCCTTCAGGGCGTGGAGACGAACCGCATCTCGGCCCGCTTGCCGGAAGGGGACCTCGCTACGCTCCAGCAACTGAACCTCCTGCAGCTCCTCACCCAGGACCAGTACCAGCGCCTCGCGCAGGAGGCGTCCGGGCTTTCCGCCGCCCAGGCCGCGATCCAGCAGGAGTCCGCGGACCGCGCGCGTCTGCTGGCCGCGATCTCTGAGGAGAACCGCAAGACCCACTCGATCCTCTTCCACTTCGAGGGCGAGCGGGCGCGGCAGAAGGAGACGGCGACGCTAGCCCAGGAGCAGGGGCAGCTCCAAGCCCTGGAGGGCGACCTCACGGCGAGGGAGCGCGCCTTCTCGGACCTGCTCTCCAAGCAGGCGCTCCTCCAGTCCTCCCGCCCCTACGACCAGCGCTACATCGCCCTCACCGGGCTCGGCCGGCTCGCCCTCCACGATCTCGGCGTGCGTCTCTACCGGGTCGCGGACCAGGACTTCAGGGCGTACTGGACCGACGCGCAGAAGGTCGACACGGAGCTCCAAGGCCTCGCCGCGACCAGTGCCGGGGCGATGGCACCCCTCGTGGCTTCGCTCCCCACCGTGGACCGCTCCTACCTCTGGGCCGTGACCATCGGGATGGCCAAGGCCGGGGGCGATCTGGGCGCCCGCGTCCAGAACTTCCTGCGGGCCTTCGGAGGCGTCGCTTCCCTCAGCCCCAACGAGGAGAACCGCCTCATGTCCGCCGAGGTGCTGAGCGCCCTCGGCCGACCGGTCGACCCGATGCTCCAGACGGTCCAGGGCCTCAACTCGGAGGTCCGTGCCCTCGGGGTCCCGGCGGAGGCCTCGCTGGGGGTCGCCTCGATCCTGCTCATGGGGCAGCGACAGGACGGCTCGTTCGCGATCCCGAACCTCCAGTTCTTCCTCCGGCAGACCCCGTCCTTCGAAGCGGCGGCGCTCCTCTCGGTGGTGAACCGCCCCTCCGACCAGCTGACCTCCAGGTTCTACACGGTACGGACCCAGTTCCTCTCCTGGGGGAACACCCCTTCCGAGGACGTCGAGCTCTCCTCCTCCTACCTCGCGACCTCCGACCTGCCCCTGGAGACGGTGAGCCCCAAGCTCGCGATCATCACCCGAGGGCTCGCCTCCTACCTCCAGTACCCGCTGGTCGCCTCGGCGATCCTGGCGTCGATACCGGTGCTCGAGGCGAACGAGACGCTGAGCCTGGTGGAGAAGGCCTACGAGATCCTCGGGCAGCGCACCGGACCCATGTCCCAGTCCGAGCTGGTCTGCCTCGCCGTCCGGATGATCCACGGCATCCAGGTCCGCTCGGTGGACGAGCTCGACACGACGGCGACGCGGGCCCCGGTGGCCCCGCAGCCGCCCGGCTTCCAGTACGGACCCTACCCGGTCCCACTCTGGCTCCCGATGATCGTGGTCCACGGCGGGTACTACTCGACCTTCAGCGGCATGGGCGGTCCCCATCCCGGCCACGTCCACACCATCGGCGGTGGTGGCGGATGGGGGGGCGGGTTCGGCGGATGATGCGCTGGGCCTGGATCGGGCTCTGCCTCCTCGTGCTCTGCCTGCCGACCTCCGCTTCCACCGCTTCGGCCTCCGCCCCTGGGGTCTCGAGCGGCTGGGGTCACAGCCTCCCCTCGCCCAACGACCACTTCAGCTTCTTCGAGAGCATCCTGCTCGACCAGGGCGTCGGGAACTACACGGGCTACAGCGAGCACACCTACCTCAACGGGAGCCGTACCATCACCGGCGTCCTGCCGAACGGCACCGTGTCCGCGAGCTACCTGGACACCTGGACGTGGGGGAACAACACCGGCTCGACGCAGTCAGGGACCTCCCAGGGGCCGTTCTCCTTCTCCGCCGCCACGTTCCACTACCTCCAGGGAACGGACAACCAGACGGGGTACACCAACCCCTTCGTCTGGTTCTACATGAACAACTCGCTTCCCACCGGAGGCACGTTCTTCCTGCTCAACACGCAGATGACCGTGCTCTCCCGGAGCGACCCCTTCGCGGTCCCCAACACCCTGTCCAACACGGGCTACGCGCAGACGATCTCCGCGCAGGGCACCGGGTCCTACCAGCGCAATGACGTGTACGGGCACTTCACGGCGACCTACACTTGGCAGGCCTACTTCGACCCGACCACCGGCTACATCGTGGGCTATGTCTACAGCGAGACCGACACCGACGGGACCGGCGACGGGTTCACGTGGACCGACACGGTGACCGACACCACGGCGAGCTTCGCCCTCACCCCGGCCGCCCCGCCGCCCGCCCCCAACCCCAACCCCAACCCGGGGCCCTCCCTCGGCACGATCCTCCTCGTCGTCCTCTTGATCGTGGTCGTGCTGGTGGTGATCGTCGTGGTCGTCGCGCGCCGCCACAGGTCGAGGAGCGGCGCCACGTCGATGGGCGCCTCCTCCCTGCCGCGCCACTCGGCCTCGGCCGCCCCCGGAGCTCCCACCGATTGGGCCCCTCCCACCGTCCAGTTGGTCCCTCATAACCAGCCCGCGGTGCAGCAGATCGTGATCAAGGAGACCGTGAAGGTCCCCTGCCGATACTGCGGCACCCTGATCGACTCCACGGCCACCGTCTGCCCCCAGTGCGGCGCACCCCGGACCTGAAGAGGGCCGTTCCCCCTACGTGGGGCGTGCAGCTCCCCCGGTGGGGCCCAAGAGCTCTATCGGTGCGGGTAGTGGAACATCTTGCCCACGCAGGCCATGCCGGCCTTCTCCCCAACGCGTTGTGAGGAGCGGTTCTCCGTGAAGATCTCGGAGATCGCCTGTTCCACGCCGAGCGTCTTCAGCCAGAGCAGGCGGGCGAGGAGGAGGTCCGTGCCGAGACCGATCCGTCGATAGCGCGGCGAGACGACCAGGGAATGGACCCTCCCGTGCCGCCCCACGCGGGAGGCCCATCCGGCGCCCGCCAGCCGGCCACCCACCTCCGCCACGAAGCAGACCTCGGTCCCCTGCGGGAGCGTCCGGAACCACCGCTCGTCGGCCGCTCCGCTCACCTCCCGGGTCAACGCGACGACCGAGGGCAGGTCCTGCTCGCGGGCGATGCGCACGGGGTAGCGCATCGGGACCGTCGGCTGCCAACCCCGGAGGTCCAGCGCGAAGAGCAGGAAGGTCTCGCCACCCGGGCCCAGGTCGTGTTCGGAGAAGACGGCGGTCCCGGGCCTCGTCGCGAGGAGCGCCTCGGCCATAGGGCGACTGGGAGCGAAGACGGACCCCACCTTCTCCTGAGGATCGTAGAGGAAGATCCCCCGGACGCGGCCGTCCTCCTCCCAGACCGTGACCTCTCCCGCGCAGCGGAGGGTCTCGTGGATGAAGAGCGGAAGGAAGGGGCCGAACCACTCCGAGGGGCTGTCCAAGGTGAGCCCCTCTCCCTCCTCCAGCCTGAGCAGCGTCCGTAGAGGGGGGCCGGGGGGACCCGGTGGAGTTCCGAACGCCTCCATGGGAGACGCGGACCAGGGTCCGCGTGGGGGGGGTCAGGACCGTGGTCTTCAAGAAGGGAGGCCGTTCTGCCGCCCTCGTGAGCCTACCCCGCCCCACCCCATCGGCCCTGGGCCGGCCGAGCCCCACGCAGAAGCTGGACCAGGCGCTGATCGAACGGTACCGCACGAACCTGCCGGCCTTCCAGCGCTCCACCAACCAGAACCTGCTCGTGGGCGTCGGCCTTCTGGTCATGGGCGCAGGCCTTGCCTACGTGGGGGTCCGCACCGTGGGGATCTCCTCCGGCGGGCTCGCGCTCATCACGATGGCGGCGTTCCCCATCCTGCTCGCCCTGACCGTACTGGACGACGTGCGCTGGCGGCGGGCCCTCGTTGAGCGCAAGGGGGTACCTCCTCCTCGGCCCAAGCTCTCCTTCCGGATGCCTTCCCGAGCGCCGAAGCCCGTGAAGACGGCCGATGTGCCGAGCACCAGCAAGGGGGCGGCGAGCCCAACCTCTCCCCCGGCCCCGGCCCCGCGCCCCAAGTGAAGGGAGGAGCCGGCCCTCGCGCGGGCCGAGCCTCGCAAGGACCGGACGCGTTCGTGGGGAGGCCGAGCGAGCCCGCTACTTCCCGATCGCGGCCCGGGCCAGATCGGCGCCACGGACCATGCGCGTGAGCTTCTCCCAGGCGACGTCCAGGGAGCGGGTCCTCAGGCCGCAGTCGGGGTTCACATAGATCCGGGAGGGGTCCCCCAGGATCTTGGACGCCCGCAGGATCCGGTCCCGGATGAGCTCCGGTGACTCGAGGACGTCCCGGTGGATGTCGGTCACGCCGAGCCCGATCTCCCGGTCGTCCTGGAACTCCATGAAGAGCTCCAGGTCCCGGTAGCCGTCCTTCTCCGGGGTGTCGCGGTTCGCGAACTCCCAGAGGAACTGCCTGCACCGCTTCGCTTCCAGGAGCGCGGGGAAGAGGCAGCGGTAGTCGGAGAAGCAGATGTGCATCACGAACTTGGCGTCGAGCCCCTCTGTGCTCTCGTTGAAGGCCTCCACGACGAGCTCCGCCTCGTCCGGGTGCGTGCCCGCGGCGGGCTCGTCGATCTGCAGGACGCTCGCGCCCCGGTCGATGAGCGCCTTGAGCGTGGGGCGGATCGCGTGGCGTGCGATGTCCACCAAGAGCTCCCGTTGGGCCGCCCGTCGCGCCTTCCTGCCCTTCCAACCCTTCTGCTTGCCGAGGTAGTACTCGTTCCAGGACCAGTCGGCGAGCGTGTAGGCCCCGGTCACCGGGACCTTGAGCTGCCGGCGCGCCTCCTTGCGGAGGAACTCGTACTCGTCCAGGTGGTAGGGGGCGACGAGCCCCACGGGGCCCACGGAGGCTCCCTTGAGGTAGTACTTGTTGTCGAAGGAGCGCACGTGACCGGAGAGCTCGAAGCCCGTCATCTGGCGGATGGGGAACTCGTACATCTCCACCCGGCGAGCCTCGCCGTCGTAGACCAGGTCTAGCCCCGCGGTCTCCAGGTAGCGGAGACCGAAGAGGGCGCCCAGGTCACGGAGGCCATGGGCCCCCACCTCCTCGATCTCGCCCTTCTCGAGCTTCTTGAGACGCGGGTCGTGCTCCGGCACGAAGGAGGTCCGCTCCCTCCAGCGCTTCAGCTCCTGCAGCGCCTCCGGGGTCGGGGCCTGGCCCTTCAGCCCTTGAAGGAGCCAACGGGGCTTCGCGATCGAGCCCACCTCCTGGGTGGGGAACAGCCGTGGGGAGCTCATCGGCTTCCCCCCTTGGCCTTCGGGCGCGAGGACTTCCCCTTGGCCGAGCGCGGACGCGATCGATCGGAAGAGGAGCTACCTGCACTTGTCCGGGCGCTTCCCCGCGCACGGTTCGAGGGGGTGGAGGATCCCCCGCTCCCGTCGCCGGCGGACGCCTGGGCCCCCTCACCGGTGCTTCGGGAGCCCGCAGGAATGCCCTCCAGCAGGTCCCGTACCTGGGGGAGCACCCCGAGCTTGCGTTCCGCGACGCCCCAGGGGACGAGCTCGAGCGGGGCGCCCGGTCCGAGGAGGATCTCGGAGGGTTGGAGCCGCGCGTTCACCTCGCGCACGATCCGGGCGATCTCTTGGGGGTCCTCGAGGAGGGTGGTGCGCGAATCGAGGCAGCCGAGCCCTAGGCCCTTGCCGGTCGGGAGGTCGGTCAGAAGGGCGGGGTCCGTGTCGGCCAGGTCGACCCCGACGGTGTCGACCGGAAGGGAGGCGAGCAGGGGCAGGATGGGCGCGCCGTCCCCGAAGAAGGTCCAAAGGAGGCTGTCCACCTCGGAGAGGGCCGAGGCGAGCGGGTCGTAGATCCCGCGCACCCACGCCTCCTCGTCCACCGACGGGGGGCGAACGACGAGGGAGGGCTCTTGGATCTGGACGGCACGAACGCCGTGGGCGGCGAGGTCGTGGACCTCGAGCGCTAGGAGCTCCGACCAGCGGCGTCCGAGCTCCGCCGGCGTGAGGTCGGTCCGGTTGTCGGCGAGGTTCACGAAGGTGTAGGGACCCGGGAGGATGACCCGGGGCGGGAGACGGGTCTCCAACAGGCGCTCCAACGGGAGCTGGCGGGCGAACGCCCCTGGGGCCCACTGGGGTGGCGCGTGGACGATCGGCTGCCGGAAGAAGGTGTTGGTCTCGAACCACCGGGTGAGCGGGCCGACCTCGAGCCCCGGGGTGGAGTCGCTGAACGGCCGGAAGAGGTCCTGCCGCTGGAGGTCACCCCCCGACACCGTGGAGAACCCGAGCTTCGCCTCCAAGGCGATGACGCGGGAGGTCTCCTGGTCGAAGAGCGCCTGGACCTCCTCCGCACCGCGTCGGCCCCGGTCGAGGTCGCGCGTCGCGCTGACGAGGGCTTCCGATCGCGGGAAGGAGGAGGTGAGACCGAGGTTGACCGAGGACACGAACGGGCCGAACGAAGGGCGGTACTAAATCCCTCCCACGTCAGTAGAGCGGGAGAAGCCTTGCACGACGTGCAAACCCTTATCGGAGGCGGTGGACCTTCCTCAGCGCGCCCGACGCACGTTCCGCCGCGCGGCCCTGGGACGCGACCGAGACGAGGCTCGGGGGGTTCCCGCACGCACCACGTGATCGAGGTGGAGGGCCATGGGGAAGCGGCCGAGCTCCGCCCGACCGACCCAGGCGAACTCGGTGTGCTCGGAGGAGAGACGGGGTGGACGGAGCCCTCCGGTGATCGAACAGAGGAAGACTATGCTGACCCCCAGCTGTTCCCTTTCGCGGGGGAGCTTCCACCGGAGGTCGACCACGTCGACCGGCGCCCGGGGGCGGACGTGGAGCCCGGTCTCCTCGAAGACCTCCCGCACCAAGGTCTCGCGGATCGGTTCGCCCTTCTCGCAGCCGCCCCCCGGCAGGTCCCAGAGCCCGGGATAGGGCAGGCTGTGCGGCGCACGCTTCAGCAGCAGGACCCGGCCCCGCCGGACGATGAGGGCCTTGACGCCGACCCGGCTCCGGTAGAACCGTGGCATGGGGGCTCCCGACGCCCCATCGCCCCGGAGGACATCTGCCTTCGGTCAGCGCGGTCGCCTCCCACCGCACCCCCCGGGGGGCGGAAAGGAACATGAGGGGGTAGGGTGTCCCGCCTTTCGTGCCCAAGGGCGTCGTCTACCTAGTGAGGACCGAGGTCGTCCCGGATCGGGAGGCCGAGTGGGACCATTGGCATCGGGAGGTCCACGTACCCGAGGTGCTCGCGGAACGGGGTTTCCGACACGCCCGACGCCTGCGGCTGGTCGATGGGGAGGAGACCCATCGGTACTGGACCGTGTACGACCTCGAGAGCGCGGAAGCGCTCCAATCCTATCGACAAAGCCCGGCCGCCATGCGGCTCGCGGCCCAGCACGACCAGAAGTTCGGCAAGGCGGCGGACCTTCGACGCACGACCTTCGAGGTCCTGGACGATCTGCGCGCCCCCGTCGCCCCTAGCGAGGCGGCGGTCGTCGGGGACGACGTGCACATCCTCCTCCGACCTGCGACCACCGCCGACGAGCCCGCGGTCCTTGCGCTCTTGGAGCTGCAGTTCGAGGGCGGCTCCCCTCCCACCGGGTTCACCGAGGCGCAGGCCCGGGCCTCCTACCGGCAGTTCCTGGGCGACCCGGACGCGGGGCTCTTCCTCGCGGAGACGGGCGGACGGGTGATCGGGTTCGCCGCGGCCACGACCTACCCGACGATGCGCTTCGGAAGGCGAGGCCACGTCGAGGACCTGGTGGTCGAGGAGAAGTTCCGCACCAAGGGCGTCGGTCACCGACTCCTCGAGTACGTCGAACGCTGGGCCCGAAGGGAAGGGGTGACCCACCTCTCCACCGTGATCGGTCTGCACCGGGAGGCGAGCCGGAGCTTCCTCACGCGGGAGGGCTTCAGCGATGCCTCGCTCACGCTCCGCAAGCGCCTGGGATCCGGGCTCGTCCCGCCGGTCTGAACGCACGGACACCGCGCCTGAGGGGAGCCAAGCTCAAGAGGAGGGGGGCATCGTCCCCTTCGACGTGAAGATCGAAGCGTACGACGTCCGTCTCGACGTTCATCATGCGAAGCTCACCTATTCGGGCACGGTCCGGGTCCACCTGCAGCACGATGGAGGGCCCCTGGTCCTCAACTCGCTCGGGCTTCACATCGACCGCATCTCCCAGGAAGGGGCCGAGCGCGCGCATCGGCTCGTCCCCGAGAAGGAGGAGCTCCAGATCGAGGGCGTTCCGAAGGGAGCGGCCGTGGTGGAGGTCGCCTTCCATGGGGAGGTCCCGGAGAACGCCCTCGCCGGGATCTACCGGAGCGATTACGGACCCCAGCACGCGATCGTGACCCAGCTCGAGCCGCTCGGGGCCCGGCGCGTGCTCCCGTGCGTCGACCACCCCGCCCAGCGGGCGGTCTTCCGGGTCGAGGTCGTGACGGACGAGGGGCTGCAGGTCATCTTCAACACCCCGGCGAAGAGCCGGACCAAGGAGGGAGCGCGCGAGCACCATGTCTTCGAGCCCACGCCGCGGATGGCGACCTATCTCCTCTTCCTGGGGATCGGGACCTTCGAGGAGCGACGGCGCAAGCACGGTGCGGTGGAGATCATCGTCGCGACGCCTCCGGGCCGGGGGGACCAGTCCGAGTTTGCGCTCGAACACGCAGGGAAGATCCTCGACTTCTTCGGAGACTACTTCGGCCTACCCTTTCCCTTGCCGAAGCTCCACCTGATCGCCGTGCCCAACACCGCCGTGGGCGGGATGGAGAACTGGGGCGCGATCTCGTTCCGGGAGCGCTTGCTGCTCGTCGGTCCGGATGCGAGCCAAAGCACGAAGCGCCAGGTGCTGAGCGTCATGGCCCACGAGATCGCCCACCAGTGGTTCGGGGACCTCGTGACCATGTCCTGGTGGAACGACCTCTGGCTCAACGAGAGCTTCGCGACCTTCATGGACTACAAGGCCTCGAACCACCTCTACCCCGACTGGCAGGTCTGGAGCGACTTCGCGCTGGAGACGTCCAACGCCCAGCTCTGGGACGCCCTCCCGCACTCCCACCCCGTCAACGTCCCGGTGGAGGACCCGAACCAGATCCACGGCATCTTCGACGAGATCAGCTACTCGAAGGGGGGCAGCGTCCTCCGGATGATGGAGGCCTTCCTGGGGGAGGAGGTCTTCCGGGCCGGGGTCGCCCGGTACCTCAAGCGCTTTGCCTACGGGAACGCGCGCGGCGAGGACCTGTGGGCCGCCCTGAACGAGGAGGCGAAGCTCCCGGTCTCCGAGATCCTCGGGGACTGGCTCAACCGCCCGGGCTATCCCGCGCTGCGGGCCTCCTACGCGGACGCCCAGCTCACCCTGGAGCAGGAGAGGTTCCTCTTGGTCCCGGAGGAGAACGGAGGGGACTCCGCCGCCCGGCCGCAGCTCTGGCAGGTGCCGATGAACATCCTCGCCGACGGGTCGGCCACAGAGCACCTGCTGAAGGGCGAGCGGGTCCATCTACCGGTCCGTGACCTGAACTCGGTGGTCGTGGGCCACGGGCGGAGCAGTTTCGCGCGGGTCCGCTACGTGGGAGAGCTCGGAGCATCGCTCCGTCGGCGCTTCCCTGAGCTCTCCTCCTGGGACCGATGGGGGCTCCTGCAGGACACCTTCGCCTTCCTGCTCGCCGGAGAGGAGTCGGCGGGGTCCTACCTGGAGCTCGTCCGTGCTGCAGCCCAGGAGACCGACTACCTGGTCCTCGTCGAACTCCTGAGCGAGACCACGACCGTGCTCCCCGTCCTCCTCGACCACCCGGCCTACGTTCGGGCGATCACCGAGACGGTCCGGGCGCAGAGCGAACGGCTGGGCCTTCATCCTCGCAAGGGGGAGGCCGCGCGCGACGCGGTGCTTCGCCAACGCATCAGCGGGATCCGCGTGCTGCTCGACCCGTCCTTCTCCGCCTCGCTCGCCACGCGTTTCTCCAATTGGGAGAAGGAGGACCCCTCCCTCCTCGGAGCGATCGCGGTCGCCTATGTCCAGGAGAAGGGCGACCCGGTGTTCGACGAGGTCCTCGCCAAGATGCGGAGCTCGAAGACCGACGAGGAGAAGGGGCGTCTCGCGAGGGCCCTCGGGAGCTTCCGGGACCCGGAAGCTCTGCGACGTGCACTGGCCCTCCCCTTCGGCGGGGAGGTCACGCCGACCACCGGTCTCGAGATCTTCGTCGCCATGATCGCGAACCCCCACGCCCACCGTGTGATGTGGATCGGGCTCCAGCAGTTCCTGCCGATCCTCCTGCAGAACTTCGCGGCGACCGGCGTCGTCCCGCTGATACTGCAGTGGTCCGTCCCCTACCTCGGGCTGGGACGGGAGGAGGAGCTGGGGGACTACTTCCGCTCCCTGGACGTCGGAGAGGGGAGATCCGGTCTCATCAAGGGCCTGGACCTGCTCCGGATCTACTCCGGTCTGCGCCAGCGCTTCCCGAAGGACCTCTGAACCGGCCCCAGGGTGGCCTCGGCCCCGCCCCCGGGGCCGCGTCCCTCGTTAGCGGGCGGGGCGTGCTTTCGCTCGGAGGACCTCGCGGAGCGCTCCCGCGTCCCAGACGGCGAACCGAAGGGAGCGATGGCGGGGCCCGGGCGGGACCTCTCTCGGCCCCACCTCCTCGCGCAGGCGCGCGACGACGCGCTGGTGGACCTCGGGAGGGATGACGATGAGCCCGCCGAAGCTCCGCAGGTCCGTCCAGACCCGCTCGGGGTCGGTGTCCAGTGGCTGGCTCACCTCGGCCTCCTCGATCCGATCCGGTGGGGCGAGGGCGAGCACGCGCTCGGAGTTGCCCCAGTAGCGGGGGGGGGACGGTGCGCTCCAACCCATCTCGGAAGCGATCTCGAGGTAGCGCCGTCGGAGGTTGCCCCGTCGGGAGGAGCCCCCCTGGTGAGGCTCCGGCAGCTGGGCGACGACCCGAAGGCTCGCGACGCGGGCGAGCTCAGCGAGGATGTCCTCGGGAGAGGGGACCAGCTGGAGCACGTGGACCAAGAGGGCCGCGTCGAAGCTCGCGTCATGGAACGGGAGATGGAGGAGGTCCCCCTGCACGAGCCTCGCGAGGCCCTTCTCCCGCGCACGCAGCATCATCCCCCGGGAGAGGTCCACCCCCGTCACGCGGACCCCCCGGTCCTCGAGGGGCCGAGCGTAGCGACCGGTCCCGATGCCCCCTTCCAGCACGTTGCGCGCCCCGAGAAGGGCCCTCATGACGGCGCTCAGCTCGAGCCCTTGGGGGGGACGACGCGTCTCGTCGTAGACCGGGGCGACGAGGTCGAACTCGGGCATGGGGCTCCCGTCAAACGGTCGACGCGGGGGCCTTCGAGGGCGCCGGGGACAGCGAGGGGACCTTCGAGACCCGCACCACCTTGCGGATCTGGTTCGCGACGGCCTTCGGGGCCTCGACGTGGGGCAGGTAGCCCACCTCGGGGAAGATCAGCACCTTCGCCCGTCGGACCTCCTTGTGGAAGCGGTGGGCCGGCTCCGCCCCCGCGAAGGGGTCCTCCTCTCCCCAGAGGAGGTGCACGGGACCGGTCCAGTGCTGCAGCACCCCGCGCAGGCGCGGCAGCGACTCCCGCAGCTGCGGCAGGTGCTCGGCGAGGGAGCGCAGGGTAGCGGGGCCGCTGGGCCTCCAGCGCTCGTAGGCCTCCTCCACGAAGGCCTCGTCGAAGTACGTGGGGTCACCGAAGAGGCGGAGCATGCGACGTCGGTAGGTCGAGAGGTCGTGGGGAGGAGAGGTGAGGAGCGGTTCGAAGGGCCCCTTCCTCAGGAAGGAGAAGACCCCCTTCGGGGCCTCGTCGTAGAGCGGGCCGTTGAGGAGGATGAGGCGGGAGACCCGACGGGAAGCTTCTCCCCCATCGTCCGCGAGCGCCCGCAGGGTGACCAGCGTACCGAAGCCGTGGCCTACGAGGGTCGCCTCACGGCTCGCGGTCTCGCGGAGCGAGGCGTTGAGGAAGGCCGCGTAGGAGCCCAGCGTATGGTCCCAGTCCTCCGGGGTGGGGGTCCCACCGAAGCCGGGGAGGTCCACCCGGATGCGCCGGTACCGGGGGCCCAGCTCCTGGACGAGCGCGGCGAAGCTGACCGCGGTGCCGAGCCAGTCGTGGACGAAGAAGAGGGTCGGTCCCGCGCCCTCCTCCAGGAAATGGGAGGGCTGGCCGTTGATCTCCCGGGTCCGGTCGGCGGGAGACGCTCCTTCCGAGGCGAACTCCACGACCCCTCCCCAGTCCACCCTCCCACTTAGAGGCACCCTTCTGGGAGGCGAGGCTCAGCGGCTGACCTGTAGGGGCAGGTCCTCCCTTCGACCCCTCCGGGCCTTCCGAGCCTCGACCCCCGATCGGCCCACCAGGCCGAAGAACGCGCGGAAGGCGTCCTCGTGCTCCTCCACGAGGTCCCTCAGGTCCCGGACCACGCCCGCCTGCACCTTCGCGAGGCGCTCGTCCCGGGAGAGCAGGAGGCGCACGAGGCCCCTCCCCCAGCCCGAGAGCGCGTAGCGCTCCTGGGAGGCGAAGTGCCGGCCCCGGCGCTCCTCACGCGGGAGACGGACCACGAGCCCGAAGGCCTCCAAGCGGTCCAGGTCAGCCTCCAGGGCCGCATCCGGGCGGGGGGCGCCCTCCCCTCGCTCCGATCGTTCCGGGGGCACCGAGTACGGGTAGGGGGTCCCCATCTCCGCCTCCCATCGGCGCGAGAGGTGCGTTTGACGGGCGAGCTCGGAGAAGCCGCGCTCTCCATCGAGGTAGACCCGGCTCTCCTTGAGAGGCGGGCCCGCGAAGGAATCGAAGAGGCAGGAGAGGACCAGGAGCGCCGCGTCCGGGGAGAAGGCCCGGTCGGAATGGGCGTCGAGCACCGTGGAGAGCAGCGCGGACTCGAGCTCCAGCGAGACCATGAAGTCGCTCTGCTCCTCCTGGGAGAGGCGGCGGACTAGGTGCTCCGCCCGCTCCCGGTCGAACATGGTGTCGACCCGGGCCCGATACCGTTCCTGGGCCGGCAGGAGGGAGAGGCGAGGGGGCGGACCGCGCGTCCGGACGTACACCCGAACGCCGATCGCGCGGTGGGTCGCGGCGACGGTCCCCCGGATCAGGGGGAGGGAGGTGAGCGGGACCGGGGGCTCCGGACTGTCGGGCGACGCGGTGCGGAGCGAGGCGCCAGGGGGCGTCGCCCCCCAGAGGTCCGCGATGACGTCGGTGCGGAGCCACTCGCCCAGCGTAGAAGCGAGGCGGGAGGAAAGGTCCCGGTCCGTCTCGGAGAGCAGGAGGCTCACGCTGTAGCGGGCGGGCGGCGAGATGCCCGAGAAGCCGATCTCGGAGAGGAGGCGCCACGGCGCGCTCCCGGCGAGGTGCTCGTCCAGCTCCCGTACCTCCTTCGGGGCGACATCGCGCAGGAGGCCCATGAGCTCCGCGTCCCCGGCCTGTTCCACGACCCGGGTGAACCCCTTGCGCTGGCTGCGGTCGGCCCGTCCGAAGAAGGCCCGGAGCGCTCGGGCGAGGAGCAGGTCCGCGAGACGGTCCCGCGGCTCGTCGTGAATCTTCACCTGAAGGTGGTGACGGGCGAGCAGGAGCTGCTCCGCGAAGTAGGCCCGCTCGGAGTTGAGGACGATCTCGCCGTTGGGCCGCCGGATGAAGAGGGAGGGGATGAGATGGACGTCGAGGCCCGAGGGGAACCCGCAATGCAGGTTGTCCCGGGTGATGTAGTCGATACGGTCGGCATCGATCTCCCCGTGGACGATGAGGCTCATCGACGTGTCCGGGTGGTGGCCCACCGCGAGCGCGGCGAGCTCCTTGGGGTCGATCCCTGCGAACTCCCGGTGCCGCTCCAGGACCGCCCGTAGCCCCTCGTCGGTCGCGACCCGTCGCTCGGTAACGGCCTCGTGGGAGACCAGCGCGGAGAGCTCCGGGGAGCGCACCTCACGCCCGTAGAGACGGGCCGCGAGCTCCAGGGTGTGGGAGAAGGGCGGGTGGCCCACGTCGTGGAGCAGGCCGGCAAGGCGGACCATCTGGACCTGGCGGGGGTCGAACCCGGGCAGGTCCCGCACCAGCAGTCCGGCGGCGTGCATCACCCCGACCGAGTGCTCGAACCGGGTGTGGTTCGCCCCGGGAAATATCGCCCATGCGAAGCCCATCTGGCGGATGCCCTTGAGGCGGGTCAGCAGGGGAGTTCCCAGGACCTCCGCCTCTCCCGGCGAGAGAGGGACCAACCCGTAGATCGGGTCACGGAGATAGGTGGGGGAGCGGCTCAGCATCGTTCGTCCCCGCTCGGGGCCGAGCCCGGGAGGACCCCCTGAGGACTTCAAATCGAGGGGCTCGGCCGGGAAGCGGTCAGCCGTTCCGGGGGGACCCCCGATCAACTGGAGGTCGGAGGGGAGCTCGCGGGCGGGGCGGGCTCGATCGCGGGCGCGCCGGCGGACGGATCCGACACGGCGGGGGCCGGGCGAGAGGAGCGCTCGTGCTCCATCAGGCGCTCCTCCGCCTGGAGGATGGCGAGATGGAACTCCGGGGTGGACCGGTCCGCAGCATCGAGGTACTCCAGGCACTCGCGCAGGGTCCGGGCCGCGTGGCTCGTCTCCTCGGAGGTCGGGGCGGGGGGGAGGGATGGAAGGGCCTCGGCGGGGTCCGACGCGGGCTCCGGTTCCATCCAGGCGAGAGCGGGGTCGATCGCAGGTTCCTCGGCCTCCCCGGGCTCCGGGGCGGTGGGGTCGGGCGAGAGCCTCTCGCATTCCCGCTTGAGCGCCTCATAGCGGTCCGCCCCCACGAGGTCGATCGCGAGGTCGCCAAGGACGTTCAGGCACCGGCGGATCTCGCCGTAGATGACGAAGCGGTACTGGCGCACCCGACGCAAGCGGGCGACCGCCTCCTCGTACTCCCGCTGCAGCTGCTCCCTTCGGGCGTCCCGGACCGTGAAAGGAAGGGCCAGAGAAGCGGGAGGAGAGGCAGCGGGAAGCGTGATCTCCGCTGTCATCGATCCCTGGATAGCCATGGCCTATGGCCCTATTCAAGACTAGGAACGCCCGCCGCCGGCTCCAACCGGGCGCACAATGCCTTTAATCTCCCACCGGGACCATGCCTAGCGACGGGCTCCCCCGTGGGCCTGGGTCGTGTCCGCGATGGTGGAGGTCCTTCCCCGCTCACGTCCGGGCGTCGAGGAGGGGCGCAAGTCCGATCAGGAGATCGAGGAGGCCCGTGCCCGGGAGGCCGAGGAGGAGACCCGGGGGCTCTCCGAGCGGGCGGTGGACCTCGCCCGGTACTTCGCCGGGAAGATCGAGGTCATCCCCAAGGTCCCGGTCCGGTCCCTCAAGGACTTCTCCTACTGGTACACCCCGGGCATCGCCGAGGTGTCCCGGGAGATCCACCGGGACCCCGAGCTCTCCTTCGAGCTCACCGGTCGCTGGAACACGATCGCCATCGTGACCGATGGCTCGCGCGTGCTGGGACTGGGCGATATCGGTCCGGAGGCCGCCCTTCCCGTGATGGAAGGGAAGGCCTTGCTGTTCAAGTACCTCGGAGGGGTCGATGCCTTCCCGATCCCGATCCGCACGAAGGAACCGAACGACATCATCGAAACGGCCCAGCGACTGGAGCCTGCCCTGGGGGGGATCAACCTGGAGGACATCGCGAGCCCCAAGTGCTTCCACATCCTGGACGAGCTCCAGCGTTCCCTCTCCATCCCCGTCTGGCACGACGATCAGCTGGGGACGGCCGCCGCGACCGTCGCCGGGCTGCTGAACGCCCTCGAGCTCACCGGCCGGAAGATCTGGCAGACCGGGATCGTCCTCCTGGGAGCCGGGGCGGCCAACCTGGCCACCGCCCGCCTGCTCAAGGCGCTCAACTGCGACATGGGAGCCCTCACCGTGGTCGACCACAAGGGCATCCTGCAGTCCGAGCGCGAGGACATCGACGAGCTCATGCTTCGGAACCGCTGGAAGTACGAGCTCGCCCTGACCACCAACGAGGCCCGCACGCACGGAGGCCTCAAGGAAGCGCTCCAGGGCGCGGACGTGCTCATCGCGGCGTCCACCCCCAAACCGGGCATGATCAAGCCCGAGTGGATCCAGAGCATGGCCCCCAAGCCGATCGTCTTCGCCCTCGCGAACCCCAGCCCCGAGATCTGGCCCGACGTGGCGAAGGCGGCCGGGGCCGAGATCGTGGCCACCGGGCGCAGCGACTTCCCGAACCAGGTGAACAACTCGCTCATCTTCCCCGCGGTCTTCCGAGGCGTCCTGGACGCTCACGCCCGGGGTATCCCCGACCTGCTCGCGCTGGAGGCGGCCCAGGAGCTCGCCCGACATGCGAAGGTGAAGGGGCTCACGAAGGACCACCTGCTCCCGACGATGGCGGAGGAGGGGGTCTTCCCAGAGGTCGCGGCCGCGGTCGGCATCAAGGCGGTGGAGCTCGGGATCGCGCGGAAGAAGCGCACCCGGGAGGAGTTCCTCCAGCTCGCCCAGGCACGGATGGCCCGGCCGAAGGAGCTCACCCAAGTGCTCATGAAGAACGGACTGCTCCCACCCATGCCGGGGCAGGAGGTCGTGTAGCACGCTCCCCCCCGGAGCAGGAAGCCTAGGACCGGGACCGAGCGGACGTCCACACGATTGCGAGAGAGGAACGGAGAAGGAAGATGTCAGAGACCAGAGCTGCTGGATTCATCGAAGAGGCCGCCGCGAGCCAGAAGGAGGGGTCCCGCCGCCTCGTCGTGCGCCCGGCCCGGGCGGAGGACGTGCCGGCCCTCGCCGGTCTGCTCGTCCGGCTCAAGCGACTGAACGAGGAGTTCGACCCGCTGCTCAAGGTCCGGACCGATGCAGAGCCTCAGGCCGCGAAGGTGCTGGAGCTCGGCATGAAGGACCCGCGGATGCTGATCCTCGCCGGCGAAGGGACCGGACCGGACCAGGGACGGGTCGTCGGGGTCGCGCGCGCGGCCCTGCGGGACCGGATCTTCTACACCCCCGAAACGGAGGGGGTCATCCTCGACATCTACCTGCTCCCCGCCTACCGGCGCAAGAACATGGGAGAGTACATGCTCGCCGAGACGGTCCGGCTCCTGAAGGAGCGCGGAGCGGGGATCGTGACGGCGGAGTTCCCGGCCCAGAACCAGATCGCGGTCCGCTTCTATGCGAAGCGTGGGTTCCGACCGCTCAACTCCATCCACGCGAAGATCCTCTGAAGTCCCCGCCGGGGGCCCTAAGGGACCGCCTCTAGAGCGGGATCGCGACACCGGGCTCGCGGGGCACGGGAGCCCCGACCGTTCCCTCCGCGCGCTTCGACGGTCCCACGCGTTGGGCGAGGTCCGGATGGTCCTCCATGAGCTCGCCCCAGGACCCGTAGCGCTCCAGTCGGGCCACCCGCCGGGCCGGCTCATCCAGGTACTCCTCTAAGGTGTAGACCACGAACGGCCGGTCCCCGGCGCAATGGAAGAGCGTACGGTCCTGGGTGACCATCGCCCATGAACCGGTCTGGACCTCTCGGACCGGAGAGGTCCGAAGCTTCGCGAGCTCTTCGCCGTCGATCTCCACCGAGGTGTGGGAGGGAGGACCGTTCTCGAAGACGGTCCCGACGTTCAGACGACGATGCTCCATCATCGACCCGTCCTTCCGATCCAGGCGACGTCGTACCGACGATCGGTCCTCCCTCGCCAGGACCACCCCGGGCCTGGCTATGACTCGGCGGTGAAGGTCGGTCCACCCCGTGGACGCCCCGTCGGCAGGACCCTCCAGGGTCCGCGGTCCACGGTCAGATCTCCGCCGAGGACCGAGCGGAGCGGGCACGGCCATGACGGCCCGGGCGATGGCCCTCGCTCCAGAGCTCCACGCGCTTCAGCCAGGCCGGGAGAGGACGCGGAGGCTTCGCGTGCCGAGCGGCCCGGGCTCTCGAGCGCCCCCTCAGGCCGCCGGTCGTGCGGTCGTGCTCGTGGGAGCGGATCTCCGAGACGAGCCCCCACGCGCGACCGACCTCCCGGCGCCCTCCCCGCTCGGCGAGCTGCAAGGTGAGCTCGACCGTGAGCGAGCGCAGGACGTCCACCGGTCGAGCGTCCTCCGAGGTGAGGCGGACCTCGACATGCCCATAGGGATCGAGGGCCCCCTCGACCTCGATCCCGTCGCCAGCGAGCGCGCGCCCGACCGCGAGCGTGTGGTCGAGCAGTTCGCGGGCCCGGGCATGGTCGGGTGGGCTGAGCACCTCCCGGTAGACGTAGGTCCAGCGCCCGCGCGGGTTCTGGAACACGTGGACCTCGAACTCGCTCGGGAGCACCAGCGTGCCGCTGTCCTCGACGGCATCCCCGACCCGGGCACGGGCCCCCCGGCCCCTTTCCCTCATCTCTCCTCCTCAGGACCTCGAACGAGACGCGCCCTCTTCCCTCAGAGCACCGGGAGGAGCCCGTAGGGCTCGGCCCCCTCTGCGCCCGCCTCGCTCGGGGCGGGAACGAGGAGCGGGGTCCATGGGCGAACGCCATAGAGGAAGAGTCGGCCCCGGAACGTGCGGACGAGGAGGTGCGTGGTGCAGCGCGCTCGGAGGCGGGTCACGTTCGGGTCCTCCATCCGCATGATGAGGACCACTCCGTAGCCGGCTTCCGCTCGCTCCTCGTCGGAAGGCAGGCTCAGGAATGGGTCCACGGCGCGTCCTGGAGCCCCCTCCCCCTCCAGCCCCAGGCCGGTGTCGGGGAAGGCGAGGACCAGGTGGTGCCCCGCCTCCGGTCCGTGGTCTCGGAGGAAGTCCGCGATCTCCCTCCAGAGGATGTCCCGAGAGGACATCGTGGTCGCCTCCGGCTCGGAGAGGAAGGTCCGCAGACGGTCGACGGGCCCGAAGAAGACGCTCTCCGGGGACCCCGAGGGCAGCGGGTGCGGCCGAGGGGAAGCGATGCGGAGCCGGGTGGAGAGCGCCCCGGTCGGGGCCGCTCGGGAAAGGTCCTCCCAGACCTCGACGCCTGAGAGACTGGGCGGTGGGCGGACCACGACGCGGCCGCCACCGCGTAGCGTCGCCCGGGCCATGGGCGACACGATCGTCCAGAGGACGGGCTCCGGGGTCTCGCTGTCCGCCTCCAGAAGGGTGCAACGCGCGGGAAGGAGGCGTCCGAACCAGCGGGCAAAGGCCGACGAGCCCGGCCAGAGGGACGCTTCCGTCGGCTCAGGGTCCGGGGCATCTTCGCCCCACGGATCCGCCCTGCGCGGGCGAATGGGGACCGGCAGCAGGGTCCGGAACCGCCCGCCTTCCAGGGTGAAAGGGTAGGAGGAGTTCTCCAGTCGCGTGCCCCGCAGCTTGCCTAGGGAGAGCCAGCGCTCTTCCCGGCCCTCGAACTCCGAGGAGGAGAGGAGAAGGGCCCCGTCGGTGACATAGTCGAGCGGGCCGGGCTCGTTCCGCTCCGCTACGATGACCACGTGGGAACCCCTCGCGAGAGCCTCTCCAAGGAAGGTGCGCTCCACATCGCCGCACGCGATGGGATCCGTGGGCACAGGCGCCCTCGGCCCGATGAGCCCTTGCAGGCAGCCTTCCCAGGAGTCGATGACCAGCATCTTCGGTGCGCCGTCCACGTCCTGGAGGATCCTCCGGAGCATCCGCTGGACCGAGGGGCAGGGCCCGCGGCCGGGGGACCCTTGCCCCACGGGCCCGATCGTCCCTTCCGGCCGTTCGCGCCTGGGCGCATCAGCGGGCCCGTAGGTGTCGGGCCCCGAGAGGTCCAAGACCTCGATCCTCGACGAGCGGGAGCCCGAGACCCATGGGAACTGCTCGAGCAGGATGGGACGAGGTACCGAGCTCGCGACCACCGCCCGCGCTCCGAGGAAGTCAGCGATCTCGAGAGCGAGGGTGGTCTTCCCGGTCCCAGGGGCCCCCCGGATGCACAGCGTGCGAGGGGTCGTCCCGGTGAAGAACCGGGCGAGCTCGGGCGGAAGCTGCAGCGCGGAGGCCCGCCCCGGCTCCAAGACGGACGCGGACGCAACCGCTCCCGAGACCGAGAGCCCCTTTGGAAGGACCGAGGTCGGACGGGAGACGCCCGGTGGAAGTGCGACGGCCGACATGTCCGGAAGACGGGCGAGGTGCGTCATAATCAGCGTGTGGACGTAGCTTGACGCGCAACAGGAGCCTGAGCGGAAGAGCTGACACGGAGGAAGGCCCGCCCCGGGCAGCGCCTCCACATTCGCCTCCACCCGTCAACGCCCGTCCTGGTCGCTCGCGTTCGCGGGGCCGTCCCACGACCCCTTGGAGCACGGGACCGGCGCGCGACTGACCACGCTATGCTTAAGCATACCTCACGCATTAATGCGGAGGTCCAACCTCGAAGAGGGGACCGGAGAAGGGAGCACGTCGAAGGAGTCGGGGGACCCGTCCACCTCGAAGTCGACGGGCGGGAAGGGCCCGTCCTCGCCGTCCTCCGATGACGATCTCCACCGGGTCAACGTCCGGGTGGTGACCCCCGAGCCCACCGAGACCCCCCTCGAATCCCCGACCAACGTCGCTCCTGCGACCCCCCTCACCTCCCGAGGACCCGGTGGGGAGCCCATGGTCCTCCTCAAGGGCCTGGCCGAAGGGGTGGAGTGGAGGGTCGGCGTGTTCCTCGCGGAAGGCGCCCTGGTCCCGGTGCTCGAGTTCTCCCGCGCCGTCCCCCACGACCACCCCGCGGTGCTCCAAGCCTACGTGGGCCTCTCCCGTTGCGTGCTCCAGGTCCTCGCCCAGGCCTGGAACGCGAAGGACATGTGCCCCTCCTGCCACCTTCCGACCCCGAACGTGAGCGAGTGCGACTGCTGCGACCGGCGGATGTGCCAGATCTGCCGGACGCGCCACGCTCGGGGCCACGGCATCCCCGGGTCGGGGGAACCGACGGAGCACCTGCCCCCGGGACCCGCCCCTCCACGCCCCGGTCCCAAGGACGGGCCGGGCGCTCTCCCGGGCTACGCCTAGCGCGACCCCCGCTTCCCCCTCCCGAGCGGAGGGCGAAGGGGGGCCCCTGGGGGACTGGCTCCGCTAGGGAGCCCCCTCGAGCCTCCTCGCGCCTCAGCTCACCGGGATCTTCTTCTCCGGCTCCGGGTGGGACTTCGGCAGGTTCAGGGTGAGGACGCCGTTCTCGTACCGTGCGCTGATCTTCTCCCCGATCACGTCCTCGGGCAGGTCGAGCGTCCGGCAGAACCCCTCGTAGGAGCGCTCCCGGGAAACGAAGTTCTTCCCCTTCTCCTCTTTCGAGGCGGTCTCCTTCGCCTCGATGGTGAGGCAGCGGCCCTGGATCCGGAGGTCGATGTCCTCCTTGCGGACCCCAGGAAGGTCGGCGCGGACCTCGTAGGAGCCGCCCCGGTCCTCCACGTCCGTGAGGGCGTTCATCCAGCGTCCCTCCGGTCCGAACTCCCAGAGGGCCCCACGGGGAAGGAGCCCGGTGAGCATCTCGTTCCGGAACGTCTCGAAGACGCGGTCCATGTACTCCCCCATCGAGGTGGGAGCGGTCGTTCTCAAGGTCGTCACCGTTCGCTTCGGTGGGTTCGCCAGCATCGCCTGCTCCTTCGTGCACCCCTAGGAGGGCGGCGCGTCGAGCGACGGCCCCGCCCAGGGCTGCCATGTTGAGCCCCGGACCTGGTAAGCGGGCTCCGTGAGGTCGGGTTGACGGTGGGGTACCCGCCCCTGCATTGCCCTCGGACCCACCGAGCGATGGATCAGTGACCCTCGTTGGGTGTCGGCCGCCCCTCCCCTCCGGGAGGAAGAGGTGTCCAGCGTGTCGCGAGATAGATGAACGCCACGAACACGGCGAGCACGACCCCGAAGGTCGTCCCCGAGGCGGAGAGCCCCAGCTGGTCGGCGACCACCGCGAGCCCGAGCGTCGGGACCGCGAGCGCGAGGTAGCCCGCGAGATAGAATCCCGAGAGGACCTCCGCGCCCATCGACTTCGGCGTGACCCGGTCGACGAGCGTCACGCTTCCCATGTAGACGTAGCCCACCCCGATGCCCATGAGGGCGCCCGCGACGAGCAGGAGGGGGATCGAAGCCAGGGGCAGAGTGAGGACGAAGAGCACGAGAGCGATGGCGAGGAGCGGAAGGCCGATGAGGAGGGCGTTGCGGTCCCGGACCTTACCCAGGAGGACCTGGACGAGCGAAGCCCCCCCGAACATCACCGCGACGAACGCGGCGGCCTCCCAGCCCGGGACCTTCAGCGCCTCCCGGACCGCCGCGGGGGCGAGGGAGGCGAAGTAGCCATAGATCGCGTAGCAGGCGGCGACACCACCCACGGCGACCAGGAACGGCCGTCGGACGGACCGCGGGACCTGGACCCGCTCGATCGGGGGCCTGCCGTTCGGGTTCGCATGGGGGTGCGGCGGCGTGATCCGCACGAAGAAGATCCCCACCGCCGACGCGACGATCAGGTAGACGTACACCAGGGACTCCGGATGCGGGAGGAACGCGACGGTCGCGCTGCTGAGCAGGACCCCCGTCGCGACGGCCCCGAAGTTCGCCGCCACCGACACCCGGGCGACATGATGCTCGTCCCGACGCGGTTCGCGATGGGTCATCGAGACGGTGGCCGTGCTGGTGGTGGCGCCCACCGCAAGGCCCGAGATGAAGCGGGCGAGCGCGAGCCACAGGATGCTGCTCGCGACGATGAAGACCACGCCAGAGAGGGCCGTGAGGAGCATCCCGATGTAGAGGACCGGCCGCGTCCCGATGGCGTCGGACTGCGGAGCGAGGAAGAACATGGTGAGCAGCACGCCCACGGTGTAGGAGGCGAAGATCTCGGCGAGGACGATCGAGGAGAACCCATACTGCTGCTGATAGAGCGAGTAGAGCGGCGTCGGAAGCCCGGCCCCGAAGGCGGTCACGGCGAGCACGTAGGCGATCCGTCGGAAGGGTCCCCGCGTCCGTTCCACGTCCTGGGGAGGTCCTTCCCCCTGACCGAGCCCACCCGACGTCATGGAGGAGCGGTCCCTCGAACAGGGAAGCGGCCTCGGGGAGGAAGGTAGGGCCAGCGCGTGAGAAGGGCGGGAGGCGCCCGCGCATGGAACAGGGGCAGGGCCCCTGCCAGCGCGAGGCCGATGGGGAGCCCCTCGGCCCAGGAGGAGGGAGGGGTGGAGGGGGCAGGAGCCACGAACATGACCGGTCCGCTCGGACGATGGACCGAACCCCTCAAAACGGTGTGTTCGAGGCGGCCGCGCCCCCGACCCAGGAGGTCGCGGACCCCAGAGACCGACGGGCGCCGACCCGACCACCGAAGGGCGAGGGGGGTCCCGGGCCCACGGTGCGGACGCGGCGGCCGTGCGGGCCTCTCGCCGCAGGGGCCCAATCCACTTTATGTGTAAGCGACCTCTGCATACATTATACACATGGATACGACATCGTCCGACAGGGAGCGGCCCTCCGCGGGAGGGGCGGAGAGGGCCCTCGCCTGCGACGGCCAGAAGGGCCGGGGGGCTGCCCTTCTCGACTGGCTGCCCACCGGCCCCGGTCGACTCCTCTTCCTCGTCGCGGCGCTCTTCTTCACCGCCTCCGGCCTGAGCTCGACGTTCGTTCCGATCTACCTCTACGAACTGGGAGGGGACTCCCTCACCTTCCTGCTCCTCCTGCTGGTGCCGGTCTTCTCGGTCCTCGCGTTCACGCCCCTCCTCCTCCAGCGCTGGAGGGGCCCCTCGTTCACACGGCTCCTGCCCGTCGGCATTCTCGCCCTGGGGGCCTTCCAGGTCTCCCTCTCGACCTTCGGGTACCCCATACTCCTGGGGCTTTCCTGGGGGTTGGGGCTCGCCCTCTTCTGGCCCCCCTTCAACACCTACCTCTACGACCTCACCGACGGCCGGAAGAAGATCCAGGAGATTACCGTCATCGGCGTGGCGCTTCCCGGGTTCGCCGGGGTGGTGGGGCCCGCGGTGGGAGGCTTCCTCGCGGCGCAGCATGGGCTGGGCCTGCCTGCGGTCTTCGTCCTCGCGGCGACGCTCTACCTCGGGGCATTCCTCATGTCCCTGGACCTCCCCAGGCCCGCGGCCCGCTCCGGCTCGACCGTGACCTCGCCCTTCCGTGTCCGAGGGTACCGACGGTTCGCGGTCGCCTACGGGCTGCTCGGCTTCACGGACACGAGCTGGGTGGTCTATCCCCTCTTCCTCTTCGTCCTGGCCGACCGCTCGCTCTTGGACGTCGGGCTCATCGTCTCGGTGGTCTCGATCTTCGGCGCCGTCGTCGCCCCGCTCACCGCCCGTTGGGCGGACCGCCGTCGAACCACCTGGGTCCCGGCCCTCCTGGGCTACCTGGTCTTCGTCGGTTGGCTCTGGGGTCTCGGCGTGACCGTGCAGCTCTGGCAGGTCGCCCTGCTCGGGATCGCCGGGGTCGCGGGGGGGCTCCAGGTCGCCCTCCTTCGGGCCTACACCACGCTCTTCCCCACAGGGTCGCTCCCCTCGGCCGCGACGGGAAGGGAGATGGCCCTCGGCATCGGGCGCCTCTCGAACCTCGTCTTCACCTTCCTCCTGCTGGGCTCCGCTCCCCTGACGCTCGCCCTGTTCCACCGGTACTTCCTCGTGCTCGGCACGATCGCCCTCGCGATCCCCATCTGGATCTTCCTCACTCGGCTCCGAGCTCCGGCCCCGGAGGACCGTGGTGTCGCGCACGGGCGCCTGCGGGGCTGGCCCCGACGCCTGGCGCTGCCCGGGATGCGCTAGTCCCCCGGAGCGGCCCCGCCGGGCCGCACGGTCCTAGCTGCGACCGGCCTTCCCCAGGCGCTTCAGCAGCTGGAGCGGGGTCTCCGTGACGACCTTCGTCACGTGCGCGAGCGGCACGCCCGCGCCCAGGGCCACCTTCCTCGCGAACTCCTGGCGGACGAGATGGGCCGGGGCATGGGCGTCCGAGTCCACGACCAGGTCCGCTCCGACCTGGAGCGCGAGCTTCGCGACCCCCCCGTTCCCCAGGGAGTGCCCTCGGCGGGTGGAGAGCTCCAGGACGACGTCGTGGGCGCGGGCGAGCTCGGCCTCCTCCTCGGTGAGGAGCCCCGGATGGGCGAGGAGGTCCACGGCGTTGGAGGAGAGGGCGGCCCGGTTCGTGCCCGGGGGGACCGCCTCGACCGGGGTCTCCCCGTGGACGATGACGATCTCGGCCCCCGCCCGTCGCGCTCCCTTAGCGGCCTCCGCGATGCGGCGGGGGGGCACCATGGAGAGCTCGACACCGACCACGGTCGTGAGCCCTTCGAACTCGAAGCCCTTCTGCTCCTGCAGCAGGCGCTCCAGCATCGGCTTGGGATCCTCGGTGTAGAGATGGTCCGTGATGGCGAGGGCCCGGTGGCCCAGGGCGAGGGCCTGGAGCCACATGTCGGTGGCCGCGGTCTCCCCGTCCGTCAGGAACGTGTGCGAGTGGAAGTCGTAGCGCGGGTCGGAGAGGGCCCGCCCCTCGACGGGGGGCGGCGCTCCGCCGACGCCCGCGCGGAGAGATGGGGCGGAAGGACGAGGGCCCGTTCCCGGGGTCGAGGGGAGCGTTGAGGGGCCGACGGAAGGGCCCACCCCTCCCCTTGCCGAGGACCGCCCCCGTTGCGCGGACATCCTACCTTCACCCGCCGTGCCCTGCCTTCGGGCCGGGGGCGGGGACGGCCCCAGGGATTGATATGGTCACACCACCCCCGGTCCCCTGATCGCGGCAGGGTCCTGCCCGGTCACGGCCCCACGGTTTCAGCATCCCCCTTGGGGGTTCAAGAGACCCCCTCCGCCTCGTGCTCCCGGTCGTCCGAGGAAGGACGGCCCAGGAGCAACCACCATGGACGCGACCCCCCTTTCGACCGACGAACCCGTTCCTCTCGTCACCCTAGGGCCTGCGGCCGGGGGACATCACCCCCCGTTCCCCGGGACCCTGCTCTTCCCGAGCCCAGAGCTGCGCCCTGCTTCCGAGCTTCGCGAGCGGTCGGCGGGACGCTACGCGGGGCCTCCCCGGCTCTTTCCGGCGGCCCCGTCGCTCTTCCCGTGGCTGGAGCAGGCCTTCGCTCCGGGGAAGGCGACGGCCCTCGTGGGCCCGCCCACGCTGATCTCGAGCTTCCTGCCGTTCCTCCTCGCCGCGGTCGCCTCCCACGGAGGGGAGGTCTCGCTCCGCGAGGGATCGAACCGGTTCTCGCCGTACGCGGTGGGCGCCCTCGCCCGTCGATGGGGCGCCGAACCTCAGGAGGTGCTGGGACGGATCCGCCTCGCCCGGGCCTTCACCGCCCACCAGATGGTGACGCTCGTGGAGACCTGGGGGGACGCGCTCCTCGCCCGTAGCGTGCTCCCATCGCTGCTCGTGGCGAGCGACCCCACGCTCCTCTGCCAGGACGTGGAGGTCCCTCCGGACGAGTCCGTCGCGCTCCAGGTGCACATGGCCGGGGTCCTGGGCCGGCTCGCCCGGTCGCTCCGCCGACCGCTCCTGCTGACGCAGGCGCGTACCGGGGGCCGCCTGGTCCTCCCGGGCCTCGCCCGCCAGGGACCTACGGTCCACGAGACGCTGCGGCTCTTGCACGGACCGGACGGCGTCGTGCGCCTCACCGCCCAGGAGCGCTCCGAGACCCTGACGCTCCTCGCTCTGCCGCCCCATCAGCGGCACCTGGAGGAGTTCGACGACGAGGGGCCGTCCCCCGCCCCGGGGAACGAGCGGTTCGACCGGCCAACGGAGGTGACGCCATGGGACGGACTGTTCCGACCTACCGTGACGCTCTAGAGGAGCGGCTCGCTCGATGGGACCGGGAGTTCGGCCGGGCGCTCACCGACCCCAAGGACCGAGAGAACTTCCGGGAGCTGATGCAGGGGGCCCGCCGGTACGTGGCGCAGGGCACCATGCTCTCGAGCGGGGACCTGACCGAGCGCGTCTTCCTCTCGATGCTCTTGGACCTGGAACGGCGGCTTCGGACGCTCCAGGGGAAGCCCGATCCGCCCTCCCGCCCCATCCTGGTGGACCTCGCGTCCCAGGCCCTCTGAGGCCCTCCGGGGACGCTCGAGCGCACGGGTGTCGAGGTCTGCGGGTCCCCCTCCCCGGGCCTAGAGCGACACGCCACGCGGGGAAGCTCCGTCCGTTGGGAGGGTCATGTCGGGGACGAGCGACCCACGGTGGCAGGGGGGCTCACGCGGACCCCGCCGACTTCCGCGGGGGCCCCGACGAAGGGGGCCCGCGAACGCCCCAGTGCCACAGCGCGGGCCACAGGCAGAAGAGCGCTCCCGTGACGACCATCCCGGCCCCGGCAAGCAGAAAGACCCGCTGGACCCCGTAGAGCGTGATCAGGATCCCACCGGCGATCTGCGCCACGGGGAGGATGCCGAAGCTGATGAGCCCGTCCACAGAGAAGTAGCGGCCCTGCATCTCGGAGGGGACCAGCAACTGGGAGGCGGACAACCACGAGGTCCCCCCGAAAGCCCCCACGAGCCCCTCGAAGAAGAACAGGACGAGGGCGAGGTACACCTGCGGGTAGATCGCGACCGCGAGGATCGCCGCTCCGGATCCGACCCCATAGGCCAGAAGCCAGGCCTTCCCCGCGTGGCGCAGCGCGGAGGTCCGGCCCACGAGCACGGCGCCCACGGCCTGGCCCAGGGCGGTGAGGGCGAGCAGGCCGCCCAGGGTGAGGGCCGTGCCGTGCAGGAGCACGACCGCGAAGACCACGACGAAGGCCGAGAAGATGTTCTGGAAGAAGTTGAGGGGCGTGGCGGAGAGCGAGAGGGCGAAGAGCCCCTCCTGGCGGTAGAGCCACGCCATCCCCTCCCGCATCTCCGCGAACATGGCCCGGGGCCGAGGGGCGGTGGTGGGGGGGCGGACGGTGGCCCTGCTCACGATGACCGCCGAGACGAGCACCGCGGAGACGAGGTAGGTCCCCGCGTTCAGCCAGAAGCTGGGGATCGCTCCCGCGACGAGGATGAGGGCCCCGGCCGCCCCGTTCGCGACGAGCGAGATCACGGATCGCGAGGACCGGATGAGACCGTTCGCATCGGCGATCTGCGACGCGGGCACGATCGCGGGGACCAGCGCCTGTTCGGCCGGATTGAACAGGCTCCCCGCGGCGGCCCAGACGAAGGAGACCACCAGGACGCTCGGCAAAGAGAACCCCACCGCGAGCAGGATCGCGGCGAGGGCCGCGCTGCAGCCGGCCCGGAGGAGGTCGGAGAGGACCATCATGCTGCGACGGGAGTAGCGGTCCACCCAGACCCCCGCGGGAAGGGTGGTCAGGATGGCGCCGGAGAGACTGGCCACCCCGACCAGCGCGAGGTCGATCGCGGAGCCGGTCCGGGCGTAGACCACCCAGACCACGGCCAGGCTCGAGAAGGCGGACCCTCCGGTCGAGATGGCCCCCGCGAGGAACACCCGAAGGAAGTTGCGGTTCGAGAGGACCGGACCCTTCTCGGGAGGAGGAGAAGAGGGAGGGGATGGGCCCTCCGCCGGTGCGGAGGACAGGGGAGGCTCGGACACAGGAGGTGGAGCGGACCGCGTGATAAGGCCCGCGGAGCCGGGGTGGACCGCTACCCCGCCCCGCCCGGGGCCACGGTTTCACGCCCCCTCCTCTCCACCTTCAACCGCCGTCCGCCGCTGAGACCCCAGGAGGCCGCCCTGCGCTCGGGCGGCCCCGGTGCGTGACCCATGCCCGAAGGGTGGCTCCTGGACACCCACTCCTCCCGGGCCGGCGACTCGGTCGTGCTCTGGCTCAAGGAGCGGAACGGCACGGTCCATCGCAAGGAGGTCCCCTGGGCCCCGCCCTTCTTCGTGACCGGTCCCTCCGACCGCCTGGAGGAGCTCGCGGGCTGCCTCGCACAGGGACGGAGGGACCTCTCCTCCCTCTCCTGGAGCGAGGTCCGGACGAGCCTCTTCGAGCCGGAGGACCGCACCCACCGGGCGCTGGCGGTCGTCCCCGCCCCCCACGGGGCGCGACGGTCGCTGGCGGAGGAGATCGACGCCCGCGGAGGGTTCACCACCTTCCAGCTCTTCGACGTCGACCTTTCCGCCCCCCAGCTCTTCTACATCGACCGTGGGCTCTACCCCTTCGCTCCCGTGGCCTGGAGCGGGAGCGAGGTCCTCGCGAAAGAGCCGCCCGAGGTGACGGAGTACGAGCCTCCTCCGCTGCGCGGCCTTCGGCTCCACGTCGAGACCTTCGGCCAGGGCCCGGGGCGGCCCTCGCGGGGGGATGCTCCGGTGGTCCGCGTGCGCCTGGGCGAAGGCACCCCGGAGGAGAGGACCGTCGAGGAAGGGAGCGAGGAGGGAACGCTCCAAGGGCTCCTCGACGAGCTGCGGGAGGAGGACCCGGACATCCTGTGGACCCACGGAGGGGACGCCTTCCACCTCCCCCACCTCTACCGTCGGGCGGTCCTCCACGGCTGGAACGAGGAGCGGTTCTTCCTGGGGAGGGAGCCCACCGCGTTCCGCCTCCACCAGCGCGGACAGACCTTCGAGAGCTACGGGAGGGTCCTCCACCGCGCCCCGATGCACTTCCTCTCCGGCCGGTTCCATCTGGACGTCAACGAGCGGTTCGTCGAGGACGTGGGGCTCCTGGGGTTCCTCGACACCTCCCGGCTCTCGCGCCTCGGGCTCCAGAGCGTCGTCCGCCAGTCGCCCGGGACCGCCTTCAGCGCGATGGAGCTCGCGGTGGCCCTGGGCCGCGGCGTGCACATCCCCTGGAAGAAGAACCTCCCCGAGCAGGAGAAGACGGCCGCCCAGCTCGTCGCCGCCGACCGGGGCGGGTTCATCCTGACCCCGCCGGTGGGGCTCCAGCAGGGCGTGGACGAGTTCGACTTCGCCTCCCTCTTCCCCTCCATCATGGTCCGGCACAACCTCTCGATCGAGACGCTGGACTGCCCGTGCTGCCCGGACTCCCCGCACGTCGCCCCCGGGCTCGGCTACCGGTCGTGCACGCTGCGCGAGGGGGTGGTCCCTCGCACGATCCGCCCCCTGGTCGAGCGCCGCCTGCACTACAAGCGGAGGAAGCGGGAGACCGAAGGGGCGACCCGCGAGCGGTACGACGCTCTGGGCAAGGCCTGGAAGTGGGTCCTCGTGACGAGCTTCGGCTACCAGGGATACCGCAACGCCCGGTTCGGGCGAATCGAGTGCCACGAGGCGATCAACGCCTACGCGCGGGAGGTACTGGTGGAGCTCACCCGGCTCGCGCGCGAGGGAGGCTGGGAGGTGGTCCACGGCATCGTCGACTCGCTCTGGCTCCGTCCTCCACCGGGGGGCGATCCGAACGCCTTCGCCCGGGACATCACGGAGCGGCTGGACCTCCCGCTCGGCTACGAGGGGAGGTACCGCTGGATCGTCTTCCTCCCGGGCCGGGAGCACGGGCTGGGGGTCTCCCAGCGCTACTACGGCCGCTACGAGCACGGGGAGTTCAAGCTCCGGGGGATCGAGACCCGGCGCGGCGACATGCCGACCTTCGTCCAGAAGGTCCAGGAGGAGGCGCTGGACCTCCTGGGGGAGGCGGAGGATGGCCCGGGCTTCCTGGAGCGGGTCCCGGCGGCGCTGGAGGTGGGGCACCGCTACGCTGAGGCGCTCGCGGTGGGCGACGTGCCCCGGGAGGAGCTCCTGCTCACCCACCGCATCACCCAGCGGCTCGAGGAGTACCGGGTCTACTCCGACGGGGTCGCCGCCTTGCGGCGGCTCAAGGAGGAAGGGCTGGTGCGGGAGCCCGGCGAGGAGGTGAGCTACCTCATCCGGGACCAGCGTTCCCGCGACTACCGGGAACGGGCGGTCCCCGCGGAGCTCCTCGCCGGGCACGAGCGCTACGATGTGCGGGCCTACGTGGAGCTCCTCGCCCGGAGCTTCGAGACGCTCTTCCTCCCGTTCGGCTACGACGTGGACCGGGTCCTGACTTCGTGGGGACGGTCACGCGAACGGGAGGGAAGGACGCGGACGGGAGCGAGAGAAGGGAGCGAGACCGCCCGGAGCGGCCCGCGCAGGACGGCGAGGAGGAGAGGGACCCGCGCGGTCCCGGAGTACCGCTCCCTCGAGGTCCCGGGGCAGACCCGTCTTACGGTCTGAGGAGAGCGCCGGGAAGGGCGAGCGCGACGATTTTCTCCTCCGCGGGAATCCGGGCCATGATGGGGGGGGTCGCACCGACAGGGGGCCTGGGCCCCCCTGCGCTCATCGGGAGGGAGCGAGAGGTCGAGGCCCTCGAACGTGCACTCCAGGCGGTCGAGAAGGGCCGAGGAGGAGCGGTGCGGCTCAAGGGCCCCTCCGGCATCGGCAAGAGCCGCGTCCTGGACTGGCTCTACGTCACCGCAAAGGCCCGGGGCGCGACCATCGGCCTCGCGCGGGCGTCGGGGAGGGAGGACCGGGAAGGACCGGCAAGGGCCCTCGACCGGCTCTGGGCGACGACCGCGCCCCCGTCCTTCCCGCCTGCGACGACCGCGGCATCGGGGGCCAAGGCAGGGGCGGACGCGCGACCTGAAGGGACGGCCGCCGCGGCGGTGACCCCGAGCCGCTCGCCCGGTAGCGCACCTTCCTCCGGGCCCGGGGGAGCAAGAGCGGAGCCCGAGCCCCGGGGAGCGCAGGAGAAAGACCCCGCGCCGGCGAGGATGTGGCGCTACCTGCAAGGATGGAGGACGCCCGTGGGGTCACCGGGTCGACTGCTGCTCGTCGACGACCTCGAGGAGGCCGGAGAGGTGACCCGCTGGGGCCTCTCCTCCCTGGAGCGTGTAGCGGCCTCCACCTCGACGTTGCTCGTGACGGCGATTGAGGAGGAGCTGCCCGAAGCGGCGCCCGAGGCTCCGGAGGAGCCCTCCGCGTCCCCTCCCAGTGCGTCGGGGGACGAGGAGGGCAGCGGCGGAGGTGAGGCGGGGGTCGAGAGGGACCTGCTGGAGCTCTCGCTCTCTCCCCTCCCGAGCTCCGAGCGGGGTCGGCTCGCGAGGCAACTGCTGCGCCTCTCTGCGGACACCCAAGAACCGACGCTCGACCGCCTCCTCGAACGAGCGGGCGGGGAGCCGCTCACGATCGTGGAGCTCTCAAGCTACCTGGACGCGGAGGGCTGGGTCGAGCGCAACGGCGATGGGCCCAGCGTACGACCTCCGAGCCCCGCGCTGGCCGGGGAGGAGAGCGTCGAAGACCCGCCGGTCTCCACCGCCCTGCTGCTGGACCGACGTATCCTTCGACATCCGGCCTCTGAGCGGGAGCTCCTCGGGGTCGCCTCGCTGGTGCCGGACCCCGTGGAAGCTGCGCCGCTCGCAGCGGCGGTGGGAAAGGACCCGGTCGAAGTGGAGAGGGTCCTAGAGCTGCTCGACGCGTCGGGCGACCTGCTTCGGAGCGAGGAGGAGGGAGGCGTCTCCTGGCGCTTCCCGCATGCGGAGCACCGTCAAGCGGCCCGACGGAGCTGTCCGGAGGAGAAGGTGCCCGAGAAGACCCGGGCCCTCTGCGACTGGTGGGTCGAGCACCACCCGCGTTCGCCCTTCGTGCCGGGGGACCTTCTGGAGTTGGCCCGGGAGGGCCCCTCGGACATCCTGCTCTTCCGTCAGGCGGTCGAGCGGGCGATGGAGGAGCGGGCGTGGGGTCTCGCCGAGAGGATGTTGCAGGGGCTGGTCGACCTCGGCCTCCGCCACACCCCCCCCGATGTGGATGCCCTGCAGGAAGCGACCCGGCTCGTGCATCGACTGCGTATCGAAGGGGAGGGACCTTCGGGCCTTCAGGTCCTGGAGCGGCTGTCCGAGGTCCACGTGGACCCCCCCCTCCGATGGGAGGTGGAGGCGGAGCGCTCCGCCATCGAGGTCCTCTCCGACCCCGAGAGCGCCCTCGCTCGCTACCAGGGCGCCCGCAACGAGATGGAGCAGATGGGGGGCCTGGTGACCCCACGTACCCGTTTCACGATGGACGCGGTCCTCCTCGATCTGCTGCTCCAAAGCCATCAGTACGAGGAGGGGGTGCCCCTCGCGGACGACCTTCTCGGTCGGATGGGTAGTGGGGACGACCTCTCCCTCCGCCTCGATCTCCTCGACAAGAAAGGATGGTGCCTCATGGGACAGCGTACCCGCTGGCGCGAGGCCCACGCGGTCTTCCTCCTGGGGGCGACGCTCGCGATGCGGAACGGTCGGACCGCCCCCGAGGCGATCCTCGTGAGCGGCCAGGCGTTCGTCCGTGCGCAGGAAGGGGAGTGCGAGCAAGCGGTCGAGCTCTTCCGTCGTTCGGCCGCGCTCTCCCAGCGGGCGGGCGACCTCTCCGGGCTCGCGCTCCAGCTCGCGGATCTCGCGGAGTCGCTCCTGCTGCTGAACCGTCCCGACGAGGCGGAGGGACTCTTGTCCGAGGGGCTGGACGTTGCGGCGACCCTGGAGCTCGAGGTCCCCCGGATCGCGCTCTTCCGGGTGAGGGGCGAGCTCGAGGGGCTTCGCGGAGCGTGGGCGGAGGCGAGACGCACCTTCGAGGAGCTCCTGAGGATCACCGGCGAGAGGTCGCCGTCCGCACCGGTGACCCAGCACCTGCTGCTCTACCTTCGGGCGGTGGGCGAGTCCGGCCGGGCCCGGGAAGCGCTGGACGCGCTGCTCGAGCGAGAACCTCCCGGGGCTCCCCGCACCGAGGAGGAAGCGGAGAGCGCCGTACTGAGATGGAGGACCCTCGCTCGTTTGCAGGAGCTCTGCGGCCTGAAGGAGGCGGCCGTTCGTTCTGGTAGGGAAGCGGAGAAAGTGATGCTGCAGCGACGGGAAGAGCTCCGACCCGGTGACCGGCGCGTCCTCGAGCTTCATTCCCCCCACGGGGCGAGGGCTCGCTAGGACGCTCCGGCACGGTCCCGGCCCGCCTCCGGGGGGCCCGGGGGCATGCCGCTACTGACGCCCGTCCGCGACCGAAGGACGCACCTTCTCACGGGAGCGCTTCGGAGCCCGCCCGAAGGTGTCCCAGCGATGCTCCGTGTCCTCCGGAGGGCGAGAGGTGACCTCCGGCTTCCACTCGACCTCCCTGCTTTATGAAGGGCAACCCCGCAAACGGATTCCATACGCGAGGCCACATGCCCGAGGTTGCGTCCACGGACTACTACACCCTCCTCGGGGTTCCCCGTAACGCTTCCAACGAGGAGATCCACGTGGCGTTCCGCCATCTGGCCCACGAGTGTCACCCGGACCTGCATCCGGGGGACCCGGCGGCCGTCGAGCGGTTCAAGGCCATCAACGAGGCCTACCACCTCCTCTCCAACGAGTCCGAACGACGGGCCTACGATGCCTCGCTCACCACGACGGAGACCGGGCATGCCGACCTCGAGACCACGGTCGAGCTCGGCCTCAGGGAGCTCTTCACCGGCTGCCGGGTGCGCATCCGCGTTCCCCGTGCCGCGCCGTGCCCCTCCTGCGAGGGGGAGGGCTCGACCCTGCGGCCCGGCCGGGTGGTGTGCACCTCCTGCCGGGGCACGGGCTGGGGGCCCGAGGAGGTCTTCCTCGGCGTGCGCACGCGCGAGGCTTGCTACCGGTGCCAGGGCCGGGGGCGGCTCGCGAGCGGGGCCGGGAGGACCCCGTGCCTTCCCTGTCATGGGGTGGGCTGGATCTTGCTCTCGTCCTGGACCGAGGTGCGCCTCCCGCCGGGCCTCGAGGATGGGCAGAAGCTCTGCGTCCCGGGCCAGGGACAGCCGCTGCTCCATGGCGGTCAGGGGGACCTCTTCATCCGGATCAACGTCCGACCCGGTCCGTGGACCCGGGCGGGCCCGGACCTCGTGCTCGACCTGCCCGTGCCCTCCCGAATGTTGACGCACGGCGGTCGTGCTCCCCTGAGGACCCCGATCGACGAAGTCTGGGTGACCCTCCCGCGCCACTCCCACTATGGGCAGGTCGTGGGGGTCCCCGGTAAGGGGGTTCCCGCATCGGACGGGCGCTCGCGAGGTGACCTCTGGGTCCGCCTCGTCCCCCCCATGGAAGGGCGCTGATCCCCGCCGGCCCGGCGCCTCCCCGGGAGCGGGGCTCACCGGGGGGCTTCGGGGCTCTTGCGCTTGAGCTTCATCTTCTTCCGCTCCGGAGCGGGCGCGGCCGACGAAGGTTGGGCGGCGGGAGCGCTGGAGGAGGACGTGGCGGACGGCTCCGACACCGAGGGAACGACATCCGGCTCAGGAGCCGGAGCCTCCGAGGGCTCCGCAGCTGGTGAGGGCGCCTCGGTAGCGGGCGTCCCGCTCGGAAGGGCGGAAGGCGAAGAGGGGAAAGGCTCGGACGACCCCGTCGGTTCCTCGATCACGGCCGTCGCAGGGTCGGTGGTACCGCTCGCCGGGGAAGGAGGCGCGGCCCCGGGCGACCGGGCTTCGGAAGGGGCCGGGCCATCCTCCGGCGTCTCGACAGGAGAGGTCTCCTCGCTCGGGTCCTCCTCCCGCCACTCCGTCGCCGCCGGCGCGGCATCGGACGCCCCCTCGTCCTCGATCATGATGGCCTCGCCCTCGCCCGTCGCGGGGGAGCCGAGGTGCGCCCCTGCATCGGTGGGCGCGAACGCCTGCTGGGCGGCGGATGGGGTGGCGTCCGGCGGAGGCTCCTCCGGCACCGGGCCCGCGCTCGGCTCGAGGGACGAAGCGCTCCATCCCCCGGCCGCCCCCGTCATGGGAGCGACGGAGGCCGCGCCCCTCGGCGAGCGACGACGCCGAGCGTAGAGGAGCGCTCCGGCGAGCGCCGCGATCAGGAGAACGAGGATCAGGTACGGCCATGGGCTCGAGAGGTTGAGCCACGTGGGGGAGGAGCTCGACGGGGAACCACCGCCACCGCCCCCTCCACCGCCCCCTCCACCGCCTCCGGACGCGAGCGCCTTCACTTCGATCGTGAGGGGAGCGCTCTTCGCGTATTGCGCGTCGTGGTCCGCGACCCAGAGCGTGAGCGTGTAGGTGGCCGCGTGCGGGGGATGGAAGAGAAGCACGGCCGTGGCTCCCAGCGAGGAGGTGTTGGTCCCGTTGAGCGCCCAGACGTAGCTCATGGGCGGGAGACCTCCTTGCACGGTCGCGTTGACGATGAGCGTCTGCCCGAGCTCGATCGGCGAGCTGTGGTTCGCGACGAGGGTCACCGAGAGCGGGGCGACCTGGGCGACCGCCTCCAACGTCGCGGAGGCGCCCGCTTGCTCTCCCGCCTGGTCGCTCACCTGCAGGGCGAACGAGTAGTTCCCCACGACGGCGGGAGTGAAGGAGAACGAGCTGCTGGTGGTGAAAAGGGAGGAGCCGTTGAGCCTCCAGGCGTAGGTGAGAGCGCCGTACCCGCCCAGCGGCAGCGCGCTCACCTGCACCGAGGTCCCCACGAGCACGGGACTCCCCGAAAGGCCGATCGTCGCCGTCAGCGGAGCGAAGACCTGGATGGCGACCGTGGAACGCCCGCTGTCACCATAGGTGTCGTTCACCCAGAGGGTCGCGTTGTAGAAGCCCGTCGAGTTGTAGACGTGGGTGGGGCTGCCGAAGGACGAACCGGCGGACCCGTCGCCGTACTTCCACGACCAGGAGAGGGGACCGTACCCACCCGACGTGGTCGCGGAGAAGCTCACGGTGAGCGGGGCGGCCCCGAGGTGCGGGCTCCCGCCCGCGGTCACCTGGATCGCGGGGGCCGCGACGGTGATGTTCACCGAAGCATGGGCGAAGCCCCCCACCGAGTCGTTCACCGTGACGTTCGCCTGGTAGGTACCCGGCGCCGAGTAGGAGGCCGTGGGGTCCTGGGCCTGGCTCGAACTCCCATCGCCGAGGTCCCAGGCGTAGGTGAAGGGCCCTGTCCCGCCGGTCACGTTCGCGTAGAGGCTCACGGGCTCGGCCGGGGTCGGTGCGGCGGGGGAAGAGGCCGTCTGGACGGTGGGCAGAGCGTTCACGGTCACCGGGACGGAGGCCACGAAGCGCTGGCCGTAGGTGTCCTGCACCGTAAGGTTCGCGAGGTAGTTCCCCGGGGTGAGGTAGCTGTGGTTCCCGTCGGCCGATGCCTGAACGGCGCCGTCCCCGAACTGCCAGTTGAAGAGGTAGGGGGCGAGCCCTCCCTGGGCCCATCCGGAGAAGGTGACCGGCAGCCCCGTGTCGGTCAGCCTAGGAGCGACGGAGGGATGGTCGACCAACGGAGGACCGAAGATCCAGGTGTCGTGCTGGAGCCCAGAGGTCCGGTTCGCCCCCCCGAAGACCATCGGGAAGGCGTCCCCCGGCAGGCTCGCGGCCGTGGGTGCCACGCGTGGGGATGGGGTGCCGGCCGTCGCGGTGAGGTTGACCCAGTGCGGGCCGCCCGCAGTGCTCGGCACCAACGCCCAGGTGAAGTTCGCCTTCCCGTAGTTCCCGGGGGAGAACCCGCCCGTCAAGAGCAGCGACCCCGAGCGGTTGTCGTAGACCAACGCCCCGCCGGCATCGTAAGGGGCAGGACCCACCTGGGAGCTGAGGTCGGTCCAGGACCCGTGCGAGAACTCCCAGGTGTCGTTGTCGAGGTAGGACGACCCCAGACCGCCGAACAGGATGTCGGCGTGGAGGATCGGGTCCCAGGCCAGCATGGTGAGCTCGCGGGGGGACGGGCTCGCACCCCCGGTTATCACGGTCCAGCTAGGCTGAGGGAGGCCACCGGTCCCCAGCGGGTCGTTGAGCAAGTAGGTGTTGCCGGAGAGGCCTCCAGGGATGCAATTGAACCCGTACGCTCCCTTCGGGTCGAAGCTGTTGCAACCTCCGAAGAGCAGGGCCCCACCCCCATGGGGGCCGCCCCCATTGGGAGCGTCCGCGAAGCCGAACCACATGAGGGGTCCAGGCGTCTGCGGCGACGATGCGCTGAACGCCCCGGTCGTCGCTCCGCTCCCCAGGAAGGTGAGCAAGATCGGGGAGGGGGTCGGCGTGACGTTGTTGCAGGAGAAGGGAGTGCAACCGCCGTAGACCACCGTCGATTGGTCGACCGAGTCGTAGGTCATCTCCGCCCCGAACGTGCCGAAGACCCCGGCCCCAGGGCCCCCTAGAGCGGTGGTCCGGTTCGTCCATCCGGTCGTGGGGGTGTAGGTCCAGACATCGTTCGCCAGATAGTCCACACCGCTCGGATGCTGGGCCACCCCGGAGAAGAGGAGGGCGAACCCATCCTTCCCGTCGTAGGCCATGGAGGAGAACGCGCGGCCGGGGGGCGAGGGCGACACGAGGGAGGGGGTGAGGTTGGTCCAGAGCCCGAGCGGAGTGGGCGCCGACGTGAAGAGCGGGCCCGATCGGGAAGATCCACCTGCGACCGGGCCATGGGCGTGGACGGCCTCGTTCGGCAGGGCCGCCACCTGTCCGCCGGGTAGCGCCACCAGGAGCACCCCGGCGACGGTCAGGAACGCGGCGAGGAGAGCGGTCGACCTCTCCCCGTACCGCGCCGTGCCGGTCAACAACGCTCCTTCGCCGGCAGGAGGGGCATGCGACCTTCGGACGCACGCCCAGGGAGATAGCTCTTCGTCCCGCACCGGAAATCGCAAGGGGCCCCTTGGGGGTCTCCCCGCTCCTTCCGGAGCGAAGGGCCCTACCGATGGGGTCACTCGCGCGTGGGTGGGGAAGGGGCTTCCCCGGTCATCACGTAGTCCTTGAACCGGTGCAGGACATCGTCCCACCAACGGAAGTGCCAGGACCGTGCCTCTTCCCAGGCCTCGCCGGCCTTCCAACCCCGGTGTTCGAGGGTGACGTCGATCCCCTCGGGACAGGGGGAGATACGGATCTGCACCTCGGTGGGCTCCGTCCCCTGGTTCATCAACGAGTCGAACTGCGGGGGGCCCTTCCAGGTGAAGGAGATCTCGTCCTGCTCCCGGAACCGTAGAAGAGTGCACCCCTGGGTGGAGTTCTTCGTCGGGTCCTTCTCGTCCCAGAACAGCTCGAAGGCGCCTCCCTCGTAGGGTGCGATGTTGACCCGAGGGGCGAGCCACTTCACCAGGTGCTCGGGCCTGACGAGCCCTTCCCACACGTCCGCGATGGGCAGGGCAGGGGTGACCTGGAGCAGGATGTCGTCCGGGGGAAGGGTCTCCTCGCGAGCCAAGGTGCAGGGGCCCTCCCTCCGGCGACTATGAACCCTTCGGTTGAGGATGGGGAGGACCAAGCGGTCTCGGTCCCTCCGTGACCTTCGGGGGACGCTACGGAGGTAGGCCCTCGCCGAGACCCGGCCCCCCTCCGCACCGGAGGGCCGGGAAGGTCCCCGACGCAGGCTGCCCGAACCGGCCGAAGGGGGTGGAACGATGGAGAGAACGATGACGAAAACTCACCGTAGGAGGTTCCCAACCTCCTCGTGGAGAGGCCAATAGCCAAAAGAGGCGGTGCCGACCTGAGGGTGATGCGCACCATCGCGACCGAGGAGATCCCATGCACCCCATCCTTTCGGGGGCCCCGCGCTTCCCCTTCCTATCGGGAAGTGCGCTGCTCGCCCTGCTGCTCGTCGGCCTGCTCCTGCCGGTAGGGCCAGCCACCGCCCTGCCCTACGGCCGCGATGCGGTCGGCCCCGCGGCGACACCCCCCCTGCCGTCCGCGGCAACGTCCTTCATCCAAGGGAACGGCGGGGCGGGCCCCGTCCCGCGCGCGACGGCCGGAGGGCTTCTGGCCTGGAGCCCGGCCACGTCCTGGTACCAGATCGGCGAGGGCGCCGGGATGGCCTCGGTGCCGGCCCTCGGGGGCTCTTCGAGCGCAGTGCTCTTCGGGGGCGCGACCTCGGGGCTCGTCAACACGACCTCGCTCTACAACGAGAGCAGCAACGCCTGGACAGCGGTCCATGTCGCGGGACCGTCGCCTTCCCCGCGGACCCACTTCGCGTTCGCAGGTGACCCGCTCCTCGACCTCGCCGTGCTCTTCGGAGGGGTCACGAACTCCACGAGCCGCGGGACCGACAACCAGACCTGGGAGTTCCGGATGGGGAACGACACCTGGCACGAACTCCCCTCGGGCCCCGCCCCCGCTCCGAGGGCCGACAGCGCCTTCGCCCTCGCGCCCTACGTCGGCACCGCCCTTCTCTTCGGTGGATGGAACCAGAGCTACGGGGGTGGAGAGATCATCTACTCCGACACCTGGACGCTCGACCTCTCGAGCGGGAGCTGGACCCATGTCAGCCTGGTTGGAGCGGGGACCCACCCCCCGAGCCTCCACGGGGCCTCCTTGCTCTGGGACCCGGTCGTCCATCGCTTCGACCTGTTCGGCGGATGCGATCCCTGTTCGAACGCGCTATGGCGCTACGACCCTTGGAACCAGACCTGGACCTCGATCGCCAGCTCCGCGACCCAACCCGCCGGGCGGGGCAATGCAGTGTGGGCCTTCGACCCGGCGCAGGGCCTGGACGTGCTCTTCGGCGGGTACGGGACCTCGGGGGCCCTCGCCGACGCATGGACGTTCGACCCCACGACGCAGAGCTGGACGTCGGTCTCTGCGAGTCCCACGCCGAGCGCCCGGTACGCCTCCGCCGCGACCTGGCTCACGACCCCGCTCAACCAGACCTTGCTCGTCGCCGGGGGCAACACCGGTTTCGGCCCGCTCAACGACCTCTGGCGCTTCGCCCCCACCTCCGAGGTCGACGTGCGGCTGCTGGACGCGGTCACCCACGCGCCGCTGGACCTGGGGACCGTCACCCTGGACTCCGTGTTCCAGACGTCGACGAGCGCCTACGGATATGGGAACATGACGCAGGTCGCTCCCGGCTCGACCCTCATCATGGGAACGAAGGTGGGCTATCATCCGGCAAACGCGTCACTGTGGCTACGACCTGGCATCACCCCGCCCTTGGTGGTCCTGAACCTCACGCCCAACCCTCACGCGAACCTGACGGTCCACGTGGTCAGCACCGTCGGTGCCCCGCTCGCCGGGGTCTACGCGAACGTGACCGTGGGTGGGGTCCCCTGGCGTGCGCCCCCGTTGCAGACCAACTCGCTGGGCTTCGCCTACTACACCGGCCTCCCCGCGAACGTCACTTTCCTGCTGACCACCTGGAGGCAGGGCTACCACGAGAACCGTTCGGCGCTCTCGCTTCTGCCCGACCAGAACCTCACGGTGACCGTCACCCTCTGGACCCTCCCACACCTCGTGTTCCGCGCCTTAGGGGCGGACATCTCTCTTCCCGGGGCGGCCTACCCCTTCCCGGGGGCGACGCTCTTCCTGAACGGCTCCGCCTTTGGGCTCACCGGGTCCTCCGGGTTCGAGAACCTGACCTTCAACCGGAGCGGGCCGCTCGCGACGGAGGACACGTTCGCGAACTGTAAGAACGGCTACGACAACGTTTCCCTCGCCTACTCGGGCACGGTACAGGCGAACGCGACCCTGGTCCCCGTGCAACCTAGCGGGATCGACGCCCGGGTCCTCGACAACACGACCGGAGCGCCCATCGCCTTCGCCGACGTGAACGACTCGTACTCGAACGGTTTCCAGTTCGCGAGCTTCCTCACCGGGTCGCGCGGGTACTCCAACTCCTCCCTCCTGCGCGCGGGCCCGAACCATCTGCAGTTCTGGGCGCAGGGATACTACGAGAAGGACCTCCTGGTCTTCCTCGACCCTGGGCTGACCTTCCACGTGAACGTCAGCCTGGTCCCTCTACCGATCCTCCGGCTGCACGTCTCGGAGCTCGACGTGCACAACCGCACCGTCGCCTTGCCGGGGGCCTCCATCTACTGGAACGGGCAGCTCAGCGGCACCACCGGCCAGGGTGGGTGGCTCAACTTCACGCCGGCCCGGGCCGGGTCCGTGCGTCTCTCCGTGACGCTGAGCGACTATCGGACGGGCTACGACAACCTCACCTTGAACCAGACCGGGACCCGATGGGTGAACCTGACCCTGGTGCATGAGCCGTGGGCGGTGCTCGAGGTCCAGACCCTGGACCTGGACAACAACCAGCCCATCGTCTCCGCCTCCATCACCGCGATCATGCCCGACCTCACGTCGAACCGGACCACCTCCGGGGCCTACGGGTTCGGCAACATGACCACCATCGTGGGCACCGCGCGGGGCATGGCGGTCGCCCTGAACTACTACTCGGCCACCGGCACCGTGTACCTCACCGCCTACCGTGCGACCGAGCTCCGCCTCTTCCTGGTGCCCTACCCGGTCGTCCACCTCCGCGTCCTCGGGCACAACGCGACCTCCGGGCCTTCTCCCCTCGCCGGGGCCACCGTCACCTTCAACGGCACGTTCGTAGGGTTCACGGGCCCCACCGGATGGCTCAACGTGAGCACCTACCCCGGCGGCGCCGAGTCTGTGGTCGTGTCGGACCCGCTGTACTTCCCGGGGTTGCAGCTGGCCCACCTGCCCTACACCGGCTCGTTGAACCTCTCTTTCGACCTCTCCCAGCGTCCGCTCTCCAGCGTGGACGTCCGGGTCTACGACGAGTTCACCGGGCTCCCCGTGCCGCTCGCGAACGTGAACATGACCAACACGGACCCCCTGCCGACGACCCTGGGCTCGACCGGGCTCACCCAGCGATCAGGCTGGGCCAACTTCACGAACCTGGGGTACGGCAACTACACGATCACGGCCTACCACTCCGGCTACTCGACCCAGCCCCTCCCGACGCAGTACCTTCACCCGCTGGGATGGGGCGCGTTCCAGTCCGTGGTCCTCTACCTCAGCCCCCTTCCCTACTGCTACGCGTTCTTCGAGGTGAGGGACCGCAACACCTCCGCGCCGATCTCGGGGGCGGAGGTGCTCATCGACTTCGCCTACGCCAGCTACACGAACGCGCAGGGGACGGTCTCCTTCCCCCTCCCCGAGCTGCCGGGCGGCGACTACGAGGTCGTGGCCTCGGCCCAGGGGTACTACGATTGGCAGTCGCCCTTCCCCTACGTGTTCCCCAGCGGTCGGCACTTCGCGCTCAACATCACCTTGCTTCCCGCGCCGAAGGTGAACTGCACCTCCCCCTCCCAGCCAGGATGCCACCAGACGAACTCGGGACAGTACACCCGAGGGAACTTCTCCATCCTCCCGTTCGCCTCCGGCCCCTGGTGGCCCTTCCTCGTGCTGCCCCCGATCTTCCTCCTCGGCGCGTTGGTCTACTTCGTCCTCACCCGAAGGAGGAACGGCTCGAACGCGCCCCGGCAGGTGCCTCCCCCTTGGGGACCACCCCTTCCCTAGCTCCCCCAGGGAGCGGGCCCGGAACCCGTCCGATCACCCTGGTCAGGGCAGCGTCAAGTGGGTCGGTGCGAGGGGCCCGCCGCTTCCCATGGGCGGAGGGAGCACGAGGGGGTCGCCCGTGCCGGAACCGGGAGGGTGCTCGGGAGGGGGAGGGACCGGAGCTCCCACCCTCGCGGAGAGCTCCGAGCGGCGGCCGCGGGGGATTCGCACCGTTCGGGGGGACCGGTTGAGATAGAGCACCCCGACCAACGCGACCACGAGGAGGAGCATCGTCGGGAGCAGGAGGGCCGTCGGCGTGTTCACCGCGACCACGATGAACCCGAGCACGATGAGCGTCGAGACGACCAGGGCCCCCGTCCCGGGGGGCGCGAGCCCGGGGGCCGACCTGGGCGGGGTCCTTCGGGCGAGCCCCCTCGACATCTCGGGGGCGAGGGGGAGCGATCCCCCCGCGAGGCTGCTCTGGTCGAACTCGTCGACGCTCTCCGCGTCCCCGGGGGCTCCCTCGCCGGTCCTGGGCGAGAGCGCCGGGACGAGCACGCCCAGCAGGGCGAGCCCCGCCAGGAGCACGAAGACCGGATCGACCAGGTCGCGGAGCGGAAGGAAGGTGAGCGACACCGGGCAGCCGTTCGGGACCGCGTTGAGGTATCCCGCGATGCCACAGACCTGGAGCAGGTTCGCGAAGGTATAGTTGTAGAAGAGCCCGGAAGAGTTCTCCACTTGGCCGTTGGCCTGCAGGAGCCGGAGGGCGGCGAGGAGGATGATCCCCTCGAGGAGGGCGAGGCCAAGACCGATGAGCCTTCCGGGCGCCGTCCTGCGGGGGGTCCAGGCCCAGGTGCCCAGGAGGATCGGGGAGCCCAGGAGCACGCCCGCCGCGAAGTCGACGCCCGCTCCAGCCCCCGGCGAGGCCATCACGGCCAGGATGACCGCCCCCGTGAGACCGAGGAACCCCATGAGTTCGAGGAGGGGGCCCCAGAGCGGGATGATGCCCACCGCGAGGAGGAGGGGGACCACCACGAACCCCGCCGCCGAGGCGGCGTCCCAACCGTTGAACCCGACCAACAGGTTCCATCCGAGATAGAGGAAGACCGGCGCGACGAGGAAGAGGGAGAGGAGGTTCTCCTCCCGGGGAGCGAGGGTCATCGGGCGAACCCCCAGGAACGTACCGACGCGTAGAGCTCGACCACCGGGTCCACGGCTCCCCGGCGCTCGTAGGGGAAGAGCGGGATGCCCAGCCCCCGGATCGCCGTGGTGGCGATGGCCATCCGACGGGAGTCGAGCTCCTGGGAGAGGGCGAGCACGCGCTGGTCCAGCCCCTCTTGAAGAGGAGGATAGAACGAGGGGACGGAGGGCGTGAAAGCGTAGAGCCGGTGTCCCTTCGCCGTGAACCGGCTGTAGGCCGCACGGAACGGCTCGGTGGGGTCGGAGAGCCCGGTGAAGAGGAAGACGTGCGTCCGGGTCCGCAGTTTCTCCCGCAGGAACTCCATCGCGAGGTCGCCCCGGAACGGCTGCCCCTCCGGCTGGACCCCGGCGAGCGCGCGGGAGAGGAGGGAGACGTGGTTGGGTCCCCGGCCCGGCTCGACGAAAGCCCTGGGTCCGGAGGCCCATGCGAGGAGCCCGATCCGGTCCTCCCGCCGGGACACGTAGGCGGCGAGCACCTGGGTCGCCTCCACCGCCTTGTCCAGCGCGCTCTGTCCGGGGATCCCCACCGACATCGTCGCGCTCGCGTCCAGGAGCACAAGGAAGTCCTGCCGGTTCTCCTGCTCGAACTCCCGGATGAAGAGCCTCCCCTTGCCCGAGCGCTTCCAGGCGATCGTGCGGTAGTCGTCCGTCGGGAGGTACTCCCGGAGCGACCGGAACTCGGTGCCGTAGCCCCGACGGCGCAGGGCCTGGGTTCCCAGGAACCGCGTGCGGAGCCGGGCGAAGGCCGCCCCGAGACCGAGGGACGGACGCGCCGGGGTCACGAACAGGTTCGCGCGTGTGTCCAGGACGATCGAGCGGAAGGCGAGACCGAGGGCGTCGTGGGCGACCACCGTGGTGGGACCCACCGTGTAGAGGCCGCGCGTCCGCGGGCGGAACACGTAGAAGAGCGTCGCCTCCTCGCCGGCTTCAAGATAGGTCCTCAGCCGGGGCGACCCCGCGACCACCTCGAAGTCCTGGGGGTGGCCGTCGAAGATCTCCGCGTAGAACCCCCGGGGTCCCTTCAGGGCGAGCGTGAGGCCGGCGGAGCCGGTCCCCTGGACGTCCACGCGGGAGAGGACGCCCTCCCGCCGGGCGGCGAACCACTCCGGTCCGAAGCCCCGAGTGGAGTAGCAGAACAGGAGGTACTCGACCCCCACGAAGGCGATCGCGAGAAGAGCGACCACGAATAGCAGGATGTTCAGGGCGTAGAGGGCGAGGCCCAGGATAGCGACCCCTGCGCCAATGATGCCGGCCCCGGGCGGGGTCAGGTGACCTCTCGACCAGGCCTTGTAGGTCGCCCAGAGGTCCGTCGCGATCGCCATGCTCCCCTCCCCGCCCTCCGCTATCCGAGGCGCGGCCCCGGAGGCGACGCGCGTCCACGGAGGGTCGAGCGCCGGGTCACGGTCGGACCCACCTCACCACGGGACGGCGACCTTGTTGATGAGCGAGAAGACGACCTCCTGCAGGGTCCGGCCCCCATCGTCCTTCCCGCCGGTGGAGTGCAGGGCGAGGACCTCGGGACGCAGCACGATCCGGTGGTTGAGCACATCGAACGCGAGGTCCTTCACGTCGTCCGGGATGACGAAGGCCCTACCGGAGAAGAGCGCCGACGCTTTGACCGCCATCAGCAGCTGGACGCCGGCCCTGGGCGAGGCCCCAGAGAGGATCCGGTTGTCCGCGCGGGACTCTCGCAGCAGCGCGGCGATGTACCTCAGAAGGTCGTCGTTGACGTAGATCCCTTGCGCTTGCGCCCTCAGCGCGAGCAGCGCGTGCCCTCCGAGGACCCCTTCGGTGAGCGAGGGATCGTTGGTCACGGTCCGTTGCTTGAGCAATCGCAGTTCGGTCTCCGCGCTGGGATAGCCCATCAGGATGCGGAAGAGGAAGCGGTCGAGCTCGGCCTCGGGAAGAGGGTAGGTGCCTTCGAGCTCCACCGGGTTCTCCGTCGCGATCACGACGAAGGGGCTGGGCAACGGGTAGCTCACCCCCTCGACGGTGACCTGCCGCTCCTGCATCGCCTCCAGCAGGGCGGACTGCACCTTGGGAGGAGCGCGGTTGATCTCGTCTGCGAGCACGACGTTCGCGAAGATCGGCCCTGGACGGAACTCGAACATCTGGGAACGCGGGTCGAGCACCACGGTCCCCAGGATGTCCGCGGGAAGCATGTCGGGGGTGAACTGGATCCGCCGGAAGGAGAGCGCGACCGAGCGGGCAAAGGAGCGCACGAGGTAGGTCTTGGCGATGCCCGGCACCCCTTCCAACAGGATGTGCCCGCTCGCGGTCAGCGCGACGAGCAGCGCCCGCACGACCCCTTCGTAGCCGATGACGACGTTCCCGATGTTCCCCTGCACGCGTCGGAGGATCTCCATCGCGTCGTGGGGTGCGGTCTCCATGAAGGAGGAATCTCCCTCACGGGCCCCGCGCCTTGGTCCCGCGGTAGGGGGGACGGCCGCTGAGACCGGCACGAGCGCCGTGGGGACCGCTCCCGCTTGGGTCCCGACCGGTTCCTGGGTCCCAGGAGATACCGTGGACGCTGAGGTGCCGATCGCCGCGTCCGTCGTGGGAGCGGACGGCCGCTCGCTGGGCGGTGGAAGGTCGGCGACCGGCTCGGCACTGGAGCCCTCGTCCTCCACATATTCGGCCTGAGAGCTCTCCGCAAATGTCGCCGCAGAGACCACCGTAGGGCCTGTGACGGGAGGGGAGGCGGGGGCAGGGGCGGGGGGGGCAGGGCTAGGGGTGGGGGCGGGCGTGGAGGCCGACGGGGCGGGGGACGGCAGCGTCGCGGAGGCGGAAGTGGGCCGCAAGTTCGACGGATCCACGGAGGGCGACGAGCTCGTCGGAGGCGCGGTGGAGGTCACCGTCGGGCGGGGCTGAGCCGCCGTGCCGGGAAGCCGCTTTGCGACGAACATGGTCGGCGGGGCGACCGGATGTAGCTCCCAGTGCGCGGTCCGGATCGGGGCACGGTTCGGCGTGGGCGCGGGCCCCGATGCCTGAGCGGAGGAACCTGTCGAGACGGTGTCGCGATCTCGGGTGGCTTCGGGGGTCGCGGGAGCCTTCGTCGCCGGGGATGGAGCGGCGGTGGAGGTCTCTGACGTCAGGCGCTTTCGGGGGTCCTCAGCCGGTGCCTCCGCGCGAGGCGTGGGCGCGGGGACGGGAGAAGCGGAGAGAGCCCCCCCACCGGTCCCCGAGCTCCCCCCATCGGGCTCCGCGGGGTCGTCCACCGCATCGGGGGCCACTGAGGCCGGAGCCGTACGAGGCTTGGAGGGAAGGTGCGCGCTCGAGGAGCGCGCCGAGGAGCCGCTCGAAGGGGGGGCTGGGTCCTTGGAGGACTTGGAGCTCACGCGATCCCCTCCAGCCGCGGCAGCATCCAGTCCAGGTCAGCTATCACTTGCCCAAAGCGCCTCGCGAGACGACGCTCGCGGTGGGGTCGCAGGAGGAGGGAGACCGCGCGGACCATGGGCTTACCCTCGAGCAGGGTCGCCGTGTCGAGCGCCTGGACCATGGTCCGGAGGATCTTGTCGTAGGGGCGCCGGTCCTCGATCCCCAGCTTCAGCTGATGCTTCCGGCGCCAGGGGATGTACCGGATGCTGATCCCGTGGCGAACGCGGAAGGCCGCGTCGAGGCGCCTGTAGGCAAAGAGGATGGCCTCCGAGTAGCGGTGCTCCTGCAGCGCCCAGAACATGGAGGAGACCGGGTCCTGTGAACGCACCCGGCTCGAGCGGTAAGGCAGGAGGACCGGCGGAGCTGTCCCGCGCCCCCAGACCAACCAGACCACCCCGGCGATCGCCCAGACGAGCAGGGGAAGGCCGTAGACCGGATCGGTGAAGAGCGCGGTCAGCAGGGAGCCAACGTCCGCGGACATGGAGGAGGCTAGCCCCTACCCCCTCCCCCTCCACCCATCCCACCGTAGCCCGATCCACCGGAATAGCCGTTCCAGCCCCCGTCCCCGCCCCTTCCCCCATAGGGGTCCGCGGTGGACATCGAATAGAGGCGCCAGAGCGGGCTCTGGGCATAGAGGGTGGTGAGCGGGCTCACCACGTCGGAGCGGACCACGTCCTGTGGGCGGCCATACCGCACGGGTTCGTACATGTGGTAGAGCTTCGACAGGCAGTCCGCCACGATGCCCAGGTTGTTACGACGGGCCCACTGAAGGACATCGAGGTGGGTCCAGTGCGCAGGGAACTGGGTGCGATAGGCGCGCTGAAGATCGAGCACCGCCGTGTGGTAGGCGAGGGTCACCGCTTCGGGGAAGTGGCCTTCGGCCAAGCGTTGCTTCACCCGGGAAATGACCGGGATCTCGATGGATCGCACGGTCTCCATCATCAGAGCGGCTCCTCCGTGGTCCCGGCTGTACAAGAAAGGTCAGCTCCCGTCCGTATCCGACTCGTGGATGCCCGAAGGGTAGGATATTCTGTGATTGCGCTTAAACTTGAGGGCGCAAGGTCCCACCTCTAACCGCCTTCCACGTGCCCTCGCCTCGGGCGGGTCCCAGCCATCGGCCCGGAGGCGGCGGGAAACCCCTTTGAACGGGGGGGGATGCACAGGTCCTCATGGCGGCCCAACGTCCCCTCCTTCAGGTCGCGCTCGACTTTGAGAACCTCCACCGCGCCCTTCAGGCCGCGACCGAGGCCGTCGCTGGGGGGGCCGATTGGGTCGAGGCCGGCACCCCGCTCATCAAGAGCGAGGGACTGAACGCGGTCCGGGAGCTCAAGAAGGCGTTCCGCGACCGGCGGATCGTCGCCGACATGAAGGTGATGGACACCGGCTCGTTCGAGGTGGAGATCGCGGCGAAGGCCGGGGCGGACCTCGTCACGGTCCTCGGGGCGAGCGACGACGACACCATCGCCGACGCGGTGCGGGGCGGGGAGAAGTACGGTGCGCAGATCGTGGTGGACCTCATCGCGGTCCCGGACCCTGTCGCGCGGGCCAAGCGCGCCCAGGAGCTCGGGGCCTCCTACGTCTGCCTTCACATCGGGATCGACCAGCAGATGCGAGGCGTCGACCCCTTCGAGACCCTCCGAAAGCTCTGCGAAGGTTCACCCCTGCCGGTTGCCGTTGCCGGGGGCCTCAACTCCGAGACCGCCGCCCGGGCGGCCGAGGCGGGCGCACGCGTCGTCATCGTGGGAGGGGCGATCACCAAGGCCGCGAAGATCACCGAGGCGACACGCAACGTGCGCCAGGCCTTGGACACGCTGAAGCCCGTGAAGACCGAGCTCTTCCGGAAGTACGGGGAGACGGAGATCCGGGAGGCCTTCCTCAAGGTCTCCGCCCCCAACGTCACGGACGCGATGCAGCGCAAGGGCGCGATGCACGGCATCCTGCCCCGCCTGAAGGACCATACCGTGAAGATGGTCGGACCGGCGCTCACCGTCCGGACGATGGACGGGGACTGGGCGAAGCCGGTCGAGGCGATCGACCGCGCGCAGAAGGGGGACGTCCTGGTCGTGGACGCGGGGGGGGGACCCACCGGGATGTGGGGAGAGCTCGCGAGCTGGTCCGCGCACGGGCGAGGGCTCGCCGGCGTGGTCATCGACGGCACGGCCCGTGACATCGACGCGATCCTCGACCTCGGCTTCCCGGTCTTCTCCCGGAGCGTCGCCCCGGACGCCGGGGAGGCAAAGGGCCATGGGGAGATCGGGGTGGAGATCGTCTGCGGCGGCCAGAAGGTCCGGCCCGGCGACTGGATCGTGGGCGACGCGAGCGGGATCGTGGTGGTGCCCCGGGAACGGGCGCAGGAGATCGCGAACCGCTCGATCGACGTGCTCGAGCATGAGAACCGGGTCCGCGAGGAGATCAAGCGGGGATCGACCCTATCCTCGGTCCAGAAGCTCGAGCGGTGGGAGAAGGTGGGCTGAGGGGCCACCCCCCCCCCGTTCTCCCAGGGACCGCCTAAGGGCTCCCGTCGATCGGGAGACCGTCCATCGGGGCGAGCGGCGGCGGAGCCCGGATGATCGGGCCCACCAAGGTCCCGTTCGCGTCCCAGAGCTTCGCCCAGAGCGGCTTGGAGGCGAGACCTCCCAGTCCCGAACCGAAGGCCTTCGACCAGGTGGGGGCGTCCCACTTCCGGGTCCAGAAGACGACGTCATGGCAGGAGGGGTAGCTCTCCCCCGCTTCCGAGATCTCGGAGCGCAGGGTCTGGAAGGCGCGGGCGAGGTCGCCGTCATCCCCGACCAGGACCACCCAGACGCAAGCGGTCCCTTCCCCCACGTTGACGCCCGCCGCCGTGTCGCTCCCCACAACGTGCACCGTGGTGCCGGTGAGCCCCCTCAGGTGGTGCTCGAGCCCCCGGCCCATCTCCTCGGTGGTCACCGTCCCTCCTGAGGCGCCCTTGGTCAGGGCCGCTTCCGCCTCGTCCAGGGGCTTCGCGAGGGGGTGTCCCACCCACCCCGCGAGCTGCTTCACCTGTTCGACGATCCCCCCCACCAGGCTTCCCATGAGGTCGCCGAGCCCCATGGTCATCTCCCCCGACATCGGGGGCAGCTCGGGGGAGGGGTGCTGAGGAGCGTGCTTCTTCTTCGAGGGCATGGGGCCTTGGAGCCCCCGAGGGGTATAGCCTTCCACGGCGCACGGGGACCGTTGGGCTTATGGCCGAGCACCGATGGTTCTCGAACGCGCTCCCGTAGTCTAGTCCGGTCAAGGATAGAGGGCCTTCGAGGCGACCCGATCGCCGAGGAAACCCTCCAACGTGGGTTCGAATCCCGCCGGGAGCATGTTCTTCGATTGTTCACCCCCCCCCCGGGCGCGCCTCTTCCCCTCGACCACCCTGATCCGAGCCCTCCTCGGCCTCGTCGGTCGGCGCAAAGACCGTGAAGGGCTCCGCGCCCTTCAGGGCCTCCACGAGGCCAGCGGCGGTCACGGCGCTCACCAGGGTTTGGAACGATCCGGCGCTCACGGCGGTCTCTACGACATCGGGCATGGCCAGCCCCAGGAGGGGGGGGATAGGGGGGTGCCTATGTTTCATCTGAATTATCAGGCACGATGGGAGCTGCCCCGGGAGGCGCGATCGGACGGGCCCCGCGCGGTCCACGCGTCGACCGGGGATCGACGGTCGTTCCCCTTTTCGAGCCGGACGGCCTACGCTCGCCGATGGTGTCCCGCTCTGCCGAGGTCCTGGTCCTGGGGGGCACCGGTTTCGTCGGCCGTGCCCTGGTCGCAGGGTATGCCCGCGAGGGGGTGAGGATAAGGGTCCTCGCCCGGCGCCCGGAGGTCGCCCGCGCGCTCCTTCCCCCCGGGGTGGAGGTCGTCGAGGGTGAGGCGAGCGACGGGGCGGCGCTCGATCGCGCGCTCGCGGGCATCTCCCTGGTCTACTATCTCATCCACTCGATGGGGCCCCGCCCAGCGGGGGTCGGGTTCCGGGAGGTGGACGCCCGGATCGCGAGGAGCGTGGTGGCGGCAACCCGACGCGCCAACGTGGACCGGACCATCTACCTAGGCGGCCTCGGCGACGACGCGCCGTCGGCCTCGATCCATCTCGCGAGCCGGCGCGAGGTTGGCCGGATCTTGCGGTCGGGCCCCTCGGCGGTGACCCAGCTCCACGCCGGGATCGTGATCGGCCCGGGGGGCTCGTCGTTCGAGATGATGGTCCAGCTCGTCGAGCGCCTGCCCGTGATGATCTGCCCCCGATGGGTCGACCGACGGTGCCAACCGATCGCCCTCGCGGACCTGGTCGACCTCCTGATCGGATGTGGTCGTGACGATCGCACGCGGGGGAGCTCGTTCGACGTCGGAGGACCGGACGTGCTACGATACTCGGAGATGCTCCTTCGGATCGGGGAAGAGCTCCGCCGTCCCCCCTGCCTCGTGATCCTGCCGCGGTTCACTCCGGCGCTCTCCGCCCACTGGGTCGGCTACATTACGGAGGTCTCACCGGACGTCGCGCGTCCCGTGATCGAGGGGATGTACGTCGACGCGGTCTGCCGGGACGAAAGGATCCACGACCTCTTGCCGGCCGCACGAACGGGGTTCGACCGCGCCATCGCTGACGCCCTCGCGGAGCGAGCGCGGTGCTCCCCTGCCCCGGCCCTTCGCGGGGGACATCCGGTCCGTCCCCTGGAGGGTCGGGTCTTCCGGCTCCTCCGTTCGGGCTCCGGGAAGTAGGGTCCTCGGCCGGGGGAAGGGCGCGCAGAGCCGCGGATGTCCGTCGGTCTACGCGTCGGGCCACGCCGCGAGGCAGCGGTCGAAGGAGCTCCGGCAGACCTCGACCCCCGGGAGGCCGACCGCTCGCTCGGTTCCCTCGAACGCCTGACCGCCGAGGACGATCCGGGTCGCGGGGACCACCTGGTGCAATCGGCGGGCGAGCTCGCGAGCTGGCTCGAGGCACGTTAGCTGGGTGACGGAGATGAGGACGCCCACGGGGCGTCGGGTCCGCACGAAGGCGACCGTCGATCCGGTCGGAGCCGAGGGGCCGATGTTGACGACCTCGTACCCCTTCTCCTGCAGCGGACGTTCGGCGAAGAGGAGCGGGAGGGTGTGGTACTCCCCCTCCGGGACACAGACCACGACCTCCGGCCCCCTCGCTCCCCTCGGGGGTCCTGGACGACCCCTTCGAGCGAGGAGCTCCACGACCATCGAGGTCGCAAGATGCTCCTGAGAGATCGTCGCCCGGCCGTCAGCCCAGCGTCGCCCGAGCTCCCGCATCGCCCCGGAGAGCACCTGATGGAGGAACTCGGCCTCTCCGAGCTCGCGAAGGGCGGCCCGGGCCGCGTCGCGGACCTGCGCGGGGTCCCCGGACAGCAGGCCCTCCGTCATGCGGAGCCGGTGACGATCGACGATGGCTTCGACCCGCCGCCGCTCGACCGTCTGCTTGTCAGCGAGAGAGCGCCGGAGCTGCGCCGACGGGGGCACCCCGGGCAACTGCTCGGGGCGGACCTGCTCGAGCCGCCCGAGGTAGCCTCGGACCTTCTGTCGAGGTTGGCCGCGGGCCGCGTCCCAGACGTTCTCCACGAGGTAGGCATACGCGCGGCCTCGGACCCTTTTGATCCGAAGGAACACCATCGCCCCTCTCGCTAGCGCGTTCCGGCCCGGCGCGCCACCCGGCGACGCTCCAGGAGCGTGAGCATCGCCGGGAAGTAGAACGGTCGGACGATGAAGGTATCGAGCACGAGCGAGATGACGAAGGCGATCCCGACCTCCTGCAGGAACGAGATCGGTTGCAACGCAAGCGATCCGAGCGAGGCGGCGAGGATCAGCCCGAGGGCGCTCACCACCACCCCGCTGCCGGCGATCCCCCGGCGGATCCCCTCGAACGGGCCGTGGTGGGCTTGCTCCTCGCGGACCCGGGTAAGGAGGAAGACCGTGTAGTCGTTCCCGAGCGACATGAGCAGGACGAAGAGGATCAACGGGATCAACCAGAGCAGCGGGGCGTGCAGGAGGTAGGCCGCAAGGAGGTAGAGGAGGCCCGTCGTCACGGCGATGCTGAGGAAGACCCCGGAGACCGAGATCAGCGGGACCCACGATGAGCGGAAAGCGATCCCCAGGATCGCCGCGATGAAGAGGGTGAGCAAGAGCTCGAGGACCGGGTACTCGACGCTGTTCTGCGCCTGCTGGTCCAGGACGCTCGAGGTCAGACCCCCCACCAGGTAGGAGCTGTTCGAGCGAATCGAGCTGACCAGCGAGAGGGCGGCGGGCGAGTACGGGTCGTAGAGGCTATAGACCAGGAAGTAGGCGTAGTGACCATCGTCAAGGAGGTAGTTGCTCGCGGTACCGCTCGCGTTCGCCGGCGAGGTCAGGTTCTTCCCCGCGACGAACGGCCCATCGACCGCCGTCACGCCCGGACGATGGAGCAAGCCCTCGGCCACGGTCGGCAGCACCTGGTCGACCGAAGGGGAGAGCGATCCGTTCGGCTCGAGGAAGCTTGGGCTCGCCGGAACGATGACCTCGATCGGGTAGAGGAGGTCCGCCCCGAAGTGCGCCTCGAGGAGCAGCTGACCCTGGGCGCTGCCGGTACCGGAGGGGAGGCCGCCGCTGAGGTCGTAGGAGGTCGGTACCGTGAGAAAGCCGACGACCGCCGGGACCGCGATCGCGGCCGCGAGGATGACGACCAGGAGCGGCCGCGACCCGGAGGCCGAGGCGGCCCGATAGAACCAGGACCGCTCCGTGGGCCGAGCCGGCCTCAGCCACCGACGGATGAAGAGGCGGGGCCCGAGGAGCCGCATCAGCGCCGGCAGCAGGGTGATCTCGAGAAGACCGATCGCGAAGACCGTCAGGAGGAGGACGAGCCCCCAGGTGCGGAGGTCGCCGAGGAGGGAGAGGGTACCTAGCCCGATGGCCACGGTCGTCGCGCTCGCGAGGATCGCAAAGCGCGAGCTTTGGCTCGCCGTCCCCAGGGCGGCGTCGGGTGCCGCGCCTTTCGTGAGCTCCTCCCGGTAGCGGTAGAGGTAGAACAGCGCGTAGTCGGTGGTGACGCCTAGGATGACCGCGGTGAGCGTGTAGGTCACCGTGAAGTCGACGTTGCCGAGCAGACGGCCGGTGAGCTCGATCGCCAGGTAGCCGAGCAGGGTGCCGGCGGAGATCAGCACCAGCGTGAGCAGGGGGGCGATCCACGAGCGGAGGGTGAGCGCGACCGCGATCCCCAGGAACAGGAACGTGAGGGCGAAGAGGGCCCCGCTCGCTCCCGTCACCTGCTGGGCATCATAGGCGGCCGCTCCCGCGCCCGTGACGTAGACCGGGGCCCGGAACATCCGGTCGGCGAGGGCGCGGATGGTGGGCGTCGCCGCCTGCGCAGGGTAGACCCCGTCCGAGGTGCGGAACGCATCGGGGACCGTGAAGGTCACCTCCACCAGAGAGACCGAGCCGTCTGGGCTCACGAACGCGGAACGCAACCCGGGCGGGGCCCCGAGGAGCCCGAACATGCGGAGGTAGTTCGACCCGAAGTCCCCCGGTTGTGCCGCGGCGACGATCCACGGGAGAGGCACGGGCCCGCCACCCGACGCCGGAAGAAGGTCGGCGACGAGCGCGGGAACCTGCTCCAGATAATCTGTGACGTTGGCCCGGGCCAAAGTGACGTTCAGGGCGGGATTGACAGGGAAGTACCCAGGGGCGGTCGCTTGGACGGCCTCTTGCACCAACCTCGGGGCAGGTGTGGTGGAGGTGTAGTTCGCGATAAGCCAGTCGCGGACCGCGGCCGGATAGCCGTTGACCGGCCCGTTCGCGGCCGCGTAGCTCGAATTGATCGCGGCGGTGGACGCCCCTCGGGCTTCCCAATCGGCGAGGAAGGTGGCCGGGAACCCGTAGACCATCTGGGTGAGATTGGTCGTCGACCGGTCGAGCGACCGTACGACCGGGACCTCCGCCCCGAAGGTCCCGTCGAGCTCCGCGGCGAAGCTGGTATAGATCGAGACGGAACCGTTGACATACGGGACCCGAGCCTGCGCAACGGCCCCTTGGAACGCCAGTGTCTCGTTCTCCACCGCCGCCGCCGACAACGAGGCCTGGTCGACCACGACCAGGAGCGTGGAACGGGACGGCGCGACGCTCGCGAGGAGCGCCTGGGCCCGCGCGGACTCCGAGCCGGCCGGGTTGGAGGAGCTGCCCGCGTAATCGATCGAGCGGGTGTACTCCAAGGCCAGGGGGGTCGCTGCCAGCAGGAAGATCGCCCAGGCTGTGACGACCACCCACGGGTGCAGGTCGACCTTCGTCGACAGGGATGCTCTCCGCCTTCGAGGAGCTGACGTGGTTGGGCGAGTGCCTAATAAATACTAAAGATAGTGGACATCGTGTCGGCCGGTTAGGCACTAGGGTGCCCCCCCACGGTCTCGCCCCTTTGCGTGGTGGTGGCAGGGCTGCGGGCTGGAAGGCTCCCGGTCGATCGAGGACCGGTCCCGGGCGGTCGCGTGAGCGACCAGGGGCGAGAGGCCACGGTGCCCCCCATGACCGGGACCATGATCTCGGCCGCACCCTATGCGGCCACGATCTCTTCGCTTGCGCACATCCGGTCCGGGATCGAAGGCCTTCGCCGGGTCGAACCCGCGCCTGGGGTCCTGCCGAAGGTGGGGTTGGACCTCTCCGAGGTCAGGCCCGAGCCGCGCTCTTGTTGGGACCATCGGACGGGTCGTGACCGGTGCTCGCACTCGGTAGCTTCATGCGGAGCGACGGACCTGGAGGACCCGTGGCCTCTTCCGCCCCCTGTCTCTTCTGCGCCATCGTTCGTGGGGCGGTCCCGGCCCACAAGGTGCGCGAGACCGAACGGAGCCTGGCGTTCCTGGACATCCACCCGCTGAGCTGGGGCCACACGCTGGTGGTTCCCAAGGCGCACGCTGCGGAGCTCCCTGAGGTCTCCCCAGAGGACTGGGCCGACATGACCGAAGTGGCCCGATGGGTCGCCCTCCGGCTGCGCAAGGTGCTCGAGGTCGAGGGGAACAATCTGTTCGTGGCGAGCGGCACGGCGGCCGAGCAGAGCGTCCGTCACTTGCACATCCATGTGGTCCCTCGGCGTCAAGCGGACGAGCTCGCGTTCAACGAGTGGTGGGTGAGCAAGCTCCAGCCCACGGACCCGGACGAGCTCGCGAAGACCGCGTCGGTCCTTCGCGCGAAAGGCTAGGACCTTCCAGGACCCATCACGCCCGGCTACGGTGCCGCATCGTGCCTCCGAGCGGTGGGGGGGGCCCGCAGGAGATCGGCCCCAGCGGTTCGACTCGAAGCGGGTCTTCATAACCCCCTTACCACCACGTCGTGGCATGCAAGCTTCGAACGCGACGGTGCCCTCCGCTCTGACCATCCCCCCCGTTCCGGCTGCGCCTCCAGCGCCCGCTGTCGAGCACCTCTCGCCCCACGACATCGTGACCTACTTCCGGTGCCCGCACGAGATGGAGCTTCACCGAGCGCAGCACCTCTCCTGGCGGACCGGCCAAGCCGTGCTCCCCCTCACCCCGACAGGCACGCCCCCCTCGGGACACTCCCCCCTCTCACCTCCCCCCGGCGAGAGCGCGGATGCCCAGCCCGGTCGCCTGATCATCGGCATTCACGACCTTCTGCTCTACCAGGACCCGGACGAGAGCGGGCTCCCCATCCTCTTCCCTCCGGAGCAGAGCCATGCCCACGCGTTCGTCCGTCAGCACGGGGCGACGCTCATGGACCCCAGCTGGGGGCTCTCCGGCCGACCGGACCTTGTCGTCCGCCGGGGTGACGGTCAGGTGTTCCCGGTCGAGTACAAGGAGACCCACCTCTGGGAAGGGTACCACGAGCATCACGGCCGGTTCTTCGACGTGCTACAGGCGATAGCGGAGTGCCGCCTCGTGGAGGCCGTGTGGGGCGCGACGCCGCGATTCGGCGTGGTCTACTACGGGGATGCGGCCGGGGGAGGAGAGCGGGAGGGGTGGATCGAGGTCCCCTATGGCGCGCCCCAGCGAGACTGGCTCCAGGCCGCGATGTCGCTCATCCGGGCGGACCGCATCCGTGCCGCTGTACCGGCGGAGAGGAACTGCGAACACTGCGAGCCCAACCGCGACGGGCTGTGCCGGTATGCGTGCGGCTCCTTCGACCAGCACCACCGGAACGAGCGGCCGGAACCCCCCGCTCGGCGGCGCTTCTACTGAAGCGCAGCGCCGGCCGGGAGGACGGCGGGTCCGACCATGCCCGAGCGCGAGGACCTCCAGGACTTCGAGCGGGCTTGCTCCGACGCTAAGGGCGACTTCGAGCGCGCCTGCGGGGTGGCCGTCGCGGATCTCGAGCATCGACTCGGAGAGGAGGGGCTCTACCTCAGCCCGCTCTGGGAGGCGGAGACCTCCTCGCCGGAGCGTTCGCGCGCCTGGAAGGTCTCCGTCCTGCGAAGGGTCCAAGGCGCGGGAGCGGAGCCGTGGGGCCACCTCTTCTTCGTCGTCCTGCGCCGGCGCGAAGGCGGGGTCCAGCTCCGTACGGAGCTCGTGGGGATCCTCGGTCCGGCGGTCCCCTCTCCCCCGGAGGGAAACGTGCTCCCCCTCGCGGCGGGGCCGCCCGCCCGCCTCCTCCTCCTTCGACCCCGCGACGGCTCGACCGCGCAACGGCTCCGGGCCTTCGCCGAGGCGTTGCGGGACGCCTTCCCTGGCGACCGGTGACGACACGGGAAAGCCTCATCCTCTCCCTGGCCGGTCACGCTGGACCCTGGTGCCCACATGGGTAGCACGGTCCGCTCCGGTACGGGTCGCGTGGGGGACCTTCCGGCTTCGCCCCTCACCTCCCTGCGCGCCCCGCTCATCGACACCCGCGGGCGGGTCGCCCGCAAGCTCCGCGTCTCCCTGACCGACCGGTGCAACTTCGCCTGCCTCTTCTGCATGCCCTCGAAGGGCAAGGTGCACTGGCTGCCGAGCGAGGACCTTCTCCACTTCGAGGAGGTCGAGCGGCTGGTCCGAGTGTTGGTCTCGCTCGGGGTGCGCAGGGTGCGGCTCACCGGGGGAGAGCCCCTCTTGCGACCGGGGGTCGACCAGCTGGTCCGCCAGCTCACCCGGATCCCGGGCCTGGAGGAGGTGGACATGACCACGAACGGTTGGTCCTTGGCGGAGATGGCGGCGCCCTTGCGCAGGGCCGGTCTGCACGGCGTGACCGTGAGCCTGCACAGCCTGCGCGCGGACCGGTTCCGTGCGATCGCCGGGGTCGACGCCTTGTCGCGCGTCCTGGAGGGCATCGACGCGGCGTGCCGAGAGGGGCTGACCCCGGTCAAGATCAACTCCGTCGCGATACGCGGATACAACGAGGACGAGGTCATCGACCTCGTGGAGTTCGCGCGCGAGCGCGACGTCTCCCTGCGCTTCATCGAGTTCATGCCGCTCGACGGCCGGGGGACCTGGGACCCGGCGAAGGTCGTGAGCGGTGCGGAGATCCTCTCCCGGATCCGGGACCGCTATCCCCTGCTCCTGCGCGGGAGGGGCGACGGCGACACCGCTCGACGCTGGGGGTTCGCGGACGGCCGGGGAGAGGTGGGGCTCATCACCCCCATCACCGAACCCTTCTGCGACGATTGCGATCGGGTCCGCCTCACCTCCGACGGCATGTTCCTCACCTGCCTGTTCGACCGCACGCTCAACGACCTGAGGGGACCGATGCGCTCGGGCGCGACAGACGAGGAGCTCGCCGAGAGGATACGGACCGTCTACGGCCGCAAGCCCCCGGGCGTCCAGTACCTGGGGGACCTCAGGAAGACGTGGGTCAAGCCGCGGGCGATGCACGCGATTGGAGGGTGACCCCTCTTCAAGGGAGTTCTCCGGGGAGGACGGGCACGACCGAGCTCCCGAGCGGCCCTTCCAGCGCGCTCCGGATCGTGGAACTCGAAGGCACGGACCGCGACCGGGCCCTCCCCGCGCTCCAGGAGTCCTTCGAGGGCATCTACCGCTGGCACGCGAAGCGGACGCTGCATCGAGCGACCTGGGTCCGTGCCGCACTGGACGGAGGGGCGGTGGCGGGAGCGAGCGTGCTGGAGCAGCTCTCGCCCGAGGCCGGGTACGTCTACTACCTGTTCGTCGGGGCCTCGAAGCGGCGGCGAGGGCTCGGGAAGCTCCTGCTGGACGATGCGCTCCAGCTCTTCCGAGCTCGAGGCGCCCGTCTGGTCTGGGCCGCGGCCGAGGAGGACAACCTGCCCTCGATACGGCTCTTCCTCTCGCGCGGGTTCCGCAAGGTCGACCGGGACGAGCTCCCTCTGCAGGAGGGAGGGCTGGGCGCCCAGGGGTTCCGCAGCCGCATGACCGTGGTCCACGGGGAGATCCTCCTCGGACGCTGGGTCGAGGGGGAGGCCCCGAGCGGAACCGCGACCGTGGCCTTTCGCGGCGAGCCAGAGCGCTGAGGCGGGTCCCCTCACCCGCGCTTCTTCTTGCGCGCAGGCAACGGCAGCGGCGGAGGCGCTGGGCCATCGGGGTCGGACGTCCGGCGCGGGGCGCCCGAGGCCCCTTCCTCGGGGCTCGGGCGCTCCGCGGCGGGCTCCGGTTCCGTCGCCCCATCCGCGGCGCTCGAGGGCGACTCGGCGGGGTCCGAGGTGGGGCGGGGGGAGGACCTCCCGGGGTCAGGAGCCACGGGCGAGGAGGGAGGGGAAGCGGCCTCGGTGGAGGTCGCCGGTTCGATCGGCCCCCAGTCCTTCACGGGCTCGGGGCCTGTGGGGGCGCCCGATCCCTCCTCAAGGGGCGAGGGAACTGCGGCCGCGGAAGCCGCGGGCTCGAGAGGAGCTCCACCCGAGGCAGGCTGGGACGTGGAGGGGAGACGGTCACGGGAGCGCCGACGGAGCAGGAGCGCCAAGAGGACCGCGACGACCGGCACGACGGTCAGCACGCCGAAGAGGTACCACAGCAGGTCTGGCGAGGGGCTTGAGGAAACGGCGGTGGGGGAGGACGTGGTGGTGGTCACGTCGAGCCACGCCGTGGAGCTCGCGTTGCGGCCGAGGGCATCGGTCACCCGGAGCTCCACCGAGTAGTTCCCCGCGACGTTCGGGTCGCACACGAACGTGGACGCGTCCGGAGGGGCGCACGTGGCCGGAACTCCGAACCACTCGTAGGTGAGGGTGCCGATGGCACCATGGACCGTCGCCTGCAGGGAGGCGTGGCCCCCCAGGCTGAACTGGTCGGGAGAGACCGAGATGGAGACGGAGAGCGTCCCAGGGGTCTGCACGAACACCCAGGTCGCCGCCTGGGCCGTGAGCCCGTGAGCGTCGGTGACGGTGACCGCAACGTGGTGGTCGCCGGGGGTCGTAGGGACGAGCGTCGCGTTCGCTCCGGTCTGCCCGGCCCACAGGGAACCGTCAAGGCTCCAGAGGTAGGAGAACGGGGCGATCCCCCCTTGGACGGTGGTGGCGAGCTGCACGGGCGAGAGCGGCATCGACCCGTTGCCGGTGAGCGAGAGCGTCGCGGAGGGGACGGGCACCACCGTGACGGTGAGGGCACTGACGAGGTGGGCGCCTCCGGAGTCGTTCGCGAAGAGGTTCACGACGACGGTGCCCGCCGTGGTGAAGCTGTGGGTGGGCGCCGCACCGTAGCCGGTCCAGCCATCCGCGGCCCTCCACGTCTCGTTCCAAGGCGTCGCTCCTCCCGTGAGGGTCGCGGCGAACGATACGGACCCACCGGCCTCGTCCATCGCAGGGGAGGCGGCCGCGTTGAGCGTGGGGGTCGGCTCCACGAGCCAGGGAAGGTTCGCACTCGCGACGCTCCCGGCGGAGTCGTTCACGGTGAGGGAGACCGCATAGGGACCGCTCCTCGCGTAGGCGTGGGAGACCGAGGGCAGGGTGGACGTCGTTCCGTCGCCGAACCCCCAGAGGTACGTGAACGGAGCCAGGCCCCCCACCACCGAGGCCGTCATGCTCACGGGGATGCCGACGTCGGAGGTGGACAGGTTGGTCAGGATCCCTGCCGTGGGGGCCACGGCCACCGTGAGGAAGGACGACGTGGAGCTCCAGCCCCCCACCGAGTCCGTGACGTTGAGGAAGACCCAGTACCCGCCCGGCCGCGCGTAGGTGTGGGTCGTGATCGCGCCGAGGGCGGTGGTGCCATCTCCCAAGCTCCACGCGTAGCGGAGCGGCGGGATCCCCGCCCCTCCGGCTCCCATGAAGTTGACCGACTTTCCGGCCTCCGCCGGGGAGGGGGAGATGGTCGGCACCCCCCAGGGTGAGCGTTCGACCGACACCAGAACGGAGCTGAAGGACAGGTGTCCCAGGGCGTCCATGGCCGTGAAGTTCACCGTGTAGTTGCCGGGCCGGGCATAGACGTGGGTGGGAAGTGCGGTGGAGGAGCTCGCTCTGTCCCCGAACTCCCAGAAGGTACGGTAGGGCGCGGTGCCTCCCGATAGGCTGCTCGAGAAGGCGACGGGCATGCCCACGTCGGTGGTGGAGACGTTGGCCGAAGCGATGGCCGAGAAGCTCGCAGAGGTCCACACCCAGGTGTCGTTGAAGGTCCGCCCTAGGGCCGATCGCCCCCCCATCAGCAGCGGGTTCCCGAAGGGGTCAGCCGCCCCGGCCGGGTGGTCTCGGGCGCTGAGAGCGGTGGGCGTGGGGGCTTGGACCCAGGTGGTGGACTGAAGGACCCAGGTGTCGTTGAGGTCCGCCGCGCCATCGGTCCCTCCGAAGAGGACCGAGAAGGCGTTGGCGCTGCTGGGCAGAAGGACCGCCCCGCTCCGAGCGGGTGGGTCCGGTGGACCGGCGCTCAACGCCGTCCATCCTGGACCGCTCGAGAACTCCCAAAGGTCGCCCAGCGAGAGGTTCCCGTTGTTCCCACCGAAGAGCAGGTCCCCGCCGCTCAAAGGGTCCAGGTCGGAGGCCGCCCCCGACCGCGCTGTAGGGGCGATGCTGGTGCCCGCTCGCGCCCATATGCCATGGAAGAGCCAGGTACCATCGAGCTCATGATGCCACGCCGAGGAGTATCCTCCGAAGAGAAGGATGTCCCCGTTGGCCGAAACGAAGTCCATGGAGGCCTCCGACCTGGGAGAGGGGGCATATCCCCCCAAGAAGGTCAAGTTCGACCATGCCCCCGAATAGAACGCCCAGGTGTCGTTGAGCTGTCCGCGGGAACCATTGCCTCCGAAGAGGAGGACCTCCCGGTTCGCGGGATAGTAGGCCATCGAGGCCCCCTCTCGCGCCGGTGGAGAGGTGGCGAGCGACAACGGGCTCCACGCCCCGCCCCGGTACGCCCACGTGTCAGCCAGCAGGGCCCCCGAGGACGTCTCGCCGCCGAAGAGCAGGGTGTACCCCATCGCCGGATCGTAGGCCATGGAGGCTCCGAACCGAGGGGAGGGGGCGTTGGGACTGAAGCTGGAGACGTTCAGCCATCGTTCCGGGAGGGTAGCACCGGGAACGGCGGCGGGCGAGGACGTGGAGTGGCTCGGGGAGACCTCCGCGTTCAGTGACGGAGCACCACCCCAGCGCGCAGGAGCGATAGGGAGGGGAGCCTCGACCTGGACAGGGACCGGGGCGGCTACGGACGCTGGAGCAAGGAGCGTGGCGAGCACGAGCCCCGTCAAGGCGACCATGAGGACGGGCGCGCCGCGAAAGTGGTGAGACCGGGCGAAGTGAGACCTCCCTCGGGGTCCCTCAGGCGTGGTCCCCCTGGTTCCTCCGCTTGGTCCGCCGGACAGAGAGCCCCCGTGCTGATGCAAGTGTTCCCCACTACCTGGTCGGCCCTTCGGTCGAGACCAACGGGGGTATGGCCTTGGCCGTAGAAGTACGTTCTTCCCCCTTTCCGGGAGGACGCAGGAGGACCGAATAGCGGGCAGTTCGGGACCCAGACCTGACCGTGGGCGGAGGAGGCCTGCTCGGCGACGGTCGGTGCCCCTCGACCAGGGAGGGACCCCCCTTTCAGGGCACCCCGCGCCCCGGGCTTCCAGCTCGGTCCGGAGCTGGGAGCTGGTGCAAGAACTCCCGGAGGGTCAGGAACTTCCGGTCCGGGTGAGGCGGAGCGGGGAAGCCCAGGGTGTCGGAGAGCAGCCAGTCGTACTCGTACGTGTACAGGACGTGCCATCCCACCGCATTGAAGAGCTGGACCGCCCATCGGCCCGTGCGAGGCGACACCCTCATCCATCGGACGTCGAGCGAGAGCTCACGACGAAGGAGATCGAGCAGTTCGAGGTAGGTCATCCGTTCCGGGCCGCCGGCCAGCACGGTGCCTTTCACGCGGTCCTCGAGCGCCTCCCCGACCAGCCATCCGACGTCCCGATGCCAGATCGGCGTCAGGTGGTAGAGGCCATCACCGAAGAGCGGAAAGCGTCGGTGCCGCTCCATGAGGCTCCGCATCGCGAAGATGAGCCGGTCGTAGGAGGCAAAGATCGCCGAGGGCTTTAGGAGGGTCACCTTGAGCCCGCTCTGGAGCAGCTTCGACTCGAACTCCCTCTTGCGTCGCAGGTACGGTGTCCGCTCCTCGAGCTTGGGGGGCGCAGGGGGCAGCGAGATCTGGACGAACCGCTCGACCCCGTTCTGCCGCGCCACCTCCACGAGCGACTGCAGAGCGGCGGAGGTCCGTGCGAAGAGCCGGTCGGGCCCTGGCTGTCGGTACCAGACTACATTGACGATGTCGGTCACGCCCTGGAGCAGTGCAGGGAACCGGGAGGTCTCCGATACGTCCCCCGGGACGAACTCCACCTTCCCCTGCTCCTCCGCGACCGGCGTCCGATGGTAGGAACGGATGGGGTAGCGGCCGGCGATCTCCGCCAGCACGCCGCTCCCGACGACCCCGCCGCCGCCGCCCATGAGCAGGACCTTGCGCGCGACCATGAGGGAATGCCCGCTGAGGGAGCGGTTCCCGCGAGGCTTAAGAACGCTGGCCCGTCGGTCCTGGGTCGTGTACGAGTTCCCCTCCCGGTGGGTGAAGGTGGCCTTCGCGCTCTCCGGCTCCCTCCTGCTGATCATCCTCGCCCTCTGGCTCGCCGTCATGTGGGCGGCGACCGGTGCCGGCGGCTGAGCCCCCCGACGGGGTTTCTGGGGGGGCGGGCCCCTGGGGGGCTCCGCCGATAGCCTTACAAGAGCCTCCGCCCCATCTGCGGCGGGGGGCCGTTCGACCCGGTCGGGGGACCCCACGTCACCCGGCACCGTTCCTATGCGAGATCTCACCGAGGCCGAGGTCCGGGTGCTCCGTGCCCTCCTGGCCGCGGGGCAAGAGAACGAGCGGGAGCGGCTTCGGCAGACCCAGCTGCCCCGCTCCACCTACCATGCCGTCCGCAAGAGGGCCTACGCCGAGGGCTGGTTGCGCGACCGATACCTACCGGACCCTCTCCTCTACGGATTCACGCAGGCGACCTTCGCGCTCGCGCGCCCCTACGCCGACAAGGCCGAGGAGCTCGCCCGCGCGTGGTCGTCAGAACCGGGGGCCGTGGTGCTCTGGCAGGGAGCGGCCGCGACCTTCGCCGTGATGCTCCACACTTCCCCCCAGGAGGCCTCGCGGCAGGTCCAGCGCATGCAGCGCCGCGACCTCGCCTCCGAGCTCCTGGTGATCAGCCCCTCGCTCCAGCAGGGAGGGGTCCCGGTGTTCTTCGACTACGAGGGGCTCTTCGGAAACATGGCGGGGATCTCGGGGACCACGTCGTACCCCCGCGGTCTGGGAGGGCCTCGCTCGGTCGGGGCTCGCCGGGGCGGGGCGCTCACCTCTGAGGGCCTCCGGAGGACCACCCAGGAGCTGCTGCTCCGCCCTTTCACGGCCCCGGGAGATGGTCGGCCGGGTCATCTGTTGGGTCCCGTCGGGCTCCCCCGCTCTCAGCGCCGGTTGGTCGAGCAGGGTTGGGTCGAGCGGCGGGTCCTTCCCGATCTCGCGCGGATCCCGCCCTTCCAAGCGCGCCTCGCGGACCTCACGGTCTTCGTCCGAGGGGAGTTCCTCCCTGGGCGCTCGGCGGAGGCGCTCCTGCCCATCCTCACCGAGCAGTGTCGGGTTTACCCGTTCCTGCTGGTCGAGCAGCAGGGCAAGATGCTCATGGGAGCTCAGGGCCAGTCCGCGGCCGGCCCCGGGGAGACCGTCGCCACCGTCCCCACACGGAAGCCCGTGCTGGCCACGCTCCAGGAGCATCTCCAGAGCATCGAGGTGGTCCAGGCCCGGGCCGCTGAGCTCACGACCTGGCTCGACCACCGGTACGACCGGCTCCTGACCCCCGGCCCGGTCGTGGCCGTCGGCCGGAGCGCCCCGTCCAAGGGCTGAGCGGGCGACGCCTCTATCCACCCACGGGGGCCGGGCCGACCAGTTCGCGGATGCCCTCGCGGAACGAGCGGGGCCGGATGTCGAGCTTGTGGATCTCGGTCACGAGGAGACCGCCACGCACCGGACGGGGGGCGCGTCCGGGAACCTTCGCCTGCCCGGAGAGCTCGGTGAGCGTGAGGTCGTCCGTCCGGAGCCCTGCCGCGGCGAAGAGGGTCCGCGCGAACTCGTAGGGCGTCGTGACCTCCGGGGAGGCGACGTGGTAGATCCGGGAGGCGCCCCGCTCCAGGATGGGCCCGAGCGCATCGGACACGTCCGGCACCCAGGTGGGGGTGATGCGCTGGTCACGGTAGAGCGGGTACACCCGTCCCTCCTTCCGCTTCGAGAGCAGGGTCAGCGCGAGGTCCGTCCGCCCGGCCGCTCGGCTCCCGTAGGGATGGGCGATGCGGACGATCGTCCGAGGGCCCTTCGAAGAGAAGACCGCGGCCTCCCCGACGCCCTTCGTGTAGCCGTACCAACCGACCTTGTCGGAGAAGGGGGAGGGCGGGGTCGCTTCGGGGTAGGGGCCGCGTAGCCCGTCGAAGACATAGTCGGTCGAGAGATGGACCAGGAACCGACCGGCGCGCTCCGCCTCTTCGGCGATCCACCGGGGGAGCTCCGCGTTGATCCTCCACGCGCTCCCCGCCACCGCGGAAGAGCCCGCCTCCTCGGGCGAGGAGGGCCGCTCGGACTCGCAGCCGTCCACGTCGGTGCGGGCAGCGAAGTTCACCCAGGCCTTGGCGGTCGTCCCACGAAGGTAGGAGCGGACGGCCTCCTCCTGAGAGAGGTCCAGCGGGGTGTGGGAGGCGACTGCGTGGCCTTGGGCCCTGGGATCGGTACGGCCCGCGCTCTCCACGGTCCAGCCCTTGGGAGGGTGATCGACGAAGTGACCTCCGACCCGCGACGTCGCCCCGAGGACCAGCACCCGGCGTTCCACGAAGATGGGGAGACCCTTTCGGGCAAAAGGTGAACGGTGGCGGAACCGGCCACCGGAAGGTTGATGGAGGGGCCGGGGGTGGAGGCCTCGTGCGCGTCGTGGTGACCGGGGGAGCCGGCTTCATCGGAGCGAACCTGCTCCACCACTGGGCCCGGGAGCACCCCTCGGACGAGATCGTCACGCTCGACCTGCTCACCTACGCCGGTCACCGCTCCTCGGTCCACGACCTCGAGGAGGCAGGGCGGCTCACCTTCGTCCAGGGGAACGTCGCGGACCGGGAATCGGTGGAGAGGACGTTTCGAGGAGCGGACCTCGTCTTCCACCTCGCGGCCGAGAGCCACGTGGACCGGTCCATCGACGACCCGTCCCCCTTCCTGACCACGAACGTCGTGGGGACCTTCACGGTCCTGGAGGCCGCACGCCGGCTGGACATCCCCCGCACGCACGTGGTCTCCACCGACGAGGTGTTCGGGAGCCTTCCGCTGGAGGACCGGGGACGACGCTTCGGTCCGGGAACGCCCTACGCCCCCCGCAACCCCTACGCGGCGAGCAAGGCGGCGGCGGACCACCTCGCCCGGGCCTACCACAACACCTACGGGCTCGCGGTGACCCTTTCGAACTGCGGGAACAACTACGGGCCCTTCCAGCACCCGGAGAAGCTGATCCCCCTGGCCATCGCCCGGCTCGACGCGGGGAAGAAGGTGCCGGTCTACGGGGACGGGAAGAACGTCCGCGACTGGATCTACGTCGAGGACCACTGCTCGGCGCTCGATGCGATCTCGAAGCGCGGCCGGCCCGGGGAGACCTACCTCCTAGGCGCCGAGGAGGAACGGTCGAACCTGGAGGTGGTCCGCGCCCTGCTTCGCGAGTTCGGAAGGAGCGAGGATGCGATCGAGTTCGTGCCGGATCGACCGGGTCACGACCGACGCTACGCGATCGAGGCCGGACCCGCGCGGGAGGCGCTGGGGTGGAGACCGAGCCTCAACCTAGAGGAGGGGCTCCGCGCGACGGTGCGCTGGTACCGAGAGCACCGTGACTGGTGGGAGCCGCTCATCCACCAGGTGCCTTCCTCCCGGGGCCCTGGGACCGCGAGCTCTGGGGCGCGGAAGGGCGCTCGAAGTTCGGCCTGACCCGGTCGCGGATACCTCGGTCCTCGAGACCCCCAAACTCATGTACCCGGTGCCGCCCCCCGTTGGACCATGACCTCGACCTCCCCCGTCCTCAAGGTGCGGACCGTTGCACCGGAGAAGGTGGGCATCCACGATGTCGTGGTGCTGCCCCGCACGCTCCACCAGGACCCGCGCGGGCTGCTCCTGGAGACCCTGCGGAAGGACGACCGTAGCGTCTCAGGCGACCACTTCGCCATGACCTACACCTCCGTGACCGTGCCGGGAGAGATGCGTGACCGGGAGCGCTGGCACGTCCACGCGCGGCAGCAGGACCGCTTCGTCGTGACCCTCGGGGAGATGGTCCTCGCGCTCTACGACGCCCGGGAGAGGAGCCCGTCGCGCGGACGGCTCGCCTTGGTGCGCATGGCCGGGGCGCCGCTCTCCTCGCTGCGGGCTCCCGAGAAGAAGGACCTCACGACCTATCTTCTGACCATTCCCGAGGGGGTCTACCACTGCATCGGGAACCTGCATCCGAGCGAACCGTTCGTGCTGCAGAACTTCCCCACCCAGCTCTACGACCCGACGGACGAGGGTAGGGTCCCCTTCGCGAGCGCCCCGATCGCCTCGTTGCAGGGACGAGGGTTCTCCTGGGACGTGGTGGAGGTGGTCCGGTGAAGGGCCTCATCCTCGCCGGCGGGCACGGTACCCGGCTGCGACCTCTCACCTTCCACGGGAACAAGCACATGCTCCCGGTCGCCAACCGTCCGATCCTGCTGTGGGGGATCGAGCACCTGCGCGACGCGGGGGTGACCGACCTCGGCATCATCCTGGGCCCGATCCGGGAAGGGATCGAGGAAGGGGTGGGCGACGGCTCCGCGCTCGGCGTCAAGGTGACCTACATCACCCAGGGGGAGCCCAAGGGGCTCGCCCACGCGATCCTGTGCGCACGGGAGTTCCTGGGAGAGGAGCCGTTCGTGATGTACCTCGGCGACAACATGCTCGAGCACGGGGTCCGTCCCTACTTGGAGCGCTACGCCCGAGGCGATGCCTCGGCGGTGGTGGGGGCGGTATCGGTCCGTGAGCCCTCGCACTACGGTGTGGTGGAGCTCGGACCGAACGACGCCATCCTCTCTATCGAGGAGAAGCCGAAGCACCCCAGGAGCGACCTTGCCCTCATCGGGGTCTACCTGTTCTCGCCCGAGGTGCATGCGGTCGTGCGGGAGCTCCGCCCCTCCGCCCGGGGCGAGCTCGAGATTACCGACGCGATCCGGCTGCTCGAGGAGCGGACGCATCGCGTGAAGGTCCTGCACCTCGAGGGATGGTGGAAGGACACCGGCCGTCCCGAGGACCTCATCGAGGCGAACGAGCGAGTGCTCGGCTCCCGCCCGCGGTCCTTCTTCCAGGTCCAAGGGCAGATCCACCCAGGGGCGCACGTCAGCGGGAACGTCTCTCTCGGGGAGGGGAGCGTGATCTCCGAGGGTTGCACCGTCCGCGGGCCGGTCGTCCTGGGCCGGGGGGTCAGGATCGAGGAGGGTGCCTACGTCGGCCCGTACACCGCCATCGGCGACCGAAGCGTGGTGCGGCACGCCGAGGTGGACCGCAGCATCCTCATGGAGGACGTGGTGGTGGATGTCCGTATCCGGGTCGTGGACAGCATCCTGGGCCGGGGATGTCGGGTGCTCCAGCGCGAGCGCGCACCGAAGGGCGCGGCCTTCGTGGTGGGGGACTCGGGCCAGGTCGTGCTCCCGGCCGTGAGGGACTGAGCCGAACGCTCACGAGCGCGAGGCGGCGCGCCTCCGCACTCGGCGAAGGAGCTCCGGCTCGAACTTCGAGATCAACGCGTCCCAGTCGTAGGACGGGACCAGGGCCCGAGCGTTCTCCACGAGAGGTCGGAGCGCGCCGGGGTCGCTCAGCAGTCGGTGAAGGACCTCCGTGAGCCGTTCCACCGCACCGAGAGGGTAGCGGTGCCCGGTGCGGCCCTCGGACACGAGCCCCCCTGCACCGAAGACCTCGGGGAACGGGGGTTCCGCTACGATCGGAAGGCATCCGGCGAGCATCGCCTCCAGCGTCGCGAGCGAGAACCCCTCCCGCTCGGAGGAGAGCACGAAGAGGCGGGAGCGGCCGAGGAGGTCCATCTTCCGGGCCTCATTGACCCGGCCCACCAGTTCGACCTGCCCGGAGAGCGCCTCCACCCGGATGCCCGCCTCGAGCTGCCCACGGCAAGGCCCGTCGCCCACGATCACCGCCCGGCCGCTCCACCCGTACCGACGCTTCAGCAGTCCCAGGGCGTGGACGAGGTCGATGTGCCGTTTCATCGGCACCAGTCGTCCCACGCTGATGACGTCCCACGCTCGCTCCGTGCCCTCCGGGGGGAGCTCTGCCCGCAGACGAGACACGTCGATGCCGCTCGGGAAGGCTAGCACGTCCCTCGCCGCATAGGCGCCCGTGAGGGCGGTAGCGGTGGCCTCGCTCACCGCGAGCGCCGTGTCGGTCCATGAGAGGCCCTGGGAGAGCAGCCAGCGCGCCACGCGAAGCGAGGTCGGGGCGATGGCACCGGAGAAGGGCGGGTACCCGACCCACGCTTCGTCGACGTTGAGCAGACGCAGTCCGGGCCGGCGGCGGAGCCATCGACCGATGGTGGGCAGGTGGGAGAGCGGCATGGCCTCGACAATGAGCGCGTCCGGGGTCCAGGGAGCGATCACATCCCGGGCGAGGAGCGCGGGGAGGAGGGCGGGCTGCAGAGCCCCCCGCGTTCCCGTCGTGTCCGGGTAGAGCCCCATCGGCAGGACCCGGTGGAACCTCACTCGCTCCCGCTCGTCGTGCGGAACGGGGAGGCTCGTGTAGACCCGAACCTCGTGGCGGCGGGCGAGACGGCGGGCGACCTCCCAAAGTGTGCCCTGGTACCCTCCCCCGAAGAAGGGGCCGCACATGTCGGTCAGAATGCCGACCTTCAGTCCGTCCAAGGAACCGCGCCCCAGGATTGTTCAACCCGGGGAGGGATAAGGGATTGGTCGCGTGCGACCGCCGATGCGGTTCCGCACTGGCGAGAGGTCTTCGAAACCGCCAATAATCCCCACCCCCATCCCTGCCCTGGTGCCCGGAGACGTGCCGACTGTGCTGGCCTCCGATGGCTCTCGGGCGGGGAAAGGAGACCAAGGGGACCCCTCGCCGCGGACGAGGGCGCCCGCTCCCAGGTCCGGGGAACGCGCCCCGATCCTAGAACGCCTACGACCCGCGTGGCCGCGAGGGTCCACGGCCTCCTGGATCGCGGTGCTGGGCGCTGCGACGCTCTATGCGACCTTCCTCGGGTGCCTCTGCACCCTGCGATACCAGGACTTCGGGACCTTCGCCTACGACATGGGGAACTACAACCAGATCTTTTGGACCACGACACAGGACCACCGGTTCTTCTACAGCACGAACAACTTCGCCCTGGGGAACTCCGGCTGGGTGGTCCTGGGGCACTTCTCCCCGATCTTCGCTCTGCTGCTCCCGCTCTATGCCATTGCTCCCGGGCCCCCTGCGCTCCTGTGGATGCAAGGGGCGGCGCTGGCCTTGGGAGCCGTGCCCACCTTTGGTCTTGGGAAGCAGGTCCTCCGCTCGGACCGGTGGGGATTGCTCATGGCGGGGGTTTACCTCGCGACCCCTCTCACCTTCTGGCCGGTGTGGTACGACTTCCACCCCGAGGTCTTCCTCGTCGCTCCGACCATCGCGGCGTTCTACTTCGTCGAGGTCCGTCGAACGGTCCCCTACCTCTTCTGCCTGACCCTGGCCATGATGGCGGTCGAGAGCTTCGTTCCCTTCCTGCTGGCGTTCGCTGTGCTATCGATCCTGCCCTCGATCTGGCAACGGGTCCGTCGACGGACGCCCGTGCCGTTCGAGACCTCGCTGTGGCTGGGCGCGATCCTTTGCGGAGCCTACCTCCTGTTCGCCTTCGAGGTGGCGACCCACCTGTCGACCGGTAACGCGACCTTCGGGGTCTCCTACGACTTCTGGCCGCAGATCGGGGCGAAGTCCGCCTACCAGGTCTACCCGCTCGCCCTCCTGCATCCCGCAGGCGCATGGGCGGGGCTCAACCTCTTCCTGCCGCAGAAGCTGGTCTACCTCGCGCTCATCCTGGGAGCCATGGGGTTCATCCCCCTCCTTGGACCTTCGAGGTTCACGGTCCCCGGCTACCTATGGTTCGGGCTCGTGCTCCTATCGGCCAACGCCGACCTGTTCTACGTGGGAGACATGTACAGCTGCTACGTCCTTCCGTTCTTCATGGCCGCGTCCATCTGGGCCGTGGCACGTGTGAGGGACTGGAGCCGCCCGAAGGCTGCTCCGACGCCGGCCCCGATACCGGTCCCATCGGGGCCGGTCCACCTGCTCCCGAACGCCCGGACCCTCCGAGTCCGTCAGGAGGGCCCGGTCGTGGCGGTGTGCTGCATCCTGGCCCTGGGGGTGCTCCTCACGAACGGGATCGCGAACCCGTTGACCTCCGCCCCTGTGGACCTGTTCTGGGCGACGCCCCCCGGCTGGCCCGTCTTCACGGCCCACGATGGATGGGCGACTGAGGTCATCGCGCTCATCCCCATGAACGCGAGCGTGCTCACGGACGGGAAGGACTTCCCTCTCGTGTCCAACCGGCATTATGCCTACGACACTCCGTGGGCCACCCCGCTGCAGCCTGGGCAGTCCCAGGCGGGGCTCCTGAACGAGCAGATCAACCGCTCGTCGTACATCCTGCTGGACTTCTCGATGGACTACTTGGACTCGGCCCTGGTGATCCAGGACGGCAATCTCACGGGGTTCGGCCTCCTCGCCGTGGCCGATGCGGTCTATCTATGGGAGCGAGGCTACCACGGAGCCTTGGCGCTCTGGCAGCCCTACTCCTACGCCCTCCCTGGGGGAGATGCGATACCGGGGAACGCTCAGGTGGACCCGGGGAACGCGACCGCGCTCGGGCCCTCGCTCTATCACACTCCCGGGCTTGCGAACGGGACCTTGCTCTGGACCGCCCTGAACCTGGAGACCCTCGCCCCAGGAGAGTATTCCCTGACGGTCCAGCTCGGGGTCGACGCGGCTACGCCGGGGCCCCAGGTCATCCTGAGCACAACGGCAAGGTCGACCGTGATCCGTGCGTTGGAACGGACGAACTACTCCGGGGTCGCGAAATACTACTACCAACTCGTGCCCACCTCCGGACCCCTACCTATCGGAGAGGACCAGATCTCCGCCATCCCTGGCGCGGAGGGCTACCAGGAAGGCAATGTGACGATACTCTTCTCGTGGAGCGGGCTCGGCATCCTCGAGAACCAAGGATGGGTGGTGTCGTCCACCGCCTCCGTGCGCCTCTACGATGTTCGGCTGCTGCAGGTGGCCCCATGACCTGCTCCTCTTCGTGCCCTCGTCGGGGGGCCCGCCCCGCTCCGACGGTTGAAGGGCCATGACACATCTGGTCCTGATCGTCGCGGACACCCTCCGTTCCCCCTCGACGATACCGGGGTACGTGCCCGAGCGCGTGACCCCGTTCCTCGCTCAACAACGCGGTCGCGTGTTGTCCATGCAGGGGGCCATCGCGAGCTCGGCCTGGACGGTACCGTCGCACGCGAGCTTGCTATCGGGGGTGGACCCCTGGGACATGCACTACCACGGCGCGGTGCTCCGCGTGCCCCAAGGGAAGGCCCTGGGCTCGAGGTGGCACGAGGCCGGTGGAGAGAGCGCGGCGTACTCCGCGAACGGACTGGTCTCTCCCGACTACGGGCTCCTCCAGGAGTACGACCAGGTGAACCCCTTCGCCTTCAACCGCATCGTCGCCCCACGCATCTGGGGCCTCATCCAGCCCATGGGGGCGAGGGGGATGGACCCCACCGGCCTCGTCGCCACGGGGGGACACCCGCGACCGTCCGCTCCTCGCTCCAATATCGGCAACCTGCCCGTACGGCTGGCCGGAAAGGTGGGGAATCTGGGGGTGCACGCCCTGCTGAGCGGGAGAGGCATCGTCTCGGGGATCGATCGCTTCCTCCGCCGGCGCCGAACCGACCGACCCCTGCACCTCTTCGTCAATCTGATGGAGGCCCACGAACCGTACACGATCTCCCCGCTGCCCAAGGGACCACGTCTTCCTCGGGAGGTCTTCCTCCCGATCATGAGCCTCTCCCGGAGCCTCGAGGTGCTGGAAGCCTGCGGGAACTGCCCCGCGATGCTCGTGCGGGCCTACCTCGAGGCGGTCCGACGGTTCGACGACCGACTACAGGACCTCTTCAAGACGCTCGCGACCCGAGGCATCCTCCAGGACGCGACGGTCGTGCTCGTGAGCGACCACGGCCAGGCGCTGGGTGAGCACGGGTTCTTCGGTCACGGGCACTCGGTTCAGGACGAGATCGCGCGGGTGCCCTGCTATGTCTGGAGGTTCCGGAGGGGCGAGCACGCCATATCCAACGAGTCGAGCCCCTCCGCCCCCTTCGACCTGCGACACCTCCACGACGCGCTCACCGACCTCACGGACCGGGACCCCAAGACGACGGTGACCCAGGGCGTCGAGTCCGCGCTCGTTCGAAGAGGGCCCGGCCTCTGCTATTGGGAGGGGCCAGGGCTTCGGCAGCTGGGTACGCCCCTCGCCGAGCAGGGTCAGGCTTCCGTCGTGCGGCGACTGCGCCTCTTCCTCGAGGGGAAGGACGTGGTCGTCGAACAAGGGCTGACGGAAGAGGAAGGGCATGTGGTCCTCCGCCCTCCCCCCGCCGGTACCTCGGGGGAGCTTGAACGGAAGGCCTTCGAGATCCTGGAACGGAGCCGCTCGTCCTCCCCAGGGTCCCGCGAGCTCGATCGGAGCGTCGAGCAACGGCTGCGAACCTGGGGGTACGCGTGACGGCCGTTCGCGACGGTCGACCGAGCTCCGCGCAGCCCCTCGTGAGCGTGGTGCTGCTGAACTACAACGGCCTCCGGTTTGCCAGGCTCTGGGAGTCGTTCTTTCGGGAGACCTACCCTCACCGGGAGATCCTGTTCGTCGACAACGGGTCCACCGACGGCAGCGGAGAGGCCTTCCGGACGCTCGCAGCGCGCTACGCACCACAGGCCGTCCGCGTCGTGCGGCTCGAGCAGAACGTCGGGTACTCCGAAGGGAACAACGTAGGGGTCCGCGAGGCGAGAGGCACAGTGGTCGCCGTCGTCAACAACGACATCGAGGTCTCAGAGGACTGGATCGCCCCCGTGGTCCAGGCGTTCGCTTCGGACCCCAAGCTCGGTGTGGTCCAGAGCCGACTGATGAGCCTCCAGAACAGGGACCAGGCTGACCGAGTGTGGAACCGGCTCGACGCGTGGGGGTTCTCCCACGCCGCTCCAGAGCCGTCGGCCGAACTGGAGCCGGTCTTCTACGCCGAGGGGGCGGCGATGTTTGTCCGCCGCGAGCTCTTGGACGACCTTGGATCGTTCTACCCTTCCGAGTTCTACATGCTCGGAGAGGACGCGGACCTGTGCTGGAGGGCGCGCATGCGGGGCTGGCGCGTCGGCGTGTTGACCACGTCCCGGGCCTGGCACGCTCGAGGGGGCACCGAGGAGGGCTCGGTGACGAAGAGGAACCCCAAGGTGCTCCGGGCCATCACCCGTAACCGGCTCGCGATGTTGTTCACCAACTATGGTCGCGCGCGGCAGCTGGTCTTCGTGCCGGGGTCGATGGCGCTCGCCGTCGTCCGCGGGGCCCTCTTGTGGGGGCGAAGGGACCGGACGCATGCGCGCGCCGTCTTCGCTGGGCTTCGGGACTTCCTGCACGATCTTCCCGTGCTCTCCGAGCGACGGCGCAGGGTCCAGGGACGACGCACCGTTCCGGACCAAGGGGTCGTGCCGTTCATGATGGGGCCGATCGACGGCCTGCGGTCCCTACGAAGCCTCTGGTCCGAGAGCCTCCAGGGAGGCGGCGCCGACCCGCGAGCCACCTGAGCCCACGCTGACCGAGGCCGCTGAGGACCGGGGATCGCCGGTGGTGGGTCTTCTGCCTCCCTCGGAAGCCGGGCAAGGTGGAAGTCGGCGCAGGAAGGCGTGCCATCCCCCCGGCTTCCATCGGCGCGGTCTAGCTGAGGAGGAACTCCCACCTGGGCAAGCCTAGCTTCCTCGACACCTAGAACGCCCTCCACGACACCGCCCGGCACCACGGCCACCCCGTAGCGACGACCGCTCTGGTCCGCCACCCGGGACCTCCCGCTCAGCGCGAGGCGGACCGGTCCGTTTGCGAAAGGAGGCCCCGACGGGCCCGGTCGATGAGCACCACAAGGACCACCGTCAGCACGAGCGTCGCTGCGGCGCCCACCGGAGAGGCGAGGTCCGCCCAAGGTCCCCAGGGAGGAAAGCTCGCTCCGAGGGTGGGGGGCCCAACGGTCACGTTGCCCTGGAGGACCACGCTCGCCCCGCTCGCCGTATCGGAGACCACTACCAGTAGGGGAAAGGTCCCCTGGGCGGTCGGAGAGCAGGCCAGCACGGAGAGGTTCGCGCCCTTGCAACCAGGAGGGAGCTCTGGATACTGGAAGACCGGGACGCCCAAGAGACCCTCGACCCCGACGGTCAGCGTCAGCTCCCCTCCCTGAGCGACGGTCTGGGGGAGGGCCCAGAGACCGACGGGTCGCAGTTCGCGCGAGGGGGAGGAGTAGGTCCACGCGTCGTTCAGGCTCTGGGAGAGTCCCGAGGGCGTCCCACCTGTCCCGGAGAACAGGACCACCGCGTTCCGGCTCGCATCGAAAGAGAGGGTAGCGCAACAACGTGCGGGAGGAGAGCGGGGCTCCGTGGAATCGTTGCTCCACCTCCCATCCTGGAAGGTCCAGGTGTCGTTGAGGTAGTGGTAGGAGGAGGAGGCCAGGCAACCCACGGGGCAAGAGTCACCCCCGAAGAGGACGGGGGCCCCGAGGGCGGGGTCGAAGGCGAAGCCCGCCTTCTCTCTCGGGGGGGGTCCGGAACGGGTGGGCTGCGCCGTCCACGTGCCATGTGCGAAGCCCCAGGTGTCACCCAGGAACCCGGAGACTGGAGAGTAGCCTCCGAAGAGAACGACCTCCTGTTCCGCGGGGTCGTTGGCGAAGGCCGCCCCCCAACGGGGGGAGGGGGACGTGAGCGGCTCGATCTGGGACCAGTTCTCCCCCTGGAGGACCCAGGTGTCCCCCAGGAACCCCGTCGCTGCGGAATAGCCCCCGAAGAGCACGAGCTCGCCGTCCTCGCTGTCCCATGAGAGGGCGGCGGACCATCGGGGAGAAGGGGAGGAGGAGGGATCGGTCGGGAGCAAGGTCCAGGAGGACCCGTTGAACAGCCAGGTGTCCCCCAGCGCCGCGCCAGTGGCCGACGACTCCCCACCGAAGAGCACGAGCTGCTGCAGGGCGGGGTCGTAGGTCATCGATGCCCAGCTGCGCGCCGACGGGGAAGCGCCGTTGGACACGGTGGACCACTTTCCTCCGCTCAGCACGTAGGTGTTGTTGCAGTTCCCGCAGGCCCCTGAGCCGCCGAAGAGCACCGTCTCGAACGCGGGGGGATCGTAGGCCATCGCGCCGCAGCACCGCGCCGGCGGAAGGGGCCCCAGGAGGGAGGAGACGTTGTGCCAGCTCGTGGCGACGAGGGTGCTGGAGGGCCGGGAGAGCACGGGGTAGCTCCTCGCTCCGACAGGTGAGGACGGAGCGACGCTGGCGGTGGCGATCATGACGAAGGCGAGAGCGAGGGTGAGAGAGAGCGTGGGCCCTCCCGCAAGGATCGACACGCGCCCGGACCACCGCGGCGCGCCCACCCTGGAGGACCGGCGCGACCCGGGGAAGCGGCGTGCCTGAGGGGGCATACCAGCGGCATGGGGTCAGACCCCTTGAAAAGCCTGCAGGAAGGGGGGAACTGCCCGCCCTCGGCCAATCTTGAAGATGGGGCCACTCCCTCGCGGTATCGAAGGGAGGGAGGTTCGTGCTGGGGGTGGTCCTTGCGGCCGGCGCAGGTTCTCGCCTGGGGTACCTGGGTGGGATCTTGCCGAAGACGATGGTCCCGGTACGCGGTCGACCTTTGCTCTTCTATGCGCTGCGGAGCCTTCACGACCTAGGCGTCACCGACGCCCGGGTCGCGCTCCGCACCCGTTCCGACCTGGCCGCCGAGTACCTTCGGTCCCTCTCGCCCTCCACGCTGGGACTCCGTACCGTGAGGCGGGTGTCGATCGACCGGCCCACGCGCTCTCCCTTGGAAACGCTGGCGCACGCGCTACCTTCTCAGTGGACCGGCGACCTCGCGGTGGTCCTCGGAGATGACCTCACCGTCGCTAGGGGCTTGGAGACCTGGCGGGCCCAGTTCGAACGGAAGGAGGCGTGGGTGGCCCAGGGTGTGGTCCACGAGCATGACCCCGCCGCCATCCGACGGACGTGCGCCGTCCGCGTGGACGGCCAGGGCTGGATCCGGGAGATCCGGGAAAAGCCGAAGGCCCCTCGAGCCGGGCTCCGCGGATGCGGCCTCTACCTTTGGAAGGGTGAACAGGTGTTTCCGATGCTCCGGGAGGTCCGTCGCCACGGACCGACCGGCAGCCTGAGCGACGTGGTCTCGGTGGGCGTGCGTCAGGGAAAGGCCCTCGCCCTTCCCATCCAGGGCAGGAACATCAACGTCAACACGGTCGGAGACCTGATGGACGCCTGGAGCCTCATCCCACGCGACCGAGGTGCTCCCCTCTGAAGGCGTTGAACGGCTCTCGACCTCGGATGGACGTCGGCCGCAACGACACCCCGGGCAGTGTCTACTACTCGCCCCGCCACGACGTGCGCCGACCCGGGCCGGACCGGCCCGCAGGATCCGCGCCCAGGCCCCCGGGAGTGTCCTGGGTCATCCCGGCCTACAACGAGGAGAAGCGGGTCGGCCCCACCCTGGAAGCTTACCTCCCTGTCCTCCAGGGTCTCGGAGTGCCCTACGAGGTGATCGTCTCCTCGAGCGGCGAGGACGCTACGCCCGAGATCGCACGCCGCTACCACGACCGGGGGGTCATCTCGCTCCACACCCTCGCCCGGCGCGGGAAAGGTCTCGCGATCCTCGAGGGCTTTCGGCAGGCCCACTACGGCATCGTCGGATACTCGGACGCGGACGGCAGCGTCCCTCCGGAGGACATGCGCCGCCTGCTCCAGGCGGCCCTCGCAGGGGACCGGGTCGTCATCGCATCGAGACGTCTTGAACCGGACCGGAACTGGGTCCGCGCTCCGGCGCCCAAGTACTACGCGAGCAACGTGTGGCACTCGCTGGTCCGCGTGCTCCTGGACCTACCGGTCCGGGACGCGGAGTGTGGGTTCAAGATCTTCACCCACGGCATCGTCGACCGGATCCTTCGGGAGGTCACGGTGACCAACTGGGTCTTCGACGCCTGCATGCTCTACCACGTCCGCGCGAGCGGAGAGACGCTCAGGGAGATGGCCGTGAACTATCGGTACCATCACGGCACGCACTTCCGGCTGGGCCGCGTCGCGCCGGTGATGCTGGCCGGGCTGTTGTGCGTCTTCGCCGTGAACCGCCTCGATCGCAGGGCCCTACCGATGCGCTTCCTGCGGGCGATGAACTATCGCTTCTCAGAAGAGTGAGACGAGGAGGACGGGCGCGAACCTTCGGAGGGGACCCGAGGGGGCCCGTCAAACCGCGACATTCGGTCACCGAGGGACCTCCGCCGGACCGACCTGCCATAGACCAACAGGGCGGCCACGACGAGCGCGCTACCCGTGAGGGCCCCGATCGCCGCCGCCGATGTCGGGGGAGCCGGCCCAAGGGGAGCGCTCGCGTTCCCACGGACAGCAACGACCGTGAGATAGGCCACCGCCGTGGCGAGGCTCCCAGACGCGTCCCGCACCTCCACCTCCACGGCGTAGGTCCCTACCGCTCCCGGGGCGCAGGCCATCACGGCCCGGCTCGACGGAAGGCAGGGGAGGGGCAGGTGCAGGAACTCGAACTCCACCGCTCCTAGGTTCCCCTCCACCCCTGGGGCGAAGATCGCGGGCGAGCCCAAGGGGACGATGCTCGGCATGGGCTGGACGCTCGTGAGAGCGAGCGCTCCTCCGGTCGGCAGGGAGAGACCCCACGTGGTGGTCGAGGAGAACCCGCCCGCTTCAGCACCGGTCTCGAGGAGGAGGGTAGCCGTCAGCGGGTCGTAGACCATCGAGCTGCAGCACCGAGCGGAGGGCCCGGGTCCGACGAGCGATGTGAGGTTGGTCCAACTCCCGCCCTGGAACATCCAGGTGTCCGATAGGTAGCGGGCGACCGAGCTCCCACAGGCGGTGGTGCACACGTCCCCTCCGAAGAGCACGCTCGCGTTGAGCGAGGGGTCGAAGGTGAGGTCGCCGCGCTCCCTCGCCGGCGGGGAGTTGGCAGGGGCCTGTTCGACCCACTGGGAGTCCTGGAGCCCCCAGGTGTCGTTGAGGACCGACCCATCCGCTCCGAGCCCACCGAAGAGCAGCAGCTCCTGCTGGGCAGCGTCGAACGTCAGGCCGGGCGCCCACCGAGGGCCGGGGGACGTGAGGGTAGGGATCGGGCTCCACGACCCGTTGCGGAACATCCAGCTGCCGGAGTGGAACCCCCCGGACGGGTCGAACCCACCGTAGAGCACCATGGCCGAGAGCTGGGGGTCGAACGCCATGCCCGTCGCCCATCGCGCCGACGGGCTCTGCAGAGGAGAGAGCTGCTTCCACCGACCATGCGAGAACTCCCAGGTGTCACCCAGCGGAGCGGGAGGACCGGCGCCGCTCTGGAGACCCCCGAACATCAGCTCTCCCCCCAGGAGAGGGTCGTAGGCGAGCGCCTCCCACGAGCGTCCTGAGGGCGAGGTCGCAAGTTGAGCGGTGAGGTTCTGCCAAGACCCGTTCTGGTCGACCCAGGTGTCGTTGCAAGGTCCGCAAGGGCCGCTCCCCCCGAAGAGGACCATGCTGCCGGTCATCGCATCGAAGGCCATGGCGGAGCAGCAACGGAGGCTGGGTCCGTAGCCCTGCGTCGCCGAGAGGTTCGTCCAAAGGGGTGTCGCGCCGTGGGTCACCGACGGAGCGTCCCGGAGCGGCTCGGTCCGCGGCAAGAGGGCACTTGGTCCGTGCGGTCCTCCTTGCACCGTCCCTCCGGACAGCAGGGCCGCGGAGAGGACGAGCAATCCGACGCTGAGGAGGACCCAGCCCATCGTGCGGGGGCGGGCCGCAAAGGGGGAGCGGGTCGCAAGGTCTCCCCCTCTGGGAGCGGGCCAACCCGGGGCCCGGCCGATCGGGCGCCTGCCTCTTGCCATGCCCTCGAACCTTTCCCCCCCGGGCCCGATCCACACCTGGACCCAGCGCCCCCTCGACCGCCCGAGGGGGTCAGCCGATCTCCTTGAGCGAGGCGGCTGCGCCGTAGGTGGCCTCGAACGGCCCCTGGGTCGCGATGGAGATGAGCGTGCCGGGTTTGGCACGGAAGATCCAGGTCTGGCCGAGACGCCCGGGAGCGTTGAGCGGCAGCTGGAGGGTCTGCGGGGCCCCGGACTCCTCGACCCAGTAGGCCGCGAGCCGAGGGGAGCCCGACCGCAGCGCTTCCAGCGAGAAGGTGAGGGTGAGCTCGAAGACCGACTCGCGCTCGACGGGGTAGGAGATGAGGGTCGTCGGCGACGTGGCACGGCTCACCGCCGCCGCTCGCCGCACGGGCGTTGGACCATCGACGCCCCAGGCCCGGGTGCGATTCTCCCCCGCGGAGTAGATCACCGCGCTCTCGCTGCCCCGGTCATCCACGATGCGACCGGGGAACGAGGTCCCCTCCGGGCTCGTGTAGAGCTGGGAGAAGACGTTCATCTTCGACTGGAAGAGACGGACCGCGCTGACCGCCTCCACGCCGAAGGCGTCCACCGAGAGCTTCGCGAAGAGGTTGTTGTAGACGCCGTGGTTCTGCGCCTGGCCGACGGAGTTGAGCAAGACCCCCACCCCCTGCGGTCGGGCGAGGCTCACAAAGGCATGGCCGAACAGGTTCGAGTCGGCCCACTCCGCGAAGTCGATGCCCACGCCTCCGACCCGGGTGAAGTAGATCTCCGGGAACGTGTTGTCCGTGACCACGGAGGTGGGGCTCTCGCCCTGCATGAGGAGACCGGTCCCGGCGAGGCGGTCCCCGACGAGGCGGATGCGGTTCAGGCAGACGTTCGCGTGCAGCAGCGGGTCCGCCCCTTCTGCTTGTGCAGGTGCCTGGAGCCGGAGCCCGTTCGGAGCGTTCACCATCGTGAGGTCGAGGTCACAACGCTGAAGGGCGGGAAGGTCCGCGCACCAGCCCTCGGTGAGGCCCGTCGCGTCGAGGACGAGGCGGTGTACGCCCACGCCGCGGACCACCGTGTGCTCAGGGGTCCTGAGGAGGGGCCCCGAGGGCGCCTGCAGGCGAACCACGGCCCCCGAAGCTTCCAGTCGCACGTGGGAGCGGAGCACGATCGGCTCCTCGATGAGGAAGACCGCCCCCGGGTCCAGCTCGACGAGACCGCCTCCGAACACGGCCGCCCTCTGGATGGCCTCATTGATCCCTCCGGTCCGTGTCCCCGGCACGTCCGGGCCGAAGGGAGCTCCGTGGTTCGGCTGGGGCGATCGCCCGTTCTTCTGCCCTCGCGAAGAGACCGCAAAGCGTTGGAGCCGACCCACCGGCAGCGCTCCCGGGCCTTGACCGGGGCCCGCGTGACCTGGGGGAGAGGGACCTTCATCCGACATGTGAGACCTCCCTCAGGGGACCGGGCCGTTCCCTCATCAAGCCCACCCACCCGCCGCGCTCACCGGGTCCCGCCAGCGCCCCGCGCCGCGGTCTCGAGCAGGGAGAGCACGGGGGCAGGGAGGAAGCTCCCCTGGAAGGCTCGAGCGCGTTCTTGGGCGTCCCCCGAAGAGCGTCGCCAATCCTCTTCGGAGCGCATCCACCTCTCCAGAGGGCGGACGTACCCCTCGAGGTCCCCCGCCGCGACGCGGACCAATCCCTCGCCGGCCTTTCCCACGTCCACAGGGACCCCGGGAGGGACGATCGCCGGCACGCCCATCGCTCCCGCCTCGGGGACCGTCCAGCCGAACCCCTCGATCGAGCTGTGGACGGTGAGGGCCTTCGCGCCGGCGAGGACCGCGAACTTCTCCTCTTCGGTAGGCCCGACGGAGAAGTGGACGTGACCCCGGAGGTCGGGCTCCTCGGCCCGGGCCCTGAGGACGTCGAGGTACCTCGCGTCCTGGGGGCGCCCCAGGAGATGGAGCTCCGCCGTGGGTACCGCCGTCCGAAGGCGCCGCAGGACCTCCAGCGCCTCCTCAAAGCGCTTCGTCCGACGGAAGTTGCCGATCGAGACGAAGCAGTCAGAACGCGCGGAGTAGGGCCGAGGTATCGCGCCGGGCGGGACGATGACCTGGGGATGGGAGACCGCCACCCGGTCCGCTCGAACCCCCTCGCTGATGAGCCAGGACCGGGTCGTCTCGGAGGGGCTGAGCAGCGGCCCTTTCTCGTAGGCGAGACGAAGGACCTCCTGCAGCCCGCTCGCGAGCGACCGGGTCATCGTCGAGGAGAACATCGACCGGAAGAGCGGACGGTTGTCCTGGTACCAGAACCCGACGGAGCGGCGTGGGGTCCAGAGCCGCGCGAAGAAGGGAACCCGCGAGGACCCGATCACCTGTTCGAGGACGAGGTCAAAGGACCGGTCCCGGGCCCCGGAGAGGAAGGCCCGTACGGGGAAGAGCGGACCTCCGGACCATCGACGTAGGTGGACCCCGTTCCGGTCCTCCTCCGTGGCGAGCCCCGTCGAGCGCCCGGTCCACATCGCCACCTTCCAGCCGCGCTGAGAGAGCTCGCGGGCGAGCATCTCCAGATGCAGGTCCCCCCCGGTGACCTGGGGGTGTCGCTCGTCGTGCGCGGCCAGGACGAGGAGCGATGGGCTCATGCTACCCCTGGCCCCGGCTGCTCTCGCGCGTCGACCTTCTCCTCGGCGATGGACGGGGCGGGCCCCTCAGGCCCGGTCGTGTCCGCGCGGACGGGAGCGGCCGTCCCCTTCGGGGCATGCCGCCCACCGCTGCGCTTCCAGCGGCGCGTGTAGTGGAACACGACCCCCAGCGTGACCGCGACGACGCTCGCGGTCAGAAGGACCATCAGAGGGGAGGGCAGAGGGGGTGGCGGAGGCTGGAGCAGGAGCGACGGGGGCACCTCGAGCGCGACGCGGAACGTCAGGGACCCGTTCACCGTCGCTCCCGTAGCGTCGGAGAGCTCGAGCTCAACAGTGTAGTTCCCGGCCCGCTGGACCTCGCAGCTCAGCCCGGGAAAGTCACCCCCCACGCAGCCGGGGGGTAGTCCGGACCAGCGGTAGGTGAGGGTGCCGTTCGAGGGCCGACCCTCGACGAGGAAGGAGGTCTCCGAAACGGTGGTGGGGTCCGCGGGGAAGACTTGGAACCCCAGGAGCTCGGGGCCGGAGGTCGGAGGGGGCGAGAACGCGAGGGACCAGGTGGTCCCGTTGGCAGCGGTGTCGTTCGCGGAGAGCAGAAGGCCCCTCCCCTCGGGGTCGTCGTAGCCGAGCGCCCCGCAGCATTGGGGAGGCGGGCTCCTCGTCACCGTGACGTTCCTCCACGACCCGCCCTGGAACGTCCAGGTGTCGTTGAGGAGCCTCAGGGGCCGGGTAGGCCCGCACCCCACCGGGCAGATGTCCCCCCCGAAGAGGACCACCGCTTCCTCCGCCCCGTCGTAGATGAGCGCGGCCTTCTCCCGGGCCGGGGGAGCGAGGGGCGTCGAGAGGCGGACCCACGAGCCACCACGGAAGAGCCACGTGTCCGATAGGAACCCGAGCGAGCCGGAGAACCCTCCGAAGAGGAGCACCGCGCCCATCTCCGGGTCGAAGGTCATCCCGGGGGTCCAACGCCCTGCGGGGGCGATGGTCTCGGTGAGGGAGGTCCACCGTCCACCCACGAAGGTCCACGTGTCGGCGAGGAACCCGGTGGCGGGACTGTAGCCACCGAACAGGAGCATCGTCCCGTCCTCCAGGTCCTGCGTCAACCCTGCTCCCCAGCGGGCCGTGGGAAGCGGGGAGGTCGGGAGAGGGGTCCATGTCCCGTTGTCGTAGGCCCAGGTATCCGAGAGGGCCTCGCCGCTCTCCATCGACAGGCCCCCGAAGAGGAGCACGTAACCATCGAACGGATCGTAGGCCATCGCTCCCCACTCCCTAGCGGGGGGAGAGCGAGCGGTGGTGATCCGGTACCAGCTGCCGGCCCTCCAGGCCCAGGTGTCGTTGCAGGGGCCCGAACAGTTGGGTCCCCCACCGAAAAGCAACAGATAGCCGTCGTGGGCATCGTAGGCCATCATCGAGCAACAGCGGGGCGAGGGAGCCGGGTGCCCGCCAGGCGTGGAGTTGAGGTCGGTCCAGAGGGTATCGGCCCCTGGAGCCGCGGGCGTAGGAAGGGAGGGCGCGGAGGAGGGCGTGGAGGAGGGCGCGGAAGAGGACGCTAGCGTCGAGGGAGCGCGCCCGCTCGAGGGGTACCGCAGGGCGACCTGCCCGAGCGAAGCGAGAACGGGGGTGGGGAGCGGCGAGGCAGGCGCCCAAGAGACCTGCGGCGCCCCCCAAGCAGGGACGCCCAGCAGGAGCGCGAGGAGGAAGGCGCCGAGGAGGGGAAGGACCCCCACACCATGGCCGGTCGGCGGGAATCGGTGGCCCACCAGGAGGCGGGCCTCGTAACCGGGTGCGAGGTTCAGCCCGATCCCCCCTCGGAATCCAGAAGCGTCCCCGCCATAAGGGTGGAGAGCGGGGGAGCGGACCCTCCCTCGCTCAGCGGAGCGTGATCTCCTTGAGCATCTCCCATCCGATGGAGATCGCCCGGCGCCGGCTGTGACCCGCGCCCTTCGAGGGGCCCACCCGTTCGCGGAACTTGATCGGGGCCTCGACCACGGAGAGGTGGTTGCGCACGGCAACCATGATCATGTGGGGTGAGAAGTACATCCCCCCGACGGACAGCTCCGGCAGGATCCTCTCCAGCGCCTGACGGCGTATCGCCCGGAAGGTACAGCCCACGTCCGTCAACTGGATCGCGCCTAGGAACGGGGAGTCCCAGAAACGCAGGCGGACCAGGAACGCGAGGAAGAGGTTGCCCCAGGCCATGAACCAGTCCATCTGGGAGCCGGGTCGGTTGAGCTCCCGGTTGGTCCGGCTACCCAGTGCGAGGTCGCAGTCCGCGAGATAGGGGACGAGCTTGCGAAGGTCCTCGGCGAAGAACGTCCCGTCGCCCTCCGTCAGCACGATCACCTCCGCGTCGGTGAGCTCCAGGGCCGCACGCAGCCCGCCGATGCACGTGTGGCCGTACCCCCGGCCCTTGACCGTGACCACCTGCGCCCCGTGCTGCCGGGCGACCTCCGCCGTCCTATCGCCGCTCGCGTTCTCGGCGACCAGGACCGTGCCCACGTCGGGCAGGGACCGGTACTCGTCGACGGCCCCACCGATAGCGGCCTCATCGTCCAGGGCGGTCAGCACCACCGCGGTCCGCCGTCCGCGCATGTCCCACGGGGGAGGGAAGGTACGGTCGCCGCCCTTCCGAGCGAGGTGGAGCCCATGCAGGAGCACGAGCAGGACCGACAACGGCACCAAAAGGAGCAGGTAGACGCCGACCAGGTAGAGCCAGAGACGGAAGGCCGGGTCGGCCGGAAGGAAGTCCCCCAGGTGCGGGGAGCGCCCCGCGAGCAGCAGGGAGACCACGTGAAGAAGGCTCGAGGCGAGCTCGAAGAGCAGGAGGACCGCGGTCGCGACGAGGAGCAGGAGCGTGGCCAGGAATGCGATGACCAGCGCCTTGCCCATGATACGCCCGGGGACCGCAGTTCAGCAGGCGAGCCGGGCACTTGAGGGGATGGGATGGGCCCCCCCGTGCCGGGAAAGGCTGCTTGCGCCCGGGCGCCCCGGTCCTAGAGGGGGACGGCCGAGACCTGCTGCACTTGGATGCCGTAGAGCCAGAGGTCCACGTTGGGCCCCGCCAGCCACCCTTCACAGTTCAAGGTCCCGACGTACGGCCACGACCCGATGAGGGTCACGTTCTCCCAGCCGTTCCCCGGTCCCGAGGAGATCGCCGTCAGGTTCGCGAGCGCGCTCTCAGAGGGGTCGACGGACTCGACAAAGCCGTAGTCGTGCCCGGTCGAGGAGGGATTGAGCACATCCACGCCGACGTGCACCGGGGTGCGCACCAGGTCCAGGAGGGCCGTCCGCTCCCTGGCCGGGGCCAGGACCCGGAGGGTGAGGGTGACCTGGTAGGTCCCGGGCGGCAGTGGGTAGAGCCCCGGGCCGGACCAGAGCTCCGTTCCCTCCTGCCCCTGCGGAGCATGGTGCAATGGCGCCCCGGGGAGCGAGGTCTCGATGGCCGCCGCTCCGATCACCAGCGAGGAAGGCTCGATGGTGGTGGGGGCCCAGGGCAGGTAGAGCGCGGGAGGGCCCTGCCACCCGCGTTCGTAGAGATAGGCCCCGTCGGCTTCGGCGTAGAGACCGAAGTCGGTGAGGTTGACGAACGTCGTGAGGATCACCGCGGAGTAGACGTCCACCCGATAGTCCACGAGGATGAAGCGCGAGTCGTTCACGTAGCCGTCGAGCACCCCGGCGAAGGTCCGGTTCCCCAGGAAGTAGCTCGAGGTGGGGAGGACATAGGCATCGGTCCTACCCGACACCTCGGGGAAGAGGGTCGTCGTGGTGAGGACCGAGGCCTGAGAGGGGATCATGCCGATGACCTGTTGGAGGAGGGCATCGTGCGGGGAGATCCGGGGGACACCGTAGGTGATCTCTCCGAAGCTCGCCGCGGGCGAGGGCAGTAGCGGGCTCGCGACCAGCGTCGCGACGAGCGCCAGGGCGAGCAGGCCCATCGCGAGAGGGCGCTCTCCCTGCGCGAGCCAGCGCAGGCTACGGGCGATCCCGCGGTCGGGGCGGGGAACGGACGGGGGCGATCTGAGCTCGCGGCCCCGAGCGAGGAGCTTCCCCACGACCTGGCTCCACCAGGCTCGCCATCGGGCCCAAGAGGGCCGAGCGTGCACGAGCCCCTCGACGGTCCCGGCATAGAGGAAGGGGAGGGCGTAGGCCGAGTACTGGTCCCCCAGCTGGTAGTAGGCGGGGTTGTTGGAGAGCAGCGCGAGCCCTACCCACGCGAGGACCGGGAAAAGCGTCCGGTCCTCTCCGATCCAGGGAAGGAACGCGACGGTCCCGAAGAGAAGCAGGACGTAGAGGAGCTTCGGGCCGAGGTCGAAGGAGAGCGCGAGGATGGCGAGGCCCGGATGGGCGATGGCCTGGGGGAACACCCAGGCCGGCGAGGGCGCGCCGAGGACCGTCCAGTTCACCGCGTAGTTCGCTCCGAAGGCCCCACCCCCAACGGCCCCCGCGCGGAGCAGGGCCTCGTAGGCGATGAGCGCCCAGGCCGCGGAGAGGAGCAGCGCGGTGGTGAACCAGCGAGCTGCCCTTCGCTGCTCCGCGGTCAAGGTCACCCCGCGCAGCCGTTGGACGAGCAGGGGGGTGACCGAGAGCAGCGCGAAGAGCGCGAGGAACGGGGCGATCTCCTCCACGACGGCGAGGGCGAGCAGGCAGGCGAGCAGGAAAGGGAAGTAGCGCCGCCGTCCCAGGAAGAAGAGGGCGGAGAGGACGGTCAGCGGCAGGAACGACTCCGGATGGAAGTCGTACCAGGTGAGTCCCTGGGTCACCGGGGAGATGAGATAGAGGGCCGCGACGACGAGACCCCACCGTGGAGAGCCAAGCCGGTCGCGAGCGATCCCGTAGAGCGGGAGCGCGGCCGCGGCGACCCCCACCGTCTGGAGCACGAGCAGCGTCGCCGGGGAGGGGACCAGGAAGTAGGGGGGCAGGAGCAGGAAGAGGAACGGGGAGAAATGGACCGCGAACAGGCTCCCCTGGGTGCCCGCCGGCAGGTCCGCGGTGTAGTAGAAGAACCGATGGGAGAAGACGGTGGAGTGTACGGCCTGGTTGTAGATCCCGAGGTCCCAGGCGTACGTGGCGAACGATCCGTACCTCAGGGCCGCCGTCAGGGAGAAGACCGCGGTGAACGCCCCGACCATGAGGAGGAGGGCCGTCCGAGGGTCGCGGTACCAGCGCGCCGAGAAGGAGGCGACCTCGGACCTCGACCGCCCGTGCCGTGCGCTCATCCAGTTCCCTGCTCCGCGGTGGGGAGGGCCCGGGGGACCTCGCGGGACCCGTGCTCTCGACCACGACGGGAGACACAGGGAGGATGAAGGTGTTCGCTGGGGCGGTCCGCCGTGCGCCGCCCGTGGCGCCGCTCCGCTCCGACGAGGGATCCCAGGAGAGCCCACAGCTCGAGCCTTGCTGACGGGTCACCGCGGGCCCGCCGGAGCCTTGCCCTAGTACTGGTCGGTCGGGTACGGCGCGGGGGAAGCTCCCGGGTCGCTCGAGGGGGGCGGTGGGGTCACCGCGCCTGGACCAGGGATGTCGTCCGAGGTCGGGGGCGGAGGCATGCCAGGGCCGCCACCGGGCGCGTCCGGCGGGGGCTCGAGCGAGGTCGGGTCCACCGCGGGGGGCCCCATCATCATAGGGCCAGGGTAGGGAGGGGGAGGCTCGTAGGCAGCAGGCGCCATCGCAGCGCTGTCCACCATGGCCTGGCTGGAGTGCTTGCGCCTCATCATCAGGAGCAGGACCACCGCGATCGCGACCACGGCCACGATCACGATGCCGGCGACCAGGAGCGCGAGGCTCTGGTCGTTGTTCGTGGTACCCTGGGCCCCGGTGCCCCCCCCGACCTGGACCACGACGGCCTGAGAGGTCGTGGATTGGCCCGAGGAGTCCTGGACGGTGAGGTAGACGTCGAACGTGCCGGTCTGGGTGAACGTGTGCGTCGGATTCTGGTTGCCCGACGAGGACTGGTCACCGAAGTTCCACGAATAGGTGTACGGAGCCGTGCCTCCGTTGGCGCTCCCCGAGAAGACCACCGTCAGCGGGGCGTTCCCCGAGGACGGGCTCCCGGCGGCGACGGTCGCGGAGACCGTGAGCGCGCTGCAGGAGGTGTAGCAGTACGTAGACGCAGGAGCGTTCGACCCGTAGCCCACCATGGAGGCGGCCAGCAACGCGATGAGCAGCCCTCCACCGACGATCAGGCGTGCTCCCCAGGACATGCCTTGCGGCGGACGGGATGGGCCACGGCGGGTCATGGCTACATTTCGAGGGACGCACACATACATAAGTGAAGCGATGCAAGACGCGCCCCCCGCCCGCACCGTTTCGGTCGAGCGGCTGCAGGTTGCCGCCCCTCGACCCGGGCTTGGGACCGCCACGCGAGCGGTGGGTTTCGACGCGACCCTTCCTGACCTGAAGGGGTGGGTCCCCCACCCCCATCCCCGGGGGGGAGTGCTACCCTCGTCCTTCGAACGTCCGCCCTTGCGGGTTGGAGAACGACCTTGCCCTACGAGCCCCCGAGGGGAGCCCCGCAGGCCGGACAGTGATGCGCCTCTGCCCCGACCAGCACGAAACAACTCGCACAGGCGAACGTGTCGTCCTCGAACGGGACACCGCAGCCCTTGCACTCCCGGTCCGAGAGGAGGCCCGGGGTGAGGCAGAGTGGGCAGTGGGCAACGTCGCTCTCCTCTTCGATGAGCGTCGAGTTCGGTCCAGGCAGGATCGCTTGGAGGTCGGTGGCCGCCAACATGAGGGGCCCGAGACCGGCGCGCCCAGATGGTGGTGGAGTTGTTTTTCTAAAGACATCGAGTGTACATGGTATCAAAATGGGACTTTTGTGGCCAGGATACGGTCGAGTCAAGGAGAGCGTCGTGCGCCCGGTCCCTCTCGGGGACGAGCCTGGCGGGACCGGCCAACGGCGGGGGACGGTCGCGGTGCGCCGGGGACCTGTGACGGATGGGTCCGTGCGGATCAACCGTACCGGGGCACCGAGGGATCCACGTGGAGGGACCACGCGTCGATCCCGCCCCGCAGGTTGATGACCCGCGAGAAGCCCTGGCTCTCCAGGAAGCTCGCCACCATCTCGGAGCGAGCGCCGTGGTGGCAGTACACCACCAGTGCCTTCTCGCGAGGGAGCTCCGACCAGCGGTCCGGCACGTCGTTCATCGGGATGTGCGCCGACGGATCGATGGAGGCGGTCTCCCGCTCCCAAGGCTCACGGACGTCCAGGAGGAGAAGCTCCTCCGAACCGTTCTTGAGTCGACGGGCGACCTCCGGTGGGTCGAGGTGGTCCACCATGTTCTTCCACCCCCCATTCCCGTTGCGCAGAAAGGGTTTCCACCCCCCCTAGGGGTTCGTGACAGGTGCGGCCGTCCTGGGGGTTCTCGTGCGTGGGAGCCGGGGGGAGGGGCTCTGAGGAAGAGGCGTCGCGGTCCGTCCCGGGAGGCGAGAGCGAGGACGGGCTGGAGAACGGTCCAGGGCCCTTCGGAGGGCGACCCGTGGAGTCGGGAAGCTTCAGGCTCTCCCGGGGCCCGAAGCGGCGGCCGACACGGCGGACGATGCTGAGCCGCCGTCCGAGATAGCCTTCCACCACCCCCAGCAGGTGGTGGTCGCCCGCCTCGATGCTACGCGTGAGCGGGATCGCGAGGAGGTAGCCCAAGAAGATCACGAAGAAGACCCCGATGAGGTCGATGGGGGTCGGGTGCCATTGCAAGGGGCCGGTGAGGACGGCCCAGATCGCGACCGTCGGGACGAGCACCGCGAGCAGTGGCCTCATGACCGCCCGGGTGAACGGGTGGACGCGGGCGAGCAGGTAGGTCTGAGCGACGCACAGCGCCGGAAGGAGCGCGGTCGCCGCGGCGAAGGCCACCGCGGCCCCGAGCGAGCCCCAGATGGGCACCAGGGCCGCCGAGACGCCGAGGTCGACCCCCGCGCTCACGAAGGTGTCGATGACCAGGAGGCGGAGCTTGCCCAGTCCGACCAGGACGGAGGCGCCTGGGCCGAGGAGCGAGGAGGCGAACCCTCCCAAGCAGGTGATCTGGAGCAGCACCGGGGCGCTGCCGTACCCTGGGGCGGAGAGGAAGCCTTGGCGATAGACGAAGGTGAGGGACTGGGCCGGGAAGAGGAAGAAGGTGAGGAAGAACGGCAGCGAGACCAGCAGGATCCACTTGGTGATGGTGGCGTAGCTCCGAGCGAGCTCGGCCATGTCGCCCTCGCGGTGCAGCCGCGCCGCGACGGGGAGCATGATGAAGGCGAGGGCCGCGACCGCGAGCGAGCCGAGCCGCGCGAGGGGCAGCACGGAGCTGTAGGCCCCGGCCGGCGCATCCCCCGCGATCGCACCGAGGACGATCGTGTCCACCGTCCCCACGGCCGAGGTCGCGACGCCCACCAGCGCCAGTGGGAGCGCGAAGGCGAGCAGAGCCACGACCGTGGAGGTCTTGCGGTCCGTCGTGGGGGTGAGCGTCGCCCGATCGCCCTGTCGCCAGGGCAGGCCCCGGGGACTGAGGGTGTAGACCCCCGCGGCCGCGAGCGAGATCCCCGTCGCGAGGATGTAGGCCAGAAGGGCCGCGTTGAGGGAGGCTTTCGGGATGGAGAAGAGGGCGAGGAGGGCGTTCCCCGGGCCCTCCGGCCGGACGAAGAAGAGCGCGAGGAAGAGCAGCGTGAGGCAGGGGGTCAGGACCTGATTGAACAGCGCATAGGGGAGCGCGTCCTCGTTCCCCTGGAAGAAGGCGGTCAGCACCCCCGTGAGGATCACGAAGGCCATGTAGATCGACAAGAACTGGTAGACGACCGGTCCCGCCGAGTCCTTGAACCAGTGCGCGAGCACGGGGGAGGCGAAGTAGATCAGCGCCCCGGTGAGCACGGCCCCCGGTACGGCGATCCCCACCGAATGGAGCACGAGCTTCCAACGTTCCCGTAGATCGGTCGTGTGGGCGAGTTGGCGGGCGACGGCGTTGGGGATCCCGAGCGTTCCCAGGTTCGCGATGAGACCGCCCACCGCGAGACCCACGGACAGGTCCCCGTAGAGCGACGAGCCCAGCGACGGGACGAGCAGGACCCGCACGCCGAAGGTGGCCCCAACGAGGACCACTTGGCCGATCAGGGTGACCAACGAGCCGTGACCCAGGCTCTCGAGCGGGTGTCGCTGGCCCGGGCCCTTGGCCGACGTGGAGGAGGGTACGGAAGGACGGGAGGGGGCCCCAGGGCCGCGAGGAGGCTCTCTGTCCGCTGGGGCGGCGGCTCCTGGAAGGGTCTCCGCCGTCCGGGATGCCACGACCGGACCCAGCTCCCCCTCCCGATAAACCCGTGGGCCCCTCTCGTCCCCTGGTCCCTTCGTGGCAGGCGCCCCTTCGCCTTGCCCAGGGTCAGCGTTTTGCGCGGCGCGGGTTCGTGTCGCCGTGCCGCTGCCCACCCGCGTCCTGGTGACCGGAGGCGCCGGCTTCTTGGGCTCGCACTTGGTGCGTCGCCTGGTCGGCCTGGGCGTGGAGGTCCGGGTCCTCGACGACCTCTCCGGGGGCTCCTTGGAGAGGCTTCCGACGGAAGTGAGGGAGCGGGGCTTCCTCCAGGGCGACGTCCGGGACGCCACGGCCCTGAGGAAGGCGATCGAGGGTTGCGAGGCGGTGGTCCACCTGGCCGCTCGGCCCGTCCCCTGGGATGGCCCGATGGAGGGCTACGACGTCGGGGTCCGGGGCACGCTCGAGCTCCTGCGGGTCGCCCGGGACCAGGGGGTAGAGCGGTTGGTCCACGCCTCCTCCGCTTCCGTCTACGGCGTGGCGGGCGCTCCGCCCCAGGGGGAGGGACGCGCCCCCGGGCCGGTCAGCCTGGGAGGAGCGTGCAAGGTGGCGAGCGAGGCGACGGTACGCGCGTTCGCGGAGGCGGGGGCGTTCGAGGCGGTCGTGCTGCGCTTCTTCCACGTCTACGGGCCCGGCCGCGCCCGAAGCCCCTCCCCGGGCGTGCTCGTGCGGTTCGGGAGCGAGGTGGTCGCGGGAAGACCCCCTTTGGTCCACGGCAGCGGGGAGGTCATGCGGGACTTCGTCCACGTGGACGATGCGGTGGAGGCCGTCCGCCTTTCCCTCGAGCGACGGCTCGGCAGCTGGACGCTCGCGAACGTCGGTACGGGCCTGGGGACCCACCTGCGGGACGCGGCGGAGGCCGTCGCGGCCGCCCTCGGTCGGCCTGACCTCGACCCGATCTCGGTGGACCCCCCTCCGGGGCCCAGGGTGAGCGCCTTCGCGGACCTCCGGTACTCCCGAAGCTCGCTCGGTTTCCAGACCAAAGTGACCCTTTCCGAGGGCCTAGGACGTAAGGACTTCCATCTCCCCTAACGAATGGAGGGGCAGAAGGCCCCCGGGCGCGTGCACACCGCTCGAGCCGGACCCTCATATATAGGCGCAAGCGGTGGCACGTCGAGCCCGCGCCATGTCCGGAAGCGAAGCCCTGCCTTTCGTGACCCCCCTAGGGGGATTCGAGCCGCAGCGCTCACGCTCCCGTATTGCCGGTGCGACCGCCCGAGGTTCCACGCCCCCCCGCGGCTCGGCCCGCCTGCTGCCCTTCGACGAGGTGGCGAACCTCCCGGTGGATGCCACGGTGGTCGTCCCGACCTACAACGAACGGGAGACGGTGGCACCCCTCGTGCGCTCGCTCGAGCGTGTCCTGACCCTCCTCCCCTACCGGACCGAGGTCCTGATCGTGGACGACAGCTCGCCCGACGGGACGGCGGACGTCGTCCGCCGACTTCCGACCCACGTGCCGACGCGGGTGATCGTCCGGGAGGGCGAGAAGGGCCTCGCCTCGGCCGTCATCGCCGGAATCCGGGCCGCCCGCGGCCGCGCCTGCGTGGTGATGGACGTCGACGGAAGCCATCCGCCGGACATGGTCCCGGCCCTGCTCGACACCATCCTGGAGCGCCGGGCCGAGATGGTCCTCGCGAGCCGCTACCTCCCGGGGGGAGGTACGGAGGAGGGATGGCCGTGGTCACGCCGCTTCATGAGCCGGATCGCGACCTGGCTCGCCCGCCCGCTGACCCAGGTGCGTGACCCCATGACGGGCTTCTTCGCGCTCGACCCCAAGCTGCTCTCTCGCGCGGAGCTCTCCCCGATCGGCTACAAGATCGGGCTCGAGATTCTCGTCCGCTGCCGACCGTACCCGATCCTCGAGGTTCCCTTCGTCTTCCGGGAGCGCAAGGCCGGGCGGAGCAAGATGTCCCACCTGGAGGTCCTCCGCTACACCCGTCACCTGGCGCGGCTCTACATGGGGAGGCTCGCCCCGTTCCACGAGGGCCCCCGACCGGAGGCGCCCCCCGTGCCCTCCGTGACCTCTTCGGTGCCCTGAAGCCCGCGGGCGGACCCGAAGGCCCGCTGGCCCGCGTTCTCTTCGCATCGTTGAGGCTCCGGGTGTTCCCGAAGTTCAAAGCACGCCGTTCTCGACGCGGTTCGCGCAGCGACCGCACACCCAGGCGCGGGGACGGCCACCCATGCCGGCCGGGGTCCAGAGCATGCGCCCGCTGCAGTTCGGGCAGGTGACCTCCTCCCGGATGCGGAGGATCTCGTAGAGGGAAGGCAGCCCCGGCGGGATCGTGCCCTCGATGGGGGAAAGGGTGGGGAAGACGTTCGGGTCCTGGTCCCTCCCCACGGGCGCCTTGGGCACGCAGAAGACGGTGATCGAGTACTCTCCCTGCTGGAGCTTCGCTGCGAGCGTGTGCGTCACGTCGAGCACGGAGCCCGCGGAGAGGTCCTGCGACTCGCCGACGAGACGCGTCCCCTGCAGGTTGACGTTCGTGAGCGCGATGTAGTAGGAGACCGAGACCGGAGCGGTGCCTTGGTTGTGGGCCATCACCTCGACGAAGATCGGCTCCCCCGGGGGAAGGACCCGCAGGGGAACGTCTCGGGAGAAGCGCAGCCCCCCTCCGGCCGGGCGCCAGTTGAGCATCTCGTAGAGCGCCTGGCGCTCCACGTAACGGAATACCGACTTGGACGGCCCCGGGGGTGGGGCCGATGACGTCGGCGGCGCCGACGGAGAGGCCGCACGCTGAGGGGCGGGGGCCATCGGGCCGGGGGCGTAGCCAGGTGCCGGGGGGAGAGGAGACGGAGGCGCAGGTGGGGACTCGAAGCCCGTGCTGGGGGAGGGCGGGGTATAGGGGACCGCGGGTGAGGGCGTGGTCGAGAACGGCGCGCTCGAGGTCGCGGGGGGGGGCGGGGCCGGGGTCTCCTGGGAGCCGAGGTCGGCGAACGATAAGGGCGGGCTCGAGGAGAGCTCGGGGGCGGGGCCGACCGATCCGGGGGACGGGGGCGGGGGGAAACCAGGCTCGGTGGGAGGAGGCGGAGGAGGCGTGGTGGAGAATCCCGAGGAAGGCGTGACCGGAGGCGCACCCCCCTGCCTCGGTGCGAACCCCATCCGCGAGCGGGACACGCTCGAGCCAGCGGCACCGGCAGGGCCACCGCCGGGGCTCGGGTTCGCTGAGCCCACGGGATAGCCCGACGACGAGGGCAAAGGGGACGGGTTCGAGGGAGGGGGAGCGTAGGCCGGGGTCGAGGGGCGGACGGAGTACCGGCTGAAGCCGGAGGGAGGAGCTGAGGACGGGGAAGGAGGAGGAGGCGTGGGCGGTGTGGGTGGAGGGCCACCCGCCGGTGGGAGGACCATGCCCGAGGTAACGTACGGGTCGGGGGAGGGGGCCTCAGAGGAGGGCGAGTACGGGGGAGGGGTGGGGAAGTAGGGAGGGGCAGGGGCGGGTGCGGATGGAGAGATCTCTTCCGGGGAGGGAGCGGGAGCCAAGACCTCTGGTGCCGGGGTGGAGGATAGCCCGACCATCGGACCGGAGGGGTCGATGGAGGACCCCGACTCCGACCCCTTCTTCGAGAAGGGAGCGTACCCGCAACTGTTGCAGGTCCACCCCAGCTCCGGCTGCTTGACCATCTGCCCCTCCTTGCACTTGGGGCAGGTGACCGTGGGGCCGGATGCGGACAAGGCGAGGTGGCTATTCGTCTAACCTGTAAAAACATGCGTGGAGGAAGACCCATGCAGGGGCCGCACCCATTCTGCCCCTCAGCGTTAAGTCCCGAGGGGGGTGGAGGAGGTGGATGTCCGGGGCGTCCCTCGCGGAGGTCCGCCACAGTTCGGTCCCCTGGTGGATCGACCCGTACTCGGACAACCCGATCGCCTTCGGGCTGCTCTTCCTCCTCATCGTCATCGCGATGATTGCGAGCATGCTCATCGTCCGGTTCCTCTTCATCCACGTCCCCGGCGCCCAGCCGATCCCACCGCCCTACTCGGTCTGGAACGCCGTCGCTCGGGTCTCGGGCCGAATGTGACCGAGGCACCCCCCGGGACGGAGCGCAAGCCCGCCTTGGGGATACCGCTGCGCACCATCGTGGTCGGTGTGGATGGCTCCCCTCCGTCCCAGCGGGCCGTCGCGGCGGCGGGGGACCTCGCGCGGGCCTTCGGTGCACGCGTCGCGGTGGTGACCGCGGTGAGCCCACCGCTGGTCTACCCTACGGACCTGGGACCGGTCCCTGGGTCCCGGACCGCCGCGAGCTCGCTGCGCCGGAACTCCGAGGAGCTCGTCGCAGCGGGTATCGCTGACCTGCGGCGTCTGGGGGTCGAGGCGACCGGCTTCGTTCGAGAGGGGTCTCCGACCGAGGTCCTGCTCGCGGTCGTCGAGGAGGAGAAGGCGGACCTGCTCGTCGTGGGGTCCCGCGGGGTCCGACGCACGCAACGCCTCCTGGTGGGGAGCGTCGCCATGTCCATCGCCTCCACGGCGGCCTGCCCGGTGCTCCTCGTCCGAGAGAGCCCACCGCCGGGAGGCCCGTCGGTGAACGCGGCCCGGTCCTCGAGCCCCTAGTGACCCACGACGGGTGAGCGAAGCGAAGGGAGCGAAGGCCGCCTCAGGGCATGAGCCCGCGCTCTTCGCATTCCTCCTGGACGGCGTGGCGGAGGTACTTGAGCGCCGGCTCGGTCAGACGGTCGAGGTGCATCAAGAGATAGGAGAGGTACACGCGCTCCAGCTCTCGGGAGCCGTGACCTGGTCCGCCGGACTTCGGGATGGGGCCTATGCCCTCCTCGGCGCGGAGGCGCTCGACCTCTTCGACGACCTCGGAAGGCAGGGGACGGGTCATCGGTAGAACGGGTCCCCGGCCCTGTCGGCCGGAACTGGAGGGGCTGGGGGACCCGGGCAGGAAGGCGCGCAGCGATGGGTTGCGGTCGATCTGGACCTCCTCCGCCCGGCTGGGCGGCGTCAGCGTGGCCGCGGTGGGGATGGAGGGGGGGGAGCGCTCGCGCACCCCGACGTGGTCCTCCTCCTCGCGGGGATCGACGAGGACGGTCAAGGCACCGCTGTGGTCCTCATGGTAGCGCTCGAGCGGGAGATCACGGGCAGAGCTCGGAGCGTTCCGAGGGGCGCGACGGGTGCCCGGAGGGTCCTGCATCGACTCCAGGGGACGGCCCGTCACCTGTTCGACGATCTTCCTCACCGACCACGGGGTCGATTTCTTACCGGGAGGAGCCTCCGCCGACCCCTCCGACTCGCCGTCGGACATCCGTCCGACAGGGCTTGGGCGCCCGTGTAGATAAAGAGCGGTGGTGGAGCGGAACCCTTCGTCGCTGCGGAACGTCGCTCGAACGCCCGTACGGGCATGGGAGGCGCCCACCGCACCCTTCCGCCCGCACCATATATGTGCCCCCTCGAAGTGGCCCGCCCATGTCGAGGAGGGCGAGCTCGAGCGGACAGCAGCGGCGCGCCCATGGCGCGAGCCCCGCTCACGCCCCCACGCGCGTCGCGCGTCCGCGGTCAGGCCTGGGCACCGTCGCGGTCCTCGGCGGGGGGAACATGGGGCTGGCCCTCGTGCGAGGGTTGCTCGAGGTGGGAGAGGGCGCGGCCACCCGGATCCTCGTGAGCTCCCGGGAGGTCTCCTCCCTCCGCGAGCGGCTCGCCCACCTCCCCGTGGAGATCGCCGGGAACAACCGTGAGGCCGTCGCACCTGCCGACGTCGTCGTGCTCGCGGTCAAGCCCCAGATCCTGCCCCAGGTGCTCATGGAGGTACGTGGACACCTTCGGCCCGGCGCCAGCGTCGTCTCCATCGCGGCCGGCGTTCCGACCTCGGTCCTGGAGCGGTCGCTGGGGATCGAGCCCGAGGGGGTGCCCTCCTCCATCGGAGTGGTCCGGGCGATGCCGAACGTCGCCGCCTCCGTCCGCGCGAGCGCGACGGCCATCGCCCGCGGTCGTTCGTGCCGTCCGGTCGACCTGGAGCGCGCCCGCCGGCTCCTCTCCGCGGTGGGACTGGTCCTCGAGGTGGACGAGGAGCTCATGGACGCCGTGACGGGGCTCTCCGGTACCGGACCGCTCTACCTCTTCCTCATCCTGGAAGGGCTCTCCGACGCGGGCGTCAAGGTCGGACTTTCCCGCACCGTCTCGAGCGAGCTTGCGATCCAGACCCTGGTCGGCGCGGCCCAGTTGGTCCGGGCGACCGGCGAGCACCCGGCGAAGCTGCGCGACCTCGTGACGAGCCCTGGGGGGACCGCGATCACGGCCCTCCACTCTCTGGAGAGGAGCGGCCTCAAGGCGATGCTATTGGACGCTGTCGAGGCCGCGACGAAGCGCTCGCAGGAGCTGGGGGCCCACTGGCGACCCCGGGAGCGCGACCCGGTCCCCTCGGACACCGAGGCACGGCCCGCGTAGGGGCCCGGTCCGGCTCGAACGTGGTCGGAGCTAGGCGCTCCAGCCCCCGCGGGTCCCCTCCCTCTGGAGCTCGAGGAGCATCGCGTGGATCTTCTCGATCTGTTCGAGGGTCCTGCGGAGGAAGACGCGGCGGCCGGCGATGGTGATGGCCCAAAGCGCGCTCCGGTCACGCGGGACCCCTTCGGGGACCTCGATGGGCTGGAGCGCGAGCCGGCTCACCGGGGTGAACCACTCGAGCCCGACGCCCTCCAGGTTCTCCTTGCTGAGGAAGACCAATTTCTGGCTCGTGACGACAAGGAACCCCGGGTTCTTCGGGCTGTCGAGGTAAGCTGACCAGGCCGAGATGAGACGCTCGCCCGGCTCGCGAGGGACCGCCTTGCGCAGGAAGGCCGGGACCGTGATCGAGATCCCCGGCAGGTCGCTCGGGTCCTCCACCGCCCGCAGATGGAGGACCAGCGCCCCGGTCTCGCCGTGCGGAGGGAGGGCGGGCCCGGCGTTGGGTAGGCGGATCGTCTCCCCCTCCGTGGTCCCGGGTGCGACGGGAACGACCAGGGGGCCCTGTTGGCCGGGGACCACCACCTGGCCGCCCTTGAGGAGCAACGTCTGGGGCACGGGGAAGGCCATGTGGAGCGCCCCCTCCTCATGCCACGCTTCCGGGCCCTCCGCGAGGGAGAGATGGAGGTAGTAGTCCCCTCGACGGCGGTGCCCGTCGTCCCATCGGCCGAGACCTTGCAGGCGCAGCCGACGCCCGGGGGGGGAACCGGGGGGGACCTCCACCATCACGATGTCGTGGCGCGACTCCTTCCCCCGGCCGTTGCAGATGTCGCACACCTCCCGGGTGACCCGGCCCGTCCCCTTGCACAGGGAGCAGCGGTCGATGGACCTCCATGCCCCGCCGAGCCGGCTCTCCTCCCGACGCCCGGTGCCCGCGCACGCAGCGCACGGGAGGGTGCGGGAGTCGACCTTGCCGGTGCCTTGACAGCCTCGGCAGCGCTCCTCGTCGAGCAGCACGACGCGCTTGGCCGCCCCGAGCAGCGACTCGCGCACGGTGAGGTCGAGGAAGGAGGCGACGTCACCGTGCCCCTCCTCCCGTTCCACCTTGAGGGCGACGAACGGGCTCCCCCGGGCGAACGCGTCACCGAGCGCGGCGTGGGCCCCTTCCTTCCCGGCCCATCCGGCCCAGTCGAACGGGATCCCGGGATCGATCCCCGTCCGGACCCTGCGAACGGGTTCGTGGGCCGGGGGCGAAGCGATGGGAGAAGAGGCATGGAAGGGAGCGGAGGCCTGCGGGGCGTGGGGGGTTCGGGAAGGGCCCCCGGAGGTCCTCGCCCCCCGGGTCCCCGGAGGCCCGTGCGTCGGAAAGGTGCGGGGAACCCCGTCCTTGATCCGGAGGTAGGCCTCGGTGATCTCGGTGAAGCGCACGGAGTTCGCGGCCGTGGTCCGGGGGCCCTCGTGCTGGTGCATATCCGGGTGGAACTTCTTGGCCAGCCGTCGATAGGCTGCTCGGACCTCCGCCGGTGTGGCGTTCGGACGGAGGCCGAGGACGTTGTAGTCGTCCTCCACCACCATGGGTCGGGCTCGGTAGGGACCCCAGGGGAGGCTCCCCCCAAAAAGGAGCCACCCCCCGGAACGGGAAGGAAGTGGCCTTGTGGGTGGAGCTCCCGGCCGCTTCACCGACGGAGCGGAGGGTCGGTGAGTGGCGGACCCTGGCCGGCCCCAACGTCGGTGGGCCCGTTCCGGCCCCCTCCACCGGACTGTGAGAGTTCGGCGTTCTGGCCCGGCCCTCGGATCAGCCCGTAGGCCCGGGTAGGGGCGGCCCCGGTCCGCTCCCTGCCCACATCAGCCGCTTGGCGACCACATCCAGGAACGGTGGGCCCCTCCTCCGGCAGGTGCGCCAGACCGTCAGAATCCGGTCCATCACCCAGGTCCCCCTCTCCGCCTTCCGACCCCCCTGGGTCTTCCGGATCCTCACAGGGACCTTCAGTTCCCTATCGGCCCCGTTGCTGCTCCACGGGACCCCAGGGACCCTCACGAACGTGAAGATCGTCTCCAGATCCTTCCTCATCGTGCCGGAGATGAGCACCGCGTCCGTGTCCTTCCAGGGACGCATCAGGAACCGGGCCATCGACCTCAACGCTCGTCGGTACCGACGCTCACGCTGTCGGAGCGAGGCCTCCGGGTGCGCCTCCACCCAACGCACCTCCTTGCTCAACCGAACCCTCACGCCCGTCGCGAACTTCAGGAACTCCCTCGGGGGACGACCCGCCCTCGTGAACTTGGGCGGCCTCTCCTCCATGAACCCCCGGACCTCGATGCCGTGAGCGGTCTCGACCTTCTGCAGCTCCCGGTTCAGGTGTACCAAGCACCACTGGTGGACGACCGCCTCGTCCACCCCGTGGTAGGACGCCAGACCGTCGTGCGTGAGCGTGTCCGTGTACCCCGCCCACATCCTCGCCGCCGCGTCCTTGCTCCGGGCTCCCTTCTCCACCTGGCTCCCGTGCTGGGTGAAGTACAGGGTAACGGTCGGGCTCACGCCCACCCACACCTGCTCGGTCTCTCTGTTCACCGTCATCCCGGTCTTGTCCCCCTCGGTGTTCAGGGTCCTTCGTGCATCGTGGAGCTCCTCCCAGAACTCCCGGCACGTCCCGTCCACGCTCTGCGCTACCCCCTCCTCCAGGGTGTGGAGGGTGTCCTCGCTCAGCTCGAGCCGGAAGGTCGACACGAAGAACTCCACGATCTGGCCGAAGGAGAGCCCGAGTGCCCGTAGCTCGGCGACGAGGGCCTTCAGGCGAGGGCCGAAGTCCCCGCGGTAGCCCTCGGGGATGACCGCGTGGACCCGCTCGCCGCACCCGGGGCAGTGGTAGCGCGGGGCCTCCACGTCGTAGATGGAGAGCCCGGGCGCGGGGAGGTGTGTCACGGTGTGGCGCAGGGTGTCGATCGGATCGTCCGTGCCCAGGGCGTGCGCGCACTTCGCTCAGGCCTGGAGCGTGAACGTCAACGTGGGGGAGTTGGGGGCGGGCTTGGGGCGGGTCGTCCCCTTGTGGCCGGGCTGGCCCCCGCTCTTCTTGCGCTCCTCGGGAGGCTTGGGGGGCGGGTGGAGGAAGGTCCGGCGGGAGGGGATCCCCACGGCGGCGGCCGTCCTGGCGTCGGTGCCCAGGACCGCCAGGGAGTTCTGCAGCCCCTCGAGCTTGCCTTGAAGGCCCGCGGTCGTGTGGGTGAGGCGGACGTTCTTCTCGCGGGCCTTCTCGAGGGCGGGACGGAGGCGCCCGTTCTCCTCGCGGAGGCGACGGTCCTCCGCCTCCAGTTCACGAACATGCTCGTGTTCCTTCTCGAGCTGTTCGAGGCGCGGCAGTCGACGAAGGGGCTCCCGCCGTTCCTCACGAGCGAGCGTGAGAGGGCCATTGTCGGAGGCCAAGTGAACGAGGAAGTCCCGAGGAGCCATGTGGGCCTCGGGTTGAAAGGTAAAGGGTTCCCGGACTTACACTTATGGGCCCGGCGTTGGTCGTGCCCGGATTCGTCAAGTGTCGCCGCTCGGGGTGCCGGGGAGGTGAGCTCTTACCACCGGATTCGGGGCCCCTGGGCCGACCCTCGCTGGGGCCCTCGGTTCGGCGGTCTAAAATACGGGGGAGTAGGTACTCTCTCGTGGCGGGAGCCCCGTGAGGCGTTCTGCGGGTTCCCCGCGTAGCATAGGCCATATGCTCGAAACAGGAACCCGGATGTCCCGACGGCGCGCCCCGGGTCGTGCGGTCGGGCGTTCGGGTAGTCCAGCCCTGCCCCCGGGGGGTCGTCGGGGCCTGCGGTCGATCCACCGTCGGATGGAGAGCTCCCGGCGCGGGGTGGCGAGCGCCGTCGGGACGATGTTCACGATCCTGGTGGTCGTGATGATGATCGCGACCTACCTAGCGAACACTTTCCCGGTGCAGATGGCGGCGGCGGAGTTCCAGCAGACCCTGGCCGTCCAGGACCAGTTCCTGCAGCTCCAAGCGGACGTGGAGAGCGAGGTGAGCCACCCCGGCTCCCGCGTCGCCGTCACCGCCCCCATCTCGCTTTCCGGCCCGGGCGTTCCACCGATGGGCCCCCCCGCGGGGAGCCTCATGATGACCGACGCCCCCCAGGAGGCCAATGCGAGCTACCTGGTGAACTACGCGCTGGTCACGTCCAACACCCCCACCCCCTCGGGGAGCCCCTGCGTGGAGAGCGGGGTATGCGCCGCGAGCGGGAACACCTACTACTACACGCAGACCGGGAGCGGCACCACCCTTAGCCCCCACATCTCCGGGGGCGGGAACAACATCGTCCTCAACATCTCCGGGTCCTCCGACATCATCAACACCCAGATCACCGGGACCGGCAGCGGGTACATCCTCGTGGTCATCTACGGCACCCACGACCAGTTCAACCTGGACTACCGGGGTAGCACCTCGACCCCGAACCCGGTCGTGGGCATCGTCTTCTACGGGATCTACGACTACTACAACGCGACCTTCTCAGGTGGGGCCGCCGGCCAGTACCGCTACGTCAACACCGTCTTCATCCCCCAGGTCCAGAACGTCTGCCCCTGGGGAGGCTCGTGGGGGCTCGACGACGCCTTCAGCATCTCCTCTGCTTCGAGCGTGAACAATGTCCAGAACCTGACCTGGTTCAACAGCCAGGGCTACACCACCGCCTACCACACCACCGCCTTCCACCCCTACGGGAACAACAACCAGATCGGTTGGAAGAACACCTCGGCGTGGATCCCTTGCGCGTTCACCGCGGCCAAGTACTCCAGCACGGGCCTCTCACAGTTCGCAGGGCTCTCCGACACGCTCAACAACCGCTACATCCCCCCGGAGACCCTCTCCTATGAGGAAGGGGCGGTGGTCGCCGGCCACCCTGGCAACAACTCGACCATGGTCCAAGGTCCCCAGCTTTCCATCACCAGGGGCATCTACGCGCCCTCCGTGAACCTGACGATCATCCAGTTCCTCCCCAAGAGCGCCCCGCGCGAGGCCGGACAGGGCATGATCGGGGTGCGCACCTGGCTCATCTCCGAGCAGACCACCACCTTCCAGAGCCAGGCGGCCGGTGCCCAGAACGTGGGGAACGTGATCCTGGTAAGCCCCCAGTACCTCAACATCACCACCGAATATCCCGGGGCCTGGGCCAGTTGGGCGCAGAGCTACCCCGAGATCTTCCCCGTGGGAGCCAGCGTGGGTGGCTGCTACAGTTTCCAGGGGACGCCGGTCTGCCAGGTGACCATCCCGGTCTACGACTTCTCCCTGACGCTGACGATCGCGACGGTGGGGATCTCCTTCACCGGGTGAGGGGCTCGTCCTCGCCCTCCTCCCCTCTCCGCACGCCCCCTCCTCGGTCACGGTTCGGGGCCCTTCGTTCCTCGCATGGACCCCGCCCGTTCCCTAGAGAAGGCCGCCCGAAGGAGCCGGTCCTCCTCGGCGGAGGAGACCACGGCCAGGGGAAGATGGAGCTCCCCCAGCCGCAGGAGCCCCTCGGAGTAACCCGACCGGGCCGGCAGGGCCGCTCGCCGAAGGAACGCCATCTCGCTGTCGTCCAGTCCCAGGAGCGGGGCGACCGCCTCCCCTCCGTCCTTGAGCCGGAGCAGGAGGACCGAGTCCAGGTTGTTGAGCACGGCCCGCCCCCCCTCCTCCCGCAGGAAGTCCGAGGGGTCCTGGCTGAGCAGCTCGACCCCGCTCTCGAAGTGACGCGCGTGTCGGACCAGATGGTCGAGGAACCGGGCCGTCGACGGGCACCGGGTCAGATAATGGGCCTCGTCCAGCACCACCAGCTTGGGCCCCCCACGCCGGCGCATCTCCCCGTAGATGAGGTCCAGCAGCAGCGTGAGGAAGAACGGTAGCTCCTCGCTGCTCACGGAAGAGAGGTCGAAGCCCAGCAAAGGAGAGCTGAGGTCCAGATTGGTGGGGCGATCGAGCCCCCGTAGGGACCCTTGGGTAGCGCGCTCGAGCAAGGTGAGCAGCCGTTGCGGACGCGGCTCCGCGCTCCGGACCCTATCTAAGAGGTCGGAGAGCCTCGGAGCCTCGAACCCGCGACCACCGTCCCTCCCCTTTGGATCGGCGGGCTTCGGGCTCTTCGGCCCCACGGGGTCCCGCGCCCGTTCGACGTAGAGCTTGGAGAGCGTGGTGTCGAGCAACGCGACCTCCTCGTCGGAGAGCGACGGGAAGAGGGCACGGAACATCACGCCCACTTGCGTCGCCTTCAGTCGGAGGTCACCTCCGGTCGTGGCCGGGTCCAACGGGTTCAACGCCAGCGCTCCGTCCCCGACCCTGACGACCTGGCCCCCGAGGGAACGGACGACCTCGGCCAGTCCGCCGAGGGGGTCCAGCACGAAGACCGAGAGGTCCTGGTGGAACCAGCGCGCTCGCATCCAGCCCAGGGCCGATGCGTAGGACTTCCCGCTGCCGGTCTCCCCGAAGATCGCGGAGGAGTGGCTCGGATGCCGGTAGCGGTCCATGAAGAGCGGTGTGCCGTGGTGCGCGTGGAGCCCCACCAGGGTCCCTCGAGGCTCTTCCAGCCGGTCCTCCCACAGAGGGAGCAGGGCCGCGACCCCCTCCTCGGGCAGGGCATGGAAGAGGTCGGGCGACACGTCTCCTCCGAGCCGAGCGGATCGGAGCGCTTCCCTCGCCCGGTACGAGGTCGTGTGGAAGCGGAACCCTTGGTGGGCCAGCGACTCGCGCAGGGGAGCGATCTCTGCGGCCGCTTCCGCCGGACCGTTCCCACGGCCCTCGCAGGAGACCAGCACGTCCCACAAACGGGTCCTTCGCGCCACGAGCTCCTCCTCGAGGCGGCGCAGTCCCTCGGCCTCCTGCCGAAGGCGCACGAACCTTGGGTCGGCCTCGGAGCGCACCGCCGAGAGCTCCGCTTCCGTGTGGGCGCGGTCCTCTTGCACGCGCTGGAGGGCCGCCCCGTGGGTCTGGGGGCGAAGTCGGATGGTGGTGCGGACCCTCAGGTCCGTCGAGCCGACGGGCCCAAGCGCCGGGACCGGGACGGCCTGGGGATATCTCCGAACGAGGAGCGGGGCGACCCAGTGGGTCCCGATCCGGAGCACCCGCGCCTGCTCATGGAAGAGGCGCCATCGGGAGCTCCTCGCTGGAGCGGCCCGTGACCCCCCACCTGCCACGGCGGGGTGCGCGCGGAGGCCGTGCGAAGGGTCCGTCATCCGCCCTCGCTCATGGACCCTCCCTGGTCCGTCGACCTGGAGAGCGACCACCTGGCGTTGCTCCCGTGGGCCCGTACCGGTAGCAGGAGATAGGCCAGGCCCGCCCCCGAGACCGCCGCGAGCGACTCCCGGGTACCTTGTGCCAGGAAGAGCCACGGCTCCGCCATGATCGCGCCGGCGAACACTGCGCAGAGGAGGGAGGGGACCCACGGACGGACCGATAGGAGACCGGGGGCCCCGATGGTCGTACCGCCAGCCTCCACCCAGAGGAAGAGGACCCAGCAGAGCGCGACGAGAGGCGGCGTGGCGCCGTGGGGGCCGCCGCCTGCCGAGATCATCCCGACGACCACGGCGACCATCACCGCGTAAGGCTCGAGGGTCTCGAGCGACCGACCAGGACCGAGAGACGAACCGTCATTCGGCCCAAAGCTGAGGGCCTTCAAGGGAAGGCTCCCGATCCCACCGCCGGACGTGAACGTGAGAGCGTGCGGGGGGGACCCCGTCGGGAGCGCGTGTCGATCGCCCTAGGTCGGTCGGGCCGGGACCGACCCTTGCCGCCTTCCCTTAGGGGCGCCCGAGGAGAGGGCCCTTGCGTCCGTAGCACCCAGCCCATCGATTCGAGACCTTCTCGAGGGTCGGTGAACCCGCGGGGACCTGGGTCCTCCTTGGGGCGGGACCGGGGGATCGCCAGGAACAGGTCGGCCCTCACCTTTCCCGCTACCGAGCTCCTGAGAAGCGAGGCGTAGCTCTGCCGAAGCCGGGTCTCCTCCGCGCTCTCCTCAGACCGCGCAGGAGGGAGGAAAGGGACCGCGCTCCACGCCGATGGCGCTCGGACCAGGTAGACCTCCCCGGCGACGCCCGAGAGCGTCCTCACGAGAGCGGAGGACTGCCGAAGGAGCTCCTCCGGTTCCCGGCCCGAGATGGGCCACGGATCGTGCTCGAAGATCTGCCAGTCGCGGAACCCCTCTCGTGCGGGAGGGGCCCCTGGGCGCGGAGCTAAACCACGGGCCTTCGGGAAGAGGCCGTTAGAGGTGGGCGTCAGCGCGCCTCCCTCCAGCGGGTCCACGAGCCCCGTGGGGACCGGACCGGACCGCGCCCTCAGGGAGAACGCGAGCCGTCGGTGCATCAGGACCCAGAGCGACTCCTCCTCCGACCGGATCAACGTGAGGACCGCTCCCGCGGCCACGAAAGGGAGCCAGGCCCAAGGGCCCCAGAGCTCGGCAGGCAGGAAGCCGCAGGAGGCGATGAGCAGGAAGCGGAGCAGGTCCCGAACGTCCTCGAACGGGCCCAGGGACATCCGACGTCCCAGCCGTTCCGGCAGCTCGATGGAGGTCCCCTGCATCACGGCCTGTCACCTCGGGCTCACGCGGTCACGGCACCGTGCTTCCGGTTCGCTGCGGGCGGTCGGGGCGGCGCGACCGCGGCCGCCCGGGAGGGGGCACCACCTTGAGGCCGCATCCCTGGGCCAGAGGCGGCACGGGAAGCCCCTCCCATCTCGCTCGGCCCGGTCGAGCGCGAGCGTGCAGCGTGGTGGACGCTCTCCCTGGGCGGGAGCGGTGGGGGGATTGCGTCTCCCTCCCACCTCTGCTCGTGGGGTTGGTGGTGGGCATGATGCACGCCCCCGGTTGGGTTCGTCAGAGCGCCGCTCGTTCGGGTCGGAGCGGCCGCGGGGAAGGCTCGCCCTGTGCGCTCTCCGAGGACCCGTGCCAAGCTTCCGAGCCCCTCACCCAACCCCCAGAGGACCGGACCGGCCGCGCCCCCTGCACCACTTCGAGATGCGCGCCCGCTCATGCCGGGGCTCACGGGGGCGTGCCCTCCGGAGGCGTGCGAAGAGGGCCCTGAGCCCCCCGCCGATGAGCGACCTTGGTGGAAGCCCGTTCTCCAGGAAGAGCCCCCTTTCCGAAGGAGGCCTGCGCCTTGTTCCCGCGCCGCACCCGCGCCTTGCGTGAGACCGCCCGCCACCACGAAGCTCGTGTTGGGGAACCCTGCGTGGGAGATCGCCGCCCCTGAGGCCGAAAGGATCTGGGGCATGGCCAGGGCGACCGAGAAGAGCCCCAGCGTGAGGAGCACGTTGGTCGACCCGACGGCCAGCACGAGCGGGACCACGAGGAAGCAGGGAAGGAAGGTCATCTCGAGGAAGAGGGCCCACACTCTCTTCGCGAGGGTCGCCGCACCCGGGATCGGCCAGAGGAGCGTGAGCGGCGGGAGCAGGACGAGCAACACCCCCACGAGAGCGCTGCGGAAGGCGACCAGGAAGGCGAGCAGCAGGACCAGGCCGAAGAGCACCCAGGAAACGATGAACGAGAGGAGCCCGTTGTCCCAGGAGATCTGCACGCCGCCCGGCCCGACGAGGTTGTTGTAGACCTGCCAGGCACCGCCGCCATAGCCGTAGAAGATCGGGTAGAGCCCCCCCGCGAGCTGCCAGAAGGCCCCGGCGAGCGGAAGGGCGAGGTTCGCGACGAGCACCCCCAGCACCAGCTTCGGACCCAGTCCCGCCAAGCGCGGCGTGGGGTGCGTCGCCCGGAGGAGGTAGAGCATCCCGACCGCCGCGATCACCAGCACCGCCGCTGGGTCGACGAGCTCGACGAGCAGAGTGTTCGAGAAGGCGGCCGCGAGGGCGAAGACGTTGCCGCCCTGCCAGGGAGCGAACGCGCTCGAGGGGGCCATCTCCGGTACGAAGAGGAGGTCGTACGTCGGGCCGGTGACGACGGTCACCGCCGCCGTCAGGGCGCCGAACAGGGCGAAGAGGATCGCCTTGACCACGGTCCCGTAGTCCATGGATCGGTCCTCCCTGACGGCGACCCTCTCCCGTGGCCGAGCGCTCGATGCTGCGGGCCTACACGCCGGTCAGGACCCAGCTGGCGAGACCCCATGCGAGCCCGCTCACGGCCGCGAGCAGGATCGCGCTGCCCACGAGAGCATCGCGCGCCCGCTCCTTCGCCTGGACCTTCTTCGAGGGGTCGTGCGAGAACCAGGAGAGGGCGACGCGGGACCAGACCAGAGTGATCACTCCGGCCGCCGCGATGCTGACGAGCAGGACGGCCCGGTCCAGGACCGCGCTGAGGTTCTGGGTCGCGTTCGTGCTCGTTCCTGTGAGGGAGGTCGTGCGCCCGATGCCGGGGGGCGCGACAAACGCGGAGGGCGTGCCAGGTCCGATCGAGGTCACGGCCGACCCGTGCGACGCGGTGGTCGTCCCCAGGAAGGCCGTCCCTCCCACCGCCCCCCCGGAGAGGAGCGGGAAGATCGCGAGCCAGAGGAGCGCCGCCGCGAGGGGCCCCAAGCAGAGGCGGTGTCGCGAGGGGGCCCGTCGAGACCTGGCCTTCATGGGACCACCTCCTGACCTGCTTCCGCCCGCTCCCGGCCGGAGCCCTCCCCTTCGGAGGGGGAGGTCTCAGGCTGGGCGTTGAAGGGGCGCATCGGCTCCTCTTCCCTAGGGACCGGCGGGTCCCACCGCTCCACCCCTTCGGGATCGTTCGTACGGACCGCTCGATGGTCGCGCTCCAGGAGGACCAACGCCTCCTCGGCGTCCTGACGAGCGATTCCATGCTCCTCGGCGAGGACCAGCAGGGAGGCCCGGTCCTCTCCGGGGAGCTGGGCGATGATCTCCTCCATCGCGCCTTTCGCCTCCAGGAGCCCGGGGGTCCCCTTCGCCGTCGAGCCTGCCCCCTTCGAGCGGCGGGACCTCCGCCTCTGCCAGGAGAGCACGAGCCCGGTCGCGAGGATCCCTCCGAGGAGCATCGCGACCCAGAGCATGTCCGCCGAGGAGGAAGGATCGCTCCCTCCGGGCAGCAGGACCGTGGTCTGCGCCCCCGCCGGACCCAGGAGTTCCAACTGGGAGGCCCCGGTCGCGCCGGGAAGGATCAGGCTGAGGCTCCCGTTCTCGGCGACGCCCTGGACGGAGGGGCCCCCCGGCACCTCCGCGGTCACCGAGAAGTTCGAAAGCGGGTTCCCGAAGGCATCCAGGGCGCTGATGTTCAGTAGGAGCGAGGAGCCCGACCTCTCCCAACTGAGCAGCCGCAGGACGGCCCGCAGAGGGTTGGCCTCCCAGACGACGGACAGGTTGGTCCGTGGTCCGGGACCTCCGGTGAGCGCGTAGGTCGCCGTGCCCGCGCGGGTCCCGTAGAAGCTGAGCGGCGCCCTTCCATCCACGAACGCGCTCGCCAGCGAGAGCGGGGCTCCCTCGGGGCCCGTGAGGAGACCCGCGGACAGCGCTCCCTCGTAGGTGGTGTTGAGGTTCCCCCACCGGTCCAGGGCCGCGACCTCCACCGACAGGTTCACCCCGGCAGGCAGCGTGACGCGCGAGCCGGGGAAGGCCATCTGCGTGGCCGGTCCCGGTAGGACGTTCACAGGGACCGGCTCGGTGAGGTTCTGCAGCAGCCGCCCGTCCGTCGCGGTGAGCGTTTCGGAGAGGTCGACGACGCTCGTCCCGCTGGCGTCCGAGAGGAACGTCGACACGGGCCCTGCCCGGGGAGCGACATCGGGCCCCCACCAATCGAGCGCCCCGTCCCCCTGGACCGCGCCCGACGCGTTCGGGTCCGGCGCAGAGGAGCCGGTGAGCAGGAGCGGGACCCCCGCCCCGGTCTCCGCCGGATCCGGGGCGAACACGGGAGCCTGGAGCGAAGAGTAGGCACGCAGGGTCAGCGACCGGTTCGCGCTGGCGCCCAGGGCATCGGTCGCCTCGAAGAGGACCACGTGACGGCCCGCGCCCGTGAGGTCGAGCGCCAGGGACCACGGCAGCCCCGGCTCCGTCTCGACCGGGGGAGCGCAGGGGTTCCCGTCCAGGGTCACGGTGAGACCGATGGGACCGGCTCCTCCGACGGGCGTGACCGTGACCACGCTCTGCAGAGGCAGCAATCCCTCCACTGCGCTCGCGTTCATCGACAACGAGAGCGCGTCGTGGACCGCGGTCACGTTGGATTGCAGGACGCTACGCGCCCCGGCCGAGTCCAGCACCGTCAAGGTGACCCCGTAGGTGCCGACCTCGGGGAGCGTGACGTTCACCTCGCTCCCGGACCAGCTGCCCAGCCCTGCGACGCTCCAGGTCTCCAGGTAGGGCGCGCTTCCCCCCACGACCCTCGCCTTCCAGAGCTCGCTCGCTCCGACGGCCACCGTTGGCTGGAGCGATAGGAAGGCGGCCACGGGTGCCGCATGCACCGTGACGTTCGTCACGGCCGTCGCGACCGCCCCGTTCTGGTCGACGGCCTCCACGCTCACGGGGAAGACCCCCGGCGTGGGGAAGACCACCGGAGCGCTGCCGATACGGACGGAGCCGAACGGTGTGGCAAGGGTGGTCGTGACGTTCCCGACCCCGCCCTGCACGACCGCGTCGATCGTCAGGGGAACCCCGGCATCGGCGTAGAGGCCCCCTGGGCCCACGTACACGAGAAGGGCAGGGGCCACGTTCAGCGTCAGGGAGGCGGAGACCGCCCTACCCAAAGCATCGGTCACGGTCACCCCCACCGGCAGGGGCCCCGGCGACGGGACCTGCCCCTCCCAGCGCGAGACGTTCCCTGGATCCGGTAGGGCCGGAGGGAGCGACCACGCGTAGGTGAACGGAGGCACCCCTCCAGACTCCCCCGCAGTGACCTGGAAGGCCGATCCGGCCTCCGGGACGTTGGGCTGAAGGACCGGCGCCACGCTCAGTCCGGGAACGGCGTAGACCGCGAAGTCGACGGAGCTCGCCGCTCCGTCCGCGTCCGTGACCGTCACGGTGCCCTGGAACGATCCGGAGGCGTTCGGCACGACCGACCATGAGGTCAACCCTGCCCCTGCCGCGTGGAGCCCCCCGAGCTGCCAGGAGAACTGGAACGGAGCGACCCCGCCGCTCGGCTGCTCGGTGAGGAGCAGGTTCGCGCCGACCTCGGCGGCGCCCGACGCGTCCCCAATCCCGGTCGCGTGCAGAGCGGGAGCGACACTGACCGAGAGGTCCTCGACCGCATGACCCCCGGCTGCGTCGGTGAGAGAGGCCACGACGGTGAAGGTCCCGGGGGTCGAGTACGTGTGGTTCAGGACGAGACCTGTGGCCATCGAGCCGTCCCCGAAGGTCCACGTCACCTGGGCGGGGGCGGCCCCACCGAGGATCGTGGCCTGGAAGAGCGAGGGGGTGCCGACCTCGAGCGCGGTCCGATTGAGGGAAGCGGAGAGGGCCGCCGAGGGTGCGACCGATACGTTCACGGGGGGCGCCGTCACGGAGCTCCCCGCACTGTCGGTCACCGTGAGGGTCACCCGGTAGAACCCTACCATGGCATAGGTGTGGGTCGGCTCGGGGTCCGCGCTGACGCCGCCGTCCCCGAAGTCCCACCGGTAACTGAAGGGGGGAGTGCCGAACGACACCTGGCTCGCGAACGGCACGCCCACCCCTTGGTCCGCCCCGGGGAGGGTCATCTCGGCCGCGACCTGTGGGGCGGGGACCACGTGGACCGTGACGGGAGCGCTGGAGGCCATCGCTCCCGCCGAGTCCTGGACGCTGGCGTTCGCTTCGAACGTGCCGGCCTGGGCATAGATGTGAGCGGTGGACCAGGTGGTCGCAAAGCCCCCATCTCCGAAGTACGTGTGGACGGACGGGAAGATCCCCGTACCGCCGCCCGCCGAGACCACGAAATCGAGCGGAGCTCCCACGTCCGTTTGGGACGCACCGGCCTGGAGGCTCGCCCAGGGAGCCGGATTGACCGTCGCGCCGACCGAACCGCCGGAGGAAGCGCCGATCGCGTCCAACACCTCGTAGGAGAGGACGACGGGCCCGGGTAGAGGGAAGGAGATGTTGAAGGAGAAGGTCGAGGAAGGGCCCTGGAAGGGGAAGCTCCGGCCATCGGAGAGGCTGAGGGTGCCGGAGAAGGGGGCCCAGCCGCCCGACATCCAGAGAGCGACCTGGGCATGACCGCCCGCGTCGATGGCATTGGAGCTCAGGGAGGCCAGGGCGCGGAAGGCGAGGGCGATCGGAACGCGAGCGGTCGAGGTGGTCTGGTGTCCGAGAGCGTCCGTCACCTGCGCGCAGACCGTGAGGTTGCCTTGCGCCTGGGGTCGGAGCACGAAGGTGTAGGCGCCCGCTTCGTCCAGGGTGAGCGCCTGCACCTCCCCGTCGGAGCCCGACACGGAGACCGCGTAGGGGCCAGAGCCCCCGGCGACCGTCACGGTCGCGGAGAGGTCCCGGTCGATCTCACCCCGGGACGGTTGGAGGGCGAGGGATGCTTGGAGAGGGGCCAGCACCTCGAGCTCCAAGCTCCCCGTGACCACGGCGCCGGAGGCGTCGGAGACCTGAAGCTCGGCCGACAGCCCCTCGGCGATGGGAAGGGAACCGTTCCAGAGGACCGAACCGACCGTCGGGAGGGTACCCGAAAGGGGCGTGGAGGAGGCCACGGGCCCGCCGAACACCCAGTCCCAGGAGTACGGGGCGAGGCCACCGGAGATGGACCCGGTGAGGGTGAAGGGGTGCCCCTCGGAAGGGACCGAGGGGGATGCGCCCACGTCCACTTGTGGAGCGGGGACGACCTCGCCCACCTGTCCGCTGGTGATGAACGTCACGCCGAGGGCGTCCTCGACCTCTCCAGAGCTCCATAGCTGGCCCGGTGTGGAGAAGGTGAAGGGCTCCGAATAGGTCCCGTCCATGGGGAGCTCGGTCTGCTGGCTCTCCGCACCCTGGCCCGGTGACCAGTCGACCTCGAACGGGCCGTTGCCACCCTGGACCGAGAGCAGGAAGGGGAAGGCGGTCCCCACGTCGGCCTCTCCCGTGCGGGAGGAGATGGTGAGCGACGGGGGGCTCGCCACGTTGAACGACGCCGGAGGAGCGACGAACGTCTGACCTTGGGAGTCGGAGACGGTGAGACGGACCGTGAGGGTGCCGACGTGTCCAGGGGTGAGCGCCCATGCACCCGCGGCGTAGGAGGTATCCCCCCAGGAGTCCGACCAGAGGTAGGAGTAGGGCGCGCTGCCACCGCCTACGCTGGCATGCAGCACGACGGGGTCACCTTCGTCCGCCCCGGCAGGACCCAGGATCGCCGCTCCCAGTTGAGCGCTCACGATCACCGAGCTCTGGACCGACGCGACCAAGCTCTGCCCGCTGCTGTCGGAGAGCAGGAAGCGAGGCTGGAAGACCCCCGCGGCGTAGACATGGGAGACCGAGATCGGGCCGGGGGCTGGGGCGTTCAGGAGGGCGTTGGTCTGGTCGCCGAAGTCCACCTCGACCGAGTACGGAGGGTCGCCGCCCGCGATCTGTCCGGAGAGGGTGACCGTCTCCCCAGGAGAGGCCGGATCGGGGGACGCCTGCGTGGTGGTCAAGGTCAACGGCGGGACGACGGTGACCGAAGTGCTAGCGACCGCCGTGAAGAAGATGGGGAAGTTTTGCGGGATCACCGCGCTCACCGAGACCGACACCGTGACGATGGTGGCAGAGCTGACGCTGGTCGCGTAGAAGGTGGCCGAGACCTGGTCGGAGCTCGCGAGTTCCGCGGGAGCGGAGGGCGACAGGGTCCAGGACTCCCCCAACAGGAAGGCCGTAGGGTAGCCTGGCTGGGTAGCGAGGCTGACCGTGAGCGGGACGGAGCCGCCCACTTCGACGGTGGGGAAGGGTGGCGTGATGGCGGCGACCCCGTAGGGACCGCCCGCAGGGGCGTCCGGCGCGCCGCCGCCGGCGTGGGGTAGCTGCACGGGGTCGGTCCCTGCCGTGGGAGCCTGGGGGGAGACCCACGTGCCGGCGCCGATCCCACCCCCGGGCAACAGGACGGTCGTGATCAAGGCGAGGGGCAGCAGGATCGTCAGCGGGGCGAGGGGCGCGAGCGTTCGGCGGCAGTTGGGCGGGGACATCGGTTTCCTCGGCGCCAGGACTAACGCCCCGTTTATGAGATTTCACATATGAGGGCGTTCCGTCAGATGCCAGCGCCACTCCTGAACGGCGGGAACGTCCTTCGAGAAAGGAATCCCGCACGGCTTCCGCAAGGCTCTTGGAGGGGGTGAGGGTGGCCTTGCCTGTGACGTGCACCTGCCGGACCACCCCGCATTGCCCCAGTTGCAACGCGGCCGTGCGGGTCCCCTACTCCAATCTGGAGCGGGGCGCGGCCCTCACCGCGCTCCTGCGACGCCTCGAGACCCGGGACCGCTCGATCCCCCGCGAGAACCTCAACCGCATCGCGGAGGGGAGGGCCGTCTGCCCGGGATGCGGAGAGACCGTGCAGGCGATGCACGACCGCGCCTGCGTCAGCGGGAACCTGAGCGCCCTCGGGGTGTCGACCTTCGAGCGGGACAAGATCCTGGGCCGGATCAGCTTCCCCGAATAGGGACCAGGGGGCGGCGGACCGAGGGATGAGCGAGCCCGATCCGCCGCACGGCGCGAGCCCCCACCCCGACCACCAAGGGGAGGCGTCCTCCCACCCGTCCTTCAAGGTCACCCCGTGGGAAGTGAAGGGGAAGATCGACTACGAGCGGCTGCGCGAGCAGTTCGGGACCTCCCCCCTCGACGCGGCGCTCCTCGCCCGGCTCGAGGCGATGCTCGGGGCCCCGCTGCACCCGCTCCTCGCCCGGGGGATCTACATCTCGCACCGTGACCTGCCCCAGCTCCTCGACGGCTACGAGCGGGGCCAACCCTTCTTCCTCTACACCGGCCGGGGGCCCTCCGGGGACATCCATCTCGCCCACCTCATCCCCTTCGAGCTCTGCGCCTACCTGCAACGCAAGCTCGGCGTGGACCTCTGGATCCAGGTCACCGACGACGAGAAGTTCCTCTTCTCCGGAGCCGGGGGACGGAGCGACCTCACTCTCGCCGAGACCTACCACCTCGGCCGTGAGAACCTCTTGGACCTCCTGTCGGTGGGGTTCGATCCCAAGAGGACGCACATCCTCTTCGACACCGTCTCGATCCGGTCGCTCTACCCGCTCGCCCTCGAGGTCGCGAAGCGGGTCACCTTCTCCACGGCGAAGGCCGTCTTCGGGTTCAAGAACGACAACAACATCGGCAGCATCTTCTTCACCGCGGTCCAGTCCGTGCCGGCCTTCCTCCCCTCGGCCCGGGCGGGTCGCCCCGTCCCCTGCCTCATCCCCTGTGGGGTCGACCAGGACCCGCACTTCCGGATCACCCGCGACGTGGCGGAGGCCCTGGGATACCCCAAGCCCGCGCTCCTCCACAACCGGATGCTCCCCGGGCTGCTCGGCGAAGAGAAGATGAGCTCCTCGGCCGACCGCCGGGACAACGCGATCTTCCTCTCCGACGCCCCCGAGGACGTCCAGCGGAAGATCTCCCACGCCTTCACCGGCGGCCGCTCCACCGTGGAGGAGCAACGACGGCTCGGGGCCGACCCGGACGTCTGCTCGGTCTACGCGCTATGGAAGAGCCGTTTCGCCCCGGACCCCAAGGAGTTCGACGAGATCACCCGGACCTGCCGCAATGGAGAGCTCCTCTGCGGGGAGTGCAAGTCGCGGCTCGTTCCCCGGGTTGAGGGCTTCCTCTCCCAGCAGAAGGAGCGAAGGGCCGAGGTCGAGCGCTGGATCGACACCGCCATCGAAGGGGCCCAGGACGCGCCCCATCCCCCCGCGACACCTTGAGCCGGGAGCCCCGGTGGGGCCCCGAACCATGCGAAGGTCTCTCCCGGGGGGGCTCAAATACTCTGACCAGAATGTAGCCCTTACCTGAGAAACGAGTCCGCCTGAAGTTTCGACACGTCGCCCTTGCGCCGGGGTTCTACGAACACCTGCTAAGTGCAACGCGGTCGCAACCTCGTGCGGGGTCGCCTCGACGGTACGACCGAAAAGCCAACGAACGAACCGAAGAAGGAAACGCCCATGGTAGACAAGCCCCTGACCAAAGTGAAGGACCTGACGCCGAGCTCGAAGCAAGTGAACATCCTCGCCAAGGTGGTCTCCGTCGGAGACGCCAAGGAAGTGATGGGTAAGTACGGCGACCCCCGAAAGGTCGCTGAGGCCGTGGTCGGCGATGACACCGCCTGCGTCACCCTCTCGCTCTGGAACGACCAGATCGGCCAGATCGCGAAGGACGACATCGTGCTCATCGACAACGGATACGTGTCCCTCGTCCGGGGCCACATCCGCCTCAACGTCGGACGCTACGGCAACCTCAACAAGTCGCAGGAGGCCATCGCCGGGGTCAACACCTCCCTCGACATGAGCGCGCAGGAGTTCCAGTCCGAGCGCCGCTACTTCGGTGGCGGTGGCGGCGGCGGCGGCGGTGGCGGAGGCTTCGGCGGCCGCGGCGGCTACGGCCGTGACCGCGGTGGCGACGGGGATTCTCCCCGGCGCTTCTGAGACCCGAGCGAACAACCTTTCCCCCGGCGCACGCCGGGGAGGGGTGGGGTCCCGTCCCCCAAGGGCGGGCCCCACCCCAAAAAGCCCTATTAACTACCTCGGGAGGTCCCCCCATCGACCATGCAGCCGACCACGCACCGCGAGGTTCACCTCTACGTCAAGTCCCGCAAGGCCATCACGAGCTTCTATCGCGGTAGCGCGGCGCAGCTCGAGACGACGAGTGCCCGGGGGGACATCGCGCAGGGCGCTGGCTCCTCGGGCGGAACGAACCTCTCCCCGGACGTAGGCGAGGCGGAGACCGCGCTGATCCTGCCGGACGAGCAGTCCCGGGCCGTGTCCATGGTCGAGGAGCTCGCACCCCCCCGCGGCTATTCGATCAAGCTCATCGACGTCAGCCGATCCGGCCTGGTGAAGAAGTTCCTGGACACCCACCTGGGGAGCGTCGAGCACTACCCGGTGCTGATCGCCCCCGTGACGGGCAAGCGCCTCGAGGGCCCGGAGGCCTTCACCGAGTCCGCCCTCCTCGACCTGCTCCCGGCGGACCTCACGCACCTTCGGGCGTTCACCCAGCTCAAGGTCGATCCCCACCAGGTCGATGCGATCCGCAACGCGCTCCTCGCCTTCGTCGAGGTCAAGGAGATCCACCTCATCACCGGGGAGTGGGACATGTACCTGGTGCTCGAGTTCCCCACCGGCAAGACCTCCGGCAAGCGCGAGGTTTTCGACTTCGTGCTGCAGAAGCTCGCGAAGATTCCTGGGGTCCAGGACTTCGCGACGATGATTCCGGAGTACTCGGTCACCAAGTTCCCGATCTAGGGACGGGACCTTCGGTCCTGCACGCTCGACCGTCGGGACCCTGAGTCGGGAGGACCTCCCTCGGTCACGGGACATGAGCGAGGCCCGAAGCTCCCCCACCTTCGCCTTCCGGATCGGCTACCTCGCGGACGGGTTCCAGGGGTACGCCCGCCAACCCGGGGCGACCACGGTGGAGGGGACGATCCGCGCGGGGCTGCGTCGGCGGGGGGCCCTCGCCCCTGAGGACGATGCTCGCTTCCGTACCGCGAGCCGCACGGACCGGGGCGTGCACGCGCTCGGCAACGTGGTGAGCTTCCCCACCCGCCTCTCAGGGCACGCCGCCGCCCGGGTCCTGAACACCCTGGACCCACGGATCTTCTGCGCCGGCTACGCCCCCGTTCCCCCCACCTTCCAGCCCCGCCATGCCCGGGAGCGATGGTACCGCTACCTCGAGCCCAAGGAAGGCCGACGCCGGGCGGACTGGGAGCGGTGGGCCGCCCTGATGGAAGGGGAGCACGACCTCTCCTCCTTCTCGCGCCGCGACGATCCCCCCCGCCCGACGCGGGGGAGGGTCACGTCGTTCCGGGTGTCGGAGGAAGGACCCTTCCTCGTCCTCGACCTTCGCGCCCCGAGCTTCCAGTGGAACCAGGTGAGGAAGATGGTGGGAGCGCTCGAGCTCCTGGAGCACGGACGGCTTGACGAGGCGGACCTACGGCAGGCGCTCGTGGGCGGGAGGGCCCTCTCCTTGCCCCTGGCACCTCCCGACGCGTTGGTCCTGATGGAGGTGGACCACGGCCTTCCGTTCACCCCGCTCGCCCCGGATGGCGCCTCTCAGCGGCGCCGTTTCCTCGAGGGGGCCTTGCGCGAGGCGCGGACCAGGGAGACGCTCCTCGGCTGGTTCCAATCGAGGGCCCCCCCGGAGCCCGGCCCCATGTCGGAGCCGTAGAGGGCTTCCACGGTGAGCGGGTGCTCCCGCAGCCAGGCGAGCCCTCCCGCGTAGGCGGAGAAGGTCTCGACACTGGTGAAGAGCGGGATCGCGAGCTCCACGGCCCGTCGCCGCAGGATGTACTCGTCCTCGAGCATCCGCTCGAACTTCTCCTGGGTGAAGGAGGCCGGGACGTTCAGGATGAGGTCGACCTCGCCCTTCTCGAGGACGGTCCGGAGGTTGGGCTCCCGCTCCGGTTCCATGATCTTGTAGAGGACCGTCACCTCGCGGATCCCCTGGCCCGTGAGGTAGGCCGCCGTGTCCTCGGTGGCCATGAGCCGGAAGCCCAGACGCTCGAGGAGACGGGCCGCGGGGAGCAGCTGCTCCTTGAGCCGGGGTCCCCCGACGGAGAGGAACGCCCGGCCGCCCTCGGGGACGAACTTCATGCCGGTCGCGACCATGGCCTTCACGAGAGCGTCGGGGAAGGTGGGGCCGAAGCAGGCCACCTCCCCCGTCGACTGCATCTCCACGCCGAGCAGGGGGTCCGCCCCCTCGACCTGGAAGAAAGAGAACTGCGGGACCTTCACCCCCCATCGCCCGAACGGCACCTGGGCCGTCCCGCTGCGGGAGAGGCCCTTCCCCAGCATCGCCCGGGCCGCCTCGCGCAGCACGGGCGTCCCCGTCGCCTTCGAGACGAAGGGCAGGGAGCGCGAGGCCCTCAGGTTGAGCTCGATGACGTAGACCTCCTCGCCCACCACGAGGAACTGGACGTTGAAGGGCCCCTTGATGCCCAGGGCGCGGGCCATGGCCTGGGCGGCCTGGACCATCTTCTCCTGCACGGCGGGGGGTGTGGAGCGGGGCGGCAGGACCAGGATCGCGTCGCCGGAGTGCACGCCCGCCTGCTCCACATGCTCCAGGATCCCCGCGACGAGGACCCGCTCCCCGTCGGAGACCGCGTCGAGGTCGATCTCCCCGGCGCCTTCCAGGAACTTCGAGATGACCACGGGGTACTCCGGGGAGATGCGGACCGCGGCGGAGAGGAATCGCTCGAGGTCCGCGCGCCCCGGGATGACGCGCATCGCGGCCCCGCTGAGGACGTAGGAGGGTCGCACGAGGACCGGGTAGCCCACCCCGTCCGCGAACCGCTCGGCATCCTCGAGCGTCTTGAACGCCTTCCAGGCGGGCTGGGGGATCCCCAGGCGCTCCAAGAGCTCGGAGAAGCGGCTGCGGTTCTCCGCCGCGTCGATGGAGTCGGGGGTGGTGCCCAGGATCGGGATCCCGCAGGCGGCGAGGAGCGGCGTCATGTTCTGGGCGAGCTGGCTCCCGACGCAGCTCACCAGGCCCCGGAACCGCTCCTTCTCGTAGATGTCCCGGACCCGCTCCAGCGTGATCTCCTCGAAGTAGAGGCGGTCGGAGCGGTCGTAGTCCGTGCTCACGGTCTCGGGGTTCGAGTTGAGGACCGCTACGCCCGGCACGCCTTCCGCCTTGAGCCCCTCGACCAGGTTCATCGTCGACCAGTCGAACTCGACGGAGCTCCCGATGCGGTAGGGGCCCGCGCCGAGGACCAGGACGCTGCCCTTCGGGGGAGGGCCCACCTCGTCGGTGTCCGCCCCGTAGGTGAGGTAGAGGTAGTTCGTCCGGCTCGGCCACTCGTTGGCGAGCGTGTCGATCATGCGGATGTGGGGAACGATCCCCTTCGCCGTCCGGTCGGCGCGCACCGTCTCCTCGTCACGGTCCGTGACCCGGGCGATGGAACGGTCGGAGAGACCGAGCCGCTTCGCCCGACGAAGAAGGTCGTGGGAGAAGGGCCTCCCTTTCGAGCGGCGCAGTTCCTTCGTGATCCGAGCGACCTCCTCGAGCTGCGCGACGAACCAGGGGTCGATCCAGCTCTCTTCGCTGATGCGCGAGGGCGGGATCCCGGCCTCCAGCGCCTCCAGCACCTGCCAGAGGACCGTAGGCGTCGGGCGCGCGAGGTCGGAGAGGATCGCCGCGCGGTCCCGGGGGGTATCGGGAGGCGAGAGGTCGAGCCGCGGTTCGGTCATTCGGACCGCCTTGAGCAAGGCCTCCGGGAACGTCGCGCCCACCCCCATCACCTCGCCCACCGACTTCATCGTCGGTCCCAGGTCGCGGCGGGCCCGAGGGAACTTCTCCATGTCCCAGCGGGGATGCTTCACCACCACGTAGTCCATCGCGGGCTCGAAGCAGGCGGTGGTGACCCCGGTGACCCGGTTCTTGAGCTCGGGGAGGGTGTAGCCCAGGGCGAGCTTCGCCGCGACGTAGGCGAGCGGATAGCCGGTCGCCTTGCTCGCGAGGGCGCTCGAGCGCGAGAGCCGGGCGTTGATCTCGATCGCGTAGTACTCCTCGTTCCGGGGGTCCAGCGCGAACTGGATGTTGCACTCCCCCACGATCCCGCAGACGTCCGCCGCCCGCAGGGCGGCCGCGCGGAGGAGCTGGTACTCCGAGTCGGTCAGGGTCTGGGAGGGCGCGACGACGATGTTGTCGCCGGTGTGGACCCGCATGCCCAGGACGTTCTCCATGTTGCACACGGTGAGGCCGTTCCCCAGACGGTCCCGGACCACTTCGTACTCGATCTGCTTGAACGACCCCACGTACCGTTCGAGGAGGACCTGCGAGACGGGGCTCGCTCTCAGGCCCCGGGAGGCGACCTGGCGGAGCTCCTCGGGGTCCCGGGCCATCCCTCCGCCCTTCCCTCCGAGCGTGAAGGCGACCCGTACGATGACCGGGTAGCCGATCTCCTTCGCCCGGTCCAGAGCCTCCTCGACGGAGTACACGGCGTGGCTCTTCAGCACCGGGACGTCCGCCTTCGCCATGAGGTTGAGAAAGAGCGCACGGTCCTCGGTCTGCTCGATCCCCTTCACCGGGGTCCCCAGCACGCGGACCCCCAGGCGACGGAGGACCCCGCTCTGGTGGAGGGCGACGCCGCAGTTGAGGGCGGTCTGGCCACCGAAGGAGAGAAGGATCGCGTCGGCCCGCTCGCTCTCTAGGATGGGCTCGACGAACTCGGGGGTGACCGGTTGGAAGTAGGTGCGTCCGAGGCGGGGCGGGTCGGTCTGCAGGGTCGCGATGTTCGGGTTCACGACGACCGCGAAGACCCCTTCCTCCTCCAGGGCCTTCAGGCATTGGCTGCCGGAGTAGTCGAACTCGCCTGCTTCTCCGATCTTGAGCGCGCCGCTCCCTAGGACCACCACGCGCTTCGGGAGGTCGAGCGTCATGCCCTCCTCCGGACCTTCTCGACGAAGCGGTCGAAGACGAAGCTCGCCTCGCGCGGGCCGGGTCCCCCTTCCGGGTGCCCCTGAAGGGCGAGCACCCTCCCCCCGCGGCCGCGCATGCCCTCCAGCGTCCCGTCGTCGGGATTGAAGGCCCACGCCTCGAGACCGGTGCCCTTGAGGGAGGCGGGGTCCACGGCGTAGCCGTGGTTCTCCGAGAGGATGACCGCTTTCCCATCAGGGAAGACGACCGGCTTGTTCTGCCCCCGGTGACCGTACTTGAGCTTGAACGTGCGGCCACCGTGGGCGAGAGCGATCAGTTGCTGGCCCAGGCAGATACCGAGCACCGGGAGGCCACGCCGAGAGCTCTCCCTCAGTGACTCGACCACCGGCTGGAGGGTCGAGGGATCGCCCGGGCCGTTCCCGACCAGCAGGGCCGAGACCTTGCGGCCCTGGAAGCGCCCCTCGATGGCGCTCCGCGCGGGCCACCGCACCACGTCGACCTGACGACGCAGGAGCGAGCGCAGGATGCTCGCCTTGATCCCGCAGTCCAACACCGCGACGAGAGGGGCCCCCGACCGGCCGCAGGAGAGGAGCTGGGGGGCCCGCGGGGTGACCTCCGAGGTGAAGTCCTCCTCCTCGTAGCGAGGGGCGCGCTCGAGCTCCCGGCGCAGCGCTTCCGTGCTCGGAACCTTCTTCCCGACGCTCAGGATCCCCCGCATGACCCCGCGGGAACGGAGGAGCGCGGTCAGGCGTCGCGTGTCGATCCCGACCAGGAGCGGGACGCCGGAGCGGGAGGCCCACGCGGGTAGCGAGGTCTTCGAGTTCCAGTGATGGGGCGGCTCCAGGTTCTGCATGATCGCGGCCCGGACCTGGATCTCGGGGGACTCGAACCCGTCGGGCAGCCCCCACGGGTCCCGGGCCTGGGGGGCGGGAACGCCGTAGTTCCCGAGCAACGGATAGGTGAAGGTGAGGATCTGACCGCGGTAGGAGGGGTCCGTGAGGGACTCCGGGTAGCCCACCATGCCGGTGGTGAAGACCACTTCTCCGTGGACGGTGCGCGCGGCACCGTGACCCTCCCCCTCGAAGCTCGACCCGTCCTCGAGAACAAGGTGTCCCAGCAGGCCCGTCGATGCCGGTTCGTTAGACCGGGTTCCCCGCGTCAGAGGCGACCCAGCGGTGCGGCACCTGGGGGACCGTATTAAGGCTCTAGTCGGAAATGGGACGGAGGGCCCCCCAGAGTCGTGCGACACGGCGGACGGACGCTCTCGTGGGCTTCGCTTATCTCGCTCCCGGCCCATCTCCCGCCCCGTGGCGGGGTACCCCGGCTCCTCGGCGCTCATCGGGCGGGCCAACGAGAGGACGCTCGTGGAGCGCGTACTCCAGGGAGGCGAGAAGGGACGGGGAGGGATGTTGCTCGTCTCCGGGTCCATCGGAAGCGGAAAGACCCGGCTGCTCGAGCACATCGCGGACCGGGCGGCCGCTCGATCGTACCTGATCGTCCAAGGTCACGCGGCCGAGGGCGACCGTCTCCCCTACGCGCCCTTCCGCCGGGTGCTGGAGGGCCCGGTCCGCGGAGGTCGGGAGGTCTCCCAGGGGAGCTCGAGCGCCGCGCTGCCGCTCGCGGCGGCCGTGGTCGAGGGGCAGGAAGGCCTGCGTCTGCGCGACTACGGCCGCTCGGTCGGCTCCCGGGTCGGGCTGTCGAAGGAGTGGGGACGAGGGGCGATGGAGGAGCTCCTCGCCCCCTCGATCGGGAGCGAACCCACGCTCGAGGAGCTCCCGCCCGCGGGAGCCGCGGCCCGACTGCTGGACCGCCTCGAGGAGAGGGCCCATGGAGCCCCCCTGCTCATCCTGCTCGACAGCTTCCAGTGGGCGGACACGGCGTCGCTCGCGCTGCTCCGACCCCTCGCCCACGACGCGCGTCGCCGGGCCCTGGTCGTCGTCGTCGCTCACGACGCGGGGGAGACCGCCATCGACGGTGCCTCGCGGACGGGGCCCACCATGGAGGAGACGGCCCGGATCGTCCAGCGCGAGAGCGGTGCGGTCCAGATCCGGCTGCAGGGGCTCTCCGACGCCGAGGTGAAGGAGCTCGCCGAGGGGATCCTGCAAGCGCCCCTCGTGCTGGAGAAGGGTGGCCGACTGCCTGAGATGCTCGCCCGCACGCAGGGGAACCCGTTCCTGGTCCAGGAGGTCGTGCGGGCGGGGCTCCGCGACGGGTGGATCCTACGCCGAGGGGAAGGATATCGCGTCCTCGAACCTTCAGAGGACCTTCAGGTCCCCACGCTGCTCCGTTGGTGGGTCCACCGACGCATCCAGTCGCTCCTGCCCGACGACCGTACGCTGCTCGAAGCGATCTCCGTCCTCGGTAGCGAGTTCGACCCCCGGGCGCTGCCGATGCTGTTGCCGGAGATGGCGCCCCGTCTCCGGCGCTCCCTGGAGCGGCTCGAGGTCCGCTACAGGGTCGTGCATCCCCTGCGGCCCAGCGTCTGGCAAGTGGAGCCGGGCTTCCTTGCGTCGGTGGTGCGCTCGGAGATGTCAGGGGAGGTGCTGCGCCGGCTCCACCGGCGGGCGGGAGAGTGGCATGCCGCCCACGACCCGAACGCGCAGGAGCGCATTGCCTCGCACTACGTCCAGGCCCGGGAGCCCTCGCTCGCCCTGCCCTGGCTCGAGCGTGCCTGGAAGGCGGCCTCGGACCGGGGTGACTTCGAGGCCAGCATGCGGAACGCCCGGGATGGGGCGGAGATGGCCGAGACGCTCTCGCTCCCTGACTCCGTGCTCACCTGGAAGCTAAGGGAGGCTTCCGCCACCTACCAGGCCGGTGAGGTGGAGCGAGCGGTGGGACTGATCGAGTCCGCCTTGGCGACGGCACCGCCAGGGATCGCCCGGGTCGACCTGCTCTGCGAGCTCTCGCTCATGGAGACGCGCCGCGGGAATCCGGAGAAGGCGATGGCCGTCCTGAACCGGGCGGACTCCGAGCCGGTCCCCGAGAAGGAGCGACCGTCCTGCGAGCTCCGGGTCAGGCTGCACCGTTTCGAGGTGCTCACCCGCTTCCAGCGCTGGGAGGAAGCGTGTCGGGAGGCCCCATCCCTGCTCTCTGAGCTCGACCGCAGGGGCCAGGACCTGGAGCCCCGTCAGCTGATGCGGGCCCGGATCTCCTACGGCACGGCCCTCACTGCCCGGGGCGAGTTCGAGCGAGCGAAGGAGGTCCTGATGGACACCCTTACCAGGGCCAGGAAGGCAGGGATGGTGACCTCCGTCGCCAACGCACGCACCTCGCTGGGGATCCTGGCCTGGACCATGGGGGACCTCGCGGCGGCCCGGGCCATCTTCGAGCAGGCGGCGGAGGAGTGGAGGCTCCGCGGTGCCCTCACGAACGAGGCGATCAACACGAGCAACTCCGCGGAGGTCCTGCTGAGCATGGGCGACCTCGAGGAGGCCCAACGCCGGCTGGAGGAGGCGATCGAGCTCTACGAGGTGTCAGGCCTCTCCCAGGTCCAAGCGGCGGTGACCCCGCTGCTCGCCCGGTGCGCCCTGGAGCGGGGGGACGTGAAGACGGCCGAGATGATCCTGAAGCCCCTGCTGCCGTCAGGTCGGCTCGACACCCAGGCCGAGGTCTCCAGGGAGGCGCACGCGACGATGGCGCGCATCCTCCTCGCCCAGGGGAAGGTGGAAGCCGCGTGGCGAGAGGCGGAGCAGGGAGGCGCCGAGGTCACCGGCATCGGGGGGAGCTACGCCGCTAGGACCTACGCGTTGGCCGCGGCCGCGCGGGGGGAGAGCGGGAAGGGCGAGGCCATCCTGGTCCGCCTGATCGAGGAGACCCGGAAGGAGGGCCGCCGGCTCGACCTCGCGCTCGCCCTGGTCGACCTGGGCGACCTGATGGCCTTGGAAGGACGGACCAGCGAGGCCCTCGCCCGGTGGACCGAGGCGCTGGGGGGCTTGCGCGCGTGCGGGGCCCTCGGCAGGGCCGCGGTCCTCGAGGAGCGACGCAAGAAGCTCCAGGCGCGGCTCTGAGACGTCGTCCTCTGGAAGGAAGGTGCACCGCCGCTCGAGGGACGAACGAAGGGAGACGCATGCGAGAGGAAAGAGCTCGGGCCCGCCCCTCCCCCGCGCGAGGGGCACGGGTGGACTGGGAGGGGGAGGTGGAACTTCCCAAGGTCCGCCTCCACGTCCGGCGCCTCGGCGCTGGACCGCCGCTCTTCCTGCTCCACGGGGGGCCCGCCGCGGGCTACGACTACTTTCTCCCCTGGCTCGAGCCGCTAGGAGCGACACGAGAGCTCGTGCTCTTCGACCAGCGGGGATGCGGCCGGTCGGGGGACCCGGTCGATGACCGCTACGACCTCCTGGGCCTGGTCGACGACACGGAGCAGCTCCGAAGGCGACTGGGGTTCGGTCCCATCGATCTCCTCGGCCACTCGGCCGGAGGACCGCTCGCTCTCGAGCACGCGCTGCGGTACCCGCGGTCCGTTCGGCGGCTCGTCCTCTCCTCGACCTTCTTCAGTCAGCGGCAGGTCGATCGCAGCCTGGAGTTCGTCCGGTCGAGGGCCCCGCCCAGGGTCCGGAGGGTGCTCGACCGTTTCGAACAGGGCGCACGAGTACGCGCCTCTTCCTCCGGGTATCCGAGGGCTTACGCGAAGGCCGTGAGCGAGGCCTATGCCCCGTTCTCCTTCCAACGGAGGGGTCCAGAAGCGCGGCGCGTGGAGCGACAGCTCGCCTCCCCCCGGTTCTCGACCTACCGTCGGATGTGGGGTGACCGGGGCGACTTCCGCATCTCTGGCGTCTACGAAGGGTGGAACGCCCTCCCCCACCTGCCGAGGGTCCGGGCCCCTACGCTGGTCACGCTCGGCTCACGCGACCTCGCCTCGGTGGAGGATGCGCGGAACGCCTCCGATCTGCTCCCCTGCGGACGGGTGGTGGTCTTCGTGAGGAGCGGACACTATCCCTTCCTGGAGGAGCGAGCGAAGTACCTGCGGGTCCTCTCCCAGTTCCTCTCCCAGCGCCAGGTCCGGGCCGTCCAGGCTCGTCGCTGACCGGCCTGTGCCCCATCGAGTCGTCAAGTAGCCCGAGAGGGTCGGGAAGGGGATGGCCGGGTTCGTTCGGCTGCGACCGCGCTACGACCTCATCGTCCTCGGGGGAGGCCACGCGGGACTGCAAGCCGGGTACAAGGCGGGGCTGCTCCACCAGTCCGCGCTCATCCTGGACCGTGGAGCGAAGTACGGACGCTCGTACTATGCCCCCCAGATGGCGAACATCCCGGGGTTCCCGGAGGGGATCTCGGGGCACAAGTTGCTCGACCTGCAGCTCGCGCAGGTACGCAAGGTCTCGGAGTGGACCTCCTACCTCGCCCCCGTCACGGTGCAGAAGGTCGAGAAGGACGGGGATGGCTTCTCGGTCACCTTCGAGCGACTGCGCACGACGCAGACGGTCCGGGGCCGGGCCCTGGTGCTGGCGATGGGCGTGGTCGACCGCATCCCGGAGGTCCAGGGGAGCATCCAGCCGATCTTCCCGTGGGCGAACCAGGGGATCGTCGACTTCTGCATCCTTTGCGACGGGCACAAGCTCACCGGGAAGAGCGTCGCCGTGATCGGCTCCGGTAGCTTCGCGGTCCACTCCGCTCTGGACCTCTTCCACTTCCACCCCAGTTCGGTGACCCTGCTCTCGCACGGGCGGACGGCGCTCGAGGGCGTCGAGGGGGCGGAGCGGGAGGAACTGGAGAAGGGCCTGCAGGCGCACGCGGTCCGGGTCCTCCCGCAGGAGATCGCGGGCTTCTCAGGGATCCGGGAAAGGCGGTTCGGCGTCACCTTCCGGGACGGAGCGCAGGAGACCTTCGACATGGGGTTCAGCGCCATGGGCTGGTACAGCACGCACAGCGAGGTGCCCGCCTCGCTCGGAGGGCAGGTCACTTCGGAGGGATACGTCGCGACGGACGACGACTGCCGCGTCCTGGCCTCGGACGGATCGGGCCCGATACCGGGCCTCTACGCGGTAGGAGACCTTCGGGACGGTTGGAAGCAGGTGCCGGAAGCCTGGGCGACCGCCGAGCGGGCGGTGATCCACGCTTTCGCCTTCTATCTCGAACCGGAAGAGGCCCCGAAAGCGCTCGAGCCCTGACCCGTCGCTCCACCGCCCCCGGGCCCCGCTGGGCGAGCGCGCCCCTCAAGTTCACCCCCTGCAGCGGGGTACGGGTCTCACGGGTCGATGGATACCGTGGCCGCCGAGCCCGCCGTGATCTGGGCCGTGGCGGTCTTCGTGACCGTGCCCAGGTTCACGCTCACGTTCAAGGTCACGGTCCCGGACGCTACTCCTGCCGTGCACGTTGTGGCCGGTTTGGAGAGCGGGCTCACGGTCCCCAGGTTGGTGCTGAGGGTCCAAGCGTAGGTCATGCCGCTCGCGGGGCAGAGGCTCGGTGAGCAGGAGGGGCTCGAGGCTCTCTTGGACCGTCGTCCTGCCGAGGGCTTTCGGAGGGAGGCTGGGAGTGGGCTCGTCAGGAGACCCCGGGGCAGGAGGAGGCGGGGCCAGAGAGGCCGCCATTAAAGGGGTGTGGGAACCCCTCGATAAGCCCGGCGGGTTCCGCTCGAGGGGGGTCAGGGAGCGGGCGGCTTGACCGGCGCCCGATGGACCCGCCCTGGACGGCTCCGCGGGCGCGTCCTCCGAGGGACGCCGGCCGGGGTGGGCCCCCTCGGCTGCCTTCGGCAGAGGGTTTCCTCGCGGCCGGGCCCCCTGGAGGAGGCCCCCGTCGGCTTCAAGGACCCCTGCGCCTACCCACCTCGCGATGCCTGCGCCCGAAGAGGAGAGCGAGGAGCGTTTGGAACGAGAGCTGGGATGTCCTTGCTGCGAGGGGAAGCGGACCCACCACTTCCCCGAGGTGAAGGACCACCCCGTGGCTTGCCGGGCGTGCGATGGTAAAGGCGTTCTCGCCGTAAGCGGCTAGTTCGACCGCACCCACGCCCTACCTCGCGACGTTCACCGAGTTCCCCAGGGCCTCGGCCTCACCAAGAGGCTGCCCCGAGATCGAGGGCGGGCCCCTGCACCCCTATTGACCAGGGCGGCCTGAGGATCGGACCCTAGTTCCCGCCGGTGACCTGCCGGCTAAGCTCTTGGAAGGAGTGGACCAGATGGAAGGGTCCGAGCCGTTGTAGAGCGGCCTCCTTCTCCTGGGCCTTCTCCCCGGGGTGGACGATCGCGATGAAGTCCACGCCGGCCGCCTTCGCGCACTCCAGGTCCTGGGTCCCGTCCCCCACGAAGAGCGCCCGCTCCTTGCCCACGCCCAGGTCCTTCAGCAGCAGGAGAAGGCTCTCCGGGTGGGGCTTCACGGGCCCCGAGTCGTTGCGGGTCCGCAGCTTCTCGAACACGGGGAGCATGCCCGCGCTATGCAGGGAGCTCTTCGCGAACCCCTCGCAGCTCCGAGTGAGGAGCCCCAGACGGTAGCCGCTCTGATGGAGGGTCCCCAGCGCCTCCTTCGCTCCCGCGATGGGCCGTGCGGTGGGGAGCGCGGCCATCTCGATCTCATCGAGCTTTCGGTTGACCTCCCCCTCGAAGCGGAGCGAGAGGGAGTCGTTGCCGGTCATCTGGTGCAGCCGTGTCTTCGCGTGGTCGATGAGCTCGGGGACCGAGTGCGTGGTGTGAAGCTCCCCAGGGGGGACCCCATTGTGCTGGGCGATCTCGATGACCGCCTTGCGCATCGCATGGAAGTCGAGCGCGGATTGGATGATGGTCCCATCCAAGTCGAAGATGAGGGCCAGGTACGGTCGGTGGTAGGTGGACGGGCCGATGGGTTCGCCGGGTCGGATCATGGGGCGCCTCCTAGCCGGGGACTAACTTCCTTCCTCTTGGCCTTGACGCTCCACTCGCACCTCGTAGCGAACGGTCCCTGAGACGAGCTCGAGCGGCCCTGGAGGGGGGTCCCCTACCCGCTCGACCCGTTCGAAGCGAAGGGGGGGGCCGACGCGGGGACGACCGACGAGGAGCGAGTGGAGCCACAGGCCCTCGGGGACCCGGTACCGCGCCTGCAGGACCGTCCCCAGGTCGCTCACCTCCACGTTCACCTCCAGGGCACGGACGGACCGGGCCCACCCCCTGAGGTGACGACGGTCGGGGGGGACTTCCTCCCGAGGGGTCCTCATCTCCCTCAACGTGGAGGACGAGGAGGTGAGGTACCACAAGGGAAGACCGCCCGCGTCGCGCGCTCGGGCGCGGACCTTGGGAGAGGGACCCGGGGGGTGGAGGTAGACCATGCCGCGGAAGTCGGTGCCCGCTCCCGGTCGGTGCACGCCGAGGCTAACGCGTAGTTCCCAAGGGGAGGAGGGGGGTCCGCTCGGCACGGCTTGTCGGCACGTCGGCGCCGGCTCGTAATGGTTCCCCTCCGCGTCGGTCCTGGGCTCCCAGGGTGGGCGTCTTCCTCTCCCCTCGCCCCCGCGGCTACCGCCCCTGAGGGGTCGGTCCGGGAACCGGGGCATGGAGGGGTCGGTCAGGCTTCGGGAGGTACGCCCATCGGACCTTGACCGCTTCTTCTACCTGGAGCGGGACCCGATCGCCGCCCGCGAGCCGGCCTTCACGGCGAAGGACCCGAACGACCGGGAAGCCTTCGACCGGCACTGGCAGAGGGCCCTCGCGGACCCCTCTGTCCTACAACGGACGGTCCTTCACCTGGGAGAGACCGTCGGGTACGCGGTGTTCCTCGAGCTCCTATGACTGCCCTCGGTCACGTACTGGATGGACCGAAAGTGGTGGGGACGGGGGATCGCATCGCGGGCCCTCCACCTCTTCCTCCTCGAGGCCGGGCAGAGGTCGGTCTACGCCCGGGTGGTCCACGACAACCTCGCCACCCAGCACGTGCTCAGGAACTGCGGCTTCGTGCCCGCCGGCACCGACCACGGCTTCTCCGATGTCCGGGGGGAGCAGGTGGAGGAGCAGATCTGGCGGTTGGACGGGGTCTCCCGACCGAAGGGGCCCGCTAGTCCTCGGCCTGGGGACGGGTGAAGTTCGGCTCCCCGTCGATCTCCTCGAGGCGCTGGGTCGCGCACCACCGGTGCTTCGCGCTTACCCTCTGCACGAGGTCCAGGAGGGCCTTCTCCTCCGCCTCCGCCTTCGGATCGGAGAGCAGGAAGCGGCACTGCCAATGGTCGACCTGGTCCATCATCGACTCGGAGGGAGGGTACACCTTCGTCCCCCGGTTGGAGATCCCGTGCAGCTTGAAGGGCGTCCCGGCCGCGAGAGGAGCGACCGAGCCACCGAGCGCCGCGGCGCTGAGGGTGCTCTCCAGGAAGACGTCGACCCCGATGGTCCTCCGGGACCGGGCGACGACCATGCCGGGCGCCGAGGTCACCTGGGGGAGACGCATGGCACGGTAGCGGCGCTCCTTCCAGTCAGCGGGCGGGGCCTTCCCCAGGTTCTCGATCACCGCGTCCGCGAAGGCGCTGGTGCTCGCCGCGATCACGTCGCCCACCACGTCGCGGGTGGCGACCTTGCCCTCCGCGAGCGTTGCGACGACCGCGTTCTCCACCTGGGTCGCGATGTCGAACTCCTCGAGGTGGCGAAGCAATAGCACGGCGGTGAGGAGGAGCGCCGTAGGGTTGATCACGTTCTTGCCGGCGTACTTGGGAGCGGAACCATGCACCGCCTCGAAGATGCTCACGTCGTTCCCCAGGTTCGCGGAGGGCGCGAAGCCGAGCCCCCCCACCAGGGCCGACCCCTCGTCGCTGATGATGTCCCCGTTCATGTTCGTCGTGACGATCACGTCGAACTGCTCGGGGGCCTTCACCAGCTGGTGGGCGCAGTTGTCGATGATGATGTGCTGGGCCTGGATGTCCGGGTACTCCTTCGAGACGTCCTCGAAGGTGCGCTTGAGGAGCCCCTCGGTGAACTTGAGGATGTTCGACTTGGTGGCGCAGTGGACCTTCTTGCGCCCCTCGGCACGGGCGAGCTCGAAGGCGAGCCGGACCACCTTCTCGCACCCCTTGCGGGTGACCAGCTTGAGCGCCTCGGCGACCCCGGGGGTCGGACGGTACTCGATGCCCGCGTAGACGTCCTCGACGTTCTCGCGGACGATCACCAGGTCGATCCCCCTGCCGGTGTAGGGGGTCTTGACGCCGGGAAGCTCTCGGACGGGTCGGATGTTGGCGTAGGTCTCGAAGAGCTTGCGCAGCGTGACGTTCGCGCTCTTCTCCCCGAAGCCCACGGGCGTCTCGAGGGGACCCTTGAGCACGACACGGGTCTCACGGATGGACTCCACCGTCGAAGCGGGGACCCCGGAAGCGAGGCCCTCGCGGAAGACCTCGGCCCCTGCTCGTCGCTCCCTCCATTCGATCGGCGCGTGGGCGGCCTCCAGGACCCGCCGGGTCGCCTGCACGATCTCGGGTCCCACCCCGTCGCCGGGGATCACGGTCACGAGCTTCTTTCCCGCCGGTGTGAGGACGTAGCGGGGCGGGTGCGGAGGCGTTCCGGACATGGTCAGGCCCCTTCCCGCGGGTCGGGGTGGGCGAGGGCCTCCTTCGTGAGGTTCTCGCGGTAGCGTCGAACGGCCTCGCGGATCTCCGGGTGCTTCCCTCCCAGGATCTCGGCAGCGAGCAGGGCCGCGTTCACGGGCCCGGACTTGCCTACGGCGAGCGTGCCCACCGGGATGCCGGAGGGCATCTGGACGATGGAGAGGAGCGAGTCCATTCCTTGGAAGGCGGAGGTCTCGATCGGGACCCCCAGGACAGGTAGGACGGTGTGCGCGGCGGCGACCCCTGGGAGGTGGGCGGCGCCTCCGGCCGCTGCGATCAAGACCTCCAGGCCCCGCTTCTCCGCGCCTTTCACGTACTCCGCAAGGGCGTCTGGGGCCCGGTGGGCCGAGAGGACCCGGACCTCGTAGGCAACGCCCAGCTTGTCCAGGACCTTGGCACCGTTCTCGAGGGTCGGCCAGTCGGATTTGGACCCCATCAGGATCGAAACTAGCGCGGTCAAGGTGATCCCGGGAAGCGAAACGGGACCCGCCTTAAGGTGAACGGGGAGGCTTCAGACCCCTGTGCTGCCGAACCCGCCCTTCCGGTCGGTGCTGGATTCGACCCGTCCCCAACGGAACGCCCCGGGGCTCTCCTGGACCACCCGCAGCTGCGCCACGCGCTCTCCGGCCCGCAGCGTTCGCGGCCCGCCGAAGAGGACCGACAGAGGGACCTTCACTTCCAAGGGATAGTCCCGGTCCACGGTCCCCGGCGCGTTCACCATCACGACGCCCCGGGAGGAGAGGCCGCTGCGGGGACGGATCTCGAGGAAGGTCCCCGGAGGGGCCCTCATCTTGAGGCCCGTCCGGACGAGCGTCACCTGTCCGGGCATGAGCTCCGCGTCCTCCGCGGCGTAGAGGTCGAAGCAGGCAGAGCCCTCAGTGGCCTTCTCGGGCATACGGGCGTTAGGGGCATCGGCCACCCTCTCGATCTCCACGGAGAGGGGCCTCTCGGAGCGCTTGGCCGGGCCGAAGGGCCGCGCCCGTCGGACCTTTGGCCGTCGCGCCGCCGCCTTTCCACGCCCGGGAGCCTGGACCACGACCTCCCGAGGGTTCCAGGGCCATCTTGCTTGCGGGTCGGTCGTGAAGGGCCTTCCCCGCTGGACCAAGGCGCCGTTCTGGACCGGGGGTGGGTCCTCGGGGGCGCGTTCCCCCGAAGACCCACCCTCGTTCAAATAGGCCGGTACGCGTGAGGAGCATCCCGCCTCGGGGGGAGGGAGCATCCATGGCCTGGAAGAACCTGGGGCAGTTCCTCGGAGCCCTCGAGGAGAAAGGCGACCTCCTCAGGGTCCGGAGCCGGGTGTCCCCCCGCCTGGAGATGACGGAGCTCTCCCTGCGGGCGCTGCGATCGGACGGGCCCGCGCTGCTCTTCGAGAACGTGGAGGGCTCCTCCACCCCGGTCGCCCTCAACCTGCTCGCCTCCCAGCGCCGGATCGCTTCCGCGCTGGGGGCCACGACGATCGACGAGCCGGCCGAGCGTATCCGGAAGCTGCTCCGTTTCCGACCCCCCGGGGGGCTTGGGGCGATACTGAGCGACCCCGCGGGGACGCTCGAGCAGCTCGGCCAACTGCGCGCGCTCGCCCCCAAGCGCGTCGGCAAGGGGGCCTGCCAGGAGGAGGAGACGGACCGGCCGGACCTCTCGACGCTCCCCATCCTCACGTGCTGGCCCAAGGACGGTGGCCCCACGATCACCTTCCCGCTCGTGGTCACCCGCAACCCCGAGACCGGGGACCAAGCGGTGGGGATCTATCGTCTCCAGAAGTACTCCTCGACGACCCTCGGGGCCCACTGGCAGACCCACCGGGCCGGCGCGGAGAACTATCGCCGCTACCAGCGTCGGGGCAAGGACGGAGAGCGGATGCCCGTCGCGGTGGTCCTCGGAGCGGACCCCACGACGGTCTTCGCGGGGCTCGCGCCGGTACCGGAGGGCATCAGTCGCTTCGCGTTCTCGGGCTTCCTCCGAGGAGAGAGCCTACCGCTGGTCCCCTGCCGGACCATCCCCCTGGAGGTGCCGGCCGAGGCGGAAATCGTCCTCGAAGGATACGCGGACCCCAAGGAGACGCGCGTCGAAGGTCCCTTCGGCGACCACACCGGCTACTACTCGCTCCCCGAAGAGTTCCCGGTGATCCACGTGACCCACATCACCCATCGCAGTCGGCCCGTCTACCTCTCCACGGTGAGCGGCAAGCCTCCCACCGAGGATGCGGTCCTGGGCCAGGCGGTCTCCCGCCTGTTCCTCCCGGTGATCCAGGCGGTCCTCCCTGAGGTGGTGGACCTGGACCTGCCCCAGGAAGGGATCTTCATCAACGTGGCCATCGTGGCGATCCGCAAGAGCTACCCCCAGCACCCCCGCAAGGTGATGCACGCGCTCTGGGGTCTCGGCCAGATGATGTTCACACGCTACATCCTGGTGGTGGACCATGACGTGGACCCGCACGACCACGCGGAGGTGCTCTACCGCGTCGGGCTCCAGGCGGACCCCGGGGAGGACTTCGAGCACGTGCACGGCCCGGTCGATCAGTTGTCGATCTCTAACCGCGTGGAGAACCAAGGGGGGAAGGTGGGCATCGATGCGACCAAGAAATGGAGGTCCGAGGGGTACCCGCGACCCTGGCCGGAGGAGGCCGTGATGGACCCCCAGGTGGTCGCGAGGGTGGACGAGCTGGTGCGCGGGGATGGCGCGCTCACCCGCTTCTCCCGGACCCGTCCCGCGCGTCCCGGGTCGTGACCGGCACGGCCCCGCCCGCGAGGTCCACGCCGCAGCGGGCGTCGAAGCTCCGAGCGATCGGAGAGCTCCTCACCGTCCCGAACCTGGGATTGAACCTCTTCTTCGCCCTCGCCTTCCTCCTCGTCGCGACCCACGGACGCCCCTCGCCACCCCTGGCGGTGCTGATCCTGCTCGCCTTCATCGGCGCGAGGAACACGGGGCATGCGTTCAATCAGATCGTCGACCGGAAGATCGATGCGGAGAACCCGCGGACCCGGAACCGACCGCTCGTGACGGGGGCCCTCTCCGTCCGGGAAGCGGAGGTGGTGGTCGCGCTCAACCTTGCGCTCTTCCTGGTGTCGGCCGGTCTCCTCCGGATCTGGCTGCCGCTCCTCGCGATCCCCGCCCTCGCCCTGGTGATGGGCTACTCCTACACCAAGCGGTACTCCTCCCTCACCACGGTCTGCCTCGGCGCGGTCCAGGCGTTGCTTCCCGCGGGCGTCTACCTGGCTGTCGACGGAACGCTCCCGCTCGTGGGCTGGGTCGCGGTGGGCGCCCTCGTCCTCTTCGGGACCGCCTTCGAGTCGGTCCACAGCCTGGGGGACCTCGACGCGGACCGCGCGCAGGGCCTGCGGTCGCTCCCCCTCGCGATGGGCCGTGCACGGACCCCCCTGCTCGTCGGCTCGCTCCTCGCAGGAGCGCTTGCCCTCCTCACGCTCTACGGCTGGACGACGCTGGGGCCGACCCCATGGTTGCTGCTCCTCGCGGGAGGGATCGGTGCCCTCATCGCGACGGAGGTCGTGGGGCTGAGGTCCGCCCGATCCCAACTGCTCCGCCTCTTCCGCCTCCATTTCGCGATGGGCGGGGTGTTCCTGCTCACCATGGTCTTGTTTTACATCTGAACCGCGTTTTCACCAAGTGGGGCGGTTTCTGCAAGAATCGTCAAGGCTCACGGTGCTTTTGCCCCCAATCTTTGCCAATCCCGGCACTTGCCATCTATATTCGCAGGGGGCTGTTAAATACGATACTTAGATGGGGAGTTCCGAGGGGATATGCCGCAGGTCATGATCGGCCTTTCCGGGAAGGACTACAAGACCACGACAGACGTATGGAGACTCGCCAAGAGATCGCTGAACCCGATGGTCCGACGAAGGATCGGGTGGAGGGGACGCTCGAGCCTCTTGAGAGAGTTCATGCTCTACGGGTTCGAGCTCGCGAGCCAGAACCCTGAGAGCTTCCTGCGGGTGGTCCGTGACAACCACGACCCGCTGTTCGGACGCCGGGGTCGGACCGACGCCGGCGCGGAGCGGCGTGAGAAGCTGGTCACCGCCTGGGAAGGGTACTTCCCGGGCCAGGAGAAGGGCTCCCGCAAGCGCGCGGGAAGCTCGTAGACCCACACGCCCCGCGCCCTGGGCGCCGCAGGGAGGCCCCCCGACGGGTGGGCCGCCCCGTCTTCGTCCGGGGCCGGGGGGCCGATGAGCTTGAAGAGCCGGCCCGCTGGGGGAGACGACCATGCGCACGCTCCAGCGGCTCGACGGCCCCTGCCTCATTGGAGAGGGAACCGTCGGTGACCTCCAGCTCTCGCTGCCGGGGCTGCTCTTTTCCACACCTCCCCATGGGACCGCGGAAGCCCCTCCGGTCGATGCCGCGTCGCTCGAGCCCGCTGCCGCGACCCGGGAGATGTGGCGAGGGATCCGCTGGGTCCAAGGTGGCCGGGCCATCGAACTGAGCTTCCCGGTCGGCACGCCCGAGGTCACCGGCGGGGACGAGGCCCCGGTGGAGATGGGTCCCCGCGTCCTAGGGGTCCGCACGCCGCTCTCTGCGGCCGCCCGCACCCGCCTCGAGCAAGGGGCCTTCGACCTGGTGGTCTGGATGAACGCCCGGGCCGCCTTCACCTCGAGCGAGGGCTTCGTGCGGGAAGCCATCGCCCTTCGGGAGGGCGCGGGCCCGGGCCCCCTGCTCTGGGCCCCTCGCGTGGCGCTCCCCGGACGTCTCGCCTTCCTCTACTCGCTCGGCATCGACCTCCTCGACCTCACGGAGGGCCTGTTCGCCCTCTCAGGGAGGGAGGACCTCGGGGCGGACGTCGAGGGGCTCGAGGAGGACGCCCCCCCGGACGGCGATCTCGGAGCGCCCGACCTCGACGCGCGCGCCAGGAAGCTGCGCGCTCAGTACCAGGAGGAGCTCTCTCGCGTGCGGCGCTACGCGATGGCGGGCCGTCTGCGGGAACTGGTCGAGACCCGTCTGGGGCCGGAACCGCGTCGGGGCGAGATGCTGCGCTACTTCGATGAACTGGGCGAGGGCTACCAAGAGTCCCACACCCCGGTGACCGCCTCGGGGATCCGGCCTTACACCACCAAGGAAGCCCTTCGGCGTCCGATGGTCCAGCGATACCGCCGGCGCTTCCTGGAGCGGTACACGCCGCTCGAGTCCCGCCGCACGTTACTGCTCGTGCCCTGTTCGAAGACGAAGCCCTACGCCCGGTCCCCATCCCACCGGCGCATCGCCCGTGCCCTGGAAGGGATCGGCCGGGGCGGGGAGCCGCACTGGATGTCCGTGACCTCTCCCCTGGGGCTCGTGCCGCGAGAGCTCGAATGCGTCCCTCCAGCACGGAACTACGACATCCCCGTGACGGGAGCATGGGACGAGGATGAGCGACGCTGGGTCCGGCAGGCGTTGGAGCACCTGCTCCACACCGGGACGTACCGCTCGGTCCTTGTGCATCTCCCGCGGGAGGAGTATGCGTGGCTCGAGGGACTGCTCCCCTCCGACCGATATCGATGGACGGTGGAGGGGGACTCCACCACCTCCGCCGTGTCGCTCGGCCGTCTCGCCGACGCGGCCCGGGAGATCGATCGGGAGGAGAGGGGAGAGCGGCGGACCCAGGGCCCCATGGCCCGCGTCCGCGAGGAGCTCCGGTCGCTCGCGCGCTTCCAGTTCGGGGCCCCTGCCGGCGACCGGCTCTTCGACGGGGGCGTCCGGTTGATGGGACGGCCCTGGTTCCAACGGCTGGTCTCCCCTGAGCACGAGGACCTCGCCACGTGGAAGGAGGAGAGCGGGCTCTGGCGTCTCACGGTGCCCGGGGCAAGGAAGGTCCTCGGCGAGGCCATGAGCTCGCGCGTCCAGGTCCGCGGCGGGGTCGAGCTCAAGGGCGACCTCTTCGCGCCAGGGGTGATCGGCGCCGACCCGGGGCTACGGATCGGAGACGAGGCGATCCTGGTCCGGGACGGAGAGGTCCTTGGGGTTGGCGAGAGCCGCGTTCCAGGACCCTGGATGGGGCGGCTGCCGCGAGGACTGGTGGTGAAGGTCCGGCATCGCGCGCACGGGGGGAAGGGGCCCTCAGGGACCCAAGGGGGGAAGGAGAGCGCCCTCCCTGTGGGATCGCCGGTCGATTGAAGTATCCGGCCTTCCCCTCACCCCGCCAGGGCCGGTGGTCTAGGGGTGATGACGTCGCGCTTACAACGCGAAAATCGGCGGTTCGAATCCGCCCCGGCCCATCGAGGATTCGAGCCGCTGCGCGGCTCGGGTCCACTCCCCCATCACCGTTATCCCAAGGCACTCCGCTCCGCGAGTCATGAGCCCGAACAAGGAGGTCGTGACGAAGTACTTCGAGTGTCTGAGCAGGCTGGACCGGCAGGCCCTGGGTTCATGCCTGACCGATAACGTTGTGCGGGTCGAGTGGGCCGACGGATCCGACACTTCGGGAGTTCCGATTCGGGGTAGGCCCGCAGTCCTTCAGAGCATCGGCAATCCGCCCGGGTCGGGTGGACTTCGAATTCAAATTACCAGGATGACCGAGGAGGGGAACGTCGTGGTGGCTGAGTCTATCGTTCGCGTTCCCACGAAGGACGGCAGCTTCCTGGTGCTCAGGGCCCTGAATGTATTCGAGTTGGAGAACGGCAAGGTGAGCCGAGTCGACGCCTTTACGGCCATCATCAACGACGCCACGCAGGGCGGGGATCACCGACCCGAGGGAGTGTCCCAACGACCACACACGTTCGAGTCCGTCTGGGCCTCGTGCGTGAGGAAGGAGGGCCGCCCGAGCGACATCCCTTCCTCGTCCCCACCACCATATGCGTCCGAATCCGCCCCGGCGCTGCGACCTCTTTATAGGTCATATGACCTATATATTGGTCAATGAGAGTTCACGAACCCCTGGATGACATCCTCCGCGGGAAGGGTGTTCTGCACGTTCTGCGGGTGTTGTGCCGACACCCGGGTTCGAGCTTCACCGGCAGGAACCTCGCCCGCCTCGGGGAGATCCCGGTCTCCCATGTCCAGTCAGCGCTCAGAATCCTCGAATCGGAAGGGCTCGTCGACCGTCGGGTGGCCGGGCGAAGTCACCTCTGGAGCTTGTGCGAGGAGAACGCCTTGGTCGACCCGTTGAGACAGTTGTTCGTGAAAGAACGCGCCCTGAGCGGGGAACTTTCTCACGAGCTTGCCACCGGTTTGCGGGGCCTGCCCGTTCGTAGGGCGCTGCTTTTCGGCTCCGTCGCTCGTGGAGAGGAGCGAGGAGCGAGCGACGTGGACCTCTTTGTCGAAGTTGAGCGTGCGGCTGACCGAGACAAGGTCGCCGACCGATTGTTCTCCGTTGGGCGACGTGTCAGGGCCCGTTACGGGCTCAATCTGGCCCCCATCGTGGTCGATCGGGCCGAGATCCGGTCCAGAATGAGCCCGAGTTTCATCGCCAGCGTCGAACGGGATGGGACGGACCTTCTGGGGTTCCGATGACCCGGGACCTCCCCAGAACCGAGCCAGTGGCGTCAGAGGAGCACACTGCATACCTCCTCAAGGCGAGGGAGTTTCTGGCGCTGGCCCGAGACTCGCTCGGTGATCTACGGTATTCCGGGGCGGGACTGGGAGCGATCCATGGTGTGATTTCCGCGTGCGACGCCTTCACGATTTTCCATCTGGAGGTTCGAAGCCGGGGGGAGGATCACCGTGACGTTGTCCGAGTCATGGAGAGAGTGTCGACCGACGGATTGAAGGAGGTCACCCGCCAGGTTCTCTCAGTCCTTGACCTCAAGAGCCGTGTCGAGTACGGGGGGGATGGACTCACTGCCGAGGAAGCGGAGAAGATTGTTACCAGGGCCGAGCGGGTCCTGCGCTGGGTTGAGCAGCACGTCGGACGGTGACCCGCGGACCGCCACCGGGGGACTCAAACCCGTTTGCTTGTGGGCCCGCCCCGGCCCATCCTAGAAAGGTATGGATTCCATGAGCCCTATGCCCTAACCGTGCCTCCGCGCGGCCCCCCGCCCGTCCATCGCCGCCTGTTGGCCGATCCCGAGATCGCCCGCTGGCACGATAACTTCTCTCGTCGATCGGTCATCACAGCTGACGTCCATCTCCGCAGGCTCAGGGTCTCCTGAGCAGAACACGACCTCGCGCCACTCGCCCCTGCTCGCCTGGAGGAGAAGCATCTCTACGACCGCCTCTTGGACCTCGTCTCGTCGGGGGGGAGTGGCTGCGCCGGGTCCTACATCGAGAGCACGCTCAGGGCGATCAAGTCCCGGCTTTCGCACAATGGGGTGCGCCTTGCTCGTCGCATCAAGATCCACCAGGCGCTGGCGACCCCGACCTTGGTCGACGAGCGGACCCCGGCTCAGGAGGAGCAACGGTAAGTTCGAGGCCCCGGCCTCCGCCGAGGTCACCGCCTCGGCGCTCCGCGACTGACCTGGGACCCCGGTCGGGGTCCCGTGAGGGGCGGCAAGGCGCGGACGGCGGAGATCAGGCCGGGACCGGCTCGGCCACCAGCCGTCGTTCCGGCTCCACAGGGGCGAGGCTGTAGAAGGCCCGTTGGACGACCTCGCTCATCGCCGGATGGATGGATGTGCATGGCGTCCAAGAGCGGCCGTGCGCCCCTTCCGGGAGTGTAGAGCAGATACGGCCCCCGGTCCTGGTGGGGCTACGGGCTCCCCTATCCTTCCGTCCCCTCTCCAGGAGAGGCCAAGGCGTATCTGGAGGAGGAGAAGGCTGCTCTCGGACGGCAGATCCGGGCCATCGAGGCTCGGCTCAAGGAGCTAAGCCCCTAGGGGTGGGCGCTCGGCCCATGTGCCCGCCGCGGTACCGTGCCCCGTCCATGGCTGAACCCCAGTTTCGGGCATAACACAACAGTTATGTCCATCGTTCGTACTCCTGCCACGAGGAGTTATGGCGAGCTTTCGTTGCGCGGATGTCGGCATGAGCTGCGGATTCGAAGTGAAAGGAGCGAAGGACGCGAACGAAGTGATGGAGATCGCGGCGGCGCACGCCAAGAGCTCCCACGGGATCACGAGCCCGCCGCCCGATCTGGTCGCGAAGCTGAAGAACGCGATCAAGGCGTAGGCGATCGGAACGCTTTCAACGGGGTCGGCACCCTATCCACGGGGTGCAGACCCGTGATGACTGCGCCGTCGACGTGTCCTCCGTTGATCGTTTCCCGACACGGTGGGCTTGCGAGAAGGGCGCGATGTGCTCTTGACCGGGGGCCAACCCCACGGCACCGGCTCGACGGCGGGCAGACCCGCGGGGGATTGAGGACCCTAGGGTCGGCGCTTGCCGCGCACGCCCCCCAAGCCGCCTTCCAAATGAAGAGCGGGTTCTCCTTTTAGGGTGACCGACGGTGCCGAGGGCCGGACCCGTCACGTAGTGGTGACGAGGGGCAATAGCCCACGGTCGGCCGCGCGGTATGGATCGACCTATCGATAAGGATCGTCCGGCATCGGGAGGGAGAGTTCACGTCAGGTCTCAAGCCTTAGGGGCAGCCAGGGTATGGGAGGAGGCGGACCGTGGTGGGGGGAAGTAGGGGATCGAAAGGACGGGCCCCCTCGGAGCGGTCCGTCCGTCCTCGATGCTCCCACCGCGATAGGGGAGGGCCGATCGGGGTCTGGAGATAGCTCCATGAGGGCCGGGTGGAATGCCGACACAGGTCCCTGGAAAGACGAGGACCGATCGTGGTCTGAAGCGAGCTCCATGAAGGCCAGTACGGTGCCTTGCCCGAGGTCCTCGTAGGCGCGCGGCTGACCGAGCTGTAAGGCAACCGGGACAAAGCGGAGGCTGAAGATCATGGACCTTGGGACACTGTTGAACCCTCCCCAGGGTCTCTCCCTCTCCATGATCCTTCTCATCTCCTTCATCCTCGGCCTCTTGCACGGGGCCACCCCCGACGAGCACACCTGGCCCATCACGTTCAGCTACGCGATAGGGAGCTACAGCTCCCTTCGCGGAGCAAAGGCCGGGATCAGCTTCTCCGCGGGTTTCACGGTCCAGCGAGCCTTCCTCACGACGCTCGGCTTCCTGGGCTTGGCCGCAGTGTACCGGGAGTACAACTTGGACGGCCCCGTCTACGTCGTCGTGGGGATCGTCATGGTCATCGCGGGGTCCTACGTCCTGAAGGGACGCTACCTCCACCTCCCCTTCGATAGCTGGCTCCATCGTGGGGAGCATCGCGTGGCCCATGGCCAGGACCCTCCGTTCCCGCACGGGGCCGGCCATCATTCGTCGGAGGTGACCCGGAGGTCGCTGGAGGAGACCCATGTGCAGTCCGTCCCCACCTCCATGGCCGCCGTCCACGGGCTCATCGCAGGTTTCGGCTTCGGGGCGTATGCCACGATCATCACCTTCATCCTAGCCCCCCAGGTGCCTTCCCTCCTCTACGCGCCACTGCCCGGGGTCATGTTCGGGCTCGGCACCATGGTGATGCAGGTCATCTTCGGGGCGGTCTTCGCGAGCTTCGCGAGGTTGCGCAAGCTCAGCCCGGACGATGTCTGCTACCTCGGTAGGCACACCGGGGGAGAGACGCTCTACTGGGGAGGCATGCTCTTCGCGGCGGTGGGGGCTTTCGTGGTCCTCTTCCCTTCGATCGAGAGCATCGCGCTGAGCACCGGCAACCCCATCCCGAACCTTGACGCGATCGGCCTCGCCACGGTCCTCGTGCTCCTCGTTGTGGGGGGCATCGGCGGCTGGAGCCTGGTGCAAGGGCTCCGACAGCTCAAGAAGATCGACAGCGGGGCCTACTGTCACCCCCCCTCTGTCCCCGTCCCCGGCACCGAAGAGGGGCTCACCTCGCCACCGTGAAAAGACGGACCTGTCCCGCCCGGGGACGCGAGAGGTCCGTGCATGGACGGCGGCAGGCCCGTCCCCGAGGCCCCCCGAAGGGGACGGCCTCGCCACGGCTCGAACGGGATTGACGAGGGGGTCTTACCCCGTCCGGACCCGGATGGCCGTGGGTACTATCGTGTCCGCTGAAGGTCACCGACCGAAGCCTGCGCACGAACCGACGGCCCGTCGACCATCCCTCTTCTCCCGGATGGAAGGGGTGGGAATGCGGCCCAGGTCCGTATGGGACCTCATGCAATCGAACGTCCTCGTCGGTCATCCCTCCGACCCCTGCGTGGAGGTCGTTGAGAGCGTGCGCGAGGGGAACGTGGGGTTCCTTCCGGTCCTGGAGGGGAGCGAGGACGTGGTCGACCGGGTGTACAAGGGCGCGATCCCAGATTTTCGGCGGCAGCTAGAGAGGATCCGGTCGGAGTTCAGGAACCTACCTTCAACGACGGACTGGAACCGGCTGCGCGTGGAGCCACTCTTAGGCCTGGTCCAGTCGCTCGATGGAGTGCTGAGGTCCAAATGGCATTCCGCCCAGATCGCAAGGCTGACCCGAGGGGTTTCGATGTTCCATTCTGACCTGGTCTACCTTCGGCACAATCTGCGGGAGCTCGAGAAGACCCTCGAGAGGGAGCGACGATCGTTCTCCCCCTCCGAGACCCGTCGGGACGGCCGCAGGTCGCGTTCGAGAGGTTCTTGACCAAAAACTCCCTGGGGACCACGACGCCGAACGGCCCTGGACCTCCCCTCCCGCCCGCGCCCTCTCCCCGCCTCTCCCCGCCTCTCCCCGAGGGACCCTAGGTCCGATCGGGTCGGAAGCGGGCGGGTCGGCGAGCCGCCTCAGGAGCGAAGCTTCAGGGGCTTTCCGTCCACCTCGACCGTGACCCCGGCGTTCACCGCGAACCCGAAGTAGGGGGACCGGTTCTTTCCGCCGGGATAGAACTGGTTCATGCCCACGCTGAACGTGACGGCCCCGGCTTCACAGTCCTCGAGCTGTGGGGTGTCATGCAGCATGGGGTTGAGCCCGATGCGGAGCTGGCCGGGCTGGTCCCGTCCCTTCCCTCCCTTCCGATAGCTCTCCTCGAAGAACTCGCCGCCGCTTCCGAACGATTTGGAGGACAGTCGACCGTCGTGGAGCTCCATGCGGACGTCGATGGCCCGACCGGCATCGAGGTAGCAGCTTCGGTTCGAGACGAAGGTGCCTTCCCCGACCTTCTCGTCCAACGCAACCCCCACGGACCCCGCCGGCAAGTTCGTCAGCATCCGGAACCGGCTCTTCTTGTCCCGTGCGGAGACCTGGCCGACGTTCAGAGTGGCAGGCCGCCGAGCGAGGCCAAGGGTCAGATCGGTGCCCCGGTCGTCGTAGATCCGCAGCCTCCTGCCCCTCTCGAGCGCCTTGGCGATAGGGCCCGCCGCCGCGGAGACGCGCCGAGGGTCCACCATGGTCGCACGAGCGACCTGTTCGGTCCACTCCTGGAGGTCGACGCCGTAGGCCTTGGCGAGGGTCGGGTATGGGCGGCCGATCTCGAGCCGTGCCCCCCGGAGCCCGGCCTTTGACGCGGCCTTGTACCACGCTTCGTTCCAAGCGTAGATCTTGGACGAACGGGCGGGGGGCAACACGCCCAAACGGACCTTGTCCCCGGGCCCCCACATATGGATGTACACGTCGGTCGACCCCAGCATCGACCATTCATGGGCGGGCGCTGCGCCAAGGACCGCCTCCTCGCCGGACTCCACCGAGTCCCAGAAGGCCCCCTCGTCCTCGTAGAGCACCAGGGGATAGGCCTTGAGACGACGGGCCTCCCGGGCCAACGCCGTCGCCCATGGAAGGGCGTGGCTCCAACCCTCGATGACCACGTTCTCCCCCGGCTTCACTCGGAGGTTCTGGGAGAGGACCGCTCGGGCGAACTGTGACTCCAGGGACGCCGACCTTGACGGTGCCATGCCACAGCATCCGGGCCCTTCTACATATGTCCAGGGATGGCCCCGGGTCCGCGGAACCGGGCCTGGAAGCCGTCCCTCTGTAGCCACCGCCCCCGTGGCCCGTCGTCCGTCCGGTCGAGGGATGGCCCCGGGGATAGGCGCAGAACTCGCACGGTCCTGCTCATAAACCCCTCACAAGTGCCACGCGCCGATGTCCCTCCTCCTCACCCTACTCGAGCTAGGGTTGATCGCGATCGGGGCCGGGTTCCTCGGCTCGCTCGCCGGCCTTGGGGGCGGTGTGGTCATCGTCCCTGTCCTCGTCATCTTCTTCCAGGTCCCGTTCATCGATGCCGTCGGCGCGAGCGCGATCAGCGTCCTCGCGACCTCGGCGGCCACCGGCTCCGCCTACGTCAAGGACCATCTGACCGACCTCCGCATCGGGATGTTCCTTGAGATCGCGACGGTTCCGGGCGCGCTCCTCGGGGCCACCCTCACCATCGCCCTCTCCCGCTCAGGCCTCGTCCCGGCCCTGCTGGTCGCGCTGGGGGTGATCCTGCTGGCCTCGGTCCCCGGCAATCTGCGGAACGAGACCGATCCCCTTCATGTCCAAGGACAGCCGGACGCGACCTCCCGTCGTCTCGGGCTCACCGGGCACTACGTGGACGCGAAACATCACAAGGAAGTGGACTACGCCGCGATCGCGACGCGGCCGGCACTGGTCGTGATGTTCGGCGCTGGCATCGTCTCCGGGCTCTTCGGCATCGGTAGCGGTGTGCTCAAGGTCCAGGCCCTGGAGCGGGCGTTGCGTCTGCCGATCAAGGTCGCCACCGCCACGAGCAACTTCATGATCGGGGTCACGGTGGCCGCGACCGCCGGCGTGCTGCTCGCGGCCGGCTACATCGACCCGGTGGTCGCCGCCCCCGTCGCCTTGGGGACGGCCGCGGGTTCGCTCATCGGGTCCTACCTGTTCCCGGGGCTCAGCAGTCGCCTCGTCAAGGGGGTCTTCCTGGTCATCCTCGTCGTCCTCGCGGTGGAGGTCATCCTCCGAGGGGTGGGGCTCCCATGAGCGCCCCACCCCAGGGCACGTACGGCGCCCACGCTCACGCCCGGGAGCTCCCCCCCGAAGCTTACCGCCGGATGTCCCAGGTCCTGCGGGTGGGGCTGCTCGTCGCTTCCGCCCTGCTCCTGGTCGCGGTCTTCGTCTTCCTCCAAGATCACCCCGTGGTGACGCTGTCCTCCGTCCTGAGCTCCAACCCGATCGGAGACTACCTCGATCCCGGTGACCTCCTGAGGGGCCTCCTCGCTGGCCACTCGCAGGCCTTCCTGACGCTGGGAGTGCTCGTCTTGATCGTGACCCCCATCGCGCGCGTGTCCACGGGGTGCTGGTACTTCCTCAAGAACGCCGAGCGCGAGATGGCCATGATCACCGCGATCGTGCTCGTCCTCCTGCTGGTCGGCCTGCTCGTACTGGGACCCCTCCTTCGCTGAGGGGGCAACGGCCCGGAACGTGAGGGGCCAAGGCATCGGGTCCATCGTCCCGCTACGGCCGCGCGTCGGCGGCCGCCCTGGGCTTCCTCCACACCTCGAGGGGGGGTTCGAGGCGCCGGTCCCGCCGCCGCGAGCCCCGCCGCGCCACATGGTGAGAGAGGACGGCGTCAGGTGAGCATCTTCGGGAGGTTCGCATCGCTCCCGCTCCTCGGGAGGCTTGGGGGGCTGGCGAAAGACGGTCCGACGGGAGGGGACCCCCACGGCGGCGGCCGTCCTGGCGTCCGTGCCCAGGACCGTCAGGGAGTTCTGCAGTCCTTCGAGCTTGCCCTGGAGACCCTCGGCCTTGTCGGTGAGGCGGGCGTTCTTCTCCCGGGCCCTCTCGAGAGCGGGACGGAGGCGCTCGTTCTCCTCGGGGAGGCGACGAACACCCTCCCGTGCCTCGCGTAGGCCCTTCTCGAGTTGCTCCAAGCGCTGCGATCGCCGAAGGAGGTCCCGCCGTTCCTCACGACTGAGCGTGACAGGGCGGTCGTCCGAGGCCAAGAGGAGAAGGAGGTCCCGAGCAGCCATGTTGGCCTCGGGCAGAAAGGTCAGGGGTTCCCGGATTCACACGTATGGGTCCGGCACCGGTCGTGACGGGTTTCCTCACGTGTCGTCACTCAGCGTGTGGGAGAGGTGAGCTCTTGCCCATCTTCGGCTCCGAAGAGCGACATATACGAGTGAAAGGAGGACCGGGACTTCGACGAGCGGTCCAATGACCGAGGCGAAAGCGACCTGAGAAGCGACCCCGAATACGACCACCGCCACCGCGATGGCCAGCTCGAAGTCGTTGCTCGCCGCGGTGAACGCGACGGTCACCGCCTTCTCGTATCCGAAGTTGAGCCATCGCGCGCCGAGGAATCCCAGGAACCACATTCCGAGGAAGTAGGCAACCAGAGGGGCGACCACGCGTAGGACCGTGAAAGGGAGCGTGGTGATGGAAAGGCCCTGAATGGCGAACATCACTACGACCGTGAAGAGGAGTCCCCAGAGTGTCATCCGACTCACGGTGGGAGCGAATCGCTCGTCGTACCACGTCCTACCCTTCCATCGGGCGAGTCCGACCCGGCTGCCAAGGGCCGCCGCGAGCGGAACCCCTAGGAAGACCAGTACGCTCAACGCCACCGTGGAGGGATTGACCGAGGTCGCTTGCGCGGGCAGGTGGAGCCACCCGGGCAAGATGGCCAGGTAGAAGACTGCGAGTCCCGCATACGCCACGATCTGGAAAACCGCGTTCAGCGCGACCAGCACGGTGGCGTACTCCGCGTCCCCTCCCGCGAGCTGGTTCCATACCATTACCATGGCAATGCACCGGGCCAGGCCGACCAGGATGACCCCCGTCCTTAGGAGGGGCGCGTCGGGGAGCAGGATCCACGCCAGCGCAAACATGAAGAGGGGGCCGACGACCCAGTTCAGGACGAGAGGGAAAGCGGTCGATCGCCACCCTCGGGTGACCTCCCGAATCCGCCCATATTGCACCCGAGCCAAGATCGGATACATCATCAGCAAGAGGCCTATCGCGATTGGCACCGAGACTGACTGGACCTGCCAGAGGCCTAGGGCTGTTCCGATTCCCGGCCACACCCGGCCCAAGGCGAGGCCCAAGGCCATGGCCGAGAGGACCCAGACGGGCAGGTACCGGTCAGCGACGTCGAGCTGGCGGCTCGGCCGAGAAGCCGTCGCAATAGCCTCGCTTGGTAGGTGTGTGGTCAAGCTATCCTCGAATACCGACGGGCGGCGGAGTGCGTCCCGGAGGTGTACTCATTCCGATCTTGCGGCAACGATCGCGGCGATTCCCCTTCGGCGACTGTCCGAGAGAATGAGCTCTGTCCGAAGGCTCTTCACACGTTCCCGAATCCGGTCACGGACCTGGCGGAAGCCCTCGTCGTTCAACGAGGCGGGGTCGGGGAGCGACCAGTCCCTCATTTCCATCGTCTTGAGCCGGGCCGGACAGCTCGCGTCATCGAGGCATCCCATCGTGACCCGGACCCGCGCGCGGTCCATCATTTCGGGGGTCAGCAGTTGGGGTGGATGCGGTGGAAGGTCCAACCCGAGTTCGCGAAGCATCGGCCCTGTCCGCGGATTCGCCGATGCGGATGGCCTCGTTCCTGCCGAGTCGGCGCGCCACCCCGCTGGGGGGTCCCAGTTGAACATGGCCTCGGCCATGAGCGACCGGCAGGCGTTCTCGACACAGATGAAGAGGACGGTCTTCTCGGCCGTCGTACTCACTTCCGAGGCTTCTTGGCTTGGATATCCGCCGACACGACACCGATGAAGGCCTGGTCCTGGAGGGACGTTGGGGCCTCCTCGGCTTGTCTGAGTACCACCTGGATTTCGGTGAATCCCGCCCGCCTAAGCAGAGACTTGACGACTTTCACTTCGAGCGCTCCCGACGAGCAGGAGGACCACAGTGTGGGGTCCGCCCGCTCCTTCTCCGTGATGGGACGTGTGGCGACGACGTCGGAGACGGCCAGCATGCCCCCAGGGCGCAGGACGCGGAAAGCCTCGCGGTAGACCCGGCCCTTCTCAGGCGCGAGGTTGATAACGCAGTTCGAGATGACAACGTCGACCATGTTATCGGCGACCGGGAGATGTTCTATCTCCCCCAACCGGAAATCGACGTTCGTGTAGCCCCCCTTCTGGGCGTTCTCCCGCGCCTTGGAGAGCATCTGGGGGGTCATGTCCACCCCGATGATCGAACCCTTCGGACCGACCATCTTCGATGCGAGGAAGCAGTCTATCCCCGCCCCGCTGCCCAAGTCAAGAACGGTCTGGCCTGGCTTGAGGCTAAGGATGGCGGTGGGATTCCCGCAGCCCAGCCCGAGGTTCGCTCCTTCGGGGAGGCTGGCGAGCTGCTCGGAGGTGTATCCGAGTTGGGTTGAGACGGTCGAGTCGCCGCAGCAGGAGGATCCCGCATCCTCCCCGCAGCACGGGGTCGTCGCGGGGACGACCTTGAGTTCACCTTTCGAGGCGATCCGTCCATATCGGTCGCGGACCTGGTTCCTTCGGCGGTCGGCGGATACGGCATCTCTTGGACTCCCCTTCATGGAATGCTGACCTCTTTCTGTTCTGTCAATCGATAGTACATCCACTTCCCCTCGCGTCGGGACGAGATGAGCCCGGCATCGGCTAGGACCGACATGTGGTGGCTCACGGTGGCGTGGGTGAGCCCTGTGGCGGCCTGAATCTCGCAGGCGCAGAGTTCCTTCCGGCGCTTCAGGAGGGCGACGGCAAGGAGGCGGTTCTCATCGGCGAGGGCCTTGACGCGCTTGAGGAAGGTGAGGAACCTGGGTGTGCTGACCACGTCCCGAGCGAGGTCCTGGTACTCGGGCAGGCAGCTGGGGGAGTCCTCGCCCCCGAGGCGCACCAGGCGCTCGACGAGCGCAGGGTCGGTCTTCGGGGCCGCCATCGTGTTGATGTAAGTCGACATGTTATATGTAGGTGCTCATCTACACAATGGGGTCGCGCCGGCAGTACCAGAGGTTCCTCCAGGGGAGGCGACGGCACGCCCAGCGCCGCGACCACAAACAGCGTTTGACCTTTCGTGAGGGGACGAACCGCTCTCAATTGAGCTCGTGGATCGCCTTCTGGACCTCCCACCCGAGCTCGCGCCAGCTCCGGTAGTCGCGTCCTTCCAGCGCCCGATGTTTCGGCACTCGGAACTGGCTCCCGATGGGGTTCAGGTGGGAGGCACTCGTGGGAATCGGGACGTACGTGATCCTCAGGCGCCGAGCCTCTCGAAGGGCGGCAGGCGTGGTGTGCGCCGAGAGGTTGTCCAGGATCAGGTAGATCCGCTCGTTCGGGCGGTACCACCGTCTCACGTAGCGGAGGAACCTCACCCAGTCCGCGCCACACTTGCGACGCGACATGTACATTCGGATCGTTCGGTGATAGCGGTCGTACATTCCCATGAAGTGGCGAACTCCGTCGAACCTCCGATAGGTGGCCCGCACCCGATCCGGGTGCCCCTCTCGCGCCCAACTGTGGCCGCCGTAGGGTTCGAGCTGGATCGGTCCCATCTCGTCCACCGAGACCACGACCGGAGGGTTGTGAGGGCGGTGGGTCAGTGCCCTCAGACGCCGGACCTTCTCCCGGAACTGGGGGTCCTTGCTTTCCTTCCAGGTCTTCACCGCCTGGAAGGAGATCGCCTCGTGCAGGATCTCCCGGAGGCGCTCCTTGGGGATCGATTCCACGGTCCCCTCCATCACGACGATCAAACGTAGCCGGTCGGGCGTCCAGGGTCCGGCGTAGCCCCGGTCCTTCGGGTTGGACAGGGCCAGGTCCACCATGGCCCGTTGGATCCGCCAGGTGGAAGCTCCCCTTCGGCACCAGGCGACGGGCACGCTCCACCTGGACCTCCGATAGGTCGACCCCCGTCACTTGGAAGCGATTGGAGAGCCAGCCTCTGGCAGGGATGCCCGCCCCGCACCCCAGGTCAAGGACCGGCGCACCCGGGGGGAGCTCCTGCAGGACCGGGAGGAGCCATCGTCAGCACTCGCGGTCGGAGTGCTGGGTGCCGTCCACGTGGGTGCGCCCGGGCCGGTAGGCGTAGGATCGCCGGTTCCAACCTTCGCGCACGAGCTGCTTCATCGCGCTGGACGTGAGGGACCGGGGTCGACCCGCGGCAGGCTTACGGGCGGAAACCGGCACGCCTGGGGTAGGCCGCAGAGGTTTCAAGTCCTGGGGACCGCTCCCCGCGGGCATGACGAGCGCTCCTGGTGCCCGCTCGACCTCCTCCGGCGCGTCCGCTTCCCCGTCGAACGAGGTGGCCACCCTCGGGGGAGGCTGCTTCTGGTGCACGGAGGAGGTTTTCTCCGAGCTCCAGGGCGTGCTGAGCGTGATGCCGGGCTATTCGGGGGGCGTCACGGTGAACCCCACCTACGAGGAGGTCTGCGAGGGCGACACGGGCCACGCCGAGGTGGTCCAGGTGGTCTTCGACCCCCGTGTCCTCGCCTACGAGGACCTCCTGCGGATCTTCTTCACGGTGCACGACCCGACGACGCTCAACCGCCAGGGCAACGACACCGGCACCCAGTACCGGTCGATCATCTTCTACCACTCCCCCGAGCAGCTCCTCTCGGCGGAGCGGGTGATGAAGGAGGTGGAGCGAGAGGGGATCTGGGACGACAGGCTCGTGACCCAGGTGGAGGCCTTCCAGGCCTTCTTCCCCGCCGAGGAGTACCATCGGAACTACTACAAGCAGAACCCGGGGCAGGCCTACTGCCGGGCGGTGATCGCTCCGAAGGTCGCGAAGTTCCGCAAGCACTACTTCCAACGCCTCAAGCGCGAGGTCACCCAGCCCTAGGCGACGAGAGGACCGAAGGGGGGAGCTCCCCCGGGCCCCGGTCCCCTTCGGGAACGAACGACCGCTCACCGGGGCGAGAGCCGCTCCTGGCTGGCGTAGCGACTCTTCATCAAGGTCCCCCGCGGTCCTGTCCTTTCCAGAGGTGGGTCCCATGTCCGATGCGGTTCGCAGCATCCAGCAAGTTCTGAAGGCCGAGGATACCCTCGAAGGCGCGGGGGTCCGCCTGAAGCGGGCCTTCGGCAACGGCGAGGTACCCCTCTTCGACCCGTTCCTTCTGCTCGACAACTTCGCCTCCTGCAACCCGAGCGACTACGAGGCAGGGTTCCCCTGGCACCCGCATCGGGGCATCGAGACCGTGACCTACATGCTGGAAGGGCAGGTGGAGCACGGGGATTCCCTCGGGAACGTCGGACGCATCGACAGCGGTGACGTCCAGTGGATGAGCTCCGGCAGCGGCATCCTCCACCAGGAGATGCCCAAGCGCAAGGAGGGGATGTTCCAGGGCTTCCAGCTCTGGGTGAACCTTCCGGCGAAGCTCAAGATGTCCGACCCCACCTATCTGGGGCTCACGGCGAAGGACATCCCTGTCGTCCAGCAGGACGGGGCGACGGTGAAGGTGGTCGCGGGCCGGTTCCAGAACGTGGAAGGGCCCGTGCGGGGCCTCAATGTCGACCCCACCTACCTCGACGTCGCCCTCCTACCGGGCGAGCGCTCCCGTCTCCCCGTGAAGAAGGGGTACACCGCCTTCGCCTACACGGTGGACGGCGCGACGAAGTTCCCCGGAAAGGAGGGTCTCCTCGCCCCCAAGCGGGCGGTCCTGCTCGACGACGGCGACGTCGTCGAGGCCGAGGCCGGACCGGAGGGCGGTCGGTTCCTCCTCGTGAGCGGGCGCCCCCTCCACGAACCGGTCGCCTGGTACGGGCCCATCGTGATGAACACCCAGCAGGAGATCGAGACCGCGGCCAGGGAGCTGCGCCGGGGGACGTTCATCAAGGCGAAGGAGATCGCCGGCGCCTGAGCGTCCAGGCTCCCCTCCTCGTTGGCGTCTCCGCTGACCGCTTCCCACCGACCGGTCAGCCCTCTGCCGCCGACAGGTCTCCCCTCGCGCTGCCGTCCAATGAGGGACGGGCCCCATCGTCGGGTCGTCCGGCCATCGCCGTGAGCGGGAGGGGATCCGCGGGTAGGGCGCCGGTCCGCGTGGCGGAGGTACCGGAAGGGCCGCCGCGAGAGGGCGATCCCGCCGCGGGACCCGATGTGGGGCCGAGCGCTCGTAGCGCCCCTTCCTCCTTGGTCCGGAAGTAACGTGCCGGCGCCCCGTCATACCCGACCGCGTGAAGGACCTCTGTGGTCGGGTCGTAGAAGACCACCAGCTCCAGTTGGAGGCCTTCCTCGTCGAGCAGGGAGGTGACCTCGTCCGCCACCACGTCCACCCACCCATCCTCTCCGCCGGGAAGGTCCCCGGACCGCGTGGAGGACTTCGGTCGACGTCGGAGCCGGTCGCTCGTGGAGGCGGAGGTCTTGCGGGAGGGCATGCCCCGGGACTCAACTCGTTCGGCAGATAATCGACGAGGGCAACGATGACGAGCGTGGGATGTCCCTCGTGCCCTCGTCCGCACCTCCGGCAGGTCCTCCGATGGCTTTACGACCCCACGGGCCTGTTGCCAAGGTAATGTCCCACGGCTCGTTCCTCCCCAAGGAGGAGCCCCCCTGGGCAAAGTACTTCATCGTCGGGGTCTGCGTCACGGTCCTCGACCTGCTGCTCTACCCCTACCTCAACCGGGCGATGACGCACGGAGGGTACCTCTCCGCCTACACCTTCTGGGCCTCGCTGATCTTCTTCCTGTCCATCGGGACCGCGATCGGCTACCTCATCGCCTGGCGGCGCGGCGGCGGCTACGCCATGCTGGTCCCGGCCGGGGCGGTACTGGGGATCGTCACCGGCTACGAGCTCACCACGATCGATCCCACGTTCATGGTGGCGATGATGGTCGGCGTCGTCGCTTCCGGCCTCTCCGTGGGCATCGGCTCGCTGCTCCAGTGACCGGAGCGGCCCCGGTGCGGGGGAGCTCGGTCATCTCACACGACGGAGCCTCCGCCCCTCCGGCTTCATAGCGGCCTCTCGGCCCTTCTCGGCCACCCATCGACGAACTCCGACCAACGGTCCCCGACGTCGGAACGCTCCGCACCCCCCGTGCCCCGGTCCCTGATCGGCCGCACACCGGTGCTCGAGCCTCCTCCGCCGCACCCTTGGAAGGATCCCGCCCGTGACCGCCGAAGAAGATCGGAACGACCCACCCTAGAGTGGCCCGTCCTCGACCTTCCCGCCGGTCCGAACGCCTCTACACGACGCCTCCGCCCTGGGATGCGGGTCCCGGCAGGAAAGCGGAGCGGCGTCCGCCCTGTGAGCCAAGGCCCGGTCAGGACAGCGGGCCCGCGCTCCCATGGTGAGGCCGCTCATCGCGTGTCGTGAGGAGCACTTCCCCGGTCCGAGAGGACCGGTCGCCGACCCGACGACCCCGGTGAGACGGGGCACGGGAGCTCTCGCCGCGGCAGGGCCTTGTCGGGCCCGTCGCGCCGCCGCGGCGCGGTGATCCCTCTCTCCAGAGAGGCAGGTCACCGGTCCGGGCTCCCGCGCTGCTGTGGCTCCTGCTTCGCAGGAGCGACGCCTCCCCCCTCTGCACCGGTCATCGGGCCGGCGCCGGGTCACGGGGAGCGCGCTCCAGGGGACCTGTCCCGAACCCCGGCCGGACCGCGCGCGTCCGCGCAGGGAAGGGACCGAAACATGCAGCTGGAAGAGCTGACGGGCCGACAGGCCCGAGGGATCGCCTGCGTAGCGCCGAACCCGAACTTGCCCGCCCACCCTGGGAGCACCCTCACGAACGGAGGGCCCCAGGAACGCCCCGTTCCCGCCTTTCCCGGAGAGGGCTGCGACCTGGTCCTCGCCGGTCTCCCCGCCGGATCGGTCTGCCTCGGAGGGGTGAGGATCCCCCTCTCGCTGACCGTCGCCCCCCTCGCCCACCTGGTCCTCAGCCCCCACCGCCCGCCGGTCTGGTACGTCCGCCTGCCGTCGAGGGAGGGGCTGCCCATCTGGCGCGAGCTCTCCCGATGCGAGCCGATCCGGTGGGCGATCGCCTCCGGACTTCCCGGGATCGCCCGCGTGGCGGCGGAGCTGCTCCGGTGCGCGAACGAGCTCCGGACGCACGAGGTGGCCTAGATGCTCGCCGCCGAGCCTCGACCGGAGAGCCTCGTTCGTGACCTGGGGACGAGCCCGAGGATCCCCATCGCCCCGCGCCTCTGGGTCAGCCGAGCCCACGACGGGAGCCTCGTCCTCTGGGTCGTAGGGCCCGGACGGATCGTGCACCGGTTCGTCCTTGCGGCTCCCCTCCGGACGCTGATGGAGGGACCATGAAAGGGGACCGCACCCAGACCGCCCCCCGCTGGACCGACGTCTGGGCCCTGGGGGCGGAGCTCCCCGCCTCGGCCCTGGTACGACGGTGGCTGGAGGCTCTCCGAGCCTCCCCCGGCTCGCACCTCGTCCTAGAGCAGGAGGAGGCCCCCTGGGGGAGGGCGCTCCGAATCCGGGCTTCGCCAGAGGTACTGGGAGCGGCCGGAGGCTCCGCTCCGTCCTCGCCGTACCGGCTGGTGAGCCGCCCACCCGGGAGCGTCCCCGTGCCCCCCGGTCATCGAGGCCCTTGCGCCTTCGGTCTCGTGCGCTGGAAGGGCGAGGGCCCCCAGGGAAGGGAGGGGGTGGGCGCCCCCCTCCCTCCGTTCTCCATCCCGGCGGGACGGCCGGTCGGGGACGGGCCCGGGCCGGTCCCCGGCCGCTGGGTGGTCCAGGGCCTGTTCTGGGCCTCGGACCCCGACCGTCTCCAGGCGTCGGTGCGCCTGCTCGGTGAGGCGAGCGACGTGGGGGGAGCGATCGAGCTGAGGGACCGACGCGGCGTCGCCCTCGCGGCGGAGCTGGGGGCCCGTTTCGAGCCCTGGGCGCCGGGGTCGGCCGCCCACGCTCACGCGTGGAAGGAGTGGGAACGCCACGCGGTCGATCGGTTCGGCAGCGGACCGCTCGTCCCTCCCGGGGAGGATGTGCTCGCGTCCCCGTGGAGGGTCCCGACCTTCCCCTACGCTCCGGGGGCACCTTCGGGCGCGAGCTCCCGGGAGGCACCGGCGGGGCGCGAGCTACCGCTGGGGACCTCCTGGAGGCATGGTCGAGGGGTCGGGCTCTCGCTCCCCTCGCTCCTGCGGCACGTCGCGGTCGTCGGCACGACGGGCAGCGGGAAGACCCAGTTCCTCGCCCACGTCGCCGCCGAGAGCGCGCTCCGGCTCGGGGTGCCTTTCGTGCTCTTCGACCTCCACGGTGACCTGGGACCGGCGGTCGTCGCGAGGATGGGCCCGCAAGCCCCCGACCTTGTCGCCGTGATGGACGCGACCCGTCGCCCCGGTGACGGGGTGGTAGGGATGGACGTGATGGAGACTGGGCTGGCGGGTGCGGGAACCGAAGGGGCGACCGGGCCGAAGGAAGAGCGCGCTCGCTCGCCCTTCCGGGAGCCGGGGCTCACTCCGGCCGAGGAGGACCTGCTCTCCGGAGAGGTGCTCTCGGCCCTTCGCCCGACCCCCGGAGGAGGGGAGGAGTACTGGGGCCCTCGGATGGAGCGCTTCCTCGAGTCGGGGATCCGGGCCGTGCTCCAGGAGGGCGGGAACCTCCGGGACGTCGCGGACCTGCTCTACCACCCGCTGGACCACGCGCCGCGTCTCGCCCAGCAAGTGCGCAGTCCCGCGTTGGCCGACGGTCTTCGAGAGCTGCCCTCGCTCCTGCGGCGGCAGCCTGACCTGCTCGCTTCGAGCCAGAACCGCCTCTCCAAGGTCCACCTCTCCCCCAGGGTCGCGGAACTGGTCGCCTGCGCGGGCCCGAAGAAGCTCCGGCCGGAGGTCGAGCTCGCCCGGGGAAGGAGCCTCGTCGTCCACCTCCCGAAGGGGGAGCTCGGGGAGGGGATCTCGCTCACGGTCGCGAACCTGCTGCTCGCCCGCACCTACCTCGGCCTCCTGCGGCGTCCCTCGAACCTCCACCAAGGCTCGGTCTCGGTCCTCCTCGTCCTCGACGAGGCGCAGGGGTTCTCGCCCCGGCTGCTCCGCGCGATCGTGGAGGAGGGCCGGAAGTTCGGCGTCGCGTGCGTGCTTGCGACGCAGTCCGCGTCGAGGCTCGAGCGGCTCTTTCCCAGCGCACCCCTCGACGCGGCCGGCACCCTCATCGCGCTCCGGCTCCCGCCCGCGGAAGCGCTGCGCGTCGCGGGTTCGCTCGCGGTGGGAGGCGGCGCAGGGAACGGAGGGGCGAGCGAAGGGACCCCATGGGGAGGGACGCGTGGGACGGCGAGGGGAGCTCGCTCGAGCGACGCGTGGCCCTCGCTCGCCGAGCAGATCGTCACCCTCCCGCCGCATGCCGCCTGGGTGCGGTGCGACGGAGAAGGCCGACCGGAGCTGCTCACCCTGCCGGGACCCGTCCCCGGTGACGTTACCGGGTGGAGCAAGGCCTCGGAGCGCTCCGCCTGGGAGCACGGCAACGTCCGCTCCGAAGAGCTCGTGGCCGCCCACGGGCCGGGCTCGGTCGCACAGGAGGCGGAGCGGACGGTGCTCCTGGGCGCGGCGCGTGCCCAGGCCTTGGGGACCCCGCTGGACCTGGGCGAGCTCCCGCAGGTGAGCTCGGACCGTTCGCTCTACCGGGGCGGCCGCTCCTCCCGCTGGGAGCTCGAGGAGGCGGAGCGACAGGCCCGCGCGCGACGTTGGATCGTGGATGCCCGAACGGCGGGTCGGGCCGATACCATCGAGCTGACCCCGGCCGGCTGGGCGCGTCTGGGGTACCGGGACGAGACCGGAGCCCCCCGAGAGAGCGAGGAGCACCGTCGATTGCTCTGGGAGGCGTTCCGGTTCTTCGCCCGACAGGGGCTCGCGCTGGAGCTCCCACCCCAGGGCAGCTTTGCCCGCCGCACGCCCGACGGGGTCCTCAGGGTCCTTCCGGGACCGGAGACGACGCAGGGCTGGGCGCCAACGCAATGGTGGGAGGAACTGGACCGGGCCCGCCGAGGACCGCTCTGGTCCTTCTCCAGCGGGAAGGACGTGCACGTGGAGGCGGAGGTGAGCGGGGTCCGTCAGGCAGAGCGACTGCGCCGTTCCCTCCAGAAGGGCCGGGACGGGAGGGCCCTGGTCCTCTTCCTTGTCGGTTCGGAGGCGGACGCGCGCAGGCTCCGCAACTTCCTCCAAAGGGAGGGGGCCGGACCCGAACGCGCCAGGGTATGGGTCCTTCCCCCGCACCCCTATAGCTCGCAGGAGGGTCCCGAGGGGTGGCGGTCGACGTGAGCGGTCCCCCCTCGATGGAGGCGGCCCCGACGTTCCCGGGGGCGGGGCCCTCCCTCGCCGGGGTCGACCGTCGGTCCCGGAGGGGTCGAGCGCCCTCGGCCGCCTCCTCCTCCCCCTCCTCGGGAGCCCCCCCGCCGGGAGGGACGGAGAGGAAGCGCCCGGAAGGGCTCCTGCTCGAGGGGGACAACCTGGAGTGGCTCCTCCGGCTGAAGGCGGACCCCGCCATCCGCGGGAAGGTGGACCTGGTCTACATCGACCCCCCCTTCTCCACCGGGAGGGCGTTCCAGGTGGGCCGGGGGTCCTCCGAGGTCGCCTACCTGGACACCCTGCGCGGTGACCCGTTCCTCGCCTTCCTTCGCTCGAGGTTGAAGGAGCTCCGGGGACTGCTCTCCGACCGCGGTTCGATCTACGTACACATCGATTGCAAGGTGGGTCACCGCGTCCGGCTCCTCCTGGATGAGGTCTTCGGCGAGGACCGGTTCATCAACGAGATCGCCCGCGTCAAGTGCAATCCGAAGAACTTCCGAAGAGCGGCCTACGGGAACGTGAAGGACGTCCTCCTGTTCTACTCGAAGACCGCCGATCGGATCTGGAACGAGTCGCGTGAACGCCTTCCTCCGGAGGACGTCGAGCGCCTCTTTCCTCTCCTGGACCCCCAGGGACGCCGGTACACCACGAACCCGCTGCACGCCCCGGGGGTGACCCGCGACGGCCCCACCGGACGGTCGTGGAAAGGCCTCCCGCCCCCGGAGGGCCGGCACTGGAGGTACGACCCCTCGACGCTGACGCGGCTGGACGGGGAGGGAAGGATCGAGTGGTCGGAGCGCGGCAACCCTCGGCTGCGGATCTACGCTGAGGAGAAGGTGCCCCGTGGGAAGAAGCGCCAGGACATCTGGGAGTTCAAGGACCCCCCCTATCCCTCCTATCCCACGGAGAAGAACCTGGAGCTGCTGCGGACCGTGATCGCTGCGTCCTCGGACCCCGGGAGCCTGGTGCTGGACGCGTTCTGCGGCTCGGGCACCACCCTGCTCGCCGCGCACGAGCTGCACCGGCGATGGATCGGGATCGACGCCTCCCCCGTCGCGCTGCGTGTCGCGCGAGCCCGGCTCGAGCGGGCCCACGCCCGGTTCGGCACCCCCACCCTCACGGCCCTCGAGGGCGCCCGTCGGGAGGGGTAGCCCTGCGGCTCTTCGTGTCGGTGGACGTTCCGACCTTCCACGTCCCCGGCCTCGGACCGTCCCATGAGTCCCCCACCCCCCCTCCGCATCTCACGTTGAAGTTCCTGGGGGAGGTCCCCGACGACCGCGTCGGGGAGATCGGACGGACCCTGGAACGCGCGCTGCACGGAGCCTCCGCCTTCCCCGTCACCCTCCGGGGCCTGGGGGCCTTCCCCTCCTCTGCGCGACCGAGGGTCCTCTGGGTCGGGGTCTCGGAGGGGGCCGCCCCCCTCGCCGACCTCGCGCGTCGCACCGAAGGGGGCCTCGCGGGCTTGGGCTTCCCGGTCGAGGACCGCCCCTTCACGGCCCACGTCACCGTACGACGGATCCGCCCGGGGTCCCCCACCGCGACGTTCCGGGGACTGATCGAGCGGCATGAGAAGACCGTCTTCGCCTCCGGTTGGGTCCGTTCCGTCGAGCTCAAGTCGAGCCTGCTCACCTCGGAGGGAGCGCGCCACACCACGCTCGCCCGCTTCCCGCTGGGACCCGCGCTCGCTTGACCGCGGGACCCCCCGGGCTACGGAGGAGGACCCCCCGGTGGGAGCGAAGTGGCCACGCCCCTTCGGAAACCGGCCCTTATCGTGGATGTATGGGGCGACCAAACGAATTTTAAGCTCCTCTTCTCACGCCTCCTTCGAACGCTCATGCCGATGGTGATGATGGTACTCTCGACGAAGGACCACCGAAGCTTGTCCCAGGCCTGGCGCGCGGCGCGCTCGGGGCTGCACCCGGGGACCCGTCGACGGCTGGGACTGCGCGGTCGCTCCTCGCTCATGCGCGAGCTCACCCTATGGGGCTTCGAGCAGGCTTCCCACGACCCGGAGGGTTTCCTGCGCTACGTCCGCGACACCCGTGACCCGCTCTTCGGCCGGGCCGACGGAAGGCGCGACCTTGCGGCCGAGCGACGGGAAGCCCTCGTGGAGTCCTGGGCCAAGGCGTTCGGGAACGTGGAGGACCCACCCAGCGGACGCCGCTCCTCTTCGCGGGCGGCCTAGGAACGCCCCCTTCCTGTTCAGGTCAGCCCAACTGGATGCCTTCCACGGTCCGGGGCCCGCCCTCGGTGAGGAAGCGGGAAGGAGAGAAGAGGGCGGGATCGAGGTCCGTCCTCTCCCCGAGGACCGTACGGGCGACGCGCGGACCGGCCGCCGGGGCGAGCATGAAGCCGTGACCCCCGAAGCCGTTCGCGTGCACGAAGCCGTGCAGACGCGGGTCCTCGCCGATGATCGGGAGGCCGTCGGGGGTATCGTCGTAGAAGCCGGCCCAGGAGCGCAGCACGCGCACCGAGGAGAGACGGGGGACCAGCGTGGTCAGCTCCCGAGCATACTCCCTCAGGAACTCGAGGGAGGAGGGCATGGAGCCCGCTCCTCCCTTCGGATGGGGGAGGTTGATCCCCCCGATCACCTCGCCACGCATGGACTGGGAGAAGTAGAGCCCCTTGCGGAGCGTCACGATCATCGGTCCGAGGAACGCCTTGAGCGGCTCCGTCGCCATGATCTCGTGGCGGGTCGGAGCGTTCACCGTGGAGAGGCCGGCGAGAGCGGAGATGTCCCGTGACCAGCCGCCGGCGGCGTTCACCACGCTGCGTACTTGGACGGCCCCGGCGGAGGTGCGTACCCCGCTCACGCGCCCTCCGGCGCGGTCGATGCCCACCACCTCGGTCCGGGTCAAGACCTCCACCCCCGCACGACGGAGCGACCGGTAGAGCCCCCAGAGCACCGGGAACGGGAAGATGACCCCGTCCGAGCGGAGGCACGAGCCGCCGACGAGCCGCTCCGGGTCCAGGGCGGGGACCTCCTGAAGGACCTCCGGGACCGAGAGCCACTCGATGGGCAGCCCCTCCTGACGGACCGTGGCGTGGACGCGCCGGAGCGCCTCCTCCTCCTGGGTGGAGAAGGCGAGGAAGAGGTAGCCGCCCTGCCGGAACCAGGGGTTGAAGCCGAACTCCACGGGGAAGCGCCGGTAGGCCGCGACGGACTCCTTGGCGAGCCGCACGGTGGGTAGGGTCTCCCACTGCTGTCGCACCCCTCCCCCGTTCCGGCCGGAGGCCCCATAGGAGAGGAACCCCCGGTCCACGACCAGGATCCTCCGGGGGTCCATCTTCTGGGCGAGGTGATGCGCGGTGAAGAGCCCGAGAACGCCCGCCCCGACGATGACCAGATCGTAGTCCTTCCTGAGGGGTCCGGGAGACATGCGAGAGCTCACCCCGAAGAGGCTGGGGACCCCCCCGCGCCGGCCGCAGCGGGAGCTCCCTGGGAGGCCCCGGTCGAGGGGGAGGGGGAGGGCTTCCCCGTTACGGCCGGAGCGAGGCGCGGGTCCGTCGGAAGACGTGCGAGGTCCGCGAGCGGGACCGGCCAGGCCGGCGGACGCTGGGTGATGAACCCGACCTGGGAGGGAGGACGGCCCTCGAGGATCGAGAGGAGGAGCACCACGTCCGGCAGGCAGTAGCGGCCCTGGCAGATGCCCGTGCCAGCCCCGGTGTAGCGCTTGATCACCTCGGTGCCCGTGAACCCCTCGTGCACCGCTTCGTCCAACTCGTCGGCGACCACGTCCTCGCAGGGACAGACGACGCGCTTGCCGAGCCAGGGCTGCCGCAGGAGCTCCCGGTAGTACGGAAGGAGCTCGTTCGCCGAGTCCTCCACCCGGCCCGGCAGGGCGGAGGCGCCCGTCGCGCCCGGCTCCGAGGGCCCTAGGATCCCTCGGACGGCGCGGTCGACGCTCGCATTTGAGGCGGCCTCCCCTACGAACCCAGCTCCTTCTCCCGCCGCAAAGAGGCCCTCGACGCTGGTCCGACCGCGCTCGTCCAGCTCCGGGTAGTACGCGCCGGTGGCGCCCCTCCAGGTCATCCGGGCGCCGGCCTGGAAGTAGAGGGGGACGTGGGGGACCCGTCGGTGGGCGAGTACCACGCCGTCCGCGCGGAGCGAGGTACGGGAGCCGCTGCGTCGGTCGCGGAGCAGCACGCTGCGGACGTTCCGGCTCCCTCGGGCGGAGAGCAGAAGGTGGTCCGGGTACGCCTTCACTCCCTCCTTGTCGGCCAGGTCGGCGGTCGCCGGCTCGAGCGGGCCCGGGGCGACGATTGCCCCGAAGCTCCCGGGCATCGAAGCGAGGAGCGAGCGGGCCCGGGCCCCCGCGCCGAAGAGCACCGCCCGTCGGAAGGACGGTGCCCCTCCGGCCCGCCGAAGCGCGAGCGCCCCGTCCCCGGTGAGGACGCCGGGCCGGTCGTTGCCGGCGAAGAGCAAGAAGGCGTCGTAGGCCCCCGTCGTGAGGAGCACGGAGCGCGCGCGGACCTCGAGGGCCCCCCCATCCTCCCGGCTGGCAAGGCCCACGAAGCCCCTCGTCCCTGGGACGGGTGGCGGTAGGAAGGAGAGGGAGGTCCGAAGGTCCAGCCGGAGGTTCGGGGGAAGGGGACCGGCGTCCAGCGGGGAGTCCTCCGACCTCTCCAACACCACGACCGCGGGCGACCGGGGGGCTTCCACGAGCTGGCGCGCGGCCCGGGCCCCGCTCGCCCCTCCGCCGACGACGAGCACGTCACAGGTGACGGCCGGTCCCGGCGAGGGCGCCTCGGAAGCCTCACCGGCGGAGACGGACAGGGAGGCGCCCCCCATCTCCAGGGAGGGGTCGGGAAGGCGGCCGGTCCCTGCGAGGCGGCGTACCACCCGATGGTAGAGCGGGCGGAGGAAGAGGGGTCGCCGGAAGCCGTGCATCGTGTCCATGTGACGGGGGAAGAGCCGGTCCAAGGCTCCGAAGAGATCGAGCCGGACCGATGGCCAGGCGTTCTCGGTGTGCACACGGTCCCCTTCCTTGGGGTGGGTACGGCAGGCCCGTACGTTGGGGACGCCGTTCACCCGAACGAGGCAACCGGCGCACTGCCCGGTTCCGCAGAGGGGCCCCCTCGGCCGGTGGTACTTGATGGACCGCGTGAGCACCGGGACTCGCCGCCGAGAGAGCGCCTGGAGCAGGGTCTCCTCGGGGAGGGCGGAGGTGTAGAGCCCATCGAAGGTGAAGCGCACCGGAGGGGGGAGCGGGGGCGGCGCTGGGGGCATGCTTGGCCTGGACCCCCGTCCCGGGAGGGAGGAAAAGGGCTTCGTCGTGCCGAGAGGGAACCGTTCGACTCCAAGCCAAGCGCTTTGAAGGGGTGCTTTCCTCGAGCTTGCGTGGACTGGACGACTCCGGAGGGGGCCAGCGGGCCGTTCGACGCTCGGGGAGAGCACCCTGCCCTATCGCGGTCCGCATCGACCCGGCCTACCCCCAGGGCCCTTGCCGCTCTGCTCCTCCTCCTGCCGGTCCTGCTCTTGCTTCCCGGCGCCCTCGCACCCTCGGCCTCCGGCACGGCGGCCGTGGCGCTCCCTCCCCACCGCGCCTCCGCCCTGTCGCTCCCCTCGGTGACCCTTGCCTCCCCGATGGGACCACCCATCCAGGTCCGGACGAACACCCCCGCGACCTCGTCCTCACCGGCCCTCACCCCCCCCAGCCCCCTCCCCCTCGCCGGGTGGGACACGCCTCGAGGACCGGCGAGCCAGAATGGTAGCTCGACCGGGCTCGCCCCCGAGTTCCCGCTGCCCTCCGGGCCCCCCGCGACGATGGCCTCGAAGGTCCTGGGCCCCTCGGCCGCGAACCTGACGGGGATCGCGGTGGCCCCGGGCGGCCCGGTCGTGGTCGCCCTTCGGAACGGCTCGATCCTGGCCTTCGGAGAGGACACGCTCCTCCCGCTCTGGAACGCGAGCGTGCGCGAACCCCTCGTCGCGGGGCCGTCCGTGATCGGAGGGGACGTCGGAGGTGTGATCTCTGGCGAGGTGTACGCGGCAGGCCTCTCCGGTCGCGTCTACGCCTGGGACCTCGCGACGGGCCAGGCGCTCTGGAACCTCCCCTTGGGCTCCCCTGACCTGGGCGCCGCTCCCCTGCCCTACGGCGGGAACCTCTACGTGCTCACCCAGCAGTACCTCTCGATCCTCAACGCGACCAACGGTGCCCTGGAGCTCCAGACCCAGAACTACTCCGCCGATCCCACGCACGCTCCCGCTGAGGGAGCGGGAGAGCTCTATGCCCAGGCGGTGGGCGGCGTCGATACCCTCACCCCGTTCGGCGGGCTCGCGGGGCTCACCCCCGACACCGTCTCGAGCCGGGGCGCGACGCTCTGGGCGGACGGGCGCTTCAGCGTCGCCGCCTCGGACGGCGTGCTCACCTCGGGGGTCCCAGGGAACCCCACCCTCTGGGCCCAATCCTCCGGCGCTCAAACGTTGCTTCCGCCGGCCGCTTCGAACGGGCGGGTCTTCGCGACGGATGGGGTCGGGCCGCTCTACGCCTGGAACCTCAGCTTAGGGGCCCTGCTCTGGAAGACGACGTTCTACGCGACGGGTCCTCCGACGGTCGTGGGTGACCAGGTGTTCCTAGGAGCGAACATCACCGGTAGCGGGGCCGGCATCGCCGACCTCAACGCGAGCAGCGGCCAGCTCCTCTGGTTCGAGCCCCTCCCCAAGGCCGTGAACTCCTCCCTCGCGATCGCGGACGGCGTCCTCTACACCATGGACCAGAGCGGCAACCTGACGGCCTTGGGGTCCCCTCCGCTCGGCGCGATCGCGATCTCCAACCGTACCGAGGCGCAGGTGGGCGGGCCCTTCGACTTCACCACGAGCCCCTCGGGCGGGGCCCCAGGAGTGACCTACTCCGTCTCCTGGACCTTCTCCGACGGGACCACCGGCTCCGGTACGAGCGTCGTGCACGCCTTCCCCGCCCAGGGCCCGGCCTGGGCCGTCGCGACCGTGACCGACTCGGAAGGGTCCGTCGCGGTCTCCGCCCCTGTCACCGTGAGCGTGCTGCCGTTGCTCTCCGCGAACTTCCGCGTCGGCCCGCTCTCGGGCACCGCCCCTCTGCTCGTCGGCGCGAACGCGACCGTTTCCGGGGGCAGCGGGACGATCGTCTCTATGGCCCTCGAGGTCCAGGGCATGGAGCCCGGGTGGTACCAGCTGAGCTCCCCCTCCTTGAGCCTCGTCCTTTCCAGGTCAGGCAAGGACAACCTCACCCTCTGGGTCAACGATAGCGCCGGCGACGTCTTCCGTTCCACGCCCCGGGAGGTGACCGTCCTTCCGGCGGCCTTCCCGCCTCCCGCGGTGAGCCTCCTCGCGCCCTCCCCCGGGACCGTGGAGGCCTACTGGACCGCCTCCCCCGGGCCCGGGTTCATCGCCTGGACCGTCGCGCTGAGCATCGATGGTGGGACCTTCCAGGGCGAGACCCCCCTGGGGCTCGCCGCGAACGTGACCTCCTACCAGGTCACCGGCACCTCCATGAACAGCCTGGTGGAGGTCGCCGTGACCGAGGTCACCGCCTATGGGAACTTCACGGGCGTCGCCTCCATCACGACGCCCCTCGTCGCCCCGACCCTCGGTGCCTCGCCCTCCGGCCTCCCCGGGCAGGTGCTCCTCGCCTGGACGCTCGGGGCCCCGATCGACCACTTCGGGAACTGGTGGGTGAACGAGACGCTGCCGGGTGCCACCTCCACCACTTCGCTCAACCTCTCGAGCCTGCACACCTACGCTCCCTCGTTCTCCGGCCCCTACAACCTCACCGCTCCGCCGGTCCCCGCGCTCGCGACCACGAGCTACGTGCTCACCGTCGCGACCACTGACGGGAGCAGGGTGAGCTCCCCGTCGATCGATTTCACGCCCCTCTACAGTCCCCCGCTCCTCCAAGCGACCGGCGGGGCGCTCACGATCCACGTCGCGTGGAACGACCTCACCGTGGCGCAGTCGCTGCCGGACTTCCAGGAGGTACGGATCTGCTTCGCCTCGAGCTCCGGCGCCCTACCGATGGGCCCCTGGTCCTGTCCGAGGACGTTCACCTCCCAGGTCGGTTCGGTCGACCTCTCCGTCCCCTCGGCGACCAGCTACGAGGTCAACGCGACCGTGGTCGCTTCCAACGGTTTCGCCGTGCCCTCGGCGACGGCGACGGTCCAGGTCCTCCCGGCCGCGACGGCCACCGTGTGGTACGCGACCCCGTTGGCGGGTGCGCCCTTCTGGTCCTGGCTTCTCTGGGTCCTCACGCTGATCGGCCTCCTGCTGGTCGGAACCAAGCTCCTTCGCGAGCGGAGGAGCATCCCGCCGTACTCGAACGAGGTCCTGCCCTGGGACCCGGAGGGCAGCGACCTGGAGCCTCGGGCCCGCCCCAAGGACCCCGACACGCTGCTCGTGACGAAGATCCACCGCCATCGGGCCTCCCATACCCACCGCCACGCGCTCCCGGAAGGTACCCGAACCAAGGGAGGGGCCGACGAAGTGGACCAGGAAGAAGAGGAGGAGGAGGACGAGGTGCGGCCGAAGCGCTCCTCCGAACCGGGGAAGGGCCCGTCTGCCGGGCACGCCTCAGGGCCGCGTGCCGAACGGGGGAGCTCCCGATCGGGCGAGGAGGACCTGGAGGAGGGTCGGACCGGGACCCGGTCCGCCGACCGACCCGTTCGTTTGGACACGGTCGGGGAGAGCTCCGACGTGGTCGAGGGGCCCGACCATGAGAGCGCGCTCGAGAGGATGCCGGTGGTCCTCCGGCACCGCGACCCTAAGGGCGGGGAGGAGAGCGACGGGGCCCCAGAGCGCCCCTCTCCTGCGACCCGAACCTCGCTGCTCCGCAGGCCCCGGCCATCGCCCTCCCGGCCAGGAGAGGGGCAGGACGACGACGAGGACGAAGAAGAAGAGCGCGGCACGAGGTCGAAGGGACCGGAGCCCGCCACTCCATCCCGTGCCACCCTGCCGCCCCGGCGACCGGCCCCCTCGAGGCCGAAGCCGGAGGACGACGAGCCTACCCTTTGACCGGGCAAGGAGCCCCGGTGGGCCGCGGCGGTGGGAGGGCCCTCGGTCCTAGCCCGGAGGCTGCAGCTGCCGGGCCGTGGGACGGGGAACGTTCCCGGTCTTCGAGAAGGGGAGGGACGAGGGGCCTCGAGCGGCCTTGGCGGTAGGGTCGCCCGCGCCGACCGCGCTCGCTCCGAGGATCTCCCTCGCGAAGAGCGCGATGACGACCGAGAGCAAGAAGGCCCCGGCGGCGATGTAGTAGGAGTAGTCGAAGGCGGTGGAGTCCGGTAGCTGGACGGGTATCGCTCCACGGTAGTAGTAGGTCGCCATGTAGGTGGACATGAGCGACGCGGCGAGCGGAGCACCGACGCTGCTCCCCATGAAGCGGAACACGGAGTTGAGCGACGTGCCGAGCCCCATGTCACGTGGCGCCACGGTCAGCACCAGCAGGTTGATCACCGAGGCGTTGAGGACCGCGATCCCCGCCCCGATGATCGCCATCGTCACGAGCATCCAGAAGAGGGAGTTGGCGCCCGTCGCCATGTAGAACCCGTCGGCCCCGATGAGACCGCCCAGGACGGTCAGCGGCTTCGTGCCGACGCGCGTGACCGCGAGGCTCGCGAGGGGGGCGAAGATGAGCATGGGGACCGCGAAGGCGATGAAGGAGAGGCCCGTCTGGAAGATCGATTGGCCGAACCCTCCGCCCCAGGACGGGTCCTCCAGGCGGTAGGTGATCGCCTGGAAGGAGAGGAACATCCCGAACCCCGCGATGAGGACCACCAGGTTCGTCACCATGACGTTCCTCTCGCTGAGCAGCCGGAGGTTGAGGATCACGTCCCGACCCTTGCGGTGGTGGTAGAGCTCGATGATCGCGACGGGGACCAGGAGGAGCAGCCCTCCCGCGAGCAGGACCACCACGCGCAGGTCGCTCCAGCCCCACACCGGGCCCTGAGCGAGCGCGAGCACCAGCATCGCCAGGGAGCCCGCGAGTACGGCGGCCCCGCCGTAGTCGATGAACGCGTTCGGCCGACGGTAGGGGGACTCCCGGACAAAGAGGATCGCGATGATCGTGAGCGCGATGACCACAGGGACCGCCGAATGGTAGGTCCAGCGCCACCCGTAGGCGTTGGAGACCCAGGCCCCCAGGGGAAGGCTGACCGCGAAGCCGCCTCCGAAGAGGCCGCTGAGGAGCCCCTGGGCCTTGGGCACGAGCTCCCTGGGGAACTCCTCCCGGACGAGGCTCATGGCGAGCGGCATGATCGTGAGACCGACCCCCTGGACCGCACGGGAGACGACCATGAACCCGAAGGTCGGGGAGAAACCGGTGACCGAGACCGCGGCGGCGTAGATCACCATGACGATGGTGAGGACCTTCTTCTTGCCGTAGACGTCACCTAGTTTCCCGGCGATGGGGCTCAGCGCGACCCCTGTCACGAGGTAGACCGAGAGCACGAGGCTCACCTGCGAGATGTCCACGTTGAAATTGCTCGCGATGGAGAGCAGCGAGGGAGTGAGCATCCCCTCGATGTACATGGTGATCATCACCAGCGCCGCCAGAAGGGCCATGATCCGGAAGGCGTAGGGCCGATCGAAGGTCTCCATCGTCTTCGCGTGCGGGTCGTGCCCTTGGTGCGCACCCCGGTGGAGGGAGAGGTGGTGCGTCCCGGTCTTGCCGACCGGCTCATCGCTCGTGGGCTGGGTCGAGGTGGTGGGCGGCATGGTGCTTGGCTCCTCCATCGGGACCTAGGAGAACTCTTCGCGCTCGAAGAGCAGAAGGCCGGCCACGGCCGTGAGGAGGAAGTAGGCGATGATGATCGCCACGCCCTCGGCCACTCCGCAGGTGTAGCTGACCAGGGTCGCGCCGCGACCCAACTGGGTATGGGTGATGGTCCCGGAGAGCCCCCAGTTGATCGAGGTGGAGAAGACGTCCCCGATGGCCCCGCTGGCGTAGGAGATGACCATCCATGGCTCGATCTTGACCAAGGAAGTGACGAGTTCCTGGAGGAGGGAGAACCCAAAGAGGAAGAGGATCGCCGTGAGGACGAACCCGTAGGCGGAGGTCTTGAACAGCGAACTGAACATGAAGGTCGAGCCCAGGACCGCCATGAGGTAGACGAAGGCGAGGATGAAGGATGGCAGCAGCTGCCACGGCAGCGCGCTCCCTCCGAAGTAGTAGGCGCCGTTCGCGATGACGATCAGGAGAAAGAGGACGAGCACCAAGAACGAGGCGATGAGCGCCGCGATGTACTTCCCGATGTAGACCGTCGCCCGGCGGATCGGGAGGCCCATCAGGAAGTAGCCGGTCTTGTTCTGGAACTCCCCGGCGATCGCGTCCCCGCCGAAGAACACGGCGGCGAGAACGACGACGAACGAGGCGGCTCCTCCCCACAGCGAGCCGTAGAACGCGAGGTTCGAGCAGAGGAACCCGGGCGTGAGGCTGGAGCATTGGTGCAAGGACGCTTGGAAGTGGGCGACGATGACCGTGAGCAGCAGGCCGATCGCGAGAACGATCCCGAGAAGCACCGCGAACCGCCGGGAGGAGAGGTACTCCCGGAACTGGAACCGGGTCAGCTTGAAGATCTGCTGGACGGAAGGGGGTACTTGGAGCCGGGGCTTCGCCGCCCGCTTGCTGCGGGTCCCCATCGCCGTCTTGGTCGGTGCGGCCATCTTCTTCAGTCCCCCCTCGCGATCTGCTTGAGGTAGATCTCCTCGAGAGCGCTCACGGGCTCCGAGAGGCTGTTCACCCCGATGTGAAGGCCCACCAGGCCCGCGAGCAGCCGCTCCTGGGCCTCCGGACCCCCCTTGAACTTGAGCCGAAGACGCTTCGGTTCGAGCAGGACGCAGGAGGTCACCCCTTCCAGCCCGGAGACGTTCTGAAGCATCGCGTCGCTCGAGAGGGGGCGGGCGAGGCCCACGTCGATGGTGGGGGTGCCCTCCGCGAAACGGGAGGTGACGTTGGCGAGGGTATCGTAGAAGAGCAGCTTGCCCTTGTCGATGAGAGCGACCTCGTCGCACACATCGACGACCTCTTGCAGGATGTGGCTGCTCATGAAGATCAGCCGGTTCCGCTTCTTGAGACTCCGCACGATCTCGCGGACCTCGGCCATCCCTCGGGGGTCGAGACCGGTCGCAGGCTCGTCCAGGATGACGACGTCCGGGTCGTGGACGAGGGCGGCGGCGATGTTGATCCGCTGTTTCATCCCCTTGGAGAACATGCCGACCCGCTTGTCGACCCAGTCCTCCATCTTGACCTCGGAGAGGACCTCATCGATCCGGCCCCGGACCTCTCCGGAGGGCATCCCCCTCAGGTCGGCGACCATCTCGAGCGCCTGTCGGGGGGTCAAGGAAGGGTAGATCTCCGGGCTCTCGATCAGCACCCCGGCATCGGCCAGCGCCAGCTTGCGCTGCCGTCCCACCGGGATGTTGTTGATGAAGCACTCCCCCGAGGTCGGGAAGATCATGTCGGTGAGCATCTTGAGAGTGGTCGTCTTCCCAGCCCCGTTCGGACCGAGGAAGCCCACGCACTTCGCCCCCTCGAGCTTGAGGTCGAGGTGGTCGAGCGCGGTGAAAGTGCCGAAGGTCTTCGTGAGCGCGCGCGTCTCTATGCTGGGTTGGGTCATGGTCCTACCTCGCTCGCGCGACCATCTCCACGCGCGCGTCGCAGTCGGGAGCCGCAGCGTCCATCCGTTGGAGGATGAGCTCCAGGGTCCCGGCCGCCGTCTCGAGCTCCTGCGGCGGGATGCCGGCGCAGAACTGGGTCCAGTGGGACTGGAAGGTCGAGCGGACCTTCTCTGCCAGTCGGCGCCCCTTGGGGGTCAGCGAGACCAGGACCTGCCGGCGGTCCGCCTCATCATGGACCCGGAGGACGTACCCGCGCGCCTCGAGCGTGTCCAGCAGCCCGGTCGTCGCGGAAGGGGACGCCCCCATCTGCTCCGCCCATCGAGTGACGGGGATGTGACCCTTCTCCCGGAGCCCCCCCAGGAGGAAGATCTGAGGGAGGCTGAGGTCCAGCGTGCGCGCCTCCCCCTTCGCGAGGCGCAACCATCGCCGGGTGAGCTGGGAGACGGCGTGCGAGAGCCGCGCCTCACCGCGTGAGGGGCTCGTCAGGGCAGTCTGAACGGCATCCGCCATTTGATTCGGAGCCCGAAATATTCGGTAGCCATATAAAATGTGTGTATCGGAACCCGGCGAGCTGCACGCATCCATGCCCCGTCCGGGGCAGGCGAGTGCCGAGAGAGGACGGGCGGAGAGGGACCGCACCATCTCTCCGACCCGTGCGGCGGTGAACGGGCAGCGGCGAGGGACGGACCCCCGGGGAGGGTCGAGGAGGGCCGTCGAAGTTCGAGCGCCTTTACCGTACGTCGAGGGTTTCCCCCGTAGCCCTATATAGACAGGCCAATTCAATGGAGACCATGAGGACCCCCGGGGGCTACGAAGGGAGAAGGATCCAGAGGACCGGGGGCAGCACCTACATCGTCTCGCTTCCGAAGACGTGGGTCACCTCCCGCGGGCTCTCCGCCGGTGACGTGCTCCTGTTCGCCTCTCGTCCGGACGGATCGCTCACCCTCTACACCCAGGAGGGGGACAAGAGCGAGCCCATGCGTCGGCAGGTCACCGTCTCCAACGAGATGGACCGTGACCACCTTTTCCGTCTCTTGGTCGCGGAGTACATCGGCGGAGCCACCCTCCTCGAGGTGCGGACGCCGAGCCGGATGAGCGCGCAGACCCGCGAGGTCATCCGGGACTTCGCCCAACACATGATCGGCCCCGAGATCCTGGAAGAGTCGGCCGAGGGCGTGACGCTGCAGGACGTGGTTGGGGTGAACCCGCTCCCGCTGCCCTCGATGATCCGACGGATGCATCACATGGTCCGCGCGATGCAGGCCGACGCGATCACGGCCTTCGCTCAACGCGACTCGGCCATCGCTCAGGACGTCCGCCAGCGGGACTGGGAGGTGGACCGACTGCACTGGTTCACCCAGAAGCAGGTGACCGTCGCATTGAGGGACCAGCGACACCTGACCTCCCTCGGCCTCACGCTCCCGGAGTGCGCGACCTTCCTGCAGGTCTCGAGGGTGCTGGAGCGCATCGCGGACCACGCGGTCCGGATCGCCGAGGTCACCGACTGGATGACCGGGACCTCCGCTCCCAAGCCCCAGGTCGACGAGCTCGCCCGTCTCGCCGACACCGCCCGCTCTCTCCTCGACACCGCGGTGGAGACCCTCTTCTCCGGGGACACGAGGGGCGCGAACCGGGTCCTGGACGACACCGAGCGGCTGGTCCAGCACCGTAGGAAGCTCCTCGACAACTTCTTCTCACGCCCCGGCCGGGTCGCCGTCGCGCTCGCCTACGTCCTGGAGAGCCTGGAGCGGACCGCGCTCTACGCGGGGGACCTCGCGGAGATCGCCATCAACTACGCCGTGGAGCGGCAGATCATGGACAGTTCGAAGCCCTCGACCTCGAAGGGGGCATCTCCCCGCGCCGCGAGCACCATCGCACCCAAGGCGGCCTGATGAGGTCGGGGTCTCGGCGGGACCTCGGGGATCGGACCACCGGAAGGCTATGTGGGGAGGGCCCATCGCCCCGGCGCCATGGCTCGAACGGAGGCCCAAGAGCGGATGGACCCCAGCCATGGACGCGGACCCCTCCGGGCGGGCGCGCCCGTGCTGCTCGTCCTGGCCATGCTGCTGTTGACCTTCTCGGTCCCCGGCGTCACCGCGCCCGGATCCTCCGTTGCCAGCGCCTTGAGCGCGACGTCCCCGGTGGGGGGCCCCGACCATGGGGAAGCTCCGCGGGTCACCGCGAGCCCGTCCCGTGCGCTGGGGTCCTGCCCGATCCCTGGGCTCATGGCCCCGCTCTCCCACCGGACCGTCGGCCCTAGCGCCGCGACCGCTGGGACCGGGGGGCTGTCCGCCCACAGCGTCGATCCGCTCGCGGTTCCGAACAGCGGGTTCGAGTTCAACCTCTCCGGGTACTCGATGCCCATCGTCGGGAGCGGCTCCTTCCTCCTCACCGAGCAGGAGGTCATCGCCGACCAGATCCTCACGATGGGGCTCTTCGCGAACTACTCCCTGACCCCCAGCGGCCCCATCCCGTTCTGGCTGGTGGTCGACAACACGACCGGGCACTTCATCAGCTGCGGATACAACACGGGCCCGATCTCGCAGAACGAGAGCGTCTCGTTCCAAGCGGTGAACACCGGGAACCGCACGTGGGAGGTCCTCTATCAGGGGGCGCTCTTCCCCTACCCCGGATCGAACAACATCACCCTCAACGGATCGGAGGCCACCTGGACCGGGGGGATCGGGGTGGTGAGCCTAGGCACCTGGACCGGCTCGCCCTGGGTCCCGTCGATGGTGGACCTTCCGCTCACGATGCGGGTCCGCACCAGCGCCAACCCCACCGCGCCCTGGTATCTCCCCAGGCCCGTGGTCGTGAGCTGGAACGGTACGGTACCTCCCGCGTGGGGCGAGGCGGGGGCGGCCCAGCGGGGCTACCTCGCGCCAGGGGCCCTGGAGCTCGGGACCTCGGTGCCCGTGGTCACCAACGGGACGGCGCTCTGGACCACCGCCGCCCCCACCCCGCTATCCGTCACCCTCAACGCGACCCCTGGGTCGGTGTCCGGTGGGGCGACCGTCGCGATCGCCCTGCGCGCCGTTGCTGCGGGCGTCCCCATCTCCGGCCTCACCGTCTACCTCGGCAGCACGGCCGGGGGCACCTTCACGCCAGCGCTGCCCTGGACCACGGACGCCCAGGGAAAGGCGCAGGGGAACTACTCGGCCCCCCTGGTCTCCTCGCCCCAGACCACCTGGATCAACGCGAGCGTGGGCAACGGGCTCTTCCAGGGCTCCGCCTCCTCCGCCGTCCAGGTGAGCCCCACGACCCTCGCGCTCACCGTCTCCCTCTCCTCCACCACGGCCGCGCCTGGAGGGACCGTGAACGTGACGTTGAGGGTCCTTCACGGGAGCCAAGGGGTCCCCCGGGTCAACGTCACCTTCTCGGCGAGCGTCGGCGGGGGGGCCTTCGTCCCCGCGTCCCCCTGGGTCTCGGATGCCCAAGGCGAGGTCCTGGCCACCTACACTGTCCCTTCCACACCGGGGGAGGTCGTCCTGTCCTTCTCGGTCGCCCAGACGGGGTACAGCGGCAGCGCCCAGGCCTTCCTCAACGTGACCGGCAGCTCGGGGTCGGGAGGCGCCGGCTCCTACCTCCCTATGGAGGAGGCCGGGGTGGTCGTCGTGGTCCTGGCCTTCCTGATCGCTCTCCTCTACCTGCGCGGACGGGCCTCTCGGCGTAACATCGAGGACGACGAGCCCGCGGCCGCCCCGGCGGAAGGGACGCGGAAGACCACGGTTCCAGGCTCGAAGAAGGCGAGCCCATCGACCAAGACCTCCCGAGCCGCGACGGAGGAGAAGGGACCGAAGGAACCGGAGGAGAGGTCACCGAAGCCCGCCAGCGCCCCCGGCGCTGAGCCGTCTTCCAAGCCCCTCGCCTGCCCGGCGTGCGGGGCCTCCCTGGTCGGGGTACGTCGACGCTTCTGTCCGAAGTGCGGGGCCCCTCTCGACGAGTAGAGGGCCCGGAAGGTCAGCGCCGCCCGGTCGACCGGCGGCAGTTCGGACAGAACCCGGTGAAGCTCACAGCGAGCGAGCGTACCTCCCACCCTTCGGGGGAGGTGATCGCGAGCTCGGCGAGCTCCTTCCGCGTGGTCTCGGGGATCGCCCAACGCACGATCCTGCCGCAGCCCTCGCACACGAGGTGTCCGGTCGGGACGAAGGAGCCGACGCTCACCACTCGGACCTCGGGAGGGGGCTCGGGAGCGAGCGCTTCGGCCCCCTCTGTCACCACGTTCGCCTCCTCCTCCGCGAGCTCCTCAGCGAGCGGCTCGGGAGGAGTGGAAGGGTCCTCCTCCAGGGGCGGGAGTCCCAGGGACTCGCGCAGCGCCCTTCCCAGGCTCTCCTCCCCCGCCTCTTCCAACGTCGGGAAGTCGTCGGGCCCCGGCGGAACCTCAGGGGGTGGGGTCCTAGTCGTGCGCTTGGTCGGGGTCGAGGGCGCGGGCTTGCCCTTCTTCGGTGCGCGCCCTTGTCGCCTAGGTGCGGCGCTGGGCCGTGCGTTCTTCCGAGAGGGCTTCGTTCGCGGGCGGACGGGGGACTTGGGCATGGGCGTCACTCCCTCCCTACGATGCGCAGTTAAAGAACTGGGGGCGGGGGGAACGGAGGCGCCAACGCGTGTCTCGGAGGGCAGGGCCGCCCCCGTGGCCCCTTCCTTTCGAGCTCACTCAGGAGAGGGGGAGAGCGGGAGCTTCCAGAAGGTCGCCAGGGTGAGCAGCAGCAGCGCACACGCGACCCCCAGCGGGACCCCCACCGCCTGGGCGAGGGTGAGGGTCGACGGGTAGCTCGCGAGGGGCCCAGAGCTCACCCAGAGCCGGGGAATGGTCAGGAGATAGTGCATCACCGACAGGTCCGGAGCGCTCCCCGGCAGGCTCCCGATGAGGAACTCCCAGAGGAACGCGTAGACGAGCCCCACGAGGAGGGCCCTGCGCGTCGCGAGGCCGAGGAAGAGATAGAAGGCCCCGTACGCGAGGATGCCCAGGAAGGTCGAGACCAGAAGGGCCGGCAAGACCCCCGAGAGGGTCCCGGCCCCCGAGCCCGCCCCGGCGGCCGCGAGCCCGTAGGAGACCAGGCAGGAAGGGAGGAGCAGGAGCGAGGCGAGCCCCACGTACCCGAGGTACTTCCCGAGGACGATCGCGGGCTTGCCCACGGTCCGCGTGATGAGGTAACCGATGCTCTGCTCGTCGATCTCGTCGCGGAAGAGAGGGACCGCGAGCATCAGGGAGACGAGGAGCAGGACCAGAGGAAGGAAGAGTCGGACCGCCAGGGTCTCGTAGTCGTTCACCAGGTCCCCGCCACGGGTCCCGGCGAGGTAGAGGCCCGCGACGACCACGGCCGGTAAGAAGGAGAGCAGCGCGAGGCCAAGACCCCTCCAGCTGCGAACGGTGGACTCGAAGGTCACCCGGGCGAGCACCCAGGTGGGGCGGAGAGGAAGGTGGAGGCTCATCCTCTCCCCTTGGCGAGATAGCGAAAGACCGCCTCGAGGCTGTCGTCCGTGGAGCGGACCCCGGTGAGGGAGACCCCCTCGGTGAGAGCGATCTCCGGCAGGTCCTGGAAGAAGGAGTCCGGGGAGGAGGTCTGGACCGTGACCCGGTCGGGTCCGGTGAACTGCAGGCTGAAGACGTCCACGCGCCCCGCGAGGACCTTCGCGAGGACCCTCGGGGTGGAGGACTCGAGCTCGACGGTGTGCGGGTACTGGTCCAGGAGGTCACGGATCCGGTGCAGGTCCCCCTGCGCGATGGCCCTCCCGTTGGAGATCATCACGATGTTGTCCGTCAGGCGTTCGACCTCGTGGAGCACGTGCGTGCTGATGATGAGGTGATGACCGGAGGCGGCCAGCGAACGGAAGAGGGCGAGGAACTTCGCGCGCCCGACGGGATCGGTCCCGTTCAAGGGCTCGTCCAGGAAGAGCACCTTCGGGTCATGGGCGATCGCCTGGGCCACCTTCACGCGCTGGCGCATCCCCTTGCTGAACGTGCGGATGGGGCGGTCCTTCACCGGGAGCAGGTCCACGGTCTCCAGGGCACGGTGGGCCCTGTCGGTGGCCTCCGAAGGGGAGAACCCATCGACCTCGAGCAGCGTCCGAACGAACCGTTCCGGCCCCATCCAGCCATAGAGCCCACCGTGGTCCGGGCAGTAGCCGATCATCCGGTTGCGCTCAGGATGGTTCCAGACGCCCTCGCCCAGGATGGTGAGGCTGCCCGCATCGAGCGGGAGGAGCCCCGCCAGGGCCCGGAAGAGGGTGGACTTCCCCGCGCCGTTGGGCCCGACGAGGCCGGTGATGCCCGGCGGGAAGGTGGCGGTGAACCCGTTGAGGCCCAGGACCTCCCCGTAGCGCTTGGTCGCGTTGACCGCCTCCACGACCGGAACGAAGCTCATTCGGTCATCACCTCCAGGCGGCGGAGCCGGACGTAGGTCGCCCCGTAGAGGACGACGGGGAGCGCGATCACGATCGACAGGGCGACGGAGGGGTCCAGGCTCGCCCCGGGTGTGCTCACCCCGAATCCCCATCGGGCCACCGAGAGCACGTCCTCCCAGGGAGCAAGGTAGAGCGCGCTGACCTGGTTCGTCGCGGCGTAGAGGACCGACGCGACGATCTCCAGGGAGAGGAGCACGGCGAAGATGCCCGCGCCCGCGAAGCTCTTCCGGTCGGTGAGGCTCGAGAGGAGCACCGCGAAGCCGGTGAACACGAGGACGAGAAGGGTCCCCGTTCCGAGGAATATCCCGATCGCCTCCGCCGCGACCGTCGCGCTCACGTAGCCCAGCACGCCCACCAGGACCGCGGTGAGGACCCCGGGGAGGATCGCGAGGAGGGCGAGCAGGGCGCCTACGACCCCGGCCTTGCCGACGAGGTAGTCCAGGACGGTGATCGGCCGGCTGAGGTAGAGGCTGATCGACTTGGTGCGCAGGTCGTCCGCGATGATGCCGGAGCCGACGACCGCGCTCATCAGGAGCGTGAAGATGAACAGCATCAGGTTGTTGTAGGCCGAATAGAACGAGGCGAGCGAGGGGCCGCTCGAGAGCCCGTACGTCGAGAAGAGCTCGGTCAGGAAGAGCGGGACGAACGTGGCGACGAACCCGAAGCCCACGAGGAGCAGCGGGAAGATGCGGAGGCCCCGCAGCCGCACGTTCACGGAGAAGATCGTCCATACCCGGTCCTGGCGCGGGCGGAGGCGATGCTCCGCGAGGGCGTAGCGAGGAGGGGAGAGCGTCAAGGCGCGCGCGCTCCTGGATGGGACTCGTGGTCGCGCACCAGCTCCAAGAACAGGTCCTCGACCGACTGGAGCGACCGGCCCAGGTGGCGGATCTGCGTGCGGGTCTCCCGGGCGATCTCGAAGAGCTCCCGTTCCCCCCGTGGGGGACGGGCGATCCGATACTCGTCGCCGACCTGGTCGCAGCGCAATCCCCGTACGGCGAGCGCCGCAAGGAAGGGCCGCGGGTCCCCCCGGATCCGCACGACGACCGTGTTCCCGCCTAGGGAGAGGAGCTTGCGAAGCGGGCCCTGGGCGATGACCCGCCCGCCGTCCAGCACCAGGAGGTTATCGCAGACCCCCTCGACGTCGCCCAGGATGTGCGAGGAGAGGACGACGCTCTTCCCCGTCTGACGGGTGAGCGCCTTCAGCAGCTCGAGCATCTCGTCCCTGCCCTGGGGGTCGAGCCCGGCCGTCGGCTCGTCCAGGAGGACCAAGGGCGGGTCGTGCACGATCGCCTGGGCGAGCTTGACCCGCTGACGCATGCCCATCGAGTACTCGGAGATCCGGCGGTAGCGCTCCTCGCGGAAGCCGACGAAGTGCAGGACGTCGTGGGCCCGGCTGAGGGAGGTGGAAGGATCGAGCCCGCTCAGGCGGCCCATGTAGGAGACGAAGCCCACCCCGGTCATCTCCGGGACCAGGCACTCATGCTCCGGCATGTAGCCCACGCGCGCCCGGACCTCGAGGCCGTCGAGCGAGGCGTCCAGCCCGAGCACCCGGGCAGAGCCCGAGGTCGGACGGATCAGCCCCAGGAGCAAGCGCAGCAGGGTCGTCTTCCCGGCGCCGTTCGGGCCCACAAGTCCGACCGAGCCCTCGGGCAGGGCGATGTCGACAGGCCCCAGCGCCGGCACGCTGCCGTAGTTCTTGGAGAGCCCGGAGGCTTCGATGAGCATGGGGCCCGGCCGACGGAGAAACCGGGCGCCCTTGAACCTGTGGGCGTCCTCCGGAGGGGGCTCTTCGGTGGGGACGGGGCCTCGCGACCAGGGTGCTCGGGGCTAGGGCCTCAGGACGAACTTCCCCAGGTGGGGGGCATCCAGCCGTCGATGGGCCTCCACGGCCTGTCCCAGGGGGAACACTTCGGCGACCTGCGGATTGATCCGTCCCCGTGCCAGGTCCTCCAGCAGACGGACGAAGTCCACCCGGTCCCCTAGGAACCCCCCCAGCACGGAGAGCTGCCGCGTGTAGATCAGGCGAAGCTCCGTCGGGGCCTCCGCACCGCTGGTCACACCGACGATCACGTAGCGCCCGCCCCGGGTGAGGGCCCGCAGTCCGGTGTTCCACATCAACTGCCCCACCGTGTCCACGACCACATCGGCGCCCCGCCCTCGGGTGGCCGCCTGGACCCGTTCGACCAGGTCGCCAGACCCGCGCATCAGCACCTCCTCCGCCCCCAGGACGTGGAGACGAGGGACGAGCTGGGGTGAGCCCGTGACCGCGATCACCCGAGCCCCGCGGCGCACCGCCCGGGAGAGGACCGCGCAACCGACGCCTCCGGAGGCCCCGAAGATGACCACGGTCTCCCCTGCGACGACGCCGGCCCTGGAGAGGGTGTGCTCGGCCGTGAGATAGGCGAGCGGGAACGCTCCGGCCGCCTCCCACGCTACTCGGTCGGGGAGGGGATAGAGGTTCTCCGATGGGACCGCGACGAGCTCGGCGTAGGCCCCGTGCCGCTCGCGTCCCAGGATCCCGATGGTGGGGCAAAGGCTCTCCTGGCCCTTCCGGCAGGACGGACACTTCCCACAGGACAACGCGGGATAGGCGACGACGCGGTCACCTTCCTTCCACCGGCCGGTCACATCCGCGTGGACCACCTCCCCTGCGAGGTCGACCCCCAGGATGTGCGGGAGCGGGACGCGGTAGGTGCCCTGGCGGATCCACACGTCGAGGCGGTTCACCGAGGTGGCACGGGTCCGGACCAGCACCTCGCCCGGTCCGGGCTCCGGGTCCGCGACGGTGCCGAAGCGCAGCGCTTCCGGTCCCCCGGGCTTCCACAGCACGCTCGCCTGCATGTTCCTGGAGAGGGAACCCACCCCGCCCATAAGCTGGAGCGGGTCCGGCCCGAGGTGGTCCCGCGCGGCGGGAGGAACCGCCCATGGCCGTCCCCACAGAAGGACGGTCAGTCGAACTGGCCGATCGCTCCCGGTTCCTTCGGCGCTGAGGGTATCGATCGGGCGCCCTGGGCCACGTTGCGCATCGCCACCATCTTCCGCTGCTTGATGCGGGTCCCGACCCCCAGGACGGAGAAGAGCCCCACCCAACCGGTCGCGACGAGGCCCGTCGCCAGGGGTTGCGCCATCACGTTCACCGAGAGGGTCGGCGTCGGCAGGGCCGTGGTGAGCGCGTTCACCACCGGGGAGGTCAGCGGGGAGGCGAGCGGCTGACCCACGGGGATGTTCACCGGGTTGAGCACCGGCATCCCCGGGGGCGGTGGGGGCGGGGGAGGCGGAGGCGGGGGAGGAGGTGGTGGATAGTAGACCAAGGGCGGCTCCACGATGACCGGAGCCGGCGGGAAGGAGACCGCGCCCACGTTCCCTGAAAAGTCCTGGTAGCCGAGCTCGCTCGATTGTCCCGAGGGGGTCGTCCCCGCGCAGTGGGCGCCCTGGTTGGTCCCGGTGAACGTGCATGCCTCAGCGGAGCGCACCATCCCATAGGGGCCGCCCAGCGCTTGCGCCGTGAAGGTGACGGACCATCGATCCCCCAGCGCGAAATCCGAGCCCGGCCAGCTGAACCCGATCCCCCCGTTCGCGAGCGGGGTCGGTGTGCTCGAACACCCGGGCACCGCGTTCCCGTAGCCGTCCACGCAGGTCGCGACGGCGCTGACCGGGCTGACCCAGGCGATGTTCGTCGAGGGCCAGAAATCGAAGAGCGGAGCGCCGGAGGTCGACGGGTACATCGGTCCGCCGGTCGCGTTCGCATAGAAGGTGAGCGCGGTGGTCGTCGCGAGGCCGCAGCCCGCGTGCGCGCTCACCGAGCATATCCGTTCGGGGTTGGACGTGGCCCCCATCTGGACCGAGACCGCGAGCGGGGCGACCGTGAACTGCACGTTCACCCCGAACCCATCCCCCACGTTCACGTTCGCAGGGAAGGTCGCCGCCGTCCCGTTGATCGTGCTCTTCACGATGGTGAACCCGGGCGGGGGCCTGACCGAGATGACGTAGGCGTTCGAGAGGTCCCCGAGCGGGAACTCGGACTGCGGGATGTCGAAGCCCCAGCTCCCGTCGCTGGCGGACGTCACGGTGTAGATGGTCCCGCCGTTCCAGGGAGCGTAGCTCGCGTTGATGGTGACCGTGAGCCCGCCCATCGGTTTGCCGTTGCTCGCCACCACGTCCCCGTAGATGGCCGCCTGCGGGAAGAGGGTCGGAGCGCTTCCCGGGGAGACCCCTCCCGGGGAGAGGAGGGAGGCCCCGTTGGTGTAGAGCCAGTAGGAGAGCGCGGCGGGGCCACCGTTGCTCTCGGCGTAGGCCACGTGGAAGTCGCTGAAGCCGTGGAAGGTGGTCGTCGAACCCGACCAGCTCGACCACCCCGACGGGCCCGCGAAGCAGCCGAAGACGAGCCCGGTGTACGGGCCGCTCGGGTCGATGTGGGGGTTGTTGTTCATGAACAGCGAGGAGCAGTCATCTCCCGCGTTCTGGAACGTGTAGGTCCCCGCGTAGAGGTTGCCGCTGCCCGGCTGCGTCGCGAAGTAGATCGGGAAGGTCTGATAGCCGAGGTAGCAGAGGTTGCCGTTCGCCTGCACGTTGGTCTGGCTCGAGATGAACCCCGGGCAGTTCTCTCCGTAGTACGAGTTGTAGTTCCCGTTCCCTCCACTGAAGCTGCAGGAGTTGTACGGCGCGTATCCGTCGAACTCGATGCACTCCCCTCCGTCGCGGTAGGGGAGACCGAACCCCTGGGGACCTCCCCAGGGATAGTACTCGTACCACGTGATCGGGGCGCTCTCGTCGCAGGGGTACTGGCTGCACCCGCTGGTGACCGCGGGATGGACGACGGTCTCCACGATGTGCGGGAGCGGAGCTGGCCCCGGGGAGGCGGCCGAGCCGGGGGAGGCCGTGAGCGCAAGCGCCGCGAGCAGGAGCCAAAGGAAGCCTCCCACGAACATCCCCCGGGGGGAGGGGCCGTCCGCGAGGAGGCCTCCACGGAAGCTAGGGGCGCTCATCTCGGGACAACGGGGCTCCGGGAGCCCCTATCTCCACCTACACTAACTCGTCCAGGACCGTGATAAATGCTCCATGTATCTATTCACCTGCCGCGGGTCGTTTTTCTATCGTGAAAGTGGCCCCGGAGGGCCGAAGGCGGCTCGGCCAAGGGGAGGGGGTCGAAAGGGGCCCGCGGAAGGCCTCCCTTTCACCGCCCGGTGGTCGCAAGGAAGGTCAGCAACAGGTAGGCCGCGAGCCGGGGGGTGATGCCCGCCGGGTCGACTGTCGGATTGACCTCCGAGACGTCGAAGCCCCGTACCCGCCCGGTCGATGCGAGGAGCTCGATCCAGGCCCCCGCCTGGTCCACGGAGAGCCCGTCCGGGGTGGGGGCGGAGGCCCCTGGGGCGTGGGCCTGGTCGAGCACGTCGATGTCCAGCGTGAGGTAGAGGTCCTTTCCACGGAGCCTCTCGATCCCCAGGTCTCGGGCGGCCTGGGCGACCCCCCGTTGGCGGATGGTCGAAGAGGACACCCACCGGACCCCCCGCCGCTTCGCGGTCTCGAAGAGGGACGCATCGTTCGCGAACCGTGCGACCCCGGCGACCCAAAGGGGGCGCTCGAAGGTCCCGATCATGCGCTCGGCCCAGTTCCCGTTGGTGGGGGGCCCTTCGAGCGACCGCAGGTCGAGGTGGGCGTCCAAGCTCACCACCTCCAGTTCCGGGAAGCGCTCATGGAGGGCGCCCACCCCAGCGTAGGCGATGGCATGGTCTCCCCCGAGCAGCACCAAGGGGGATTCCGGGTCGCTCTTCGCCCCACGCTCGGCGGCCCGTCCGACCACGCGCAGGAGGTCAGAGTGCTCCTCCGAAAGCGTGAGGTCGCTCCCGGCAAGCCAGGCGAGCGGCCGCCCTCCCTCGGCGTCGAAGGGATGCAGGCGAGCGAGCTCTCTGCGGATGGCCTCGGGGGCGAGCCGGGCGCCCTTGCGACCCAGCGTGGTCGCGTCCCACGGCACCCCCAGAAGGCGCACGGGCATGTCCGGACCAGGGCCACGCCCGCATCAAGTCAGTGGAGCTCCGAGCGGCCCAGCTTAGGCCCGCACGCTCCCCGGGGGCGCTCCGGCGGGCGGAGGGGCGACATGCACCAAACTTCCGAGGGTTTTTATTGGAGGGGACCCGCTCGCCTGAGCATGCGTTCGTCCTTGGCCCTCGCCTTGGTGCCGCTCGCCCTGGTCCTCTGTGCGCCGACCTTCCTCGCGCCCATGTCCCCCGTGGTGGCCCCCGCCGGCCCCCACGATGCCCCCTTGTACCTCCCTTCGAACCTCTTCGCCCCCGCCGGGGGGTCCTGCGTCCGTAGCTCCGACGCGCCGGTCCACCCGAGCTCCTTCCCGATCAGCATCGCCGCCGCCGGCACCGGCGCTTCGGCCACGTTCAACGACGCCACCATGGCCAACAACACCGCCGTCAACTCCACCATCACCGCCCCCAGCAACCCCTCGCTCTCCAACAACCAGTACATCGTGCTGGGAGTAGGGGACCCGGTCAGCTCCTCGACCTTCACCGCGGTGGGCGTCGCCGAGACCTACTACCTCGTCACGACCGTCGCCGCTCCGGCCGCCTATCTCCCCAACAACACCCTGATCTACAACCCGGCGAACCTGGTGGGCCTCGGAACCACCCACACCTTCGAGATCAATCACGTGGGTGGGTACTGGTGGAAGTACACCTACGACGGGAGCCCGGTCACGGGAACGAGCGCCTGGGAGAACGGCACCTACAACCTCGGGGTCTCGGTCGCCGTCGGGGTGATGTGCGAGGCCGGTTACACCCTGGGACCGTCGTTCGTGGGCATCGCCTACGGGTCGAGCGGGGCCGCTACGCCCACGATCCCGACCACCGTCGTTCCCTGGGCGGTCGGCGTCGAGCCCCTCGGGCACACCAGCACGGACTACACCCCCGCCGCGGCGAACGCGGTGCCCCAGCTCAACACCTCCCTCGGCGTCGTGGGCATCCAAGGCCACGCGCAGGACCCGACGCTGGGCATCAACCACGTCCGCATCGGCTCCTCCATACCCTACGCAGGCGCCCTCGCCTCGCTCTGGGGCAAGTACAAGGTCATCATCCTCAACCAGAGCGCGATCTCCCCCGTCACCGCTACGGTGGGGCTCGGCGGCTCGCACGATTTCAACGCGACCGCCTTCGACCAGAACGGGGCCTGGGTCCCCCGCGCCCATTATGCCTGGCAGGTCACTCCGGCCTCGCTGGGGACGCTCAACACCACCACGGGTTCCGCGGTGAAGTTCACGGCGGGAGGCGCCGTCGGATCGGGCATCATCTGGGCGAACGTGAGCTACAACTGCTCCGCGATCCATGACGAGGCGAACATCACGGTCGCGCTCGTGGGCGCTCCCACGATCGACAACTTCACCGCCTGGAGACCGAGCATCGTGCTCGGGGACACGACCCACCTCAACGTCAACGCGAGCTGGCCCGTGCCGCTCACCTACTCCTACGTCGGGCTGCCCGCGGGGTGCTCGAGCGTGAACGCGACCTCGCTGGCCTGCAGGCCGACTTCGGCAGGCACCTACAACGTCCGGGTGTACGTCAACGATACCCCCACGCACTCGAGCTCCGCCCTCACGACCCTCTACGTCTATCCGGACCTCTCGATCTCCTCGTTCATGATCTCGCCGTCGACCCTGACCTTCAACACGAGCACGACGGTGACGGTGGTGGCGGTGGGGGGGATCCCGACGCTCATCTACACCTACACAGGCATGCCCTCCGGATGCAACGGGAACCAGCCCGCCACCTTCCGGTGCATCCCCAAGTCCAGTGGGACCTTCACGCCCCGCGTCTACGTGAACGACTCGGCCGGGCACACCCAGACCCGGACGACCACCCTCAAGGTGAACGCCCCGATCCAGATCACGGGGTTCGCCTACAGCCAGAACCCGGTGCCCATCGGCGGAAGCACCTACATCAACATCACGGCGACCGGAGGGACCCCGCCCTACCACTACCTCTACACCCTGTTGCCGCCCGGGTGCACCTCCCTCGACACGCCCTCGCTCCTCTGCACCCCGACGGCGACCGGTAGCTACGCGCCCTCGGTCAACGTGACGGACTCCTCCGGAGCGTTCGCGCTCGGTGCGAGCCCTCTCTCGGTGGGCGCGGTCACGCCGATCGTCGTCTCCACCTTCTCCGCGAGCCCGAACCCGGTGGCCGTCGGCCAGAGCACGACCTTCAGCGTGGCCGCGACCGGAGGGAGCGGCCCGTTGACCTACGCGTACACGGGCCTCCCGACCGGCTGCACCTCGGCCAACACGTCGAGCCTCGCGTGCACGCCCACCGTGACAGGGGCCTTCTCGGTCACCGTGAGCGTGCAGGACACCACCGGCCACTCGGGGACCAAGGGCATGAGCCTGGTCGTCAACCCCGCCGGTGCCGCCCCCACCATCTCCTCCTTCACGGCGACCCCGAGCTCCATCCAGCTCGGGAACTCGACCACCATCCAGGTGGTGGCCTCCGGAGGGACGGGGACCCTGAGCTACTCCTACCGCGGGCTGCCCGCAGGGTGCGCCTCCACGCTCGCGAGCTTCACCTGCACGCCCACCGTGGCGGGGACCTTCACCATCACGGTCAACGTGACCGACACCGCCTCCCGCTTGGCGACGAGCACCACCACCCTGCGGGTGACCCCGGCCTCAGGGGGCGGAGGGCTCACCATCACCTCGTTCAGCGCCCTGCCCCCGAGCCTGTCGACCGGCTCGACCACGGACCTGTCCGTGAGCGCCTCGGGCGGGACGGGGACGCTCTCCTATGCCTACACCGGGCTCCCGGGCGGATGCTCCTCGAGCGACCTCGCCGCGCTCGCCTGCACCCCCTCCTCCGCCGGGACCTTCACCGTCCGGGTCTACGTCAACGACAGCGCGGGCCACAGCGCGTCCGCGACGACGACCCTCACCGTGAGCGCGAGCTCCTCGACCACGCCCTCCGGCACCTCGTACGGATCCCTGCTCCCCCTGCTGCTCATCGCCGTGGTGGCGGTGGTGGCCGTAGTCGCGGCCGTGCTGTTGCTCCGGCGGCGCCGGCGTGGCCCGACCACCCCCAGCGGACCGGGACCGGTCAGCTCGTCGGGGGGTCCCCAGTGGTCCGAGCCCCCACCCCCTCCAGCCTAGGCGGGGGGAGACGCGAGCGCGACAGGCCCCTTCGCCAGATCGCGACCACGACGAGCAGCACGAGCGCGAGCCCGCCGACGACGCCGCCCAGCTCGAGCGGCTGAGGGCTGAAGGACGTGAGCGCGATCGGTTGGTAATAGGCGGAGAGCGAGCCGTTGCCGGTCACGTCGAGCGTCATCGTGGAGGTGCCCTCCCCGGCGACGTTCACGCCGCCGTTCGTGAACCACCCGGCGAAGGTGTAGCCCGGGCACGGCAGAGCGGCGGCGCCATAGGGACCCGGCAGCACGGCGACCGAGCTACCGCTCCCCTGCACGCTGCCGTTGAACTCGACCTTGCAGACGGAGGGGCCCGCCACGAAGGAGACCACGTAGGGGGTCTCCGCGAGGTTGGGGGCCGGCCCGAACGACCAGGTCGCATTGGTCCCGTGATAGCTCGTGTAGGTGCCCACGATCCCCCCGAAGAGGAGGAGGCCTGACGTGGGAAGGGTGGAGATGAGGGAGGACCCGATGATCGCCGCCGCGGGCGAGGGGGTCACGAAGAGGAGCGTCCAGGCGCCCCCGACGAACGCCCACGTGTCCCCGAAGAGCGCACCGGTGGTCGTGTTCCATCCACCGAAGAGCACCACGTACCCATCGACGGGGTCGTAGGCCATGGACGCGAGGATCCGACCATCTGGTACGGTCCCGGCGATCATGGGGGTGAGGTTGGTCCAGGTCTGGTGCGCGTAGCTCCAGGTCTGCGCCTGGTCGTCCCCGAACATGAACGCGGGCGAGGGGCTCGCTCCCCCGAAGAGCAGCACGAACCCGGTCGCGGCATCGAAGGTCATGCAGGGAGAGAGGAGCGGTGGGGGATGGGCGGCGAGGCTCAGGTTGTGCCACTGTCCGCCGACGAACGTCCAGGTGTCGCTGTGGATGTCGTACTGCCCGGACATACCTCCGTACATCAGCAGGTAACCGTCGACGGGGTCCCAGACCATCGCTCCGAGGCCACGGGGGTTGGGGGAGAGCGTGGGGTGCAGTTGGGTCCACGTGCCGTTCTGGAACTCCCAGGTGTCGCTGTAGTAGAGCGAGCTGTTCAACGTGAGGTAGGGCCCTCCCCCGAAGAGGACCACATAGTGGTCGGCGTAGTCGTAGGCCATGTAGGCCCCGAGGCGCGGGGAGGGGCCCGGGATGGAGAGCTGGGACCAGTTGCCGTTCTTGAACACCCAGGTATCGTTGTAGGTCGTCCCGGAGGACGTGGTCAGGTTCTTGATGCCCCCGAAAAGCACCACGTAGCCGGTGAGGGGATCGTAGGTCATCCCGGCGCCGCCACGCGCCGGGGGAGGGCAGGACTGGTAGGAGCACAGGCGCTGCCAGCCGATCACGGTCCTCGGGGAGGTCAGGGAGGAGGAGGACCGAGCGGCGGGGGTGGAGGCGGAGCACTCCCGGCTGAGGGGGCCCACGCTTGCGCAGGAGAACGCATGGCCCTGGGCCGGTCCTTGGCCGTGAGCGAGGCTCGCCTGGGCGAGGTCCAACGGACCAAGAGGGGGTTCGGTGGTGGCGATCGGAGAAGCCGTGGTACCGGTCCCCGTCGCCCCCAGAGGAAGGCCAGCCCCCAGCAGCAGCAGGAAGGCGGCTACGCACACCCCCCCCAGACCGGTCATCCTTCGGCCGGAGGAGCTGCCCGCCTCAGATAATCATTGTGCGAGAGCGTTCGCTCGACCCTCGTGGGCCGTGGCGCCGCGCCGGGGATAGCATTATGCCGAGGAAGGGGGTGGCCGCGATGGTCGAGGAGGCGGCGATCGTTGGCCGAACTGGAGAGCTCACCCGACGAGCCCTCGAGTCTGACCGCCTGGCCGGCGTCACCGGGGGGGGGGCCCCGTCCCCGTCACCCCATAGACCGCCAGGTCTCGCGGCTGGTCGGCTGGCTCAAGGTGCACTTCCCCCCCTTCGGGTTCTGGGCAGGGATGGTGGCCGTCGCGTACTTCTGGATCGCCGTCTCCATCGATGCCTACCTCAACCGCTCCTGGTGGCGGTTCGATAACAGCTCCTTCAGCGCGTTGGGGGACGCCGGCGCCAATTCCACCGGGGCCGCCGCCGGCCTCTACTGGATCTACAACGACGTGGTGATCTTCCCGACCGCGATCCTGCTCATGCTCTTCGCGGCCGCGATGGTGAGCTACTCGCGGAACAAGATCCAGTCCACGGGCAGCGCGTTCTTTCTGGTGGCCGGGATCTTCCTGTTCCTGGTGGGGGTCTATCACGGAGAGACGACCGAGACCGTGAACAACGCGATCATCTTCTGCAACCCCACTTGCGGTGGAAGTCCGCCCTACCCGTCGGCCTACCACGACTTCGTCTCGGACTGGTTCTTCTACCAGGCCGATTTCTCGATCTTCATCTGGGGGTTTGGTGCGCTCGCGGAGCGCCGCAAGCGTCTCAGCCTGGGGTTCCTGGGCCTGGCCATCCTGACCCCGATCTTCGTCGCCCTCACGGTCCATCCCTGGCACCTCTCCGTCGCGGAGGTCGAGGCCATCGCCATCATCGCGATCGACCTCACCGCGATCCTGATGTTCTTCGCGCGCCGCCCCGCCCGACGCGAGGTCACCTCCAGGGCATGAGCCGCTCGGACCTCTTCTCCCGGAAAGGGTACTACCTAGGGCCCATCGCCGGCGTCTGGGCCTGGGTGGTGATCTTCACCTGTGCCTACCTCAACCCCTGGTGGTCGGTCACCTCCCTCGCGTTGAGCTACCTCGGGGCCTCCGGAGCCGGCCACGTCGATCCGTGGCTCTACAACGCCGGGATGATCTCGAGCGGGCTCCTCATCGTCGCCTTCGCGCTCTACTTGACCCGGATCGCCCGGAACCGGACCCAGTGGTTCGGGAGCGCCCACTTCCTCCTCGCCGGCATCCTGCTCATCGGCATCGGGGTCTGGCATCAGGGGCCCGGACCCTACCCTCCAGGGACCTCCCCCAGCCTTGGTCAGAACCTGCACGACCTCTTCTCCGCGTGGTTCTTCCTCCAGGCTCTCCTCGCGGGCCTCACCTGGGGCGTTGGCCTGCGTCGTGAGGGCCGCCTCGCCATCGGCGCCGGGATGATCGACGCGACCCTGGGGGCCTGGGGCGTGGCGATCGGTCTTGCGCTCGCTTTCGGTCCCTGGACGGGGGCTTCTCCCGCTCACACCCACCTGCTCCAACAGGCGGGCGAGGGGGGGCTCGCGATCGGGATACCGCTCGCGGTGGTCGGCGGGCTCGTCGCCGCGAGGGCTGGGGCGGACAGCCGTCGGGAGGGCTGGGGGACCTACTTGCTCATGGTGGGCGCCCTGCTCGCGGGCATCGGGGCCATCGCGGGGTTCGGGAGCCTTCCCGGAGCCGTTGGCGAGGTCATCGGGATCCTGGCGGTGGACGTCTGGGTCTTCGTGATGTTCTTCGCGCGCGAAGGACGGCCCTACCCGTACCGGACCGAGCCCTCCCCCGGAGCCCTGCTCCCCGAGGAGAAACCGGCCCTGAAGCTGCGCCGCTCGCTCTTGCACGCCTTCCAGGTCCCGGCGGCGGCCTCCGTGTTGGTGGGGATGTTCCTGTTCTTCTACGCGAGCTTCTATCTCAACGAGAAGCTGGTCGGGCTGATCCTGGGCTCGGTCAAGATCACCACGGTCGTGGGCCCGGTCCTCGCACTCTACCTCGCGGGCTACCTCCTGGTCGTCGTGGGGGCCTGGCGATGGTCCATCGCCCTCCCGAAGTGGGAGGGCGCGGCCCTCCTCGTGGTGGTCATCTTCCTCCCTCTGGTGATGATCGCCTCCTGGTTCGACACGGCGGGAGACCTCGCCATGCTCGAGTTCTTCCTGGGCTTCGCGCTCCTGCTTCCCCTCGCCCTCTCTCTGTTCACGTGGTGGCGGCAGCGCTACACGCTGACGGACCTTCGGGTCCTCTCCACGCCGGCGGGAGCCGCTCGGGAGCGCTCCAGCCTCGTCCACCGTGACGTGACCGGCCTCTACGTACGTCGAGGGCTCTTCCATCGCTGGTTCAACGTGGGGGACCTGGTCTTCTCCACGACCGGGGGCGAGCATGGCCACCCGTCGGGCCGCCAGAGCGGCCGGCTGGAGTGGATAGGGATCGAGGGGCCGCACGAGCTCTTGCAGAGCGCCTCGGAAAAGCTGCATGTCGGAACGGTGCGACCCCGACGACGACGGCTCCGCCCGGGAGTCCTCCTGGTGGCGACGGCCATCGTCGTCCCAATCGTACTCGTTGCTACGCTGGTCCCGGCCTTCACGGTGACGACGACCGTGGAGCTCCCCTGTGCGTTCCTGCTGAGCAACCTCCAGACCCTCGAGAGCGATCCTTGGCCCTTCATCCACAACACGACGCTACCCGTGGGCAAGGTCTCGTTCCGGTGGTGGAGCGGGGCCGATGTCTACCTGCTTGTCGGCCAGCTCCCAGTGGGGCTCGCTTACCAGAACGTGCCGCTTAACACCAGCTCAGGGTCCCTCCCCACCGGGCTCAGCTCCTCCGGGTCCGGGAACTACACCTCCTACGGTGGTGACTCATTCATGGCCTGCATCTCCCTCACTTCGGGAGCTACGGTGTCGTTGGAGCTCACCTACGCTTCCCCCCTGGTCTGGAGCTGAGGGACCGTCGTCCCCGCGCTCCCCCCGCGGGCCTCTGGGGTTCAGCGGCCCGAGAGGCAGGGTGGACCCGGACCGCTGCAGGGACAGGCTTAAGCTACCCGCCTTGTGGGAGGGCGCGAGCAGGGGTCGCCTAGCTTGGTCAAAGGCGCCAGATTCAGGGTCTGGTCTCGTAGGAGTTCGTGGGTTCGAATCCCTCCCCCTGCATACACATTCATGCACATAGATTTCAGGGGTTAGTACCGGTGGCTGAAAGGTTCGAATCCGCTGGACCGGCTCGAAGGGGGTTGGTCCGCGCTCGACCCCTCCGGCGCGTGAAGTTACTTTCATAACACACCCTGAGGTAAGGTACTTCAGTAGCTTCAAGAGCCGGTCTGGTTTCCTCTTGGGCATGGAAGGCCCGTCAGATTCCTTTGTCCACTGCTATCGTTGTGTCTATTCGTGGAGACCCAGGTCCTCGGTGGTACGCATCTGTCCTCGCTGCAAGTCTAAGCTGTGGAACGTACCGAAGATCCGTCCCCGCCCCAACGGTCCGACGGGTCTCGGGATCCGTGAAGTGATCGATCCCCATCGCACAGAGATCCGCCGTCTGTGCCGACGATTCGCGGTCTCTCGCCTACGGGTCTTTGGCTCGGTCGCTCGAGGGGAGGCCAGTCCCACCTCGGACGTGGACCTCCTCGTGGACTACTCACGGCCTTCTGGCCTGCTCGCCCGTGTCGAACTGCGTCTG